>JAULXO010000014.1:99384-122922 GCA_032118555.1 Hylemonella sp. | reverse complement strand
ACGGACACGGTGGCGAACTCGATGTTCAATTGGATCAACAACAACCTTCCCGCCTCCACGCGCTCGCTACTCGATGTCGTGACCTTCTCGCAATACCAGGAGCAGGCTCCGATGGGCATGGCGTTCGACCAGGTGATGAGGACGCTGCGCGCGGAATTCCCCAAGCTCAAGACCTTCGTCACGCTGTCGCCGATCCCGGGCTTTCGCGCCTGGCTGGTTCGCCACGCCGAGGCCAGGGTCGCGGGGCTGGCGCGTGTTCAGCGGCAGGCGTTGGCGCGCGCACTGGGCGTGGAGACCCTGACGGCCGAGGCACTGCTGGCCGCCGCCGACCATGCGCGCGAACTTGACGCCCAGGCGCCGCTGAGCCACTGGCTGCAGCAGTGCGCCGCCTCCTACCTGGGCCAGGAACTGCAGGAAGGCAAGCCGGCCGACCCGGTGGCGCGCTTCCACCTGGGCAACGGCGCGCGCGTAGAACGCATCAACTGGGCCGGCGATCCCTCGCCCAAGGGATGGAAGCAGTCCTACGGCATGATGGTCAACTACCTGTACGACCTCAAGCGCCTGGACAAGCATCGCAGCCAGCTGGCGCAGGGCAAAATATCCGTGTCGAGCGAGGTCGCCAAGCTGACGGCCTGAGCGCGTGCAGGGACTTTCATGACAGACAGAGCACTACAACCAGAGGAGACAGACATGAGCAAGATCGACCGTATTTCTTCCAGCCGCCGCGACGTGCTGCGCCTGGCCGCTGCCGGCCTGGCCGGCACGGCCCTGGCCGGGCATGCCCAGTCGGGCTGGCCCAACAAACCAGTGACGCTGATCGTGCCGTTCCCGGCCGGCGGCGGCACTGACGCCTTTGCCCGCCCCCTGTCGGCCCAGTTCTCCAAGCTGACGGGCAAGCAGCTGGTGATCGACAACCGCGGCGGCGCCGGCGGCACGCTGGGTGCCAGCATCGCCTCCAAGGCAGCGCCCGACGGCTACACGCTTTTCATGGGCGCGGTGCACCATGCGATTGCGCCGTCGATGTACCCCAAGCTGGACTACGACATCGAAAAGGACTTCGTGCCGCTGGCGCTGGTGGCCAACGTGCCGCAGGTGCTGGTGGTGAACCCGAAGCGGGTGTCGGGCGACTTCAAGGCCTTTCTGGAGCACGTGCGCCAGAACCCGGCCAAGCTGAACTACGGCTCGGCTGGCAGCGGCACATCGCACCACCTGGCCGGCGAGCTGTTCAAGCAGCAGACCAAGACCTTCATCACCCACATTCCCTACCGCGGCGCCGGCCCGGCCCTGCAGGACCTGATTGCCGGCAATGTGGACATGATGTTCGACGGCCTGGGTTCCTCGGCGGCGCACATCAAGGGCGGGCGCATCAAGGCGCTGATGGTGTCGGGTGCCAAGCGCAACCCGGCGTTTCCCGATGTGCCGTGCGCGGCCGAACTCGGTTTGCCGGACTACACCGTGACCACCTGGTACGGCATCTGGGCGCCCAAGGGCACGCCGGCCGATGTGCAGGCGCGCGCCGTGGAGGACATCCGCAAGGCAGCGCTGACCGATGAGGCCAAGGCCGTCTGGGCCAATCAGGGCGCCGAGTTCGGCAACCTGACGCCGCAGCAGTTCGGGCAGTTCGTCAGTGCCGAGGTCAAGCGTTGGGCCCAGGTGGTCAAGCTCTCCGGCGCCAAGCTGGATTGAGAACGCTGCACCTTCGTTCAACCTCATGAGTGGTCGCATCCGTACCGAACGGCAGGGCGCGCAGGCCCGGGTGATCCTGAGTCACCCGGGCAAGTTCAACGCCATGTCGCGCGCCATGTGGCGCGAGCTGCGTGCCGTGTTTGAAGGCATGCAGCGCGAGGCAACGCTGCGCTGCATCGTGGTCAGCGGCGAGGGCGGCCACTTTTGCGCCGGCGGCGACATCTCCGAGTACCCGGCCTTTCGCTTCAGCGAGGCCGGCCTGCGCGATTTCCATGAGAACGATGTCTGGGGCGGCCTGCAGGCCATGCTGGATTGCGATGTGCCGATCGTGGCGCAGATCGAGGGCAACTGCATGGGTGCCGGGGTGGAGATCGCCAGCTGCTGCGACATCCGCATTGCCGAAGTCGGTGCGCGTTTCGGCGCGCCCATCGCCAAGCTTGGTTTTCCGATGGCGCCACGCGAGGCCGCGCTGGTGCTGCGCGAGGCCGGTGCGCTGACGGCGCGCGAGATGCTGCTGGAAGCCGCCGTGTTGACGGCCGATCAGTTGTTGCAGCGCGGTTTCCTGAACCGCGTGGTGTCGGTGGGCGAGGGCGCCGCGGCCACTGCCTCGGCAGCGGCGCGCATCGCCGGCCTGGCGCCGCAGGCGGCGCGCCTCAACAAGCAGACCCTTCGGGCATTGAATATGCCTTTGAGCATTGATGCACGGGCGCAGGGTGCTCCTGAATCCGTAGCAAACCTGCTCGCGCAGGCCTATGCCTACGCCGACAGCCCGGAGCACCGGGAGGGCATCAGTGCTTTCCTGGAGAAGCGGGCCAGCCATTTTTCAACCTCCGACACCTGAGCGTCGTCATGTCACTCACCAATGCCAATCTGTTTGCCGCGCTGCGCGCGGCCTTCCCGCACAACCTGGACGCCATCGCGATCGAGACCGACACAGGGCTGAATTACTCCTGGCGCGACCTGGATCGCGCCACCGCCATGATGGCCAACCTGCTGCAGTCGCTCAAACTGCCGCAGGGTTCGCGTATCGCGGTGCAGGTGGAGAAGTCGGTCGAAGCCGTCATGTTGTACCTGGCCACGCTACGCGCCGGTTATGTTTTCCTGCCGCTCAACACCGCCTACCAGAGTGCCGAGATCGAGTACTTCATCGCCAACGCCGAGCCGGCGGTGGTGGTGTGCAGTTCCAGGAACTTCGGTTGGGTCAGCAAGATCGCCTTCAAGGCCGGCACACAGCACGTCTTCACGCTGGACGACAACCGCAGCGGCAGCTTGCTGGAGCGTGCGGCCCATTGCTCGGACCGCCATCAGGTGGTGCCGCGCCAGGCCGACGATCTGGCCGCCATCCTCTACACCAGCGGCACCACCGGCCGTAGCAAGGGGGCCATGCTGACGCACGGCAACCTGCTGAGCAATGCCCAGGTGCTCAAAGAATACTGGGGCTGGAGGGAAGGTGACGTGCTGATGCACGTGCTGCCGATCTTCCATGTGCACGGCCTGTTCGTGGCGCTGCACGGTGCGCTGCTCAACGGCAGCAAGATGATCTGGATGGCCAAGTTCGAGCCCAAGAAGGTTCTCGAGAAGCTGCCCGAGGCCACCGTCTTCATGGGCGTGCCCACGCTCTACGTGCGCTTGCTGGCCGAACCGGGCCTGGACCGGGAGGCCGTGCGCAACATGCGCCTGTTCATCGCGGGCTCGGCGCCGCTCTTGATCGAGACTTTCGTCGCCTGGCAGCAGCGCACCGGCCACACCATCCTGGAGCGCTACGGCATGAGCGAGACCATCATGCTCACCTCCAACCCCTACGATGCCAAGGACGGTGAACGTCGTGGCGGCACCGTCGGTTTTCCGCTGCCCGGCGTCAGCCTGCGCGTGGTGGATGACGCTGGCCAGTCGCTGCCTGTGGGCGAAATCGGTGGCATTCAGGTCAAGGGACCGAACGTCTTCAAGGGCTACTGGCGCATGCCGGAGAAGACGGCCGAGGAGTTCACGGCAGACGGCTTTTTCAAGACTGGCGATGTTGGCAAGATCGATGCGCGTGGCTATGTCACCATCGTCGGCCGCAGCAAGGACCTGATCATCAGCGGCGGCTACAACGTCTACCCGGCGGAGATCGAGGGCTACATCAACGAAATGCCGGGCGTGGCCGAGAGCGCCGTGGTCGGCGTGCCCCATCCGGACTTCGGCGAGGTCGGCGTCGCGGTGGTCGTGCGCAAGCCGGGCGAGGCGCTCGACCCCGAGCAGGTGATTGCCACCCTGAAGGCGCGGCTGGCCAACTTCAAGATCCCGAAGCGTTGTTTCGTGGTCGATGACCTGCCGCGCAACACCATGGGCAAGGTGCAGAAGAACCTGCTGCGCGATCAGCACAAGCACATCTTCTGCTGAGCGGCCGCGCTTCGGCGCCAACAGAAAGCAAAAGGCCCGTCCTGTGCAGGACGGGCCTTTGTCGTTGAGGGGAGGGCGGGCTTAACGCAGTACCAGCACCGGCACGTGCGAGTGCGTCAGCACCTGTTGTGTCTCGCTGCCCAGCAGCAGGCGCTTGATGCCTTTGCGGCCGTGCGAAGCCATCACGATCAGATCGCACTTGTGCTTCTTGGCCGCGGCGATGATGGCATCGCTGACCAGATCGGACTTGGCGGTCACGGCCTTGACCTTCACACCCTTGGCGCCGGCGGTCTTGCTGACGGCGTCGACGATGGCCTGGCCATGCTCGGCCCATTGCTTTTCAACGCGCGCGATGTCGCCGGCCGGCAGCGCCAGACCGCCTTCGAAATAGCTTTGCGGGTAGCGCGGGATCACCTTGAGCGCCACCAGTTCGGCGCCGGTCAACTGAGCCATGGAGATGGCGCTGGCAACCGCCTTCTTGGACAGGGTGGAGCCATCGGTGGCGACGAGGATTCTTTGGTACATGGGGTGCGCTCCTTGTTGTGTTGACAAATTCTAGATTACTACGCAAGCTTGCACGATCATCTTGATCCATATCAAGACAAGTGCGTTGCCCGCCCGATACGCTTGCGATCATGCAAACTGCCAGTCTTGCCGCCTCGGCACCTGCCTCACCGTTTCTTGCAGATCAAGAAGCGCAGGCGACGGGGCTGGCTACTCCATCCGAGGCCAGTCCGCTGGGGCTGCTGGACGATCCGCAAGAGTGGTCCGCGTTCAGCCGGCCGGTGGAGAATCAGGCCGGCTGCTGGGAGTCGCATCTGGTCATCGAAGGCATGCACTGCGCGGCCTGTGCGCTGACCATTGAAGATGCCTTGCGCGGCGTGCCGGGCGTTGCCAGTGCCAGCGTCAGCGCCGGCAGCCACCGGGCTAGGGTGGTGTGGCAGGCCGACGCCGTGCAGCCCTCGGGCTGGATGCAGGCGGTGCAGAAGGCTGGCTACCGCGCCGTGCCGGCCAACGATGCCTTTGCAAACCAGCGCCGTCGCCGCGAGACCCGCAAGGCACTGTGGCGGTGGTCCGTCGCCGGCCTGTGCATGATGCAGGTGATGATGTACGCGTGGCCCGCCTACGTGGCCGAGCCGGGTGACCTGACGGCCGAGATGGAGCAGCTGCTGCGCTGGGCTTCCTGGGTGCTGTCGCTGCCGGTCATGCTGTTCTCCTGCGGCCCCTTCTTCTCAGCCGCGTGGCGCGACGTGCTGCAGCGACGCGTCAGCATGGACCTGCCGGTGGCCCTGGGCATGGGCATCACCTTTGTGGTCAGCACCGCCGGTACCTTCGACCCGCAAGGCATCTTCGGCAAGGAGGTCTATTTCGACTCGCTGACCATGTTCGTCTTCTTCCTGCTCACCGGCCGCTGGCTGGAGCTGCGGCTGCGCGACCGCACAGCCGGCGCGCTGGATGCGCTGATGAACCGGCTGCCCGACAGTGTGGCGCGCCAGCGTGCCGATGGCGAATTCGAGCGTGTCGCGGTGCGCCGGCTGCAGCCGGGCGACGTGGTGCGCATCCTGCCGGGCGAGGCGTTTCCGGCCGACGGCACGGTGCTGGAAGGTCAGACGCTGGCCGACGAGGCGCTGCTGACCGGCGAGTCGCGGCCGCTGTCGCGCGGTGTCGGCGCGCCGGTGATTGCAGGCAGCCACAACCTGGCGGCGGCGGTGCTGGTGCGGGTGGACCGCATCGGCGCCGACACGCGCTTTGCCCAGATCGTCACGCTGATGGAACAGGCGGCCAGCAGCAAGCCGCACCTGGCGCAGCTGGTGGACCGCATCGCCAAACCCTTCCTGATCGGCGTGTTGCTGGCAGCCGCCGGTGCAGCTGCGTTCTGGTGGTCGCATGACCCTGGCCACGCGCTCATGGTGGCAGTGGCGGTGCTGGTGGTGACCTGCCCCTGCGCCTTGTCGCTGGCCACACCGGCGGCCATGCTGGCTGCAGCCGGCGCGCTGGCGCGCCAGGGTGTGCTGGTGCGCCGGCTCGGCGGGCTGGAGGCCTTGGCCGAGGTGGATCTGGTGGTGTTCGACAAGACCGGCACGCTGACGCGCGATGCGCTGGTGCTGCAAGCCATTCGTACCCGGGCCGGCGTGACCGACGAACAGGTGCTGGCCATGGCCATGGCGCTGGCGCAGCAATCGTTGCACCCGGTATCGCGCGCCCTGGTGGCGGCTGGCCAGGGTCGGGCGGTGGCAGCGTGGCGCGCCCAGGCAGTGCAGGAGTTGGCCGGGCAGGGCCTGACTGCTCAGGTGGTCGCGCCCGGGGCCGAGCAGGCGAGTGCGGTGCGGCTGGGGTCGGCAGCGTTCTGCGGCATGACCGATACCGTACCGGCCGGGCCACATGCCTGTCTCAGCGACGCGCAGGGCTGGCTGGCAACCTTCGAGTTGGGCGAGGACATCCGGGCCGACGCCCGTGCCACGGTGCAGGCCCTGCAGGCGGCCGGCATCGAGGTGCACATTCTGTCGGGCGACAGCGCGACGGCCGTGATGCGCGTGGCTACCGCGCTGGGTATCGCACAGGCCCGCGGCGGCTGCACGCCGCAGGACAAATTGGCCTTTCTGCAACAGGCTCAGCAACAGGGCAAGAAGGTGGCCGTGGTGGGCGACGGCCTGAACGACGGCCCGGTGCTGGCCGGCGCCCATGTCTCGTTTGCCGTCGGTCAGGCCGTGCCCCTGGCCCGGGCCCAGGCGGATTTCGTGGTGCTGAGCGACCGGCTGGCCAGCGTGGGGGAGGCGATTACGCTGGCGCACCGCACGCTGCGCATCGTGCGCCAGAACCTATGGTGGGCGGCGGGCTACAACGCGATCTGCGTGCCGCTGGCGGTGGTGGGCTGGCTGCCCGCTTGGCTGGCCGGCCTGGGCATGGCAGCCAGTTCGCTGCTGGTGGTACTCAATGCCTTGCGCCTGGCGGGCGACGGGCGTCACAAGGAAGCAATCTGATGGACATACTCTATTTGTTGATCCCGCTGTCGGTCGTTCTGGTGTTTTTCATCCTGGCCGGCCTGTGGTGGGCTATCGAGCGCGGCCAGTTCGAAGATATCGAGGCCGAGGGCGAGCGGATCCTGCGGGATTCTTGAAATCGGTTGATATGAGTCAAACCGATTTGAGTTATTAAATCTGATACTTGATCACGGGTAACCAAAAAAAGAGGTGCACATGCAATTTCCAAACACAAAAGCTACTGTCTACAACGACACCGTTGTACGCCAGTTCGCCATCATGACGGTGGTCTGGGGTGTGGTGGGCATGCTGGTTGGCGTGATCATCGCCGCGCAGCTGACCTGGCCTGAACTCAATTTCGGCATTCCATGGCTGAGCTACGGGCGCCTGCGACCGTTGCACACCAATGCCGTGATCTTTGCCTTCGGCGGTTGCGGCCTGTTTGCCACGGCCTACTACGTGGTGCAGCGCACCTGCCAGGTGCGCCTCTTCAGCGACAAGCTGGCCGCCTTTACCTTCTGGGGCTGGCAGCTGGTCATCCTGCTGGCCGCCATCTCCCTGCCGCTGGGTTACACCTCCGGCAAGGAGTACGCCGAACTCGAGTGGCCGATCGACATCCTGATCACGCTGGTCTGGGTGGCGTTTGCCGTCGTGTTCTTCGGCACGGTCGGTACGCGCAAGGTGCGTCACATCTATGTGGCGAACTGGTTCTTTGGCGCCTTCATCATTGCCGTGGCGCTGCTGCACCTGGTCAACAGTGCCGCCATCCCGGCCGGTCTGATGAAGTCCTACTCGGCCTACGCCGGTGTGCAGGACGCCATGGTCCAGTGGTGGTATGGCCACAACGCCGTGGGCTTCTTCCTGACTGCCGGCTTCCTGGGCATGATGTACTACTTCATCCCGAAGCAGGCTGAGCGTCCGGTGTACAGCTACCGCCTGTCCATCGTCCACTTCTGGGCGCTGATCTTCACCTACATGTGGGCGGGTCCGCACCACCTGCACTACACCGCGCTGCCGGACTGGACCCAATCCGTCGGCATGCTGTTCTCCCTGATCCTGCTGGCACCGAGCTGGGGCGGCATGATCAACGGCATCATGACCCTGTCGGGTGCCTGGCACAAGCTGCGTGACGACCCCATCCTGCGCTTCCTGATCGTGTCCCTGTCGTTCTACGGCATGTCCACGTTCGAAGGCCCGATGATGTCGATCAAGACCGTCAACGCGCTCTCCCACTACACCGACTGGACCGTGGGCCACGTGCACTCCGGTGCCCTGGGCTGGGTGGGCTTGGTGACCATGGGTTCCATGTATTACCTGATCCCGCGCCTGTTCGGCCAGAAGAAGATGTACAGCGTCAAGGCGATCGAGGTCCACTTCTGGACCGCCACCATCGGCATCGTGATCTATATCGCCGCCATGTGGATTGCCGGCGTGATGCAGGGCCTGATGTGGCGCGCCGTGAATCCGGACGGTACGCTGACCTACACCTTCGTCGAGTCGGTCAAGGCCACCTTCCCGTTCTATGTGCTGCGTCTGCTGGGCGGTCTGCTGTACCTGGGCGGCATGCTGATCATGCTGTGGAACGTGATCAAGACGGCTACCGCCGGTCGCTCGACCGAAGTTGCCATCCCGGCCGCTGCTGCTCACGCCTAAGAAGGAAAACATCATGGCACAACATCAAACTGGCGGCGGCTTGTCGCACGAGAAAATCGAGACCAACAACTTCCTGATGATCGTCCTGATCCTGCTGGTGCTGCTGGTCGGCGGTCTGGTCGAGATCGTTCCGCTGTTCTTCCAGAAGTCCACCACCGAGCCGATCAAGGGCATCCAGCCCTATACCGCGCTGCAGCTGGCCGGCCGTGACGTCTATATCCGCGAGGGGTGCTACAACTGCCACTCGCAGATGATCCGTCCGTTCCGTGCCGAAACCCTGCGCTACGGGCACTACTCGGTGGCCGGTGAGTCGGTCTACGACCACCCCTTCCAGTGGGGCAGCAAGCGCACCGGTCCCGATCTGGCGCGCGTCGGCGGTCGCTACAGCGACGAGTGGCACCGCATCCACCTGATCAACCCTCGTGACGTGGTGCCCGAGTCCAATATGCCGGCCTATCCCTGGCTGGCCAAGGATCTGGTCGACCATGCCTCCTTGCCGGCCCACATGAAGGCGTTGCGCACCGTGGGCGTGCCTTATACCGACGAGCAGATCGCCAAGGCGAGCGAAGAGGTGAAGGGCAAGACCGAGATGGAAGCGGTGATCGCCTACCTGCAGGTTCTGGGCACCGCCCTCAAGTAAGACCGGGAGCACACCATGGATGTCAACACGCTGCGTTCGATCGTCACGGTAGCCGGGCTGATCACGTTCATCGGCATCGTCCTGTGGGCCTGGTCCAAGCGCAATGCGGCTGATTTCGAACAGGCTGCCAGGCTGCCTTTCGATCAGGATTAACGAGCCGTCAAAGGAAGAAAAATGAGTGACTTTACAAGCAACTTCTGGTCGGTCTTCGTCACCGTCATCACGGTGGTCGGCATTGCCGCTTGCCTGCTGCTGCTGTGGTTCAGCGGCAAGACCAAGGCCATGACCGCCAACGACAACACCACCGGCCACGTGTGGGATGGCGATCTGCGCGAGATGAACAACCCCCTGCCGCGCTGGTGGGTCTGGCTGTTCGTGATCACCTGTGTCTTTTCGGCGATCTACCTGGTCATGTACCCCGGCCTGGGCAGCAGCCCGGGCAAGCTCGGTTGGACCTCCATCGGCCAGCACACGGCCGAAATGGAAAAGGGCGAGAAGGAAGTTGCCCCGCTGTACGCCAAGTTCGCTGGCATGAGCGCCGAGGACATGGCCAAGGATCCGCAGGCCATGGGCATCGGTGAGCGCCTGTTCATGAACAACTGCGCCCAGTGCCACGGCTCCGATGCGCGCGGCAGCAAGGGTTTCCCGAACCTGGCGGACGGCGACTGGCTGTGGGGCGGCACGCCCGACAAGATCAAGGAAACGCTGGTGCAGGGCCGTATGGGCAACATGCCCCCCATGGCGGCCGCCGTCGGCACGCCGGACGACGTGAAGAACGTCGCCCACTACGTGCTGAGCCTGTCGGGCAGCCCGCACGACTCGCTGCGCGCTTCCCTGGGCAAGGCCAAGTTTGGCGCCTGTGCCGCCTGCCACGGCATGGACGGCAAGGGCAACCAAGCCCTCGGTGCCCCCAACCTGACGGACGACATCTGGCTGCACGGCTACGGTGAGAATGCCATCGTGGCCATGATCAACAACGGCAAGGTCAACCAGATGCCGGCACAGCAGGGCAAGCTCAGCGAAGGTCAGATCCATGTGCTGAGCGCCTATGTCTGGGGCCTGTCGAGTGGTACGAAAGTGGCCGGCAAGTAAGCTGGCCTGAACCGGAGTTGTCTTGAGTTCCCCCGACAGTAGCCAGAACAAGATCATCCCCATCGTGCCGCAGCCGGTGGAACCGGACGACGCGGCCGATGCGGAGATGGTCTCGCTCTACGAGGCGCATAAGAAGATCTATCCCCGTAGCGTGTCCGGGCTGTTCAGCCGCTGGCGCTGGGTCTTGGTCTGGCTGACGCAACTCGTCTTCTACGGCCTGCCATGGCTAGAGTGGGGGCAGCGCCAGGCGGTGCTGTTCGATCTGGGCGCACGCCGGTTCTACATCTTCGGACTGGTCCTGTACCCCCAGGACTTCATCTACCTGACGGGGCTGCTGGTCATCTCGGCCCTGTCGCTGTTCCTGTTCACGGCGGTGGCCGGGCGTCTGTGGTGCGGCTACGCCTGCCCGCAGACCGTCTACACCGAAATCTTCCTCTGGATCGAGCGCAAGATTGAAGGGGACCGCTCCGCGCGTATCCGCTTGGACGAGGGGCCGTGGAATTTCAACAAGGTCCTGCGCAAGGGCGGCAAGCATGCGGCTTGGTTGCTGGTCGCCTTGTGGACCGGTTTTACCTTCGTCGGCTATTTCACGCCGATCGTCGAGTTGGGGCAGGAATTCCTGCGTTGGAGCATGTCGTCGTGGGAGATCTTCTGGGTCTTCTTCTATGGCTTTGCCACCTACGGCAATGCCGGCTTCATGCGCGAGCAGGTATGCAAGTACATGTGTCCTTACGCGCGCTTCCAGAGCGCCATGTTCGACAAGGACACGTTGATCGTGACCTACGACACCGAGCGCGGCGAACCGCGCGGTGCCCGCTCGCGCAAGGCCGATCCGGCGTCCCTTAGCCTGGGCGCCTGCGTCGACTGCAGCCTGTGCGTGCAGGTGTGCCCGACCGGTATCGACATCCGCAAGGGCTTGCAGTACGAATGCATCGGCTGCGGCGCCTGTGCAGACGTCTGCGACACCGTGATGGACAAGATGGGCTATGCCCGTGGTCTGGTCAAGTATTCGACCCAGAACGCCATGCGCAACCACTGGACGCGCAAGGAGACCTGGGCGCACGTGTTCCGGCCGCGCGTGCTGATCTACACCTCGATCCTGGGCGCTATCTGCGTGGCCATGCTGGTCAGCCTTGCGCTTCGTACGCCCTTCAAGGTAGACGTGGTGCGTGATCGAGGTGTCATGGCACGCATCGTGGCGGGTGGCATGATCGAGAACATCTACCGACTGCAGATCATGAATGCGGCCGAGTCCGACCAGCATTACAAGATCACGGCAACCGGCCTGCCCGGGCTGCGCTTGGCGGCGGATCAGGAGCCGGCCTATCTGGTGGAAGCGACGCAGGCACGCTGGGTTGCGATCCGCGTCCAGCTGCCCTACGATGCGGCGCCAGCCGGCTCGCACACCATCCATTTTGAAATCGTGTCAGAGGAAACGGGTGCGCAGGTGCGTGAGAAATCCGTTTTCCTGGTGCCGCGCTGAGGAGTTGTCATGAGCAAACATACGCAGATGGCCGTCCAACCCTGGTGGAAATTCGGCCACGTCTGGATGGTCATCGCCGGCCCGGCCATCGTGATCGTGGCCGGGTTCGTGACGCTCTACCTCGCGGTGCGCACGCCCGATCCGGTGGTGACCGAGGACTACTACCGCAAGGGCATCGAGATCAACAAGACGCTGGAGGCGACCAGCGCTGACAGCTTGGCGCCGGCGCAGCAGGCGCGCAACCATGCTGCCACCGGTGTCGCGCCACTCGTCAAGCCGGCCGACAAACCCTGAAAAAAATACAAGGCCCTCAGGAGACAAACATGAAGTGGCAGAAACTGATGTGGATTGCCTGGCCGGCCTTTCTGGTCGCCGGCGTGCTGGAGATGCTGGTGTTCGCCATGGTGGATCCGCAGGACCTGCACTGGTTCGGCCAGCCGGTGGCGCTGTCGCGCCAGGGCATCTACACCCTGGCGTTCTTCGTCTTCTGGGGCATCACCATGCTGTCGAGTGCGCTCACCACGCTGCTGGCGCTGTCGCCCTTCGAGTTGAACCAGTGCCCGCTGCCTGGCAACGAGCGCCCGGAGGGCTGCCCCAAGCAGGAAGGCTGCTGCTGATCAGAGCCCCCAGTGCAGGGGGGTCAATGGCACTCGGTGTGGTTGACGATGGCTGACAGGGCGTCGGTGTCGAGGATGCGCACATGGCGCTGCTTGACCTCGACAATGCCATCTTCCACGAACTTCGAGAAGGTACGGCTCACCGTTTCGAGCTTGAGGCCCAGGTAGCTGCCGATTTCCTCGCGCGTCATGCGCAGGATCAGCTCCGATTGCGAGAAGCCGCGCGCGTGCAGGCGTTGCACCAGATTGAGCAGGAAAGCCGCCAGACGTTCTTCGGCGCGCATGCTGCCCAGCAGCAGCATGACGCCGTGTTCGCGCACGATCTCGCGGCTCATGATCTTGTGCACATGGCGCTGCAGGCCGTTGATCTCACGCGACAGGTCTTCGATGCGATCGAAGGGCATGACGCAGACTTCGGCATCTTCCAGCGCCACGGCGTCGCAAGTGTGGTGGTCGTTGACGATGCCGTCCAGGCCGATGATCTCGCCGGCCATCTGGAAGCCGGTCACCTGGTCGCGCCCGTCTTCCGAGGCGACGCAGGTCTTGAAGAAGCCGGTACGGATGGCGTAGAGCGAATTGAACTTCTCGCCGTTGCGGAACAGGGCAGTGCCGCGCTTGATCTTGCGGCGGTTGGCGACCACGTTGTCCAGGCGGTCGATTTCTTCCGGACTCAGCCCCATGGGCATGCACAGCTCGCGCAGATTGCAGTTCGAGCAGGCCACTTTGATCGTTTGCGGATTCATGCGCTGTATTTTGACATCAGTCATCGGTGCATCCTCGCGTTTACCCTGTGTCCATCGCGTACCTTACCAGTTTTTGATGCATATCAAGGAGGTATTTGCCCATTCTCGGCACAGTAGTTACTCAGTCGAGGACCCTCCATGAATACCGAAGTCGTTGCGCCCGTTTCTCCTGATCTGCTGCGTCGCTATGACGTCGCCGGGCCGCGCTACACCTCGTACCCGACGGCCGACCGGTTCGTGGAAGCCTTCACGGCCGACGACTACACCCAGGCGCTGCAGCAGCGCCGCTCCGGCGCCGCGGCGCTGGTGCTGCCGCTGTCCCTGTACGTGCACATTCCGTTCTGCGAGTCGCTGTGCTACTACTGCGCCTGCAACAAGATCATCACCAAGCACCATGACCGCGCGGCCGAGTACCTGCGCTATCTGGGCCGGGAGGTCGATCTGCACACCGCCCAGCTCGGGCTGGGGCAGAGCGTCTCGCAGCTGCATTTGGGCGGCGGCTCGCCGACCTTCCTCAGCGACGCCGAATTGCGCGAACTGATGGCCATGCTGCGGCGCAGCTTCAACCTGACGCCCGGGGGCGAGTACTCGATCGAGGTCGATCCCCGCACCATCGACGTCGAGCGGCTCGACACTTTGGCGGAACTCGGTTTCAACCGCCTGAGTTTTGGCGTGCAGGACTTCGATCCGGCAGTGCAGAAGGCGGTGCACCGCGTGCAACCGGCCGAACAGGTGTTTGCCTTGGTGCAGGCGGCACGTGACCGTGGTTTCGAGTCGGTCAATGTCGACCTGATTTACGGCCTGCCCCAGCAGACGCCGGAGTCGTTCGACCGCACGCTGCGCCAGGTCTGTGAGTTGCGGCCTGACCGCATCGCCCTGTACGCCTACGCCCACCTGCCGGAGCGTTTCAAGCCGCAGCGCCGCATTGCCGCAGCCGAGTTGCCGGGGGCGGCCGCCAAGGTCAGCATGCTGTCCGATGCCTTGGGCAGCTTCATGGGGGCGGGCTATGTCTATGTCGGCATGGACCACTTTGCCCTGCCCAACGACGCCTTGGCCGTGGCCAAGCGCCAGGGCCGGCTGCACCGCAATTTCCAGGGCTACAGCACGCAGCCCGACTGCGATCTGATCGGTTTGGGCGTCTCGTCCATCGGCCGCATCGGGGCCACCTACAGCCAGAACGCCAAGACGCTTGAGGAGTACTACGACGCCATTGACCGTGGCCGTTTTGCGGTCGTACGCGGCCTGGCGCTGTCGCGCGACGACTTGGTGCGCCGCGCTGTCATCATGGCCCTGATGTGCCAAGGCGAGGTGCTGTTCGAGTCCATCAACCTGGCCTACCTGATCGATTTCCACAGCTACTTCGGCCCCGAGATGGAAGCGATCCAGAACCTCGCAGAGCAGGGGCTGGTGACGGTGGACGACAGCGGCATCCAGGTCACGGCCAACGGCTGGTTCTTCGTGCGGGCCGTGGCCATGGTGTTCGACCGCTATCTGCAGGCCGATCGCAACCGCGCGCGCTTCTCCAAGATCATCTAAGGTCTCTCGCAGCCTTCTACACTCGGCGCATGCAGACTTCCCTGGCCGTGACGGCCGTACTCATGGGGCTGGCCGGTGGCCCCCATTGCATTGCCATGTGCGGTGCCGCCTGTGCCGGCATCGGCCAGGCCGCCGGTACGCACAAGCACTCGGCCATGTGGACCTTCCAGCTAGGACGCGTGATCGGCTACGCCATCCTCGGTGGTCTGGCAGCCGCCTCCATCCAGGGCCTGGGCTGGCTCACCGTCCAGTCCGCGGCCTTGCGCCCGGTCTGGAGCCTCTTTCACGTCGCCGCCTTGCTGCTCGGCCTGTTGCTGCTCTGGAAAGCGCAGCAGCCGGTGTGGCTGGAAAGTGCGGGGCGCAAACTGTGGGCCACGGCGCGGCGGCTGGCCACCGGGCGCGGCCACGGTGCGCCGCTGCTGATCGGCGTGTTGTGGGCCTTGCTGCCCTGCGGCCTGTTGTATTCGGCCCTGCTGGTGGCCGCTATGACCAGCCATCCGCTGGAGGGCGCCGCCGTCATGGCGCTGTTTGCCGCCGGAACCAGCGTGTCGCTGATGGCCGGGCCGTGGCTCTGGCTGCGCCTGCGCGGCCAGCCGGGGGCAGGAGACTGGGGCGTGCGCCTGGCCGGTCTGGCCTTGGCGATCAGTTCGGGATGGGCGCTGTGGATGGGGCTGGTGCATGACACTGCACCCTGGTGCGTGACGCCGACTGTGTGAGGGACGGCGGCGACTGCATGGTAGCGGCCGACACGCTCTGACTCCTCCGGGCTGGGATAATTGCGCCCATGCCCCTGAAGAAGCCCGTCGCGCGTGAGCGCTGGCGCCTGTCGGTCGCACCTATGCTGGACTGGACCGACCGCCACTGCCGCTATTTCCACCGCCTGTTGAGCCGCAACACCCTGCTGTACACCGAGATGGTGACCACCGGCGCGCTGCTGCATGGTGACGTGACACGCCACCTGCGCTTCAATGCCGAAGAGCATCCGGTGGCGATGCAGCTGGGGGGAAGCGAGCCCGCCGAACTGGCGCAGTGCGCGCGGCTGGGTGAGCAGTGGGGCTATGACGAGATCAACCTGAACTGTGGCTGCCCGAGCGAGCGCGTGCAGCGCGGTGCCTTTGGCGCCTGCCTGATGGCGGAGCCGCAGCTGGTGGCCGACTGCGTGAAGGCCATGGTGGACGTGGTGAGCGTGCCGGTTACGGTGAAGCACCGCATCGGCATCGACCGCGTGGAAAGCTACGGCTTCGTGCGCGACTTCGTGGGCACCGTGGCCGAGGCCGGCTGCCAAGTGTTCATCGTGCATGCGCGCAATGCCTGGCTCCAGGGCTTGAGCCCGAAGGAGAACCGCGACATTCCGCCTTTGCGCTACGAGATCGTGCACCAGCTCAAGCGCGAGTTCCCGCAACTGACCATCGTGGTCAACGGCGGCATCACCACCGACGCCCAGGTGGCCGAGCAGCTGCAGCACCTGGACGGCGTCATGATCGGGCGTGAGGCCTACCACAACCCGTGGTGGCTGGCGTCCTGGGACGAGCGCTACTACGGTGGTGCGTCGGCGGAGCTGACGCGCGAAGCGGTGGAAGCGCAGATGGTGGACTACATGCTGCGCGCCGCCGCCGAGGACGGTGCACCCTGGTACGCCATTGCCCGCCACATGCTGGGACTGCGCCACGGTCTGCCGGGGGCAAGGCGCTGGCGCCAGGTCTGGAGCGACCACAAGCTCAAACCGCTCGATCCCCGCGTGGTGCTGGCACAGGCGCATGGCGCCGTGCCGCAGGCAGCCTGAATCGCGCCGCCAGATTCTGAGTCAAACCGGCACTTTCCCCTTGTGGGTAGGTCGCCGATAGCTATGAATCAGATAGCAATCAACGCGCGCTGCCGGACTTCTGGTACATCGCCTCGATCTGCTCGGCGAAGTGGTTCATGAGGTTGTTGCGCTTGAGCTTGAGCGTGGGCGTCATGAAGGTGTTTTCGATCGTCCACGGCTCCAGCGTCAGGTACAGCGCGCGCGGCACGGCATAACGTGCAAAGCTGGCGACGGCGCGCTCGATGCGCGCCTGCGCGGCCTGTACCGCAGCCGGGTCGGCCAGATTGGCGGGATTCTGCGGGTCCAGGCCCAGGCTGTAGGCCAGCCGTTGCCATTCCTCGCGCTGCAGCACCGCCACGCAGGCGATGAAGGGGCGCTGCTCGCCCACCACGAATACCTGCTCGAACAGCGGGTCGGCGGTGATGGCCAGTTCCAGATCGCCCGGCGGCACTTTCTCGCCGGTGGAGGTGACGATGATCTCCTTGATGCGGCCCTGAATGTGGATGCGGTCGTCGCGCAGCTCGGCCTGGTCGCCGGTGCACAGCCAGCCGTCGGCGGTGAAGATGCGCGCCGTGTCCTCGGGGCGCTTCCAGTAGCCTTGCATGACGCTGGGGCCGCGCACCTGCAGTTCACGGTTGTCACCGATGCGCACCTCCACGCCCGGTAGCGCCCGGCCCACGCTGGCGGGCTCGTTGTCGCTCAAGGCGTTGACGGCCACCACCGGCGAGGTCTCGGTCATGCCGTAACCCTGCACCAGCGGCAGGCCCAGGCCGAGGAAGCAGCGCGCAATGGTGGGCGACAGCGGTGCACCGCCACTCACCGCCACACGGACCCGGCCGCCGAACTGCGCCAGCAGCGGCTCGGCCACCAGGCGCTTGAGCAGCGCCCAGGGCAGGAAGCGCCACAGGCCGGCGGCGCGTGCCTCTTCCGGCCGCGGCGGCAGCAGGCCCTGGCCGGCACGGAAGCGCCGCCAACCCACGGCCTGTGCCGCCTCGAACAGGCGCATCTTGAACGGGGACTCGGCGAGCCGCTCCAGCAGCTTGGCGTGCACGCGTTCGTAGATGCGCGGCACCGAGATCAGCACCGTGGGCCGGATGGTCTTCAGGTCCTCGGCCAGCTGCGGGACCGAGCGTGCATAGGCAACGCAGCTGCCGGCGGCAATCGGCAGGTAGTAGCCGGCGGTGCGCTCGAAGGTGTGCGACAGCGGCAGGAAGGACAGGAAGACGTCGTCCTCGGTCGGCGTCACGCGCGCCATCACGGCCTGCACATTGGCCACCACGTTGCGGTGCGTGAGCATCACGCCCTTGGGTTTGCCGGTGGTGCCCGAGGTGTAGACGATGGCTGCCAGATCGTCCGGCCCGGGGCCGGCCGGCAAGGTGGTGTGGGACTGGCCGCGCGCCAGCCAGTCGCGCAGGGTCAGCACTGCGGCGCCACCCGACGCTGTGCCGTTGCCCAGCGAGTCGGCCTCCACCACCACCACGGCGCGCAGCGCGGGCAGGGGCGTGCCCACCGAGCGGATGGCGTCCCACTGCTCGGCCCGCGACACCACCAGCAAGGCGGCTTCACAGTCGGCCAGGATGTAGGCAATGCTGCCCGGGTTGTCGATGGCGTGCATCGGCACCGGCACGCCGCCCTGCGCCAGCGTGGCCTGGTCGATGCTCATGGCATTCAGCCCGTTGGGCAGCAGGATGGCGACGCGCTCGCCGTGGGCCAGGCCGCTGGCGGCCAGCGCCTGCTGCCAGACGCGCACGCGCAAGGTGACATCGCGCCAGCTCAGGCTGAGCCAGCGTTCGCCAGCGGGCTGGAATTCGCGGTAAGCCTCGCTCTGTGGCGTAGCGGTGGCGCGAAAGTCGAGCAATTGGGGCAGGGTCTGGACGGCGGCGAGGTCGGGGCGAACGGGATGCATCGGGCAGGCAGGGGCTGACAGGGATGGAGCGGCGGCCCGCAAGGGCGCCGGACAGGCAGATCAGGGACCGGAAAAGCTATAAAAAAAGAACGGTCGTTCGATAAACCGCAAATCATAACGGTTTGGCGGCCGGCCATTTCGGCGCTCGGCCGTTCACCCCGGCTGCAGCGGGCTGGTCTGGCTGGACAGGAAGTGGGCGAAGTCGTCCGCCGGCATGGGGCGGGCGAAGTAATAGCCCTGGGCCTCGTCGCAGCCGAATTCGCGCAGCTGCCGCAGCATGGCGGCGTGTTCCACCCCTTCTGCTATCGCCTTGAGGTTGAGGCTGTGCGCCATCTGCACTACCGCGTGCACGATGGCCGCGTCGTCCGGGTCGGTGGCCAGGTCGCGGATGAAGCTCTGGTCGATCTTCAGCTTGTCGATGTCGAAACGCTTCAGGTAGGACAGGCTGGAGTAGCCGGTGCCGAAATCGTCGATGGCCAGCTTGACGCCCAGGCGCTTGAGCGCCTTGACGGTGGCCAGCACCTGCTCCACGTTCTGGATCAGGATGGACTCGGTCAGCTCCAGTTCCAGCAGGGCCGGGTCGAGCCCGGATTGCGTCAGCGCCTGGGTGACGCTCTGCTCCACGTTGCCGCGCCGGAACTGTACTGCCGACAGGTTGACCGCCATCAGCAGCGGTGGCAGGCCGGCCCGCTGCCAGGCCACGGCCTGTTCGCAGGCCGTGTGCAACACCCACTCGCCGATCGGCACGATCATGCCGCTTTCCTCGGCGATGTGGATGAAGCGCCCCGGCGCAACCAGGCCCAGTTCCGGGTGCTGCCAGCGCAGCAGTGCTTCGGCGCCGATGACCTGGCCGCTGGCCAGATCGATCTGCGGCTGGTAGTGCAGGCACAGCTCCTGGCGCTCCAGCGCACGGCGCAGGCCGTTGCGGATCACCAGGTGTTCGACGGCCTCGCTGTTCATCGCTTCGTCAAAGAAGCGGTAGGTGTTGCGTCCGGCCTCCTTGGCACGGTACATAGCCATGTCGGCCTTCTTGCGCAGGCTTTCGAAGTCGGTGCCGTCGGCCGGGTAGGTGGCCACGCCGATGGAGACCGAGGTCGACAGCTCGTTGCCCTCCACCATGAACGGGTCCTGCAGCCGGTGCATGATCTTGCTCAGCACCGGCAGGCTGGCGTCGGGGTCCTGCAGTTCGGTGAGCAGCAGGATGAACTCGTCGCCGCCCTGGCGGCTGACGGTGTCGGTCTCTCGCACGCAGTCGCCCAGCCGGGCGGCCACTTCCTGCAGCAGGCAGTCACCCACGGCATGGCCCAGCGAATCGTTGATCTGCTTGAAGTTGTCCAGGTCCATGAACAGCAGGCCCAGCTGCGTGTGGTTACGGTCGGCGTGGGCCATGGCCTGCTGCAACCGGTCTTCCAGCAGCACGCGGTTGGGCAGGCCGGTCAGCGCATCGTGGTAGGCCAGGAACTCGATCTGGTGCTCGCTGCGCTTGCGCTCGGTGATGTCCGAGCCGATGCCGCGGTAGCCGCGGAACTCGCCGTTCTCGAAGACGGGCTTGCCGCTGATGGAGAACCAGCGCAGCTCACCGGTCGTCGGTGAGGCGATCTGGTAGACGAAGTCCTTGAACGGCAGATGCGCCTCCAGTTGGGCGCGGTGTTCCTGCCATTGGGCTTCGGTGACGCCGCTCGTCGGCAGCCCCCAGCGCGTCTTGCCCTTGGTCTGATCGCTGCTCAGGTAGGGTGCTCTTGCGCCGCTGGTGATTTCGATAAAGCGGAACTCGGCATCCTGCTCCCAGTACCAGTCCGACGAAAGCGTTGTTAGATCCCGGAAACGCGCTTCACTGGCGCGCAAGTGGTTCTCGATCTCCTTGCGCTCGCCCACCTCCCGCTGCAAGCGGGCATTGGTCTGGGCCAGCGCTTCGGTGCGTTCCTGCACGCGCTGTTCCAGTTCGCGGTGGGCGGCGGCCAGGGCCTGTTCGGCGGCACGCCGGTCGCTGATGTCTTCGGTGATCCAGATCGTGCTTTGGCTGCCGTCGGTGCTGGGCAGGGCTTTGGCCAGATGGCGGCACCAGACCGGCGTACCGTCGCGGCGCACATTTTCCCAGTTGACATCCACCAACTCGCCCAGCGCCAGGCGTGGGCCGACCAGCTGGCCGAAATAGGCATAGTCCTCCGGGCTGCGGAAGAACACATCGGACATCTTGCCTTCCAGCGCGGCGACGGGCCATCCCATCATGGTCTCGAAGCGCGGGTTGCAGTGCACGATCTTGCCGTTGCTGGTGAACATGATGCCCAGCGAGGCGTATTCCAGGATGGCCTGCTGCTTGTAGAGCAGTTCCTGCAGCCGCGACTCGGCGCGCTTGCGCTCGCTGACGTCTTCGACGATCCAGATCGTGCCTTCGGCGGTGTTCGTCGGGTTGATGGCCTTGGCCCGCATGTGGCAGTAGATCGCACTGCCATCCTTGCGGCGCATGGGCAGCTCGTGGTCGAGCATGCCGCCGCTGGACAGCAGGGGGGTGGCGATGCGGCCTATCTCCGCGTAGTCCTTGTCGGACAGGTAGAACACCGAGCCGGGTTGGCCGACCAGTTCGCCGTGCGGCCAGCCAAAGATCTCGGAAAACTTCGGGTTGCAGTGCAGCACCTTGCGGTCCCGCGTGAACAGGATGCCGATGGAGGCATTGGCCAGGATGGCCTGGTACTCCAGCAAGGTCTGTTGCATGGATGTGCCGGGCTGTTCCTCGGCGGGCGGCGCTTTCCTGGTCCCGGGCATGTCGGTCAGACGACTTGGTATGAGTGGGTTGGCCGCGTCCGGCCGCGAGTTCACAGTTCCCGGGCGCGCTACAGGTCATTCTAGTCAGCCGGATGGGGCTGGCTAGACGGCGGCTTCCAGCCCGTTGCGAAAGTGCGTCAACATGGTCCGGGTGGCGGCGTCCGCATCATGGGCCTGCAATGCCGCCATGACGGCGCGGTGCTCGGCCAGCGACTCCTCGATGCGGCCGGACTTGAACAGCGAATGGTGGCGGTTGAGCTTCATGACCTTGCGCAGGTCGGCCACCATCTGGTTGCGCCAGCGGTTGTCGGCAATCTCCAGCAGGCGCATGTGGAAGCGTTCGTTGATGGCGAAGAAGCGTTCGCGGTCCGGTTCGCCGCGGGCAGCGACTTCCAGCTCGTCGTGCAGGGCCTGCAGCTCGGTCAGCTGTTCCGCCGTGGCCCGGCTCGCCACCACGCCGGCGGCGTCGCTCTCCAGCAGGCCGAGCAGGTGGTAGACATCGGCCATGTCCTTCTCGTTGACCTCGGTGACGTAGGCGCCGCGGCGCACCTTCATGGTCACCAGGCCTTCGGCGGCCAGCACCTTGAGCGCTTCGCGCAGCGGGGTGCGGCTGATGCCGTAGTCTTCGGCGATCTTCAGCTCGTCGATCCAGCTACCGGGCTCCAGTTCGCGACTGAAAATGCGCTGGCGCAGGAGTTCGGCCACTTCCTCGTAAAGTGCGCGGGGGGAGAGAGAGACTGCAGACATGGCGTGGATTGTAAGCTTTGCAGAATATTTTGCATCAATAATTATGAATGATGTAAACTCCTTGCACCTCAACCCAGGGCGCCTGCGGGTGTCCCGATGTGACCCATGAGCTCGAACAAACCCGAATTCCAGAGTGCCAGCCTTGAAGCCTGGCACAAGGCCGCCACCAAATCCGCGCCCGGTGGCAACGTCGATGCCCTGAACTGGGTCACGCCTGACGGCATCACCGTCAAACCGCTCTACACCGCGGCCGATACCCAGGGTCTGCCCTATGCCGACACGCTGCCCGGTTTCGAACCTTACCTGCGCGGGCCGCAGGCCACCATGTACGCGGTGCGGCCCTGGACGATCCGCCAGTACGCGGGTTTCTCCACCGCCGAGGAGTCGAATGCCTTCTACCGCAAGGCGCTGGCCGCCGGCGGCCAGGGTGTGAGCGTGGCCTTTGACCTCGCCACCCACCGCGGCTACGACAGCGACCATCCGCGCGTGACCGGTGACGTCGGCAAGGCCGGCGTGGCCATCGATTCGGTGGAGGACATGAAGATCCTGTTCAACGAGATCCCGCTGGACAAGGTCTCGGTCTCCATGACGATGAACGGCGCCGTGCTGCCGGTGCTGGCGGGCTACGTGGTGGCGGCGGAAGAGCAGGGCGTCAAGCAGGACCAGTTGAGCGGCACCATCCAGAACGACATCCTCAAGGAGTTCATGGTCCGCAACACCTACATCTACCCGCCTGAGCCGAGCATGCGCATCATCGGCGACATCATCGAGTACACGAGCAAGAACATGCCCAAGTTCAACTCGATCTCGATCTCGGGTTACCACATGCAGGAGGCCGGTGCCAACCAGGCGCTGGAGATGGCCTTCACGCTGGCCGACGGCAAGGAGTATGTGAAGACCGCCATTGCCAAGGGCATGGACGTGGACGACTTCGCGGGCCGCCTGAGCTTCTTCTGGGCGGTCGGCATGAATTTCTACCTGGAAATCGCCAAGATGCGCGCCGCGCGCCTGCTGTGGTGCCGCATCATGAAGGGCTTCAACGCCAAGAATCCCAAGAGCCTGATGTTGCGCACGCACAGCCAGACCAGCGGCTGGTCGCTCACGGAGCAGGACCCGTACAACAACGTGGTGCGCACCACCATCGAAGCCATGGCGGCGGTGTTCGGCGGCACGCAGAGCCTTCACACCAATTCCTTCGACGAAGCGATTGCGCTGCCGACCGAGTTTTCCGCCCGCATCGCGCGCAACACCCAGCTCATCATCCAGGAAGAGACCCACATCACCAACGTGATTGACCCCTGGGCCGGCAGCTACATGATGGAGAAGCTGACGCAGGACATGGCTGATGCGGCGTGGGCCATCATCGAAGAGGTTGATGCCATGGGCGGCATGACCAAGGCGGTGGATTCCGGTTGGGCCAAGCTCAAGATCGAAGCGGCGGCGGCTGAGAAGCAGGCGCGTATCGACTCGGGCAAGGACGTGATCGTCGGCGTCAACAAGTACAG
>JAULXO010000014.1:5653-99374 GCA_032118555.1 Hylemonella sp. | reverse complement strand
ACAGATTGGCCAAGGAAGACCCGATCGACATCCTGGAGGTGGACAACGTCAAGGTGCGCGAGGGCCAGATAACGCGCCTGAAGGCCATCAAGGCCGGTCGCGATGCCAAGGCGGTGCAGGCCGCGCTCGACGCGCTGACGGCCGCCGCCGAAAGCGGCCAGGGCAATCTGCTGGATCTGAGCATCAAGGCCATCCGCCTGCGCGCCACGGTGGGCGAGGTGTCGGATGCGCTGGAAAAAGTCTTCGGGCGCCATCGCGCCGATACGCAAAAGGTGACTGGTGTGTATGCAGCTGCCTATGACTCGGCCGAGGGCTGGGAAAAACTGAAGACTGAAATCGCCCAGTTCGCCGAAGCGCACGGCCGTCGCCCGCGCGTGATGATTTCCAAGCTCGGCCAGGACGGCCATGACCGTGGCGCCAAGGTGGTGGCCACGGCCTTTGCCGATCTCGGCTTCGACGTCGACATGGGCCCGCTGTTCCAGACCCCTGAGGAATGCGCGCGCCAGGCGATCGAGAACGATGTGCACGCGGTGGGTGTGAGCACGCTGGCCGCCGGCCACAAGACCCTGGTGCCGGCCATCATTGCCGAGCTGAAAAAGCAGGGCGCGGACGACATCATCGTCTTCGTCGGCGGTGTGATTCCGCGTCAGGACTACGACTTCCTGTACGAGGCCGGCGTCAAGGGCATCTACGGTCCCGGCACGCCGATCCCGGCCAGCGCCAAGGACGTGCTGGAACAGATCAAACTCGCCAACAAGGCCTGACGGTGGCGCATCCGCCTCTCCTGGACGGCATCCTGCAGGGCAGCCCCGCCCAGCAGCGCCGTGCCATGGCCAAGGCGATCACGCTGCTGGAGTCCACCCGTGCTGACCACCGGGCCCAGGGCGACGAGCTGTTGACGGCGCTGCTGCCGCACACCGGCGGCGCGTTCCGCCTCGGCATCAGCGGCGTGCCTGGTGTGGGCAAATCCACCTTCATCGAGGCCCTGGGGCTGTACCTGATCGGTCAAGGTCACCGCGTGGCGGTGCTGGCGGTGGACCCGTCGTCCAGCGTCTCCGGTGGCTCCATCCTGGGTGACAAGACCCGCATGGAAAAGCTCTCGGTGCATGATCAGGCCTACATCCGGCCCAGCCCGAGCAGCGGCACGCTGGGCGGCGTGGCCGAGAAGACGCGCGAGGCCATGCTGGTCTGCGAGGCCGCGGGCTACGACATCGTGATTGTCGAGACCGTGGGCGTAGGCCAGAGCGAGACCGCCGTGGCCAACATGACCGACATGTTCTGCCTGCTGCAGCTGCCGAATGCCGGTGACGACCTGCAGGCCATCAAGAAGGGCGTGATGGAGCTGGCCGACCTGGTGGTGATCAACAAGGCCGATCTCGACGCGGCAGCCGCCACGCGCGCGCAGGCGCAGATCACCTCGTCCCTGCGGTTGCTGGGCTTGCATGGCAACCCGGAACACGCGCATCATGACGAAAAAATATGGCACCCGAAGGTGATCCAGCTCAGCGCGCTGCTGGGGCAGGGCGTGGACGCCTTCTGGGCCGCGGTGATGGAGTTTCGCTCGCTGCAGACGGCCAGCGGCCGGCTGGCGGCGCGGCGCGAGCAGCAGGCGCTGGCCTGGATGTGGGAGCGCATCGACGCCGGACTGAAGCAGGCTTTCCGTGGCCATGCGCAGGTGCGCGAACTGCTGCCCCGGCTCAGCGCCGAGGTGGCCGGCGGCCGGCTGGCGGCCTCCACGGCAGCAAGAAATCTGCTGCACGCCTTTGAAGGACGGGCGTGATCAGCTATTGAAAGTGTAGCAAACGAGTGACAAGAAGGACGAACCATGCACGACATCCTGGAACAACTGGAAAAGAAGCGCGCCGCGGCGCGCCTCGGCGGCGGCGAGAAACGCATCGCTGCGCAGCATGCCAAGGGCAAGCTCACCGCACGTGAGCGCTTGGAGGTGCTGCTGGACGAAGGCACCTTCGAAGAGTGGGACATGTTCGTCGAGCATCGCTGCACCGACTTCGGCATGCAGGACAACAAGATCCCGGGCGACGGCGTCGTCACCGGTTACGGCATGATCAACGGCCGCCTGGTGTTCGTCTTCAGCCAGGACTTCACCGTCTTCGGCGGCGCGCTCTCCGAGGCGCATGCCGAGAAGATTTGCAAGATCATGGACCAGGCCATGAAGGTCGGCGCGCCGGTGATCGGCCTCAACGACTCGGGAGGCGCCCGCATCCAGGAGGGCGTGGCCTCGCTGGGCGGTTATGCCGACGTGTTCCAGAAGAACGTGCTGGCCTCCGGCGTCATTCCGCAGATCAGCCTGATCATGGGCCCGTCGGCCGGCGGCGCGGTGTACAGCCCGGCCATGACGGACTTCATCTTCATGGTGAAGGACTCGTCCTACATGTTCGTCACCGGCCCCGAGGTGGTGAAGACGGTGACGCACGAGGAGGTGACGGCCGAGGAACTGGGCGGCGCCATCACCCACACCACCAAGAGCGGCGTGGCCGACCTGGCGTTCGAGAACGACGTGGAAGCGCTGCTGATGCTGCGCCGGCTCTACAACTACCTGCCGCTCAACAACCGCGAGAAGGCGCCGGTGCGCAAGAGCGGCGACCCGAGCGACCGCATGGAGCTGAGCCTGGACACCCTGGTGCCGGACAACCCGAACAAGCCCTACGACATGAAGGAGCTGATCCTCAAGACGGTCGACGACGGCGACTTCTTCGAGATCCAGCCCGAGTACGCCAAGAACATCATCGTCGGCTTCGCCCGCATGGACGGCCAGACGGTCGGCATCGTCGCCAACCAGCCGCTGGTGCTGGCCGGCTGCCTGGACATCAAGAGCTCGATCAAGGCGGCGCGCTTCGTGCGCTTCTGCGACGCCTTCAACATCCCGGTGGTGACGTTTGTCGACGTGCCGGGTTTCATGCCCGGCACTTCTCAAGAGTACGGCGGCATCATCAAGCACGGCGCCAAGCTGCTCTATGCCTACGCCGAATGCACGGTACCCAAGATCACCGTGATCACGCGCAAGGCCTACGGCGGCGCCTACGACGTGATGGCTTCCAAGCACCTGCGCGGCGACGTCAACTTCGCCTGGCCGAATGCCGAGATCGCGGTGATGGGCGCCAAGGGCGCGGTGGAGATCATCTTCCGCGAGGACAAAGGCGATCCGGCCAAGCTCGCCGCCAAGGAGGCCGAGTACAAGGCGCGCTTCGCCAACCCGTTTGTCGCCGGCGCGCGCGGCTTCATCGACGACGTCATCCTGCCGCACGAAACGCGCAAGCGCATCTGCCGCTCGCTGGTGATGCTGAAAGACAAGAAGCTCGAGAACCCCTGGCGCAAGCACGGCAACATCCCGCTCTGAGCCGCTGCGTACAAGTCTCGCCATGCCCAAAGCCACTTGCGCCGAACAAGCCCGCGTGCTGACCGACATTCCGAACATCGGGAAGTCGCTGGCCGCTGATCTGCGTGGCTTGGGGCTGACAACGCCGCAACAAGTGCGTGAGATGGACCCGCTGGAAATCTATGAGCAACTGCGCGGCCCCATGGGCCAGCGCCATGACCCCTGCGTGCTGGATGCCTTTCTGGCCGCACACGACTTCATGAACGGCGGGCGCAAGCAGCCGTGGTGGAACTTCACGGCCCGGCGCAAGGCGCTGCTGGCCAAGCAACATTGAGTAAGAACAGGAAGACGTCATGTTCAAGAAAATTCTGATTGCCAACCGTGGCGAAATTGCATGCCGCGTGATTGCGACTGCCAAGAAGATGGGCATTGCCACCGTGGCCGTGTATTCCGAGGCCGACCGTGACGCCCGCCACGTGCTGCTGGCCGACGAGGCCGTGCTGCTGGGTCCGGCGCCAAGCCGGGAGTCCTACCTGGTGGCGGACAAGATCATTGCCGCGGCCAAACAGACCGGTGCCGAGGCCATCCATCCCGGTTACGGTTTCCTGTCGGAGAACGAGGACTTTGCCAAGCGGGTGGAGGAGGAGGGCATCACCTTCATCGGCCCCAAGCACTACTCCATCGCCGCCATGGGCGACAAGATCGCTTCGAAGAAGCTGGCGAACGAGGCCAAGGTCAGCACCATTCCGGGCCACAACGAACCCATCCAGTCGCCCGAGGAGGCGGTGGAGATCGCCAAGAAGATCGGCTACCCGGTGATGATCAAGGCTTCGGCCGGCGGCGGCGGCAAGGGCCTGCGCGTGGCCTTCAACGACAAGGAGTGCTTCGAAGGCTTCTCCAGCTGCCGCAACGAGGCGCGCAACAGCTTCGGTGACGACCGCGTCTTCATGGAAAAGTTCGTGCAGGAGCCGCGCCACATCGAGATCCAGATCCTGGGCGACAGCCACGGCAACGTGATCTACCTGAACGAGCGCGAGTGCTCGATCCAGCGCCGCCACCAGAAGGTGATCGAGGAGGCACCGTCGCCCTTCATCAGTGAGGCGACGCGCAAGGCCATGGGCGAGCAGGCCGTGGCGCTGGCCAAGGCGGTGAAGTACCAGAGTGCCGGCACGGTGGAGTTCGTGGTCGGCAAGGACCAGGATTTCTACTTCCTGGAGATGAACACCCGCCTGCAGGTGGAGCACCCGGTGACCGAATGCATCACCGGTCTGGACCTGGTGGAGCTGATGATCCGCGTCGCTGCCGGCGAGAAACTGCCGCTGACACAGAAGGATGTGAAGCGCAACGGCTGGGCCATCGAGTGCCGCATCAATGCCGAGGACCCGTTCCGCAACTTCTTGCCCTCCACCGGCCGCCTGGTGCGCTTCACGCCGCCGGCGCAGACCATGTGGCAGGCCGACACCGGGCATCTGTTCGGCGTGCGTGTGGACACCGGCGTGCAGGAGGGCGGCGAGATCCCGATGTACTACGACTCGATGATCGCCAAGCTCATCGTGCACGGCACCGATCGCAACGACGCGATCGCCAAGATGCGCGAGGCACTCAACGGTTTCGTGATCCGCGGCATCAGTTCCAACATCCCGTTCCAGGCCGCGCTGCTGGCGCATCCTAAGTTCGTGACCGGCGAGTTCAACACCGGCTTCATTGCCGAGCACTACGGCAAGGGCTTCGCGGCGGAGGATGTGCCGCACGAAGATCCGGATTTCCTGGTCGCCTTGGCGGCCTTCGTGCGCCGCAAGTCGCGCGAGCGCGCGACGACCATCAGCGGTCAGCTGCCGGGCTATGCCGTCAATGCCGGCAAGGACTACGTGGTGATCACGCTGAATGCCGATGGCCAGCACGGCTACACCCCGGTGCATGTGGACGAGTTTGTGGGTGCGACCGGCACGGCGACCGTCCGCATCGGTGAGAGCAGCTATGAAATCTGCAGCAACTCGCGGCTGAACGACATCTGCATCAGCGGCACCGTGAACGGCCAGGCCTTTACTGCGCAGGTCGAGCGCGGCACGCTCAAGAACCCGTTGGCCCTGCGTCTGCAGCACAACGGCACGCGCATCGAGGCGCTGGTGGTGTCGCAGCGCATGGCCGAGCTGCACCAGCTCATGCCGTTCAAGGCGCCGCCGGACATGAGCCGCTATGTGCTGTCACCCATGCCGGGCCTGCTGGTGGATGTGGCGGTGCAGCCGGGCCAGAAGGTGCAGGCCGGCGAACGCGTGGCGGTGATCGAGGCCATGAAGATGGAGAACGTGCTGTTTGCCGCGGCTGATGGCGTGGTGGCCAAGGTCATGGCGGCCAAGGGCGAATCGCTCAGCGTGGACCAGCCGATCATCGAATTTGCATGAATGCAAAGGTGGAGTTCGAGATGAGCCAAAAGCGTCCCTTCAAGGTGCTGGGCATCCAGCAGATCGCCATCGGAGGCCCTGACAAGACACGGCTGCAGAAGCTCTGGGTCGAGATGCTGGGCCTGGAGGTCACCGGCACGTTCAGGAGCGAACGCGAGAACGTGGACGAGGACATCTGTGCCATGGGCACCGGCCCGTTCAAGGTCGAGGTCGACCTGATGCAGCCCCTTGACCCCGAGAAGAAGCCGGCCGTGCACACCACGCCGCTCAACCACGTGGGCCTGTGGATCGACGACCTGCCCCGTGCTGTGGAGTGGCTCACCGCACAGGGCGTGCGCTTTGCGCCAGGCGGCATCCGCAAGGGCGCCGCTGGCTTCGACATCTGCTTCCTGCACCCCAAGGCCAGCGAGGAGTTTCCGATTGCTGGCGAGGGCGTGCTGATCGAACTGGTACAGGCACCTCCCGAGGTGGTGGCGGCCTTCGCCAAGCTGGCGGCCTGAACGCCAGCATCGCCCCCGGACCGCTGGAAAGCCCCGCTGGACGGGGCTTTTTTGTCGCTTATCCGTTTCGCGACTGACGACACACTTACGCACCTGCCGCCTTGTGGGGTACTGGATTCGAACCCTGCCGGCAATCCTATACTGACCGGAAATAGGGCGTTTCCGGCTTGCGGCCAGACGGTCGTTGGGGCAGGATCAGCCCATATAAATACATAGAGCGAGACACATAATGAGCTTCGTCAAGCGTCTGTTTGGGCCTGGCGCGTGGTTGATGCGCCGTATGCACCTGTCATCCAAGTTGACGGTGCTGATGGTGGTGATGGTGGGCGCCGCCGCCGCCTTGCACTGGGTTGACCCAGTGGCTGGGGGCGTGGGTCTGCTGCTCCTGCTCTACCTCATGCTGGCCTTCTACTTCAGCTTCATCGCCGACCTCCGGCTTGTCATGCGTTTCATGGACGAGACGTCCCGTGGCAACCTGCGTGAGCAGATCCAGATCCGCGGCCACGACGAGATTGCCGACATGTCGGTCTCGCTGCGCGGCATGGTGGGCAGCCTCTCCGCGATGGTGGCCAGCATCCGCAGCAACTCGGCGCTGGTGGCCCATGCCGGCCAGAGCCTGGCCTCCAGTAACCGCGAACTGTCTGACCGCACGGAACAGCAGGCCGCCAACCTGGAAGAAACCGCGGCCAGCGTGGAGCAGCTGTCCGACACGGTGCAGGGCAACGCGCGCACCATGCAGCAGTCCAGCCAGCAGGCCGACGGCGTGCGCGACGTGGCCGAGCACGGTGCGCAGACCATGGCCCAGGCCATGAAGTCGGTGGAGGCGGTGCAGGGCAGCGCCCAGCGCATGAACGAGATCATCGGCGTCATCGACGGCTTGGCGTTCCAGACCAACATCCTCGCGCTCAATGCGGCGGTGGAGGCAGCGCGTGCCGGGGAGGCCGGCCGCGGCTTCGCCGTGGTGGCTGCGGAGGTGCGCTCGCTGGCGCAGCGCTCGGCCGAGTCGGCCAAGGAGATCCGCGCGCTCATCAGCACCTCGTCCGAGCAGGTCATGACCAGCGTGGGGCAGATCCGTGCAGCCGGAGGCGACATCGGCAAGATCGTCGACGGCATCCGCGGTGTGGCCGGCGATATGTCACAGATCGCGTCGTCCAGCATGGAGCAGAGCTCGACGCTGGAGGAGGTGAGTTCCGCCATCCGCCAGCTCGACGAGATCACGCAACGCAATGCCGCCATGGTGGAGCATGCGGTGGAGCAGGCGGTCAAGCTGGAGCAGCGGGCTTCCACGTTGTCGCAGGCGGTGGAGGCGTTCCGTCTGCAGCAGGGCACGGCCGACGAGGCGCTGGCCATGGTGCAGAAGGCGCTGCAGTTCCGCCAGCAGGTTGGGCAAGACGCCTTCCTGCGTGGCCTGACCGACCCGGCGCAAGGTTTCCACGACCGCGACATGTACGTTTTCGCGCTCGACCGCAATGGCGCCTATGTGGCGTTTGGCGGCAACCCGGCCAAGATCGGTACCCGCGTGCAGGACATCCCGGGCATTGACGGCCAGGGCCTGCTCGATGCCATCGTGACGCAGGCCGCACGCGAGCCGGGCTGGGTGGAGTACGACATCACCAACCCGGCCACCGGCGCAGTGCAGACCAAGATGTCCTATGTGGTGAAGGTCGACGAGGTGTTCGTCGGCTGCGGCGTCTACAAGAACCTGGTGGCGAGCTGAGGCGCTGCGCAGGCGGGGCTCAGCTGCCGCCTTCGCGCCGTGCCCGGGCGCGTGCCAGCGCGGCTTCGATCACGGCGCGCTTCTTGTCCAGCACCGCCGGGTCGGTGTGCAGCGAGTGGCTGGCCAGGTCGGCCAGCTTCATCTGCGCTTTTTCTTCCAGCCTTTTCTGGTTCTCTGCCTCGTCCCGCTTGCGTCGATAGCTATGGAATTCATAGCGCTGGCGGGCCGTGTCGGCCTGCGCGGCTGACCAGGCGGCCCAGCCGGTGCGTTCGCCGCTGACGGCTTCCAGCCGGATGCAGTCCACCGGGCAGACCGGGATGCACAGCTCACAGCCGGTGCAGTACGGTTCGATCACGGTGTGCATGCGCTTGTTGCTGCCCAGGATGGCATCGGTCGGGCAGGCCTTGATGCACAGCGTGCAGCCGATGCACCAGTCCTCGTCGATCACCGCCACCGTCAGCGGGCCCTCCAGGCCGAATTCGGGGTTGAGCGGCAACAACGGCTGGCCGGGCAGCGCCGCCAGCCGGGCCACGCCTTCGGCGCCGCCCGGTGGGCACTGGTTGATGGGGGCCTCACCGGCGGCGATCGCGCGGGCGTAGCCGGCGCAGTCCGGATAGCCGCAGCGTGTGCACTGGGTCTGGGGCAGGGCGTCGAGGATCTGGTCGGCGGTCACGGGGGCACGGGGCATGGCCCCGATTATCCCGCCGAAGCACCAGGCCGAAGGTCAGCGCGCCTTGGCGCTGGCCTTGCGCGCGGGGGCCTTGGCTGCAGCCTGCGGTTTGGCGGGCGTGTTGTGTTCCAGGATGAACGCCTTGACCGTCGGGTAGACGATCTCGCGCCAGCGCCGGCCGGAGAAGATGCCGTAATGGCCGGCGCCCTTGGCTTCCAGATGGCGCTGGCGTGCCTTGGGCACGCTCTTGCACAGGGTGTGTACCGCCTCGGTCTGGCCGGAGCCGGAGATGTCGTCCAGCTCGCCTTCAACCGACAGCAGCGCGGTGGTCTTGATGTCCTGCGGCTTCACGCGTTCCAGCTGCCCTTGCTCGTTCTTCACGTCCCAGGTGCCCTGCACCAGGCTGAAGTCCTGGAACACGGTCTTGATGGTTTCCAGGTAGTAGTCGGCGTCCATGTCGAGCACGGCGTTGTACTCGTCGTAGAACTGGCGGTGCGCCTCGGCACTGGCGTCGTCGCCCTTGATCAGGTGCTGGAAGTAGTCGTAGTGGCTCTTGGCGTGGTGGTCCGGGTTCATGGCCACGAAGCCGGCATGCTGCATGAAGCCCGGGTAGACGCGCCGGCCGGCGCCGGGGAAGTTGCTTGGCACACGGTAGATCACGTTGTGCTCGAACCAGCTATGGCTTTTGTTCATCGCCAGGTTGTTCACGGCGGTGGGCGACTTGCGGGCGTCGATCGGGCCGCCCATCATCGTCATGGTCAGCGGCGTGGTCTCGCCGCGGCTGGCCATCAGCGAGACGGCAGCCAGCACCGGCACGGTGGGCTGGCACACGCTCATCACGTGGCAGTTGCCGTACTGCTGCTGCAGGTAGCGGATGAAGTCCTGCACGTAGTTGACGTAGTCGTCGAGGTGGAACTCCCCCTCGGACAAGGGCACCATGCGTGCGTTCTTCCAGTCGGTGATGTAGACCTTGTGGTCCTTCAGCATGGTGCGCACGGTGTCGCGCAGCAGCGTGGCGTAGTGGCCGGACAAGGGCGCCACGATCAGCACCACCGGCTGGCCCTTGAGCTTGACCAGCGTGGCCGGGTCGTCGGAGAAGCGCTTGAAGCGCCGCAGCTCGCAGAACGGCTTGTCCATCTCCACCCGCTCGTGAATGGCGACGTTGACGCCGTCCACCGCCACGGTGCGGATACCGAACTCCGGCTTTTCGTAGTCCTTGCCCAGGCGGTGCATGAGGGCGTAACCGGCCGCCATGCGCTGCGCGAAGGGAATGTGTCCCAAGGGCGAGAGCGGGTTGTTGAAGGCCTTGGAGGCCGCCTGCGCCAGATCGGCGAAGGGCTCCATCAGAGAACGCTGGGATTCATAGAGCTGGTACAGCATCTGGGTCTCGCTTTGTGAGCTTTGCTGCAGTGCAATATATCAGTTGCCATTGAATTTCGCTTGCGTATTTACACGCAGGAAGCGCCCCAGTTCGGTGCTTAAACCAGGGTTTGAATCACCTTGGCGACACGAAACGGCGCCAGCAGCGACAATGCAGCCCCTACCTGACTCTCTGGCCGCCACCTGTGTGACGGCGCCGTACCGTGACTGCTCCCACCGCTCCCTCCTGTGCCCCTCTGTCCAGCCTGTCCGCCAGCCCGCGTCTGCCAGTGCTCTTTGTCGGTCACGGCAGCCCGTTGAACGTGATCGAGGCCAACGAGTTCCGGCCGCGCTGGGAGGCGCTGGGTGCTGAATTTGGCGCCAAGTGGTCGCGGCCGCGCCTCATCCTCTGCATCTCGGCGCACTGGCTCACGCGCGGCTGGTGGCTCACCGGCATGGCCCATCCCAAGACCATCCATGACTTCGGCGGCTTTCCACAGGCGCTGTTCGACCAGCAATACCCGGCCCCGGGGGCGCCGGCGGTAGCACGCGAGCTCGCTGCGCGGCTGCAGCAGCCGGCCTCGGGCGCGCCGGTCGGGGTCGACGAGGGGGAGTGGGGCTTCGACCACGGCTGCTGGGGCGTGCTCAAGCCCATGTTCCCGCAGGCAGACATCCCGGTCATCCAGCTCAGCATGGATTACAGCCGCCCGCCCTCCGAGCACTACGCCTTGGGCCGGCAGCTGCAGCCGCTGCGCGAGCAGGGCGTGCTGATCGTGGCCAGTGGCAACATCGTGCACAACCTGCGCACCATGCAGCGCAGCGCGCCCACCGACCAGGCTTATGACTGGGCCATCGAGTTCGACCACGCGATTGCTGAAAAGATCGCGCAGGGCCGGCTCGATGAGCTGCCCGACTTCCAGCAGTTGGGCCAGCTGGCGCAACTCGCGCACCCGACCTACGACCACCTCCTGCCGCTGCTCTATGCGGCCGGTGCCGTGCAGCCGGATGAACCGGTGCAGTTCTTCAACGACCGCTTCCAGGGCGCTTCGATCGCCATGCGCTCGGTGATCTGGGGTTGATCAGAAGAGAGAGCGCAACAGCAGGCTGGCGCCCGTCAAGAGCAGCACGCTGTGCAGCACCTTCAAGAAGCGCGGCCGGTCCAGCCGCAGGCTGATGTGGTGGCCGAGGTACAGGCCCAAGGCGACGGCCGGCAGCAGGCAGGCCACCAGCAGCAGTAGGTCGAGGTCCAGCAGCCGGCCGGCCAGCAGGAACAGGCCGACGCGGATGATGGAGCTGACCATCAGCGCCGCGGTTTGCGTCGCACGGATCTGCTGCACCCCGTCGAGGCGGCGCAGCAGGTAGATCGAGTAGACCCAGCCACCGGCACCAAACAGCGCGCTGAACACGCCGCCTACACCGCCGTACCACCAGGCCCAGCGTGGTGCCAGCGGGGCACGCACGGACTGCTTCGGCCGCAGGCCGTTGAGCGCATACAGCACTACGAAGGCGCCCAGCAGCGGCATCAGCAGCTTGACCGGCAAGGTGAACAGCAGCCAGGCCCCCAGTGCGCTACCCGCCAGCAGGGCGGGCACCAGGCGCCAGAGTTCGCACCGCGCCACGTGCTCGCTCAGGCGCCAGCCGTTGGACCAGGAGGCCACCAGGTCAGTCAATGCCAGCGCGGGCACCACGGTGGAAACAGGCAGCAGATGCGCCAGCAGCGGCGCGCTCACCAGCGTGGAGCCGAAGCCCACCAGGCCGAACACGACATAGGCCAGGGTGATCACCGGCTCGGCCACGAGCAAGGTCAGAAGATCAGGCATGGTCCGACTGTAAGCGAGGCGATCCGGTCCGCAGTCTGACGGACGAAGTGCGCGGCGCGGCAAGGGATTGCAAGGGCGGCGGCATAATCTGTCCCCCTGCCAACTCCGCTCCTTCGGGCGGGGCAGTACCTTATCAAGGCCAGCGTGCGCAAAACCTACCCGCTCAACATCGAGGGCCGACATCGCGACCGCGTACTCGATGCCATTCGTCACGACATCAGCAAATACCTCAAGCGCCAGCGCCGTGCCGCGTTGCCGCTCGGGGCGGATTTCTGGGATTTCGACTGCCGTTTCGGCCTCAGCAAGGACGCTGCAACGGCGGCGGAGCTGGCGCACCTCAAAGACCTCATCGCGGCGGCCGCACAGGACGGCGCCACCGCCCTCTACGTCGAGATCCTGCCCAAGCCTGGTGTGCGTCAGAGCCGGCCCATGGCGCCGGCGGATGACGCATCCCCGCAGCCTTGAACTTGCCGTGCCGGTGAAGGAGCCGCTGTGAGCCTGCAGTACCTGGACTTCGACTACAGCGAGGACGAGCATGGCCACGGTTGCTTCGACGCCATGGCCTCGGTGCCGGCGCACCGCGTGGCCGCCGTGCGCGAGGAGATCGCTCGGGTGTTGGACTGGGCGTTTGCATCATTCCCCGACCTGCGCGCGCCGCTGGAAGAGGGAGGCGAGTGGGACTACCAGCTGCAGAGCCAGCAGGAATGGAACGTGCCCGAGGTGCTGCAGTACGACGAGGTGACGGGCAAGTTCAGCGTGCAGCCGGATGAGCCCGGCGAGCCGCGGCATACGCTGACGCTGTCGCTCAGTGGCAGCGCAGCGTTCTGCGAGGCATTCCGGCAGCGCTTTGCGCTGGTCTAGGGAATTCGCCTTGTCGTTTTTCTGTGGTTGCTATAAAAAATGTAGCTATTGACGCCTGATCCAGGGGGCGGGGGCCTGAAAATGCGCATGAAAAAACCGCCCGAAGGCGGTTTTTTCTTCGTGGCAGGAACTGGCTTACATCACCTTGGCAATCGCCTGGCAGACGTAGTCGATGTTCTTGCTGTTCAGTGCAGCCACGCACATGCGGCCGGTGTCGGTGCCGTAGACACCGAACTCGCTGCGCAGGCGCACCATCTGGTCCTTGGACAGGCCCGAGTAGCTGAACATGCCGATCTGCTGGGTGATGAAGCTCATGTCCTGCTTCACGCCCGCCGCTTTCAGGCCATCGACCAGCTTCTGGCGCATGGCCTTGATGCGCACGCGCATCTCGCCCAGTTCCTTTTCCCACAGGGCGCGCAGCTCGGGGTTGTTCAGCACGGCGGCCACCACGGCGCCACCGTGGGTCGGCGGGTTGCTGTAGTTGGTCCGGATCACGATCTTGAGCTGGCTCAGCACGCGGTCGGCTTCTTCCTTGCTCTCGCACAGCACCGACAGGGCACCCACGCGCTCGCCGTACAGGCTGAAGCTCTTGGAGAAGCTGGTGGAGACGAAGAAGGTCAGGCCGGCGGCGACGAACTTGCCGATCACGGCGCCGTCTTCGGCAATGCCGTTGCCGAAGCCCTGGTAGGCCATGTCGAGGAAGGCGACCAAGTTCTTGGCCTTCACGGCGGCGATCACCTGGTCCCACTGGGCGGCGGTGATGTCGTAGCCGGTCGGGTTGTGGCAGCAGGCGTGCAGCAGGATGATGGTGCCAGCGGGTGCCGCGTTGATGTCGGCCAGCATGCCGTCGAAGTCCACGCCGCGCTTGGCCGCGTCGTAGTAGCGGTAGCTGCCGACCTCGAAGCCGGCGTTGGTGAACAGGGCGCGGTGGTTTTCCCAGCTCGGGTCGGAGATCAGCACCTTGGCCTTGGGGTTGATCTTCTTCAGGAAGTCGGCGCCGATCTTCAGGCCGCCGGTGCCGCCGATGCCCTGCACGGTGGCCACGCGGCCGCTCTTGACCGGCTCGCTGTCGGCGCCAAACACCAGGCCCTTGACGGCGGCGTCGTAGGCGGCAATGCCGTCGATCGGCAGGTAGCCGCGCGCGGTGGGCTTGTCCATCATGGCCTTCTCGGCGGCCTGCACGCACTGCAGCAGCGGCAGCTTGCCGTTGTCGTCGAAATACACGCCCACGCCGAGGTTGACCTTGTTGGGGTTGGTGTCGGCGGCGAACTGCTCGTTCAGGCCCAGGATGGGGTCGCGCGGGGCCATTTCGACGGCGGAGAACATGGACATGTCGATTCCTTGAAAAAGTCAGTTGAGGGAAGAGGGCGCAGACCGCTGACACGGGTCGGCGGAATGGCGTATTCTTGTAGGTTGCCCGCAATTTTACCGGTCCGACGGATCAGCTTTCCATGACCAACGCATCAGTGGCCCCCGAGGTGGACAAACCGGCGGACGAACCGTCGTCCGGACAGTTCGTGACCTTTCCCGGTTCGCCGTTCGAGCTTTACCAGCCCTACCCGCCGGCTGGCGACCAGCCGGAGGCCATCAACCAATTGGTGGACGGGGTGGAGGCCGGGGAGGTGTTCCAGACCCTCCTGGGCGTCACGGGGTCGGGCAAGACCTACACCATGGCCAATGTGATCGCCCGCCTGGGCCGTCCGGCCATCGTGTTTGCGCCCAACAAGACGCTGGCGGCCCAGCTCTACAGCGAGTTCCGCGAGTTCTTCCCGCGCAATGCGGTGGAGTACTTCGTCAGCTACTACGACTACTACCAGCCCGAGGCCTATGTGCCCCAGCGCGACCTGTTCATCGAGAAGGACAGCGCGATCAACGAGCACATCGAGCAGATGCGCCTCTCGTGTACCAAGAGCCTGCTGGAGCGGCGCGACGTGGTGATCGTGGCCACCGTGTCGGCCATCTACGGTATCGGCAAGCCGGAGGATTACCACCAGATGATCCTGACGCTGCGTGCCGGCGACAAGCTGGGCCAGCGCGACGTCATTGCCCAGCTGGTGCGCATGCAGTACCAGCGCAACGACATGGATTTCGGTCGCGGCACTTTCCGGGTGCGCGGCGACACCATCGACGTCTTTCCGGCCGAGCATTCCGAGCTGGCGCTGCGGATCGAGCTGTTCGACGACGAGATCGAGAGTCTGCAGCTCTTCGACCCGCTGACCGGCCGCATCAAGCAGAAAATTGCCCGCTTTACGGTCTACCCCAGCAGCCACTACGTGACCCCGCGCGAGCAGGTGCTCAAGGCGGTGGAGAGCATCAAGGTCGAACTGGCCGAGCGCCTGAAGGAACTCACGGCCATGGGCAAGCTGGTGGAGGCGCAGCGGCTGGAGCAGCGCACCCGCTTCGACCTGGAGATGCTGAGCGAGGTGGGGCACTGCAAGGGCATCGAGAACTACACCCGGCACCTGTCGGGGGCCGCGCCGGGCGAGCCGCCGCCGACGCTGACCGACTACCTGCCCAAGGACGCGCTGATGTTCCTGGACGAAAGCCACGTGCTGATCGGCCAGTTCGGCGGCATGTACAACGGCGACCGCGCGCGCAAGACCACGCTGGTGGAGTACGGCTTTCGCCTGCCGAGCGCGCTGGACAACCGGCCGCTGAAGTTCGAGGAGTTCGAGACCAAGATGCGCCAGGCGGTGTTCGTCTCGGCCACGCCCGGCAACTGGGAGAACGAGCACGCCGGCGCCGTGGTGGAGCAGGTGGTGCGCCCGACCGGCCTGGTGGACCCGGAGGTCGAGGTGCGCCCGGCCACGCACCAGGTGGACGACGTGCTGCAGGAGATCCGCCTGCGGGTGGAGCAGGGCGAGCGGGTGCTGATCACCACCCTGACCAAGCGCATGGCCGAGCAGCTGACCGACTACCTGACCGACAACGGCGTCAAGGTGCGCTACCTGCACAGCGATGTGGATACGGTGGAGCGGGTGGAGATCATCCGCGACCTGCGGCTGGGGCAATTCGACGTGCTGGTGGGCATCAACCTGCTGCGTGAGGGGCTGGACATTCCCGAGGTGTCGCTGGTGGCCATCCTGGATGCCGACAAGGAGGGTTTCCTGCGCTCCGAGCGTTCGTTGATCCAGACCATCGGCCGTGCCGCCCGCAACCTGCACGGTAAGGCCATCCTTTATGCCGACCGGGTGACCGATTCCATGGCCAAGGCGATGGGCGAAACCGAACGCCGCCGCCACAAGCAGATCGCCCACAACGAAGCACACGGCATCACGCCGCGCGCCATCGTCAAGCAGGTACGCGACCTGATCGACGGCGTCTACAGCGAGAAGGCCGGCCGCGAGGCCGAGCGCCTGGAGCAGGAGGCGCTGGCCCGCGCCCAGGTGGAGGAGATGAGCGAGAAGGACATGGCGCGTGAGGTCAAGCGGCTGGAAAAGCAGATGCTGGAGCACGCGCGCAACCTGGAATTCGAGCAGGCGGCCCGGGTGCGCGACCAGCTCACCCTGCTTAAGGCGCGTGCTTTCGGCGCCGCCGTGCCGGACCACCCGACCTGAGGCGCCGCGGCCCGGGCTGACTAACCCGAGCGAAACGCTCGGTTTTTGGTATACTTGACTCAAACGCTCAACAACCCGGGGAATCCCGGGCATTGGGTGCAGCCCTCGAAGCCCCTGGCGGTGACGGGGAAATACGGTAGTCAAACCCAGCCTGGGAGTTTGCGATGCGCCTCACGACCAAAGGCCGCTTTGCGGTCACCGCGATGATTGATCTGGCCCTGCGCCAGAGCAACGGCCCTGTGACGCTGGCGGCCATCAGCCAACGCCAGCAGATTTCGCTGTCCTACCTGGAACAGTTGTTCGGCAAGCTGCGCCGGCATGAACTGGTGGAATCCACCCGTGGCCCTGGCGGCGGCTACACGCTGGCGCGCAAGGCGGGCGACATCACCGTGGCCGACATCATCCTGTCGGTGGACGAGCCGATCGACGCCACCCAGTGCGGTGGCAAGGAAAACTGCCTGGGCGACGCCGGCCGCTGCATGACGCACGAGCTGTGGGCCTCGCTCAACACCCGCATGGTCGAGTTCCTCGATTCGGTGACGCTGCAGAAGCTGGTGGACGACCAGCTGGCCAAGGGCATCACCATCGAAGACAAGCCGACCGTCAAGCGCGCCATTTCCAGCACACCGGTGGTCAAGCCGGTGCGCGTGAACGCCCCCAACTCGGTGTTTGCGCTGGGCAACGCGTTTTCCAAGACCTGAATCTGAACCTTTTATCGAGTTTCGTAGCGAGCCTGTATGGACATGACCCCTCATTTCCCGATCTACATGGACTATGGCGCCACCACGCCCTGTGATCCGCGCGTGGTCGATGCCATGATTCCCTGGTTGCGCGAGCACTTCGGCAACCCTGCCTCGCGCAGCCACGCCTGGGGCTGGGAGGCCGAAGAGGCCGTCGAAAAGGCGCGCGGCTACGTGGCCGAGCTGATCGGCGCCGACCCGCGCGAGATCGTCTGGACTTCCGGCGCCACCGAGTCAAACAACCTGGCACTCAAGGGCGCCGCCCACTTCTACAGCGGCAAGGGCAAGCACCTGATCACGGTGAAGACCGAACACAAGGCCGTGCTCGACACCATGCGCGAGCTGGAGCGTCAGGGTTTCGAGGTGACCTACCTCGACGTGCAGGAGGACGGCCTGCTGGACTTGGAGAAGTTCAAGGCGGCCATCCGCCCCGACACCATCCTGGCCAGCGTGATGTTCGTGAACAACGAGATCGGCGTCATTCAGGACATCCCGGCCCTCGGCGCCATCTGCCGCGAGAAGGGCGTGCTGTTCCATGTGGATGCGGCCCAGGCCACCGGCAAGGTGGAGATCGATCTGGCCCAGCTGCCGGTCGACCTGATGAGCCTGGCGTCGCACAAGACCTACGGCCCCAAGGGCATCGGTGCGCTGTACGTGCGCCGCAAGCCGCGCGTGCGCCTGGAAGCCCAGATGCACGGTGGCGGCCATGAGCGCGGCATGCGCTCGGGCACGCTGCCCACGCACCAGTGCGTGGGCATGGGCGAGGCCTTCCGCATTGCCAAGCTGGAGATGGCGCAGGACAACGCCAAGGCGCGGGCCCTGCACGACCGGCTGCTGAACGGCCTGAAGGACATCGAGCAGGTGTTCCTCAACGGCCACCCGACGCAGCGCGTGCCGCAGAACCTGAACATGAGCTTCAACTTCGTCGAGGGCGAGTCGCTCATCATGGGCATCAAGGGGCTGGCGGTGTCGTCCGGCTCGGCCTGTACCTCGGCTTCGCTGGAGCCCAGCTATGTGCTGCGCGCCCTGGGCCGCAGCGACGAGCTGGCGCACAGCAGCCTGCGCATGACCGTCGGCCGCTTCACGACGGAAGAAGAGATTGACTACGCCATCGCCACCATCAAGCACAACGTGGCCAAGCTGCGTGACTTGAGCCCGCTGTGGGAGATGTACCAGGACGGCGTGGACCTCAACACGATTCAATGGGCTGCGCATTGAGCGCGCCAATCCAGGAGAAAGACCATGGCATACAGTGAAAAAGTCGTTGACCACTACGAAAACCCGCGCAACGTCGGCTCCTTCGACAAGGGCGATGACACGGTTGGCACCGGCATGGTGGGCGCACCGGCCTGCGGTGACGTGATGAAACTGCAGATCAAGGTCAACCCGGCCACCGGCGTGATCGAAGACGCGCGCTTCAAGACCTACGGCTGCGGTTCGGCCATCGCATCGAGCTCGCTGGTGACCGAATGGGTCAAAGGCAAGACGCTGGACGAAGCGGCGGCACTGAAGAACAGCCAGATCGCCGAAGAACTGGCATTGCCGCCGGTCAAGATCCACTGCTCGATTCTGGCCGAAGACGCGATCAAGGCCGCCGTGGACGACTACAAGAAAAAACACATGAACTGATGGCTCCCCCCGAGGCGCCTGCGGCGCTTCCCCCTCAAGGGGGCGCACCCGGTGGCCCGGCAAAGCCGGTTCCACGGGTGCCCTGAACTTGAGTTGTGGTGAGCGGGGATGAAAGACAGATATGGCAGTAACCCTGACTGAAGCCGCGGCCCGGCACGTGAACCGTTACCTGAGCAAGCGTGGCAAGGGCGTGGGCGTGCGCCTGGGCGTCAAGACCACCGGCTGCTCGGGCCTGGCCTACAAGCTGGAGTACGTGGACGAGATCGCGCCGGAGGACATCGTGTTCGAAGGGCACGGCGTCAAGGTGCTGGTCGACCCCAAGAGCCTGTCCTACATCGACGGCACCGAACTCGACTTTGTGCGCGAAGGGCTGAACGAGGGCTTCAAGTTCAACAACCCGAACGAACGCGACCGCTGTGGCTGCGGCGAGTCGTTTCGTGTGTAAAGCTACTGCGCGGCTGTCATGCGTCGTTGCGCGGTGCTCGAAATCCTCACGTACCTGCAAGTACGTTCCGGTTTCTGCGCTCCGTGCGCCTAGCCTGCCAGTCGCTCGCTACGCTTTCCATCACGAAACGGTCTCATTGAAGTGACGTCCCTGCAATCCAACGACTTCGAGCTCTTCGGCCTGCGGCAGCAGTTTGTGCAGGACCGCGCAGCCATCGACGCGCGCTGGAAGGAACTGCAGCGTGAAGCGCACCCCGACAAGTTTGCCGCCCAAGGCGCAGCCGCGCAGCGCGTGGCCATGCAGTGGTCGGTGCGCATCAACGAGGCTTACCAGCGCCTGAAGGACCCGCTCAAGCGCGCCGCCTATCTGTGCGAACTGCACGGGGCGCCGGTGAATGCCGAGAACAACACCGCGATGCCGCCGGCCTTCCTGATGCAGCAGATGGAGTGGCGCGAGGCGCTGGACGAGGCGGACAGCCTCGACGATCTGGATCAGATCAGCGACCAGGTGGCCCGCTCCCGGCGTGAGTTGCTACAAAAATGTGAGCAACTGCTGGATGTGGCGCACGACTACACCGGCGCCGTGGCGCAGGTCAGGGCATTGATGTTCGTCGAGCGCTTCGGCCGTGACATCGAAGCCCGTTACGAACAGATGGAAAGCCGGGCCGCAGGACAATAGCGCCCCGCCCCGAAAGAACAACCATGGCATTGCTGCAGATTTCCGAACCTGGCCAGGCCCCCGATCCGCACCAGCGGCGCATCGCGGTCGGCATTGACCTGGGGACCACCCACTCGCTCGTGGCTGCCGTGCGCCACGGCGTGGCCGAGTGCCTGCCCGATGCGCAGGGGCGCGTCATCCTGCCCTCCGTCGTGCGCTACCTCGCCGGTGGTGGGCGCCAGATCGGTTTCGACGCCCTGGCGCATCAGACCGACGATCCGGGCAACACCGTTGCATCGGTCAAGCGTCTGATGGGCCGCGGACTGGCCGACATTGCCAATGCCGCCAAGCTGCCCTATACGCTGGTGGACGCCCCGGGCATGGTGCAGGTGCGCACCATCGCCGGTGACAAGACGCCCGTGGAGGTGAGTGCCGAAATCCTGGCCACGTTGCGCTACCGCGCCGAAGACACCTTCAATGACGACCTCTATGGCGCCGTCATCACCGTGCCGGCCTATTTCGACGACGCCCAGCGCCAGGCCACCAAGGACGCTGCCAAGCTGGCCGGCCTGAACGTGCTGCGCCTGATCAACGAGCCCACCGCCGCCGCCATCGCCTACGGGCTGGACAACGCCAGCGAGGGCGTCTACGCGGTGTACGACCTGGGGGGCGGTACCTTTGATATCTCCATCCTGCGCCTGTCCAAGGGTGTGTTCGAGGTCATCGCCACCGGCGGCGACTCGGCCCTGGGTGGCGACGACTACGACCGCGCGCTGGCCGACTGGCTGCTGGCCGAGACCGGCTTGACGGCCGACACGCCGGAAGACCAGGCCCGCCTGATGGCCGAGGCGCGTGCCGCCAAGGAGGCGCTGTCGGACGAAGAGATCGTGACGGTCGAGCTGGAACTCTCCAGCGGCGCGGTGGACTTCTCGCTCAACCGCGACCAGTTCGAGGCCTGCACCGCCGCCTTGACCACGCGCACCATGAGTGCCGTGCGCAAGGTGCTGCGCGATGCCAAGCTGGCGGTGGACGAGGTGCAGGGCGTGGTCATGGTCGGCGGTTCCACCCGCATGCCGGTGATCCGCCGTACCGTGGGCGAGTTCTTTGGCCGCGAGCCGCTCATCAACCTGAACCCGGACGAGGTGGTGGCGCTGGGCGCGGCCATCCAGGCCAATCAGCTGGCCGGCAACAACCCGGCGGGCGACCTGCTGCTGCTGGACGTGATTCCGCTGTCGCTGGGCATCGAGACCATGGGTGGTCTGGTGGAGCGCATCGTGCCGCGCAACCAGACCATCCCTACTGCCATGGCGCAGGACTTCACCACCTACAAGGACGGCCAGACCGCCCTGGCGCTGCACGTGGTGCAAGGCGAGCGCGACCTGGTGGCCGACTGCCGCAGCCTGGCGCGGTTCGAGCTGCGTGGCATCCCGCCCATGGCGGCTGGTGCGGCGCGCATCCGCGTCACTTTCACCATCGACGCCGACGGCCTGCTGCAGGTGGCCGCCAAGGAGCAGACCAGCGGCGTGGAAGCCAGCATCGCCGTCAAGCCATCCTATGGCCTGGGCGACGAGCAGATTGCCAAGATGCTGCAGGAGAGCTTCAGCACCGCGCAGCAGGACATGCAGGCGCGCGCGCTGGTGGAGGCGCGCGTCGAGGCCGACCGCATGCTGCTGGCCACCCGCAGCGCACTGGCGGCCGACGGCGACCTGTTGTCGGCTGACGAACGTGCGGCGGTCGACGCGCTGATGGCCCGCCTTGAGGCCATCCGCACCCAAGACGATGCCGCTGCCATCGATGCCGCCACCGAGGCGCTGGCCAAGGGCACCGAAGCCTTTGCCGCGCTGCGCATGAACCGCGGCATCCAGCAGGCCCTGGCCGGCAAGAACATTGAAACGGTCTGAGAACCCCATCCCGAGCCCAACATGCCCATCATCAAGATCCTTCCCCATGCCGAGCTCTGTCCCCAGGGCGCGCAGATCAGTGCGCCGGCCGGCACCTCCATCTGCGAGGCGCTGCTGGACAACGACATCGAGATCGAGCACGCCTGCGACATGAGCTGCGCCTGCACCACCTGCCACGTGATCGTGCGCGAAGGCTTCAACTCGCTCAATGAGCTGGACGAGAACGAAGAGGACATGCTCGACCGCGCCTGGGGCCTGGAGCCCAACTCGCGCCTCAGCTGTCAGGCCATTCTGGGGCAGAGGGACCTCGTGGTGGAGATTCCGAAATACACCATCAACCTCGCCAAGGAAAACCACTGAGCCGGCTTCCCGGCGTTCATGCAAAGCAGCCCCCGCGCGGGGCTGTTTTCGTTTCCGGCGTCGCAGTGTTGGAGGACGTCGGATCGGTATGATGACGGTCATGCGCCAGATCGTCCTCGACACTGAAACCACCGGTCTGTCCGCCGAAGGCGGCGACCGCATCATCGAAATTGGCTGCGTGGAGCTGCTGCATCGCAAGCTCACCGGCAACAACCTGCATTTCTATATCAACCCGGAGCGCGACAGCCACGAAGACGCGCTGCGCGTGCACGGCATCAGCAACGAGTTCCTGCGCGACAAGCCCAAGTTCGCCGAGGTGGCCGAAGAGATCCTGGCCTACCTGCAGGGCGCCGAGATCATCATCCACAACGCGGCCTTCGACGTCAGCTTCCTGAACAAGGAGCTGGAACTCATTGGTAAGCCACGGTTTGCCGAGTTTGTGGCCAGCATCACCGACACGCTGGTGATGGCCAAGGAGATGTTCCCGGGCAAGCGCAACTCGCTCGACGCACTGTGCGACCGTCTGGGCGTGGACAACTCGGGTCGTACGCTGCACGGCGCGCTGCTCGATGCCGAGCTGTTGGCTGACGTCTACATCAACCTCACGCGCGGGCAGGATGCGCTGCTCATCGATGTGGCCGAAGCCGGCAGCACCAGCGGAAGCTTCGAGCGCGTGGACCTGAGCCGCTTCGAGCTACCGGTGCTGGTGGCCAACGAGCAGGAACTGGCCGCGCACGAGGACCTGCTGGCCCAGCTCGACAAGGCCAGCGGCGGCAAGACGGTGTGGCGCCAACTCGCCTGACGCGGCACCCGAAAAACTTGTGGCATAATCTTGGTTTTCCTGAAGACGCAAGCTTTCAAGAAATCGGATTTCAGGGCGATTAGCTCAGCGGTAGAGCACTGCATTCACACTGCAGGGGTCACATGTTCGATCCATGTATCGCCCACCAAACCAAAAGGACCTGGCAGCAATGCCCGGTCCTTTTTTATTGTCAGTTGTCCTGTGCGGAGTTGAACCGTGGAGCAAGTCGATAGCGTGGTGATCGGGGCCGGTGTCGTGGGCCTGGCGGTGGCGCGGGCCCTGGCACTGGCCGGGCGCGAGGTGATCGTCGTCGAAGCGCAGACCGCCATCGGCCAGGGCGTGAGCTCGCGCAACAGCGAGGTGATCCACGCCGGCCTGTACTACGCGCCCGGTTCGCTGAAGGCCAAGATGTGCGTGCGCGGCAAGGAGCTGCTGTACGCCTTGTGCGCCAGCCATGGCGTGGACCACCGCAACTGCGGCAAGCTGGTCGTGGCCACCACCGACGCCGAAGCGGCAGGCTTGCGTGGCCTGCAGGACAAGGCGGTGGCCAATGGCGTGCCCGTGCAATGGCTGGACGCGGCGCAAGCCCAGGCGCTGGAGCCGGCGCTGCAATGCACGGCGGCGCTGCTGTCGCCTACCACCGGCATCGTGGACAGCCATGGCTTCATGCTCGCGCTGCAGGGTGACCTGGAGAACGCGGGCGGCATGGTGGCGCTGGGCTCGGCGGTCGAATCGGCCGTGCTGGGGCAGGGCGGTGCACCGCATGTGCTGCGCATGGCCGACGGCAGCGAAATCGCGGCGTCCCTCGTCGTCAACTCGGCATCGCTGCATGCCTGCGCACTGGCACGCCGCTTTGAGGGGCTGGCGGCGCACCATGTGCCGCAGGAGAGCTACGCCAAGGGCAGCTACTACGCCCTGGCCGGCCGCTCGCCGTTCTCGCGCCTGATCTACCCGGCACCGGCCGACGCCTGGCTGGGTGTGCACCTCACGCTGGACCTGGGCGGGCAAGCCAAGTTCGGCCCCGACCTGGAATGGCTGGACACGAAGCAGCCCGAGGCCATTGACTACACCGTGGACCCACGCCGCGCGGATGGCTTCTACGCCGAGGTGCGCCGCTACTGGCCCGCGCTGCCCGATGGCGCGCTGCAGCCCAGCTACAGCGGCGTGCGGCCCAAGATCTACGGTCCCGGCGAGAAAGCACCGGATTTCCGCATCGACGGCCCGGCCGTGCACGGCGTGCCGGGCCTGGTCAACCTGTTCGGCATCGAGTCGCCAGGGCTGACCAGCAGCATGGCGATCGGAGAGTACGTCGCCGAATTGCTATCGAAACAGTAGCATTCAGCGCCCGCCGATGTTAGCCTGGAAGCGGTTTTTGATCGCTTCCGCGCTCTTCCGCACCAGCTCCGGTCCGCAGTAGATCAGGCCGGTGTAGATCTGCACCAGGTCGGCGCCGGCGTCGATCTTGCTCAGCGCATCCTCGGCACTCAGGATGCCGCCGACGCCGATGATGGGGTAGTCACGGCCCAAGGCCGCGCGCAGCTGGCGGATGACGCGGTTGCTGGCCTCCAGCACCGGGGCGCCGGAGAGGCCGCCGGTCTCGGCAGCATGGTCCAGACCCTGCACGGCGTCGCGGCTGAGCGTGGTGTTGGTGGCAATCACCCCGTCCATGCCGTGACGCCGCAAGGTGGCGGCGATGACCTTTACTTGATCCTCATCCAGATCCGGCGCGATCTTCACGAACACGGGCACCCGCTTGCCGTGCTGCTGCGCCAGTTGCTCACGCTTGGCGGCAATGGCGCCGAGCAGGGCGTCTAGCGCCTCATCGCTTTGCAGGGCGCGCAGGTTCTTGGTGTTGGGGCTGGAGATGTTGATGGTGACGTAGTCGGCGTGCGGGTAGACGCCAGCGAGGCCAATCAGGTAGTCATCGGTGGCGCGCTCGATGGGGGTGGCGGCGTTCTTGCCGATGTTCAGGCCCAGCAGCATGGGGGTGCCGGCCTGCTTGCGGAAGGTGGCTTTCTTCACGTTGGCGATGAAGGCTTCCAGCCCGTCGTTGTTGAAGCCCATGCGGTTGATCAGCGCGTTCGCCGCCGGCAGGCGGAACATGCGCGGCTTGGGATTGCCAGGCTGCGGCAGCGGGGTCACGGTGCCCACCTCGACGAAGCCGAAGCCCATGGCGCCCAGGCCGTCGATGCAGCGCGCGTTCTTGTCCAGGCCGGCAGCCATGCCGACGCGGTTGGGGAAGGTCAGGCCCGCGAGGCGCACCGGGTCGTCCACACGATGCTGGCGGTAGCCGCAGGCCAGCAGGGTGTTCTGCGTGCGGGCCAGCATGTCGATGGTGAAGTCGTGCGCGGATTCGGGGTCCATGCGGAACAGCACGGCGCGGGAAAGGGCGTAGGGGATGAGGGACATCTTGGATAATTCGGTGTGATAGCGCGATTTTCCCAGATCAACCCCTCACACTTTCCAGACATGCTCACCCAAGACGAACTCAAGACCCTGGTCGGCCAGGCAGCCCTGCAATACGTCGTGCCCGGCGAAATCGTGGGCGTCGGCACCGGCTCCACGGTCAACAAGTTCATTGACGCGCTGGCGTCGATGAAGGACCAGATCAAGGGGGCGGTCTCCAGCTCGGTGGCCAGCACCGAGCGCCTGCTGGCGCTTGGGATCCAGGTGTTCGATGCCAATGCGGTGGGTGAGCTGTCGGTCTACATCGACGGCGCTGACGAGATCGATGGCCGTGGTTACATGATCAAGGGCGGTGGCGCCGCGCTCACGCGCGAGAAGATCGTGGCCGCGCAGTCGCGCCGTTTCGTCTGCATCGCCGATGAATCGAAGCTGGTGCAGACGCTGGGCAAGTACCCTTTGCCGGTGGAAGTGATCCCCATGGCCACGCAGCGCCTGGTGCGCCAGTTCGCCGCGTTGGGCGGCACCGCCAAGGTCCGCATGCAGGGCGGCGGGCCACTGCTGACCGACAACGACCAGCACATCCTCGACGTGACCGGCCTGAGCATCACCGACCCGCTGGCGTTTGAGTCCGAAGTCAACCAGTGGCCGGGTGTGGTGACGGTGGGCGTGTTTGCGCACCAGCGTGCCCAGGTCTGCCTGCTGGGCACAGCCAGCGGCGTGAAGACGCTGACGTTCTGAGCCGCAACGCCCCCAGGGGACGCCGGCTCAGAAGATGATGCCGGCCGGGTTGCCCGGGTTGGGGGCGGGGGCCGTCGGCGGCGCGGTTTCCTGTGCCGCCGGGGCAGTGGGTGCGGCGCCTGCAGCGTTGACCGGGATGGGCTGAGGGGGTGGTGCCAGCGGCGTGGCGGCCGGGCGGCGGTAGCCCGGCGGCAGTTGCGAGGTCTTGGGGTAACCCGCTGCATCGAGGTACTGGCTCCAGTCTGCTTCGACAAAACCCAGCAGGCGCTGTCCGCCGATGGTCAGCACCGGCAAGGCCGCTTCGGTGCTGATTTTCTGCAGCGCCTCAATGTCTTGCGAGGTGGCGATGGTGCGCTCGTTGAACGGGATGCCGCGCGCCACCAGCAACTGGCGGCCGCTGTCGCAGGGCGCGCAGTTGGCACCGCTGTACAGCGTGACCGGGTAGCGGTTGGCGAGCTGACGCAACTCGAACGGCAGGCTGTTGCCGGTGGCCGTGTCACTGCCGCCGCGGCCGTCGGCGCTCAGGGTTGTGGCCTTGTCGCCCTGAGTGGGTGGCTTGTCGGAGAAGGTGACCCGGCCATCGGGGCCGACAATGCGGTAGATGGCTTGGGCCTGAGCACCCAGGGCGGCCAAGGCGAGCAGAAGCATGGCCGCGAGGCGGGCCGGGTTCCGATGCGTAGGCCGTGTCATGGTGCGCAGATTCCCTTCGACTAGTTACTCATGCCCTGGTGGCGCAGCAGCGCATCGAGGCTGGGTTCGCGGCCGCGGAAGGCCTTGAAGGACTCGATGGCTGGGCGGCTGCCGCCGGCTTCCAGGATGGCTTGCCGGTATTGTCGCCCGGTCTGCACGCTGGGTGCGCCGTCCTTACCAACTGTTTCCTCGAAGGCAGCATAGGCGTCGGCGCTCAGCACCTCGGCCCATTTGTAGCTGTAGTAGCCCGCGGCGTAGCCGCCGGCAAAGATGTGGCTGAAGGTGTGGGCGGTGCGGCTCCAGGCCGGCGGTTGCAGCACCGCCACTTCGGAACGCACCAGGTCCAGCAGGGGCAGGAAGTCCTGCGCCGGGTCGTGCTCGGTGTGCAGCAACATGTCGAACAGCGCGAATTCGATCTGGCGCAGCGTTTGCAGGCCACTCTGGAAGTTCTTGGCCGCGATCATCTTGTCGTAAAGCGCGCGCGGCAGCGGCGCGCCGCTGTCCACATGGGCCGTCATGTGCTTGAGCACGTCCCATTCCCAGCAGAAGTTCTCCATGAACTGGCTGGGCAGTTCCACCGCATCCCATTCCACGCCGCTGATGCCGGAGACATCGCGCTCGTTCACCTGCGTCAGCAGGTGGTGCAGGCCGTGGCCGAACTCATGGAACAGGGTGATGACGTCGTCGTGCGTGAGCAGCGGCGGTTTTCCGTCCACGCCCTCGGCGAAGTTGCACACCAGGTGCGCCACTGGCATCTGCAGGTGGCCGTTGTCAGGGCGCAGCCAGCGGGCGCGCACGTCGTCCATCCAGGCGCCGCCGCGCTTGCCGGCGCGCGCCGGCTGGTCGAGGTAGAACTGGCCCACGAGGTGTCCGTTGCGCTCGATGCGGTAGAACTCCACCGCCGGGTGCCAGACCGGCGCGCTGTCGCGGCGGATGGCCACTTCGAACAGGGTCTCGACGATCTTGAACAGGCCAGCGATCACGCGCGGCGCGGTGAAGTACTGCTTGACCTCCTGCTCGCTGAAGGCGTAACGCGCTTCCTTGAGCTTCTCGGAAATGAAGGGCCAGTCCCAGGGTTGCGGGTCGGTGATGCCGAGTTCCGTCTTGGCAAAGGCACGCAGGTCGGCCACGTCCTGCTCGGCATAGGGGCGGGCCTTGGCGGCCAGGTCGCGCAGGAAGCTGATCACCTGCTGCGGCGACTCGGCCATCTTGGGCACCACCGACACCTCGCCGAAGTTGACGTAGCCCAGCAGTTGGGCTTCTTCCTGCCGCAGCGCCAGGATCTCGCGGATCAGGGCGCTGTTGTCGAACTTCTTGCCTTCGCCTTCGGCCTGGTCGGAGGCGCGCGTGGTGTAGGCGCGGTAGAGGCGGTGGCGCAGCTCGCTGCTTTTGGCGAACTGCATCACCGGCAGGTAGCTCGGCATCTTGAGGGTGAACTTGTAGCCTTCTTTGCCGTCCTTCTGTGCGGCGGTGCGGGCGGCCTGCTTCACATCGTCGGGCAGGCCGTCGAGCTCGGCCTCGCTGGCGTAGTAGGCAAAGGCGTCGGTGGCGTCGAGCGTGTTCTCGCTGAACTTCTGGCTCAGCTCAGCCTGGCGTTCCTGGATCTCGGCAAAACGCTCCTTGGCCGGGCCGGTGAGCTCCGCGCCGCCCAACACGAAGTTGCGCAGCGCGTTCCGGTGCGCCTGCTGCTGCTCGATGGTCAGCGTGGTCGGGTTGATGGCCTTGTACTTGGCGTACAGGCGCTCGTCGGCGCCCAGACGGGTCCAGAACTCGGTGACGCGCGGCAGGGCAGCGTTGTAGGCGGCGCGCAGCTCCGGCGTGTCGGCCACGCTGTTGAGGTGGCTTACCGCGCCCCAGGCGCGGCCCAGCTTCTCGGTGGCCACGTCCAGCACACGGGCAATCGCCGTCCAGTCGGCCGGGAAGTCGGGCGCGGTGACGGTGGCCAGTGCGGCGTCCGATTCCTGCAGCAGGGCATCGATGGCCGGGGCCACATGCTCCGGGCGGATCTGGTCAAACAGCGGGAGGTCGGAGAAGTCGAGCAGGGGATTGTTCATGAATGAAATAGTAAGGCCGGCACTGGCTGTTTCAACCAGGCCGGCCATTGCATTTGTTGATGATGCCGATCAGGCCGCGGCCGTGCGCTCGGCGGCTTCCAGCGTGTTGACCAGCAGCATGGTGATGGTCATGGGGCCGACGCCACCCGGCACCGGGGTGATCCAGCCCGCCACCTGCTTCACGCCTTCAAAGTCCACATCGCCGCAAAGTTTGCCCTCATCGTTGCGGTTCATGCCGACGTCGATCACCACCGCGCCCGGCTTGACCATGTCGGCCGTGAGGACGTTGCGTTTGCCGACCGCGGCCACGATCACATCGGCCTGCAGCGTCATGGCCTTCAGGTCCTTGGTGGCGCTGTGGCAGATGGTGACGGTAGCGTTCTGGCCCAGCAGCATCAGCGCCATCGGCTTGCCAACGATGTTGGAGCGGCCAATGACCACGGCGTGCTTGCCCTTGAGGTCGTAGCCGATGCTCTCCAGCATCTTCATGCAGCCGTAGGGCGTGCAGGGCCAGAAGCCAGGTTGGCCCACCATCAGCGCGCCGGCGCTGGCGACGTGGAAGCCGTCCACGTCCTTGGCGGGGGAGATGGCCTCGATCACCTTGTGCGCGTCGATATGCGCCGGCAGCGGCAGTTGCACCAGGATGCCGTGGATGGACGGGTCGTTGTTCAGCGCCTCGATGCGCGCCAGCAGCTCGGCTTCGGTCATGGTGGCTTCGTACTTCTCCAGCACCGAGTGCAGGCCGCTGTCTTCGCAGGCCTTGACCTTGTTGCGCACGTAGACCTGCGAGGCCGGGTTGTCACCGACCAGGATCACCGCCAGCCCGGGCGTGATGCCGCGCGCCTTCAGCGCGGCGGCGCGCTGCGCCACGTCGGCGCGCAGTTGCTTGGAGAGGGCGTTGCCGTCGATCAGGCGGCCGGTGGTCTGCGTCATGATGTTCCCAGAGTTCTAAGTAAAAACGCCCGCTAGGTCTTATGCAGCGGGCGTGGAGTGCTATGAAAAGAAGAGTGTCAGGGGGTCTTGGGGGCTGCCTGCCCGAGCGCGATCTTGAGCAGGTCGGCCACGGTGTTGGCGCTGAGCTTTTCCATGATGTTGGCGCGGTGCGCCTCCACCGTCTTGATGCTGATCCCTAAGTCGTCGGCGATCTGCTTGTTCAGGCGGCCGGCGACGATGCGCTCCAGCACCTGGCTTTCGCGCAGCGTGAGCTTGGACAACAGGGCATCGCGGCTGGCGGCCTGCTGGTGCACGCTGAAGGACTCGCGTGCGGCGTCCAGCATGCGTTCCACCAAGCTGACCAGCTGGTCTTCGTTGAAGGGCTTCTGGATGAAGTCCATGGCGCCCTTCTTCATGGTGTCCACCGCCATCGGCACGTCGCCATGGCCGGTGATGAAGACGATGGGCAGCGGCGAGCGCGCTTCGATCAGGCGGTTCTGCAGTTCCAGGCCGGTCATGCCGCCCATGCGGATGTCGACGATCAGGCAGGCGACCTCGCGCGGGTCGTAGCGGCTCAGGAAGGATTCGGCAGAGTCGAAGCAGCGTACCCGGTAGTCCTTGCCTTCGAGCAGCCATTGCAGCGAATCGCGCACGGCTTCGTCGTCATCCACCACATACACCGTGCCTTTTTTCGGAATCAAACTCATGCTTTACCCTGAGACTCTCTCTGCTTGATGGGAGTGTGCCGCCTGGTCGGGCGTGCCGTCGTCCAGGGGGATCCAGAAGGAGAACCGGCACCCGGTGACTTCCGCGCCATTGTAGAGGTTCTCGGCCTTCATCCGGCCCTGGTGCGACTCGACGATGGTGCGGCACAGGCCCAGGCCGATGCCCAGGCCTTCGGCCTTGGTGGTGTAGAACGCCTCGTACAGACGCTCCATCACCTCGGGGTCGATGCCCTTGCCCGTGTCGGTCACGGCGAACTCCACCACGGCCCGGCCCTCGACCGTGGCCGGCAGCACGGAGAGCTCTACCTGGCGCTGCTGCGGCGGGCGCTGCGCCTGGGCGATGGATTCGGCCGCGTTTTTCATCAGGTTGACCAGCACCTGCTCGATCAGGATCGGGTCGACCCGCAGCGGCGGCAGGTCGGCCAGGGTGTAGCTCAGGCGCACGTTGTAGCGGCGCATGCCGATCTCGGCCAGTTCCACCGCGGCCTCGACCATGCCGTCCACCTCGGACAGGGTGCGGTTGGGCTCGCTGCGCTTCACGAAGGCACGGATGCGCTGGATGATCTGGCCGGCGCGGTGCGCCTGCTTGGCGGTCTTCTCCAGCGCGCTCACCAGGTCTTCTTCCGAAATCTGGTGCGCCTTGATGCGCGAGAGCATGCCGTTGCAGTAGTTGTTGATGGCGGTCAGCGGCTGGTTCAGCTCGTGTGCCACGCTGGAGGCCATCTCGCCCATGGTGATGAGGCGGCTGGCGGTCTGTGCGCGCTCAGCCTGGGCGGCGGCATCCTCCTCGGCCAGTCGGCGCGGCGTGATGTCGGTGGCGATCACCATCTGCGCCAGGCGGCCGTCCACCCAGGTGAGGTAACGGGTGCGCACCTCCAACCATTTGCCAAGCTCTTCCACATAGATCTCTGCGCTCTCGGCCTCGATGTCGGGCAGGCCGCTGGTGGGCATGCCGACCAGGGTGTCCACGCTGTCGCGCGCGTCGCCGCCAGACAGCCGGCCCAGGGGCACGCTTTGGCCGGTATGGCCGGCCATGCGCACGTGGCCACTGCTCTGCTCATGGAACCACAGACGGTACATCTTGTTGGCAAACAGCAATTCGTCCGTGCCCAGCGGTGCCACCGACACCGAGGCGTCCAGTGCTTCCAGCACGGTGGTGAAGCGCTCGTAAGAGGCGTAGAGCTGCTCGCGCACGCGGTTGGGCTCGGTGATGTCGGTCATCGAGGTCATCCAGCCGGTCTGCTGGCCGCGCGCGTCGATCAGCGGCGAGACGTGGATGCGGGCGTCGAAGATGGAGCGGTTCTTGCGCTTGACGCGAATCTGGAAGCCGGTGCTGCCCACTCGCCCCTGCAGTTCGTCCTGCAGCCGCGCGTTCAGCAGCTCCTGGTCTTCCTCCGGCCAGTAGGGGAAGGGGGCGGTCTGGCCGACCAGTTCCCCTTCGCTCCAGCCGGTCATCTGGCAGAAGGCGGCGTTGACGTAGGTGATGCGGCCCTGCAGGTCGAGCGCGCGCATGCCGGTGGGCATGGAGTTTTCCATGGCGCGGCGGAAGTTGGTCTCCAGCAGCAGCGCCTGCTGGGCCTGCATGCGCCGGCGGGTGTGGCGCCAGTTGGCGATCAGCATCCAGGCCGTCATGGCGCTGAGCGTGATCACCAGCCAGAACAGGCCGCTGCCGATCACGCCGAGCGACGTGCGGTAGGCGCGGGCGCGCAGCAGCAGGCCGTTGCCGACCGGCGAGACCGGCACCTCGTACTCGTTGGCCGGGCTGGCCCAGGGGAGCAGCCGCGTGGCCGGGTTGCGCCGAGGCAGGCTGGTGCCGGCAAGATGATTGCCGTTGGCGTCGTGCAGCGAGAAGGCGTAGCGCGCCATGACCTCTGGCGGCACGCCAAAGCGGTACAGGCCGTCGGCCGAGTACTCGGCCAGCAGCACACCGGCAAACCGGTTGCGCCACGCCAGCGGGATGTGCAGCTCCAGCAGCGAAAAACTGTCGCTGCCCGGGCTGCGCTGGGCGTAGACCGGCTGCTGCAGCTGGCGCGCCAGATCGTAGGAGCTCAGGGTCTCGCTGTTTTCCACCGTCTCGTCGGGCAGGCGGAAATGGGTGGCCGACAGACTGCTGTAGCTGGCGCGCACGCGCCGGCGCTCGTCGATCCAGCTCAGGCTGTTGAGTTCGGGGTACTGGGTGACCAGCGCCTCGGCACGTGCCGTGAACTCCTGTGCATCCATCTCGCGGTTGGCCAGTTCACGGGCCACGCGCATGAGCTGTTCCTGCCGTTCCAGCAGGCGCAGGCGCAACTGCTGCTGGGCATATTCGAGGTCGTGGCGCAGTGCCTCCTGCTCGCGGTCGATCTCCTCCAGCCGGAGGTAGGCGAACACGGCCACGATGGCGGCCAGGAACAGGATCACTGCGATCAGGGGCGCCAGCATGGCGTAGCGGTCCTGCCGCAGGGGGGACTGGCGCCGCCACCACTGGCGCAGGCGGTCGACGACGGGCAGCTGCTTCAGCAGAGCAAGCAAGGAGGGCAATCGCGCGGGCATAGGGCCGAGTTTAGTGGCCTGCCGCAAGCCGCAGCGGCCTTTGTTGCAACCTCATGATTTCGTAATAAGAAATGAAAAAGCATGATTTGAAATAAGGATAAAAATGTGCGAAACTCCGCGCCACGTTTTCAACCCCGTACTAAATTACGTTTGCATAAACAGGAGACACCGATGACAGCCTCCATTGAAAACCTGCTGGGCTCCAGCGCCAACGACGAGGACAACCAGGAGACCCGGGAATGGATCGAGGCGCTGCAGGCGGTGATCGCCAGCGGCAGCACCACCAATGAGGGCCGCGTCCGGGCCCACTTCCTGTTGGAACAACTGCTGGAGCAGGCACGGCAGGAGGGCATCGACATGCCGTTCTCCGCCACCACCGGTTACGTCAACACCATCGAGCCGGACCAGGAAGCGCGCTGCCCCGGCAACCTGGAGATCGAAGGCCGGCTGCGCGCCTACATGCGCTGGAATGCCATGGCGATGGTGGTCAAGGCCAACCGTCATCACCCCCCGGAAGGCGGCGACCTGGGCGGCCACATCGGCTCCTTCGCCTCGCTGGCCAACATGTTTGCCGCCGGCTTCAACCATTTCTGGCATGCCGAGAGCGCCGAACCTGGAAAAGAGCACGGCGGCGACTGCATCTACATCCAGGGCCACGTGGCGCCCGGCATCTATGCGCGCGCCTTCCTGGAAGGCCGCATCACGGAAGAGCAGCTGCTGAACTTCCGCCAGGAAGTGGACGGCAAAGGCCTGTCCAGCTACCCGCACCCCAAGCTGATGCCCGAGTTCTGGCAGTTCCCCACCGTCTCCATGGGCCTGGGCCCGCTGATGGCCATCTACCAGGCGCGCTTCCTCAAGTACCTGCATGCGCGCGGCATCGCCAATACCGAGAACCGCAAGGTCTGGGTGTTCTGCGGCGATGGCGAGATGGACGAGGTGGAGAGCCTGGGCGCCATCAGCCTGGCGGCGCGCGAAAAGCTCGACAACCTGATCTTCGTCATCAACTGCAACCTGCAGCGCCTGGACGGCCCGGTGCGCGGCAACGGCAAGATCATCCAGGAGCTCGAAGGCGAGTTCCGCGGCTCGGGCTGGAACGTGATCAAGCTGATCTGGGGCAAGGGCTGGGACGACCTGCTGGCGCGCGACAAGGACGGCGCGCTGCGCAAGATCATGATGGAGTGCAACGACGGCGACTACCAGGCCTTCAAGGCCAACGACGGTGCCTACGTGCGCAAGCATTTCTTCGGCCGCGATCCGCGCACGCTGGAGATGGTGGCCCACATGAGCGACGACGAGATCTGGAACCTGCGCCGCGGCGGCCACGACTCGCAGAAGGTCTACGCTGCCTTCCATGCCGCCAACGAGCACAAGGGCCAGCCCACCGTGCTGCTGGTCAAGACCGTCAAGGGCTTCGGCATGGGCAAGATCGGTGAAGGCAAGAACACCGTGCACCAGACCAAGAAGCTGTCGGACGAGGACGTCAAGGCCTTCCGCGACCGCTTCAATATCCCGATTCCGGACAGCCAGATCGCCGACCTGCCGTTCTACAAGCCGGCCGACGACACGCCGGAAATGAAGTACCTGCACGAGCGGCGCAAGGCGCTGGGCGGCTACCTGCCGCACCGCCGCACCAAGGCCGACGAGAGCTTCACCGTACCCTCGCTCGACACCTTCAAGGCCATCCTGGAACCGTCGCAGGAAGGCCGCGAGATTTCCACCACCCAGGCCTATGTGCGCTTCCTCACGCAGCTGCTGCGCGACCAAGCGCTGGGCCCGCGTGTGGTGCCGATCCTGGTGGACGAGGCACGTACCTTCGGCATGGAAGGCCTGTTCCGCCAGGTCGGCATCTACAACCCGGCAGGCCAGCAGTACACCCCGGTCGACAAGGACCAAGTGATGTACTACAAGGAAGACAAGGCCGGCCAGATCCTGCAGGAAGGCATCAACGAGGCTGGCGGCATGAGCAGCTGGATCGCGGCGGCCACGAGCTACAGCACGAGCAACCGGATCATGATCCCGTTCTACGTGTACTACTCGATGTTCGGCTTCCAGCGTATTGGCGACCTGGCCTGGGCTGCGGGCGACATGCAGGCGCGTGGTTTCCTGCTGGGCGGCACCTCCGGGCGCACCACGCTCAACGGCGAAGGCCTGCAGCACGAGGACGGCCACAGCCACATCCTGGCCGGTACCATCCCGAACTGCGTGAGCTACGACCCGACCTTCGCGCACGAAGTGGCAGTGATCATGCAGCATGGCCTCAAGCGCATGGTGGAGAGGCAGGAGAACGTCTTCTACTACATCACGCTGCTGAACGAGAACTACGCCATGCCGGGCCTCAAACCCGGCACCGAAGAGCAGATCATCAAGGGCATGTACCTGCTGGAAGAGGGCGCCAAGAAGACACCGCGCGTCAACCTGCTGGGTTCCGGCACCATCCTGCGCGAGTCGATGGCGGCCAAGAAGCTGCTGGAAGAAGAGTGGGGCGTGGCCGCCAACGTCTGGAGCTGCCCCAGCTTCAATGAGCTGGCGCGCGACGGCCAGGACTGCGAGCGCTGGAACCTGCTGCACCCGACCGAGACGCCGCGCGTGCCCTTCGTGGCCCAGCAGCTGGACAAGCACAGCGGCCCGGTGGTGGCATCGACCGACTACATGAAGTCCTACGCCGACCAGATCCGTCCCTTTCTGCCGAAGGGCCGTACCTACAAGGTGCTGGGCACCGATGGTTTTGGCCGCAGCGACTTCCGCAGCAAGCTGCGCGAGCACTTCGAGGTCAACCGCCACTACATCGTCGTGGCCGCGCTCAAGGCGCTGAGCGAAGAGGGCAGCGTGCCGGCTGCCAAGGTGGCCGAGGCGATTGCCAAGTACGGCATCAAGGCTGACAAGATCAACCCGCTTTACGCGTAAAGCGGGTTGATCTTGCGGTGACGGCGCATATCGCACCGCGATGTGCGTCGGAACCACAAGGCCCGCTTCCAACCAGGAAGAACCAACATGGCAATGCAAGAAGTCAAAGTGCCGGACATCGGCGATTTCGCCGAAGTGGCGGTGATCGAGCTGCTGGTCAAGCCGGGTGACACCGTCAAGGCCGAGCAGTCGCTCATCACGGTCGAGTCCGACAAGGCCTCGATGGAAATTCCCTCCAGCCACGCGGGTGTGGTGAAGGAACTCAAGGTCAAGATCGGCGACAAGGTGGCCGAAGGCTCCGTGGTGCTGGTGCTGGAAACTGCCGGCGCCGAGGCCGCTTCTGCAGCTCCCGCGCCGTCGCCCTCACCGGCGGCAGCGCCCGCTGCGCCGGCAGCGGCCCCGACGCCTGCACCGGTGGCGCCTGCCCCGGCCGTCGTCAGTGCGCCGTCTGCCTCTGCTGCCGTGCCGGCCCATGTGCCGACAGCGCCGCCCGGCAAGCTCCCGCATGCCTCGCCCTCGGTGCGCAAGTTTGCACGCGAGCTGGGCGTGCCGCTGGCCGAGGTCAAGGGCACCGGCCACAAGGGCCGCATCACCGACGAAGACATCAAGAACTTCACCAAGGCCGTGATGAGCGGCGGTGCGCGCACCCAGGCGATGGGTGCGGCATCTGCCGGCGGCGATGGTGCCGCGCTGGGCCTGCTGCCGTGGCCGAAGGTGGACTTTGCCAAGTTCGGCGAGATCGAGCGCAAGGATCTCTCGCGCATCAAGAAGATCAGCGGCGCCAACCTGCACCGCAACTGGGTCATGATCCCGCATGTCACCCACAATGACAACGCGGATGTGACGGAACTGGAAGCGCTGCGCGTGCAGCTGAACAAGGAGCACGAAAAGGCGGGTGTCAAGTTCACCATGCTGGCCTTCGTGATCAAGGCCTGCGTGGCCGCGCTGCAGAAGTTCCCCGAATTCAATGCCTCGCTCGATGGCGATGCGCTGGTCTACAAGAAGTACTTCCACATCGGCTTTGCGGCCGATACGCCCAATGGCCTGGTGGTGCCGGTGCTGAAGGACGCCGACAAGAAGGGGCTCGTGCAGATCAGCCAGGAACTGGCCGAGATGTCGAAGAAGGCGCGTGACGGCAAGCTGACCCCGGCCGAGATGACCGGTGGCTGCTTCTCCATCTCTTCCTTGGGCGGCATCGGCGGGCGCTATTTCACGCCCATCGTCAATGCCCCCGAGGTGGCCATTCTGGGCCTGACCAAGACCTTCATGGAGCCGGTGTGGGATGGCAAGGCCTTTGCGCCGCGCCTGACGTTGCCCATGTCGCTCTCCTACGACCACCGCGTGATCGATGGTGCGGCTGCCGCGCGTTTCGCGGCCTACCTGAGCCAGGTGCTCGGCGATTTCCGCCGCGTCGCGCTGTAAGGGGATCACGATGGCACTCATTGAAGTCAAGGTTCCTGATATCGGCGACTTTGCCGAGGTGGCGGTAATCGAGGTGCTGGTCAAGCCCGGCGACACCATCAAACCCGAGCAGTCGCTCATCACGGTCGAGTCCGACAAGGCCTCGATGGAGATCCCGTCCAGCCACGGCGGTGTGGTGAAGGAGCTCAAGGTCAAGCTCGGCGACAAGGTGGCCGAGGGCTCGGTGGTGCTGTTGCTGGAAGCGGCCGATGCCGCCACGGCAGCGGCACCGAAATCCGATGAAAAACCGGCCCCGGCGCCCGCTGAATCTGCGCCGATAGCTCCTAAAACCGTAGCAACTGTCGCACCAGCAGCGGCCAGCTTTGCCGGCTCTGCCGACCTCGAGTGCGACGTGCTGGTGCTTGGTGGCGGCCCCGGCGGCTACTCGGCTGCGTTCCGCGCTGCGGACCTGGGCCTGAAGGTGGTGCTGGTTGAACGCTATGCGCAGCTCGGCGGCGTCTGCCTGAATGTGGGCTGCATCCCGTCCAAGGCACTGCTGCACGTAGCCGCGGTGATGGACGAGGTCAGCCACCTCGGTGACCTCGGTGTGGACTTCGGCAAGCCGGTGGTCAACATCGACAAGCTGCGCGGCCACAAGGAAAAGGTGATCGGCAAGCTCACCGGCGGCCTGGCCGCCATGGCCAAGATGCGCAAAGTGACGGTGGTGCGCGGCTACGGCGCCTTCGTCGGCGCCAACCACCTGGAAGTGGAAGAGACCACGGGCACCGCGCAGGACAAGACGGGCAAGAAACAGGTGGTGGCCTTCAAGAAGGCCATCATTGCGGCCGGCTCGCAGGCGGTGCGCTTGCCCTTCATGCCGGACGACCCGCGTGTGGTGGACAGCACCGGCGCGCTGGCATTGAAGGAAGTGCCCAAGCGCATGCTGATCCTGGGCGGCGGCATCATCGGCCTGGAGATGGGCACGGTCTACAGCACGCTGGGCGCACGCCTGGACGTGGTGGAGATGATGGATGGCCTGATGCAGGGCGCCGACCGCGACCTGGTCAAGGTGTGGCAGAAGATGAACGCCCACCGCTTCGACAACATCATGCTCAAGACCAAGACCGTGGGCGCCAAAGCGACGCCGGCCGGTATTGAGGTGACGTTCGAAGGCGAGGGCGCGCCGCCGCCGCAGACCTACGACCTGGTGCTGCAGGCCGTGGGCCGTAGCCCGAACGGCAAGAAGATCGCCGCCGACAAGGCCGGTGTGGCCGTGACCGACCGTGGCTTCATCAATGTCGACATCCAGATGCGCACCAACGTGCCGCACATCTTCGCCATTGGCGACATCGTCGGCCAGCCCATGCTGGCACACAAGGCGGTGCACGAGGCGCATGTGGCGGCTGAGGTGATTGCCGGTGAGCTGCTGGGCGACAAGGCGCTGGCCAGCAGCGCGTTCAACGCCCGCGTGATTCCGAGCGTGGCCTATACCGACCCCGAAGTAGCCTGGGTCGGCCTGACCGAAGAGCAGGCCAAGGCGCAGGGCGTCAAGGTCAAGAAGGGCCTGTTCCCCTGGTCGGCCTCCGGCCGCGCCATTGCCAACGGTCGCGACGAAGGCTTCACCAAGCTGCTGTTTGACGAAGAGACGCACCGCATCGTCGGCGGCGGCATCGTCGGCACCCATGCGGGCGACATGATCGGGGAGATTGCGCTGGCCATCGAGATGGGCGCAGACGCGGTGGACATCGGCAAGACCATCCACCCGCACCCCACGCTGGGCGAAAGCATCGGCATGGCAGCAGAGGTGGCGCACGGCAGTTGCACCGACGTGCCGCCGGCGCGCAAGTAAGCACGCGACGTAAAAAAAGCCCGGGCCTTTGCAGGCCCGGGCTTTTTTCATGGCGTCGGCGGCGCGTGGATCAGAAGCTGGTCCAGTCGTCGTCGGCTTTGTCGGCTGCAGCCGGGGCGGCAGGAGTGGTCTTGGGCGGCGTCAATGCCTTCGGCGCGGACGCTGCCGGGGCCGGCTTCTTGGGCTGGGCGGCGGCGGCCGGTTTGCTGGGGGCCAGGCGGGGTGCCGGGCTGGCGGCAGCCGTTTGACTACGGCCGTCGAGCTTGAAGACGCTGACCACCTCCACCATGCGGGCGGCCTGGTGGTTGAGGCTGTCGGCGGCTGCGGCGGCTTGTTCCACCAAGGCAGCGTTCTGCTGCGTCACGTTGTCCAGCTGCACGATGGCCTGGTTCACCTGGTCGATGCCGCTGGTCTGCTCCAGCGCCGAGGTGCTGATTTCGCCGATCAGGTCGGCCACGCGCTTGACCTGGGCCACGATGTCGTTCATCGAGGTGCCGGCCTGGCCCACCAGCTGGCTGCCGGCTTCGATGCGCTCCACGCTGGCGTTGATCAGGTTCTTGATCTCCTTGGCGGCTTCCGCTGAGCGGCTGGCCAGAGAACGGACCTCACTGGCCACCACGGCAAAGCCGCGGCCTTGCTCGCCGGCGCGGGCAGCTTCCACGGCAGCATTCAGTGCCAGGATGTTGGTCTGGAACGCAATGCCGTCGATAACGCCGATGATGTCGGCAATCTTGCTGGACGAGGCGCTGATGTCATTCATGGTGGTGACCACCTGGCCCACCAGTTCGCCCCCATTGGCTGCCGCCGTGCTGGCCGAGTAGGCCATCTGGTTCGCCTGGCGGGCAGTGTCGGCATTGTTCTTGACCGTGGCGCTGAGCTCTTCCATCGAGGCCGCGGTGCGCTGAAGGTTGCTGGCCTGGGTCTCGGTGCGTTGGGACAGGTCGGCATTGCCGGTGGCAATTTCGTTGGCGCCGGTGGAAATGTTCTCGGCACCGGAGCGCACCTGGCTGACCAACTGGGCCAGCTTGTTGCGCATCTCCAGCAGGCCGCTGAGCAACTGTGCGGCTTCGTCGCGGCCGCTGACGGCAATGGGGCTGGCCAGATCGCCGTCAGCCACGCGGGCCGTGGCGTCCAGCGCCGTGCGCAGAGGGCGGGTGATACTCAGTGTCAGGTACCAGGCCATGGCGGCGGCCAGGACTAGGATCAGCACGCCAGCGGCGATGATGATGCCGACCACCTGCTGGTTGCGCACATTGGTTTCCTCGGTCACCTTGGCCGTGTTCTCCTTCTGCAAGGCGATGAAGCCGGCCAGTTCTTTCATGGCCTGAGTCAGCAGCGGATCGATGCGCCCGGTGATGACGGCGGCGGCCTGTTCGGTGTTGAACTGGGAGGCCAGATCGACCGCCTCCTTGAAATGGGCATCCATCTTGGCGTCGATGTCGGCCAGACGGGTGAAGATGTCACGTTCCTGGGCTTGCAGGCCGGCGGCTTCCAGCTTGCCCTTGGCCGCCAGATACGAGGCGCGCTGTTTCTTGGCTTCGGCTTCGTCACGCTGGACGGCATCCACCTCGGTCTGCAGGCCCATGTTGCGCACGGCCACGGCGCTGGCCAACAGGGTGCGGCGCATTTCCTCGGCCAGATCCTGCTGGGCCGTCGCGCGCTCCAGCGTGTCCAGCAGGGCGGAACGACTGACGCTGTTGCTGATGAGCGCGCCGATCAGCATGAGAGCCGCTGCGAGCAGAATGACCCCGAAGCCCAGACCGAGCCGCAGGCCAATTTTCATATCGCGCAGATTCATTCAGAGACTCCCCTTGTGGGTTCTTTGGTTGTTGTTTCCGTCGGTTTCGCGACCGACAAAAAAATGTGCCACCAAGATGGTGGCACACCTGCTGGCGTTTGTGAAATCAGTTCTTGTAGATGCCGCAGCCGACGAAGGTGTCGCCCACACGCTCCAGGTAGATGACCTTGTCTTCCATCTTCTCGGTCACCGGGTTACGGAACTTGAACGGCTCCGACCAGCCCTTGCCCTTGGTCTTGGCCAGCTCGATCAGCGGCGGCAGCAGCACCTTGCCGGTGGGGTCCTTCAGGCCGCTCAGGTCCTTGCCGACCAGCTTGGGGTTGGCGCCGTGGGCCAGGTTCTTGCCGGTCAGGTCGTAGGCGAAGATGTACAGGTCGCGGTCCTTGAAGCTCTTGCCGTTGGTGAACTCTTCGTAGGCTTTCTCGGCACCGTTGGCCTTGATGTAGGCCACGGCCTTCTTGACCATGGCTTCGGCTTCAGCGGCGGTGCCCTGGTCTGCGGCCGAGGCGACGCCGGTCAGGGCGAAGGACATGGTGAAAGCGGCGAGGACGCCCTTGAGCAAAGAATAGATTTTCATAATCAAAATTCCAGATTGATAAATGACTGCAATGCGGACCGGCCCGTGGGTGCGGTAGCACGCTGACCAGTTTGGATCGAGGCACTGGTGGGCGCCTCTCCGCGACTCTGGGGTTGGCACCTAGGTGCTATCCCTGACGTATTTTCGGACAAATTCAGCAAAAACTGAAATTTTGTTGAAGTCAAAGGACTGCAGTCCGCTTGGTTATTCGCTTTTTGCAATTTTTAGACGTACGGACCCGCACTGTTACACAGTTTTTGACTTGTGTCAGGTTGAAAAACGGTCATTTTCAGATGCATTTCCTTACAATGGGTTACATCAAAAGGCGGGAGGGATCACAAGAACAATCACCCTCCCAAAGCTGAGCGGTTATCGCGGGAGGAGGGGGATGCTTAAGCATAAGCGCGCTGCGGGCAGCAGGCTCCCGCAGGGCGAGCGTTGGGTGCCCGGTTGGGTACGGGCGTTTGTCTTGTTGGCCGGGGCGACCTTTGCCATGGCGGCAGGTGCGCAGACCACGGCGCCAGCCAGTACCGACCCCGCGCGCCTGCGCGAGCGCTTCGACGTTCCTGTCTCGCCACCCAAGCAAGCCCAGCTCCCCGAACTCAAGGGCGCTGCCCAGGGCGAGATTCCCGAGGCCGTCAAGGCCATCCGCGTCACCTTGCGTGATATCCGGATCGAAGGCGCCACCGTCTTCACGCCGGCGCAACTGCGGGCCCAGACCGACGGCTACCTGAACCGCGAAATTTCCGGCGCAGACATCTTCGGCCTGGCCCAAGCGCTTACCGCCTACTACCGCAACGCGGGTTACTTCCTGTCCCTGGTCATCGTGCCGCCGCAGACGCTGAGCGACGGCCGGTTGACCCTGCGGGTGATCGAGGGCTACGTGCACGAGGTGTTCATCGACGGCGATGAGCGCGTGCGCAAGGAACTGGTCGCCATTGGCGAAGAGATCAAGTCCATCCGCCCCCTGCGTGCCGAGGTGCTGGAGCGTTACCTGCTGATCGCCAACGAGTTTCCGGGCACGCAGCTGCGCAGCGTGCTCACGCCGTCGGACGTGCCCGGTGCGGCCGATCTGACTCTGGTGGCGAAGATCAAGAATGTCGAGGGCTTTGCCTCGGTCGACAACTACGGCACCCGCTACATCGGGCCCAACCAGGCCATGGTGGGCCTGTCGGCCAACCAGCTGCTGGGCGTCAACGACCAGTGGCGCTACATCGGTGTCGGCACCGGTGATACCGAGATGGCCTACCACCAGCTGGCTTACAGCCAGACGCTGAACCACGAAGGGCTGAAGGTCGGCGTCAGCGTGTCGCAGGCGTTGACCCAGCCGGGCGGCAGCCTGAAAGCCAACGACATCCGCGGACGTTCGGAAGCCGTGTCCTTTTCGCTCGGCTACCCGCTGCTGCGCACGCGCAACCACAGCCTGTTGGGCCGCATGGTCTATGACGTGACCGACATTGACGGCAGCAGCGCAGGCACGCGCACCACCGAAGATCGCATCCGCGCGCTGCGCGCCGGCGTGAGCTGGCAGTTGCTGGACCGCTGGGACGGCCAGAACACACTGGAGTTCGATGTCAGCCAGGGCGTGGGCGGCACCACGCGGGGGGATCCCTTGAAGAGCCGCTCCGGTGCAGACGGCATGTTCAACAAGGTGACCTTCGACTACACGCGGGTGCAGCCCTTGAGCAACCGTTGGGCCCTGACCATGGGCGTGATGGGGCAGTGGACCGGGGACACCCCCTTGCTGTCCTCCGAGCAGATGGCCCTCGGTGGGCGCAAGATCGGCAAAGCCTACGAATCGGCCGAGTTGGTGGGCGACCGCGGGCTGGCGCTGCGCGTGGAGCCGCGCTACCAGGCGGCGACCAGTCTGACGTGGCTGCCGGCCTACCAGTTGCTGGGCTTCTATGAGATTGGCGAGGTGACCCAGGTGGTGGTGCAGTCGGCCGGCACGCCGGCCACGCAGAGCCTGGCGTCGGCGGGCCTGGGAGCCCGCCTGTTTCTGGCGGGCAACCTGACGGCGCAGGTGGAGGCGGCCTGGCCGCTGACCAAGCCGCTGGCCAGCAGCTCGCCCGACAGCGGCAAGACCATGCGTCTGCTGGCATCGCTGATGGTGCGTTTCTAGATTAGACGGGCTTGAAGTCCGGAGGGAGAGCAAGATGGCACATCGACAACGTAGCTTCTCTACACGACATCGCTCGCGTCGCCGGGCGGATCAGCGGCGTCACGCTGACCGGCTGGCACTCAAGACCTTGCCGCTGGCGGTGGCCTTGTGCTTTGCTTCCCCGGCATGGTCGGCTGACCCGCCGCCCATCAATCCGGGGACCTACAGCGGACTTCCGCAGAAGGGTGCGGTGCAGTCTGGTGCTGTGACCCATCAGCTCACTGCCGATCAGTTGACGGTGAACCAGGCTTCTGCACGCGCGGTGATCCACTGGGAGTCCTTCAACATCGGCGCTGGCAAGACGGTCGAGTTCATCCAGCCCAACGCCAGCGCAGCGGTGCTGAACCGCGTGACAGGCAGCGCCAACATGTCGGAGATCTTCGGCACCATGAAGGCCAACGGCACCGTGCTGCTGATGAATCCGAACGGGGTTTATTTCCATCAGAACTCGCATATCAATGTGGGTTCGCTGATCGTGACCACGGGCGTGGTGAATGAGGTCGCCTTTCAGAAAGAGAATCCGGCGGGAACATCGTTTGGCATCACGGATGTGGCCTCAGGCAGCATTACCAATGAGGGCTCGATCACACTGAATGCACAGCATGCCGGGCTGGTGGCGCTGGTGGCGCCGTCCGTGGTCAACAAGGGGGCGATCGTCGCCACCGGCGGCAACATCGTGCTGTCTGGTGCTGACCGTGCCACGGTATCGCTCAACAATGGGTTGTTCGAGTTCGCGGTGCCCAGCGGGGCGCTGGGTACCAACGCCTCCATCACCAATGCATCGGATGGTCCGGACTTACCAGGGAGGCTGGAAGGCAAAACCATTTTGATGACAACGGGAGATGCCGCCAATCTGCTGTCGGGCGTCATCAATCTGCAAGGGATACAGCAAGCCAGCGAAGCGATCGTGGTCAATGGCGATACGGTGGTGCTGAAGTCCGATCTTGCGGCCCCTTCCGTAGCCGGCGCATCGAATGCCATCGAAGTGCAGGCAGGCGGGTCGATTCAGGATGCCGTCAACATTGCCAAGGTGGGGACGCTGGGGAATGGCGCAACGATCGATGTACGTGCCGGTACCTATACGGAGCCGATCAACCCGGCAAACGAGTCACTGGTGACGATCAAGAAGGCGAACCTGACGCTCAGAGGTCATGACGGTGCCAAGCTGACCGTGGCTGACCTCGCGCGGGTCAATGGCATCAAGATCGAGGCCAACAACGTGACGGTAGAGGGGATGGAGATCTCAGGCCCGGTAACGTCTTCTTATAAGACCTACAACTGGGGCAATGTCAGTCGCGGTATCTTCGTTGGGGTGAATGCAACCGGGTTCAGCCTGCGCAACAACAACCTTCATGATCTGCGTAACGGCATCCTGATCGATGGAAACAACGGAACGGGCAATGTCGTCACCGGAAATCGGATCGAGAACACCAAGAGCGGTATCTCGGTGCAGTACACCGGTGGTACGGGTATTGATATCTCGAGCAACAGTGAGGGGGCCATCGGCAACGAATGGGGGCTGAACCTCAACCTGAACACATTTTCAACTGCGAGCCAGAAGGCAGAGGCTCCTGATCTCGCATGGCAGCAGCACCTCCTTGACCTCCAGACAGCCAACAGCGGCTGGACGGTTCAAGACCAAGGGTTCAGGTCGTCCAATCGCACGAATGTGAATGTGGCAGCGAGCGGAGGGGCGGCCGACAACCAAGGTAGCTGGCTCACGCCAATCAACACCATTGAGGGCGGCATCAACGCCGTGGTGAAGGGCGGAACGGTCCACGTCAGGGAGGGTGTCTATACCCTGTCTTCGACACTCGATGTCAACAAGAGTGTCACGCTGGATGGGGCCGGGCAGTCTCAGACCATCATTGACGGACGTAGCATCGCCGGCAACCACGGCCTGTACGTGACGGCCGATAACGTCACACTCAGCGACTTCACGATTTACGGGCCGAGCAACGATGTCGGAACTGCCTACGGCATCAAGGTTGCACCGGCTGAGCCTGTGGCGCCTGCGTCTTTTGATCCGGACGCGAGATTGCGCAATTTCACCATTCGCAATGTGACGAGCCGCGGTGCCGGTCGGGCTGAGTTGGATCTCAATGGCGTCGATGGTGCCTTGATCGACAACGTGACGCTGAACGGTGCCCCGGTTGGCAATGACAGCGGGGAAACCCAAGGCGCCGGCTTGCAATTGACCGATAGCGCCAATGTCACGGTGCGCAACACCACGACCCTGAACAACAACTGGGGTGGCTTGGCGATCTATCAGGCAAACATTTACTACAACCAGCAGGTGAACGGCATCACGGTCGAGGCCAACAACCACTTCAATGAAGTGAACCCGGTGTATCTGCAGGATCGGTCAGCCACCAAGGATTTCGGAACGCTCAGCATTGCCGGGTTCGACTACGCCGTGCGAAACGGCGCCAGCGCGTCCAGCAGCCAGTACACCTGGTTGCAGCGTACAAAACAGAACGCCTATGACTTCGCTGTCAACGTGCCGACGGCCGGTTCCAGCTACATCCAAGGGTGGAGCGGTGCGGCGGCGACTCAAACCTTTGAGGTTGGCGTCGGCAACCTGTCGGGTGGGGGGAGCCAAGCCATGTCGATCGGTACGGCCATCGCTCAAGCCAACAGTGGCGCCACAGTCAATGTCGGCGCTGGAACCTATGCGGGTTTCAGGGTGAACAAAGCGGGCCTCACCGTCCTGGGGGACCGTGGCAGCCTGACGCAGGCCGGTGCGGGATCGAACGCGCCGGTCATCAACTCTTGCACAGCCTGGGGCGGCAGCGTTTGTTCCAGCGTGCTGATCGATGCCGAGAACGTGACCGTCAGCGGTTTCGACATCAGCAATGCGAATGGGGCTTACGGTGTGCAAATCGGGGTGATTGGCGGGGCACGTGCCAATGGTGCAACCCTTTCCCATAACCGTATTCACGGTGTCTACGGCATCAACAGTGGCGATGGCATTCGTGCGGTCGCAGTCGAACCGGCGGACAATGTCACCATCAAATACAACCTGATCGAAGACATCCGCCCCACCAATGCCGCGGCTGGCAGCTCCGGTAAGTCGGTCGCCGGTATCTTCCTGCGTTCCGCCGGCGGGGCCTTTTCTGAGTCGCTGATCGAAGACAACCTCCTTCGGAACATCAGTATCAGCGCCGCGACAGGCATCAACGGGGCCAAGGGGATCTGGGTCGGGGGCTCCGCGGGCAGTGCCAGCGTTGCCGAGTTGACGATTCGTCGCAATCAGATCTCGGGCGTGCAATCCAACGTCGGCGCCGAGGGCATTCTGGTCAACCACGGCAAGAACTCGACCGGTACGACCTCTGACCTGCTCATCAGTGGCAATACCATCAGGGACGTTGTCGGGGTTGCATCAAGCCACGGCATCGAACTCAGTGGGCTGACGCCCAACGCGCAGGTCAGCGAGAACGACGTCAATTTGGCAACGTCTACCGCGGCCAATACGGCCGGTGTGTACATCGATACCAGTGCCAATGCCAACCACGCCGCTTCCGGCATCAAAGTCTCGGGCAACAGCTTGACCGGCGCCGGATATGGCGTTGATGTCGCGGGTAATGCGACTGTCAACGCTTCGGGCAACTGGTGGGGCAGCAACAGCGAAAGTGCCGTGGCGGCGCGCACACGCGGCTCGGTGGACTTCTCTCCGTTCCTGATGAGCGGTACGGACGCCGACTTCAACACGGCAGGTTTCCAGGGCGGAATGTCGAACCTGGCCGTCACCGCCCTCGGTGCCCACACGGGGAGCAAAAGCCGTCTCGAGGAGGGCATCGATCTGGTCAATACCGGCGGCACGGTGAACGTCGGTGCCGGTACATTTGTCCAGGCATCGAAGCTGGAGATCAAGAAAGCGATGACGTTGCGCGGCGCCGGTCAGGCGTCCACCACCATCGATGCGCGTGGTGTCACCGCAGGCAGCGGCTCCTACGGCATGAGCGTCACGGCCAGCGATGTGACGCTGCAAGACTTCACTTTTTACGGTCCGTCAGCCTATTACGGCTCGGCCTACGGTATCAAGGTTTCACCGGAAGGCGTTGCGAATTTCCCGCTGCGCAACTTCACCATTCGCAATGTCACCAGTCGCGGTGCCGGCAAGGCTGAACTGGATCTGAACGGTGTGGATGGTGCGCTGATCGACGGCGTGACGCTCAATGGCGCGCGGGTCGGCGATGACAGTGTCATGACGGAAGGTGCCGGCTTGCAGCTGACCGACAGCGCCAACGTCACGGTGCGCAACACCACGACGCTGAACAACAAATGGGGCGGCCTGGCGATCTACCAAGCCAATCGCAGCTACAACCAGCAGGTCAGCGGCATCAGCATCGAGGCCAACAACAGCTTCAACGAAGCTAACCCGGTCTACATGCAGGACGAGTCTGCGCTGCACGACTTCGGCAGCCTGAGCATTGCCGGCTTCGACTACGCGGTGCGCAACGCGGGCAGCACCGATAGCAGCGAGTACACGTGGCTGCAGCGCACCAAACAGAATGCCTATGACTACGCTGTCAATCTGCCCACGGCCGGTTCGAGCTACATCCAGGGGTGGAACGGTTCTGGCGCGACGCAGAACTTCGAGGTCGGCATCGGCAACTTGGCAGGCGGCGGCACCCAGGCCATGACAATTGCCACCGCCATTGCTCAGGCCAACAGTGGCGCCACCATCAATGTTGGTGCGGGGAGCTACGCCGAATCGGTGTCAGTGGACCGCCTGATGAACCTGAGCTTCAACGACGCGACGCTGCGCGGTCTGCTGTTCAGCTCGGGCGCGGCCGGCTCCGGCATCGGCGGCAAGGTCACCGCCACTGGTGCCGATGGCCTGGTGGCCGACGGCAGCCTCAAGCTGCTGGCCGACACCACGCTGGCCACCGAGGGCCGCAAGATCGAACTGCGCGGCGCCGTACAGAACAGCGGCAGCACTGCTTACAACCTGACCCTGGCCACCAACGCCGGCAACGGCAACAACCGCGGCGACGTGACCTTGCACAGCGGCGGTGCCGACGGCAATTCACTCGGGCTGTTCAGCGTTACCGCCCGGAACTTCACCTTGGACAACACCTTGTGGGTGGGGCGGTACACGGTAGCAGCTTCCGGTGACGCGGCCCTGAGCAACAACACGCTCCGGGCCACGGCAGCCGGCGTGACCAGCTCGCTGACGGCGGGCGGCAACGTGACTGGCTCCACCACCAGCGCCGGTTCCGTGGAGCTGGCAGGCGGCGGCGCGGTGTCGGCCAATGTCACGGCAGCGGCTGCGGCGACGTTGACCGGGCGCGAAGTCCGCGGCAGCGTCAACGCGGCCACGCTGACCGCACGCGCCGATACCACCATGAATCTGGCACTCGACGTCACCAGCGCCAACCTGACAGCCGGCACCCGGGCCGACCTGAGCGGCCGGGCCGGCAGCGCGACGGTGGAGGCCAAGCAAAGCTATTTCAGCGGCAGCTTCCCTTCGGTCGATACCCAGGGCACGGGCACGACCTTCATCAACGGCGTGCCGCAGCGCGACGAGGCCGCCGTGCCGGCGTCGGTGGTGATCGTCCGGCCGCCGGTGATCGTGCTGCCACCGCCACCCCCGCCGCCGCCGCCGGCCCCGCCGGCACCGGTGGTGCCGCCTGTCAGCGTCGTTCCGCAATCGCAGCCGGCCCCCGCGGCAGGCGCACCTGCCGCACCGGCGCCCAGCGCGGCGGGTGCGCCGGGCGCTACCGGCGGCGGCTCGCAACCGGCCGCGACGGGTGGCAGTGGCGGCTCGGGAAGCGGTAGTGGCACGGGAGGTGGTGGATCGTCCTCGGGCAGCAGCGGGTCGACCGCGTCCGGCAGTGGCTCGGGTGAGGCTGGCGGCGGTTCGTCGGGTTCCGGCTCGGGCTCGTCGTCTTCCAACGGCAGCAGCGGCTCCGGTTCGGGCGGTGGCAGCGGCAGCGGCAGCGGCAGCGGGTCCGGTGGCAGTTCCGGCGGGGCAGCAGCGACGGCTGGCGGCGCACCTCGGCCGGTGACCGTGACCCGCAACGCGCCGGGCAAGGCGGCCGGCGAATCGCTGGACCGCGGGCAAGGCGTGGAGGTGGATCTCTCGCCCGGCCGTTCCTGATCGTGTGGCCTTGCCTCGGCGGCTGCCGTGGCGGGGCGTCTGCTCAGTGGCAAGGTGCTGAGGGTTGGAGGTGAAATCAGCCTTCAACCCTTTACGGGCAAGCGCCGGCAGCTATCAAAAAGTGAGCGTCTGAGAAGAGGCGGGCAACTGGCGCTGCCGGGCGGGCCAGCCCGCTGGGCCGACCGCCTCAGGGGCGGGCGATGGCGTCGGACGCCAAGCTTGAAATCTGCTCGGGCTGAGCGGCGGCCGTCAGGTCCGGCACGCGGCGCGCACCGTCAAAGCGGCGGCTCCAGTACGCCACACGCATGTCTTCCACCCGAACCTCGGCGCCCGGCTTGGGCGAGTGGATGAACTTGTGGTCGCCGACGTAGATGCCCACATGGCTGAAGGTGCGACGCATGGTGTTGAAGAACACCAAGTCGCCCGGCTGCAGTTCGGTGCGGTCGATCTTCTGGGTGGCGGCGGCTTGTTGCTCGGCGCGGCGCGGCAGCAGAAGGCCGAGGGTTTGTTCGTAGACGGCGCGCACAAAGCCGCTGCAGTCGAAGCCGGATTCGTAGGTGTTGCCGCCGCGGCGGTAGGGCACGCCCAGGGCGCCCATGGCAGCCACCACCAGTTCCGACGCCTTGTGGCCCACGTTCTGGCCCGCCTGGCTGATCTTGCCCAGCAGGCCTTTTTCGGCCAGCAGGCGCTCCATGTCGTCGGCCACACCCGCCGGTTCGGCGTGCACGCTGGCGGCGAGCAGAAGGGCGGCAAGGAGGACAGGCAATCGCATGGCGGGTAGCATAGTGGCTGGGCAAGCGCGCTGTCAAGTTAAAGTTTTTTCCTTGAAGCCGCGCCAAGCCCTTGATTCATATTGAAATAAGAGGAGACTCCCCATGTACAAAGCGCTGCTGCTGGACAATGCCAACGGTTTTTCTGCTGCGGTGCAGCAGATCGATGAGGCCCGCCTGCCGGCCGGCGACGTGACGGTGGCGGTGCAGTACTCCACGCTCAACTTCAAGGATGGCCTGGCCATCTGCAACAAGGGGCCGGTGGTACGCAGCTGGCCCATGGTGGCCGGTATTGACGGCGCCGGCACCGTGCTGGAATCCAGCCATCCCGCCTGGAAGGCGGGTGATGCCTTCGTGCACAACGGCTGGGGCGTGGGTGAAACGCACTGGGGCTGCCTGGCGGAGAAGGCGTGCCTGAAGGGCGACTGGCTGGTCAAGCTGCCGGCTGCCTTCACGCCGCGTCAGGCCATGGCCATCGGCACCGCGGGCTACACCGCCATGCTGTGTGTGCTGGCGCTGGAAGACCACGGCATTCAGCCCGGCGCGGGCGAGGTGCTGGTGACGGGCGCCACCGGCGGCGTGGGCAGCGTGGCCATTGCCCTGCTGGGCAAGCTGGGCTACCGGGTGGTGGCAGCCACCGGCAAGGCGGCGGAGGCGGATTACCTGAAGGCGCTGGGCGCCAGCAGCGTCATCGACCGTGCCGAGCTGGCCAAGCCGGGCAAGCCGCTGCAGAAAGAGCGCTGGGCCGCGGTGGTGGACGCCGTGGGCTCGCACACCTTGGTCAACGCGCTGGCGCAGACGCGTTACGGCGGTGTGGTCGCGGCCTGCGGCCTGGCGCAAGGCATGGATTTACCGGGCACGGTGGCACCGTTCATCCTGCGTGGCGTCACCTTGGCCGGGGTGGACTCGGTGATGGCGCCCTTGGCGAAGCGCCAGCGTGCCTGGGACCGGCTGGCGCGCGACCTCGATCCGCCGCTGCTGGAGCGCATGATTGAAGAGGTGCCGCTGGACGACGCCATTTCCAAGGCGCAGCAGCTGATGGCAGGGCAGGTACGCGGGCGGGTGGTGGTGCGGGTCGGTGGCTGAGCCGACCGTAAGCGCCCGTCCAAACCTGCCCGACCCAAATTTGAACAACCCTTTGACTGAACTGAGAAACGACATGCTGCTTGATCTGGACGACTCCCAATTGGTGCTGGTGGACTACCAGGCCCGCCTGATGCCCGCCATCCACGAGGGCGCTGCCGCCTTGGCCAACGCCGTCCGGCTGGCGAAGATGGCCAAGCTGCTGCGTGTGTCGCTGTTCGTCACCGAGGAAAACCCGGCCGGGCTCGGCGGCACGGTGCCTGAGCTGCAGGCGGCCATCGCCCAGGCCGGCGGCAAGACCGTGCCCAAGATGGCCTTCAGCGCCGTGGCCGACGGATTGGGCGAGCTGCTGCGTCCGCCGGCGCGGGCGCCGCAGGGCAATGCCCGCAGTCTGCCCAAGCATCTGCAGAAACCCGCGCCGACGGCGCCCGCGCGCAACAGCGTGGTGATTGCCGGTTGCGAGACCCATGTCTGCCTGCTGCAGACGGCGCTGGAGTTGCTGGAAGAGGAGTTCGACGTCTGGGTGGTGACGGATGCCTGCGCCTCGCGCAGCGAGCGCAACCGCGACGCCGCTTTCGACCGACTGGCCGGTGCCGGGGCCGAACTGGTGAGCACCGAGATGGTGGCCTTCGAGTGGCTGCGCTCGGCCGAGCACCCGGCCTTCAAGGACGTGCTGGCGCTGGTGAAGTAGGCGCGTTCAGTGCCTTCGTCGGGATATGAATGAAAACGGCACTTTGCCCTTTCGGGATAGGCGCCGGAAGCTGTCAAAAACGTAGCAAGCAGCGGATCTGCAATTTGTCTTTGGAGACCTGACCATGCCCATACCCTGGCTGACCGTGCTGCAAAGCGTGCCCTGGTCGGATGTCATCAGCAACGCCCCCAAGGTGGCTGGCGGTGCCAAGAAACTATGGGACTCGGTGGCCCGCAAACCTGCTGCCCCGCCCACCACCGACGACGCGGCTCAGGCCGGCCCGCAGCCTGCCGCGCTGACCGATCGGGTGGCGGCGCTGGAGGCCCAGGTGGCAGAACTGCACCGGCAGATGCTGGCTTCTTCGGAGGTCATCCAGGCCCTGGCCGAGCAGAACACCCAGCTGATCCAGCGTGTCGACGTGCATCGCCGCTGGATGCGGCGACTGGCGCTTGCGCTGGGTGGCGTGGCGCTGGGGGGGCTTGTGTTGGGTGCTGCTTTCCTGCAGCGCGGCAGCTGACGCCGTGCCGAAGCGCAACATGGTCGGTTCGGCGCTGTTCCAAGGCTTGGCGGATGCGGTGCTGGTGCTGCACCTGGCGGTGGTGCTCTTCGTGGTCGGCGGCGCGGTGTTCGTCGTTGCGGGCAATCTACGCGGCTGGCCGCAGGCCAACGCGCTGGGGTTTCGCTTGCTGCATCTGCTGGCGATCGGTTGGGTGGCGCTGCAGGCCTGGCTGGGCGCGGTCTGCCCGCTGACCACGCTGGAGAACTGGCTGCGGCTGCAGGCGCGCCAGACGGTCTACCAGGGCAGCTTCATCGAGCATTGGGTACAACGGCTGCTGTTCTACGACGCGCCGGGCTGGGTCTTTGTACTTGCCTACAGCCTGTTCGCTGCCCTGGCGGCTTGGCTGTGGCGCCGTTTTCCACCTCGTCGACCGCGCGGGTAGGGCCATGATGCAGACCTTGTTGCCCGGCGCATGGCTGGAACTCGATCAGGTGGCGCTGCTGTGGTGGCAGGCCCGGACGGCAGCGCCTGCGGTGCAGGCGCTGATGGGGGCGTTGACCCTGCTCGGCAGTGCGTACGCCGTCGCGGCGCTCATCGCTGTCTGTGCCTGGCAGTCCCGACGCTTGGGGCAGGGGTGGCGCCATGTGATGGTCCTGGGTCTGAGCTTGGCCTTGGTCTACGGCGCCGTGGCCGCCACCTACCTGGGGGTTAAGCAGCTGGTGCAAAGGGAGCGACCGTTCGTGGCGCTGGCGTTGCCATTGCCGCCCGAGCGCACCGAGGGGATCGCGCCGGCCAGTTCATTTCCTTCAGGACACGCTGGCAATGCGTTCATGCTGGCGGTGCTGTGGCTGCATCTGCACCGTTGGCGCCGTTGGTGGCTGTGGCTGGGCCTGGCGGGCTGTGTAGGCTTGAGTCGCGTGGCGCTGGGCCTGCATTACCCGGGAGACGTGCTTGGCGGCGCACTACTCGGCGGTGGCGTTGCCTGGGGGTTGCTGCGCTTGCCTTGGATGGCACGCCGGCTCAGAATCGCCGGGTGACCCGGGCCCGCCGTCCAAGCCGGCGTCAGCTTTCTGCAAGCCCGTTATCCATAATTATGAATTCAAATTAAGTTCCCAGAACCCGAAGGAGACCCAGGATGAGCCGCTATGCCGAGTTCCACCGCCGTTCCATTGCGCAACGCGACGCCTTCTGGGCCGAGCAGGCGCAACTGATTGAGTGGCAGACCCAGCCGCAGCAGATCTGCGACTACAGCAACCCGCCGTTTGCGCGCTGGTATGTCGGCGGCACCACCAACCTGTGCCACAACGCGGTCGACCGGCACCTGAAGGACCGCGCCGACCAGCCGGCGCTGATTTTCGTCAGTACCGAAACCGAGCAGGAGAAGGTCTACAGCTTCCGCGAACTGCACGCTGAGGTGCAGCGCATGGCGGCCGTGCTCAAGAGCCTGGGCGTGCAGAAGGGCGACCGCGTGCTGATCTACATGCCCATGATTGCCGAGGCGGCGTTTGCCATGCTGGCCTGCGTGCGCATTGGCGCCATCCACTCGGTGGTATTTGGCGGCTTTGCCTCAGGCTCGCTGGCCTCGCGCATCGAGGACGCCGAGCCCAAGGTCGTCGTCAGTGCCGACGCCGGCTCGCGCGGTGGCAAGGTGGTGGCCTACAAGCCGTTGCTGGACGAGGCGATCAACCTGTCCAAGCACAAGCCGCAAGCGGTGCTGCTGGTGGATCGCCAGCTGTCCGCCATGGATCTGGTCGCGGGTCGCGACCAGCTGTGGGGCGCTTTGCGCGAAAAACACCTCAATACCCAGGTGCCTTGCGAGTGGGTGGACGCCACCCATCCGAGCTACACGCTCTACACCTCGGGCACCACCGGCAAACCCAAAGGCGTGCAGCGCGACACCGGCGGCTACGCCGTGGCGCTGGCTGCCAGCATGAAGTACATCTACGAGGGCAATCCCGGCGAGACCTATTTCTCCACCAGCGACATCGGCTGGGTGGTGGGCCACAGCTACATCATCTACGGTCCGCTGATCGCCGGTATGGCTACCATCATGTACGAGGGCCTGCCGATCCGCCCGGATGCCGGCATCTGGTGGCAGCTGGTGGAGAAGTACAAGGTGACGCGCATGTTCTCGGCCCCCACGGCCGTGCGTGTGCTCAAGAAGCAGGACCCGGCCTACCTGAAGAAGTACGACCTCTCCAGCCTCAAGGCCCTTTACCTGGCCGGCGAGCCGCTGGACGAGCCTACCGCGCAGTGGATCAGCCAGGGCTTGGGCGTGCCGATCATCGACAACTACTGGCAGACCGAAACTGGCTGGCCCATCCTGACCATCGCCAATGGCGTGGAAAAAGCGCCCAGCAAGTTCGGGAGCCCGGGCGTGCCGATGTATGGCTACGACGTCAAGCTGATCGACGAGAACACCGGCGAAGAACTCACCGGTGCCAACCAGAAGGGTGTGGTGGCCATCGAAGGCCCGCTGCCGCCCGGCTGCATGCAGACCGTCTGGCGCGACGACGCGCGTTTTGTAAATACCTATTGGAAGAGTATCCCTGGCAAGCTGGTCTACAGCACCTTCGACTGGGGCATCCGTGACGCCGACGGCTATTTCTTCATCCTGGGCCGTACCGACGACGTGATCAATGTGGCCGGCCACCGCCTGGGTACGCGCGAGATCGAGGAGTGCATTGCCAGCCACCCGAATGTGGCCGAGGTGGCTGTGGTGGGTGTGGCCGACCAGCTCAAGGGGCAGGTGGCCATGGCCTTTGCCGTGGCCAAGGACGCCAGCGGCCTGACGGACGCCAACGCGCGCCTCAAGCTGGAAGGCGAGGTGATGAAGGTGGTCGACAGCCAGCTCGGCGCCGTGGCGCGGCCCTCGCGCGTGTTCTTCGTCAACCTGCTGCCCAAGACGCGTAGCGGAAAATTGCTGCGCCGTGCGCTGCAGGCCGTGGCCGAAGGGCGCGACCCGGGCGACCTGACCACGCTGGACGACCCGACGGCCCTGCAGCAGGTGCGGGACCTGGTGGCGGGCAAAGCATAAGGTTTACGCTAAAAACCCATAAGTTTCTGGCGCGGGTGCCGATTCAATGGCACAATCGCACCCGTACTAGGCCCCTTCCAGCCACAGTCGCATCCGCCAACCGGTTCAGCCGTGTCGCGGAAGGTTTTCTCAACCAGCTAAAAGTTTCCTTCAGGGAAACGGAGGTCAGCGAAACATGAGTGAATCCAATTCCCAGGGTTCCAGCCCAGCGTCGGTCTACCAGACCTACCGCGACAACACCTACCTGTTCGGTGGCAATGCGCCGTACGTCGAAGAGATGTACGAGAACTACCTTGCCAACCCCGGTAGCGTGCCAGACAACTGGCGTGACTATTTCGACGCGCTGCAGCACGTGCCGGCCGTCGATGGCAGCAACGCCAAGGACATCCCCCACCTGCCGGTGATCAACGCGTTTGCCGAGCGTGCCAAGCAGGGCGGTACCAAGGTCGTGGTGGCCAGCGCCGACGCTGAGATGGGCCGCAAGCGCACCGCCGTGCAGCAGCTGATCGCCGCCTACCGCAATGTGGGCCAGCGCTGGGCCGACCTCGACCCGCTCAAGCGCACCGAGCGTCCGGCAATTCCGGAGCTGGAGCCGTCCTTCTACGGCTTCTCTGACGCGGATCAGGAAACCGTCTTCAACACGAGCAACACCTTCTTCGGCAAGGAGACCATGTCCCTGCGCGAGTTGCTCAACGCCCTGCGCGAAACCTACTGCGGCACCATTGGCGCCGAGTACATGTACATCACCGACCAGGCACAGAAGCGCTGGTGGCAGCAGAAGCTGGAAAGCATCCGCAGCAAGCCCAACTTCGGCGCTGAGCGCAAGAAGCACATCCTCGATCGCCTGACCGCAGCCGAGGGCTTGGAGCGCTACCTGCACACCAAGTACGTCGGCCAGAAGCGCTTCTCGCTCGAAGGCGGCGAGAGCTTCATTGCCGCCATGGACGAGCTGATCCAGCAGGCGGGCGCCAAGGGCGTGCAGGAAATCGTGATCGGCATGGCCCACCGCGGCCGCCTGAACGTGCTGGTCAACACCCTGGGCAAGATGCCCAAGGACCTGTTCGCCGAGTTCGACCACACCGCGCCGGAAGACCTGCCGGCCGGTGACGTGAAGTACCACCAGGGTTTCAGCTCCGACGTCACCACCGTCGGTGGCCCGGTGCACCTGAGCCTGGCCTTCAACCCCTCGCACCTGGAAATCGTGAACCCGGTGGTGGAGGGCTCGGTGCGCGCCCGCATGGACCGCCGCGGCGACCCGCACGGCAAGCAGGTGCTGCCGGTGCTGGTGCACGGCGACGCCGCCTTTGCCGGCCAGGGCGTCAACCAGGAAACCCTGGCGCTGTCCGAGACCCGCGGCTACAGCACGGGCGGCACGGTGCACATCATCATCAACAACCAGATCGGTTTCACCACCTCCGATCCGCGCGATCTGCGCTCTACGCTGTACTGCACCGACATCGTCAAGATGATCGAATCGCCGGTGCTGCACGTCAACGGCGACGATCCGGAAGCTGTGGTGCTGGCCACCCAGCTGGCGCTTGAGTTCCGCATGGAGTTCAAGAAGGACGTGGTGGTGGACATCATCTGCTTCCGCAAGCTCGGCCACAACGAGCAGGACACCCCGGCGCTGACGCAGCCGCTGATGTACAAGAAGATTGGAGCCCATCCGGGCACCCGCAAGCTCTACGCTGACAAGCTGGCCGCCCAGGGCCTGGGCGAGACCTTGGGCGACGACATGGTCAAGGCCTACCGTGCCGCCATGGACGCCGGCAAGCACACGGTGGACCCGGTGCTGACCAATTTCAAGAGCAAGTACGCGGTCGACTGGTCGCCGTACCTGAATAAGAAATGGACCGATGCCGCCGAAACGGCGATTCCGCTGACCGAATGGAAACGTCTGGCTGAGAAGATCACCACGATCCCCGCGACGGTCACGCCGCACCAGCTGGTGAAGAAGGTCTATGACGACCGCGCGGCCATGGGCCGCGGCGAGATTCCGGTGGACTGGGGCATGGGCGAGCACATGGCCTTCGCCTCCCTGGTAGCCAGCGGCTACCCGGTGCGCCTGTCGGGCGAAGACTGCGGCCGCGGTACCTTCACGCACCGCCACGCCGTCATCCATGACCAGAACCGCGAGAAGTGGGACGTGGGCACCTATGTGCCGCTGCAGAACGTGGCCGAGAACCAGGCCCCGTTCACCGTCATCGACTCCATCCTGTCGGAAGAAGCGGTGCTGGCGTTCGAATACGGCTACGCTTCGAACGATCCCAACACGCTGGTGATCTGGGAAGCCCAGTTCGGCGACTTCGCCAATGGCGCCCAGGTGGTGATTGACCAGTTCATCGCGTCCGGCGAGGTGAAGTGGGGCCGTGTCAACGGCGTCACGCTCATGCTGCCGCACGGCTACGAAGGCCAAGGCCCCGAGCACAGCTCGGCGCGTCTGGAGCGCTTCATGCAGTTGGCGGCCGACACCAATATGCAGATCGTGCAGCCGACCACGGCCAGCCAGATCTTCCACGTGCTGCGTCGCCAGCAGGTGCGCGACCTGCGCAAGCCGCTGATCATCTTCACGCCCAAGTCCCTGCTGCGCAACAAGGACGCCACTTCGCCGCTGTCCGAGTTCACCAAGGGCGGTTTCCAGACCGTGCTGGGCGAGCAGAAGGACATCAAGGCCGACAAGGTCAAGCGCGTGATCGCCTGCTCGGGCAAGGTCTACTACGACCTGGTCAAGAAGCGCGAGGAGAAGGGCGCTGACGACGTGGCCATCCTGCGCGTCGAGCAGCTCTATCCCTTCCCTCACAAGGCCTTCGCCGCCGAGCTCAAGAAGTACCCGAACGCAACCGAGCTGGTGTGGTGTCAGGACGAGCCGCAGAACCAGGGCGCCTGGTTCTTTGTGCAGCACTACATACACGAGAACATGGTCGAGGGCCAGAAGCTGGGTTATGCCGGCCGTTCCGCCTCGGCCTCGCCGGCCGTGGGTTACGCCCACCTGCACCAGGACCAGCAGAAGGCTCTGGTGGAAGCGGCTTTCGCCAAGCTCAAGGGTTTCGTGCTGAACAAATAAGGCGCGATCGATTTTCTGAATCCGTTGAGGACAGCGCTGAAGGCCTGTCCCGCAATGAAATAAAGAGAGAATTCAAATGGCTATCGTTGAAGTCAAAGTTCCGCAGTTGTCCGAGTCCGTGGCTGAGGCCACCATGCTGCAGTGGAAGAAAAAAGCCGGCGAGGCCGTCGCCGCCGACGAGATCTTGATCGAGATCGAAACCGACAAGGTCGTGCTTGAAGTGCCGGCCCCGGCCGCCGGCGTGCTGGCCGAGGTGCTGGTCGGTGACGGCGGTACCGTCGTCGCCGAGCAGCTGATTGCCCGCATCGATACCGAAGGCAAGGCCGGCGCGGCGGCCCCGGCTGCTGCGGCAGCGCCCGCTGCCGCCCCTGCGGCTGCCCCGGTTGCTGCCGCGGCCGCGGCTTCCACCTCCAAGGCCGGCGTCGCCATGCCGGCTGCGGCCAAGCTGATGGCTGACAACCAACTCGCCGCCGGTTCCGTGGCCGGCACCGGCAAGGATGGCCGTGTCACCAAGGGTGATGTGCTGGCTGCTGTGGCCGGTGGCGCCAAGGCCGCTCCCGCGGCGATCCCGACCGGTGTGCCGACCAAGGCGCTGCCGCAGGTGGCTGCTCCCTCTGTTGACTTGGGCGAGCGTCCGGAGCAGCGCGTGCCGATGAGCCGCCTGCGTGCCCGCGTGGCCGAGCGTCTGTTGCAGTCGCAGTCCACCAACGCCATCCTGACCACCTTCAACGAGGTCAACATGGCGCCGGTGATGGAAATGCGCAAGCGCTTCCAGGACAAGTTCGAGAAGGAGCACGGAGTCAAGATCGGCTTCATGTCCTTCTTCGTCAAGGCGGCCGTGCATGCGCTGAAGAAGTACCCGGTGCTCAACGCCTCGGTGGACGGCAACGACATCGTCTACCACGGTTACTTCGACATCGGCATTGCCGTCGGTTCGCCGCGTGGTCTGGTGGTGCCGATCCTGCGCAACGCCGACCAGATGAGCTTTGCCGACATCGAGAAGAAGATCGCCGAGTTCGGCGCCAAGGCGCGTGACGGCAAGCTGGGCATCGAAGAGATGACCGGCGGCACCTTCTCCATCTCCAATGGTGGCGTGTTCGGCTCCATGCTGTCCACCCCCATCATCAACCCGCCGCAGTCGGCCATCCTGGGCGTGCACGCCACCAAGGACCGCGCGGTGGTGGAGAACGGCCAGATCGTGATCCGCCCGATCAACTACCTGGCCATGAGCTACGACCACCGCATCATCGACGGCCGCGAAGCGGTGCTGGGTCTGGTGGCGATGAAAGAGGCGCTCGAAGACCCCGCCCGCCTCCTGTTCGATATTTGATACACCCCCAGGCTGCGCGCACTGCGTGTCGCTACGCCACCCCCTTGCAGGGGGCAACACCAGCGGCCCGGCGAAGCCGGTTCCGCGGTGTTCCGCGAAGCAGAAACGTGATGCGCACTTGGTTCGCCAACTGAAGCGAGAAACAACATGAGCAAACAATTCGACGTGGTCGTCATCGGTGGCGGCCCTGGTGGCTATATCGCCGCCATCCGCGCCGCCCAGCTGGGCATGAACGTGGCCTGTATCGACGAGTGGAAGAACGCCGCTGGCGGTCCGGCCCCGGGTGGTACTTGCACCAACGTGGGCTGCATTCCGTCCAAGGCGCTGCTGCAGTCGTCCGAGCACTTCGAGCATGCCAACAAGCACTTTGCCGAGCACGGCATCACCGCCACCGGCGTGAAGATGGACGTGGCCAAGATGGTGGCGCGCAAGGACGCCGTGGTGAAGCAGAACAACGACGGCATCCTCTACCTGTTCAAGAAGAACAAGGTGAGCTTCTTCCACGGACGCGGCTCCTTCGTGAAAGCCGTTGACGGAGGCTACGAGATCAAGGTGGCCGGTGCCGCTGAAGAGACCTTGGTGGCCAAGCAGGTGATCGTGGCCACCGGCTCCAACGCCCGTGCGCTGCCGGGCACCCCGTTCGACGAGGAGAACATCCTGTCCAACGACGGCGCGCTGCGCATCGGCGCGGTGCCGAAGAAGCTGGGCCTGATCGGTTCGGGTGTGATCGGTCTGGAGATGGGCTCGGTATGGCGCCGTCTTGGCGCGGACGTCACCATCCTCGAAGGTCTGCCGACCTTCCTGGGCGCGGTGGACGAGCAGATCGCCAAGGAGGCCAAGAAGGCTTTCGACAAGCAGGGCCTCAAGATCGAGCTGGGCGTGAAGGTCGGTGAGATCAAGTCCGGCAAGAAGGGCGTGAGCATCGCCTACACCAACGCCAAGGGCGAGGCGCAGACGCTGGAGGTGGACAAGCTGATCGTCTCCATCGGCCGTGTGCCCAATACCAATGGCCTGAATGTTGAAGCGGTGGGCCTGCAGCTCGATGAGCGTGGTGCCATCGTCGTGGACGGCGACTGCAAGACCAACTTGCCCGGCGTGTGGGCGGTGGGTGACGTCGTGCGCGGCCCGATGCTGGCGCACAAGGCGGAGGAAGAGGGCGTGGCCGTGGCCGAGCGCATCGCCGGCCAACATGGTCACGTGAACTTCAACACCATCCCCTGGGTTATCTACACCAGCCCCGAGATTGCCTGGGTCGGCCGTACCGAACAGCAGCTCAAGGCAGACGGCGTGGCCTACAAAGCGGGTACTTTCCCCTTCCTGGCCAACGGCCGCGCGCGCGCTTTAGGCGACACCACCGGTATGGTGAAGTTCCTGGCTGACGCCAAGACCGACGAGATCCTGGGGGTGCACATCGTCGGCCCCATGGCCAGCGAGCTGATCTCCGAGGCTGTGGTGGCCATGGAGTTCAAGGCCAGCGCCGAGGACATTGCACGCATCTGCCATGCGCACCCGTCGCTGTCCGAGGCGACCAAGGAAGCCGCTCTGGCGGTGGACAAGCGCACGCTGAATTTCTAAAGCGCACGGGACCGACGGCTTGGCATCGGTACGCGAGGCTTACGAAGCGGAACTGAAGACGCGGGGTTACGCGAGTGACCCCGCGCAGCTGCGTGCCGTCGAGGCGCTGGAGCGATGTGCCCTGGAATGGGCCGGCTACAAGGAAAAGCGCTCGAATGCGCTGAAGAAGCTCATCAACCGGCCGGACATCCCGAAAGGGGTCTACATGTACGGTGGGGTGGGGCGCGGCAAGAGCTTCCTGATGGACTGCTTCTTCAACGCCGTGCCGCTCAGGCGCAAGACGCGGCTGCACTTCCACGAGTTCATGCGGGAGGTGCATCGCGAGCTGGCGGAGTTGCAGGGCACGGTCAATCCCTTGAACGTGCTGGGCGAGCGAATTGCCAAGAAGTACAAGCTGATCTGCTTCGACGAGTTCCATGTGGCGGACATTACCGACGCCATGATCCTGCACCGCCTGCTGGCTGCGCTGTTCGACAACGGCGTCGGGCTGGTTGCAACCTCCAACTTCCGCCCCGACGATCTCTACCCCAACGGGCTGCACCGCGATCGCATCCTGCCGGCCATCGCCTTGTTGAACGAGAAGCTCGATGTGCTGAACGTGGATAACGGTACAGACTATCGGCGCCGTACGCTGGAGCATGTGAAGCTCTACCACTCGCCGCTGGGCCCCGAGGCCGACGCGGCCATGACCGAGGCCTTCAACTTGCTCGCTGAATCGCAGGACGAAGACCCGGTGCTGCATATCGAGGCGCGCGAGATCCGGGCGCGGCGCAAGGCCGGCGGTGTGGTCTGGTTCGACTTCAAGACCCTGTGCGGTGGCCCGCGCTCGCAGAACGACTACCTGGAAATCGCGACCCAGTTCCACACCGTGTTCCTGAGCGATGTGCCCCACATGCCGGTGCGCATGGCATCCGAGGCGCGCCGCTTCACCTGGCTGGTTGACGTGCTGTACGACCGCCGTGTCAAGCTCATCCTGTCGGCGGCGGTGCCGCCGGAGGCGTTGTACACAGAAGGGCCGCTGGTGCATGAGTTTCCGCGGACGGTCTCCCGCCTCAATGAGATGCAGTCGCAGGAATTCCTGTCGCTGGAACGGCGCGTGGTGGATACTAGCCTCACATGAAGCCCCGTCTTTTCTTTTGCGCTCTGCTTGCGTTGGCCGGTGCCGCCTGGGCGCAGGAGCCCGATCAGTTGCAGGCCGAGCTGGACCGCATCCAGGCCGAGCGTGCCCGGCAGGAAGCCTATTTTGCCGAACAGGAAGCCGCCTGCTACCAGCGCTTTGCGGTCAATGACTGTCTGCGCCGGGTCAAGGCCAGCCGCCGTCCTGTGATGGAGGATCTGCGTCGGCAGGAGGTGGCGGTCCAGGATGAGCGGCGGCGCCTGCGTGGCATCGAACAGCTGCAGCGACTGGAGGAGAAATCCTCCCCGGCGGCGCTGCAGGAAGCGGCGCAGAAGCGCGAAGAGGCCGCGCGGGCCCACCAGGAGCGGCTGGAGCGTGCCGAACAGAAGCAGGCCGACAAGCTGCAGGCCGAGCAGGACCGACTTGCCGCGCCGCCGCGCGCTGAGCGCGACAAGACATCAGATCGCCCGACGGCTGAAACTCGTTCGGCCGACAGGCGAGAGTTCGAGGAGAAGCAGCGTCAGGCCGAGGACAACCGGGCGCGGCGCAACAAGGCCCTGGCCGACAAAGCTGCCAAACCCCCGGTACGCTCCTTGCCCACGCCGCCCTGACGGGACGCGAGAGGCCGGCTTCAGTCGAGCGGTTCGAGCTTGACGATCACCAGCGACAGGTTGTCGCCGCTGCCGCGGGCACGCGAGCGGGCTTTGTCGATCAGGAACTCGCTGGCCTCCCGGGCCGCCAGATGGGACAAGGCCTCCCCCAGTTCATCGCTGCTGAAATAGTGCCAGACGCCATCGCTGCAGGCCATCAAGGTGTCGCCGGGTTGCAGCTGGGCGATGCAGTGCATGTCCATCGGCGGCTCGTTTTCGGTGCCGAGGCAGCCCATCAGGATATTGGACTGGGGATGGACGTTGGCCTCTTCCTCGGTAATGCTGCCGTTGTCGACCAGGGTCTGGACGTAGGAGTGGTCCAGGGTGCGCTTGACGAGCCGGTTGCCATGGAAGTGATAGATGCGTGAGTCGCCGGCATGGATCCAGTGGCACTCCCCGCCGGGGTTGACGAGGAACGCGGCCACGGTGCTGTGAGGCTCCTGTTCGGAGGAGATCGCAGCCAGCTTGATGACCAGATGCGCCTCCTGCACCAGCTGTTTGAGCAGGGTGGGGGCGTCATCGCTGTCCGGCACGTAGCGCTCGAACAGTTGTTTGGCCGTCATCATGACCTGGTCGGCCGCGGTACGGCCGCCACTGCGGCCGCCCATGCCGTCTGCTACCACCGCCAGCAGGCAGCCGTTGACGCGCGGATGCTTCAGCAGCGCCACCTGATCCTGCTGGTAGTCGCGGTCGCCCTTGTGGATGCCGGTCGATGCGGTGAGTCGATAGCCTTTGCTCATGGTCAGCCGTGCGAAGGACAAAGTCCTCGATAAGTCGGTTTGAAACACGTATTATCGAAGCAAGCGGGGAGCGCATGACGCAGACTCCCCGGGCCTGTCTTTTTGCCGCGACTCTTGGACTCCAACCTCCACTCCCCGGAACGCCGACTGATTGAACTGCGCATCGAGCATGCCGATCTCGACGCCTCGATCGACCGCCTTGGCCTGAGCCTGCCGCTCGACGAACTGCTGCTACGGCGGCTCAAGAAGCGGCGTCTGGTCCTGCGCGATGAGATCGATCGGCTGGAACGAAGCCTGCAGCCCAACGAGCCGGCCTGATCCATGAGTTTGCCGACCCTGGTGCAGGAGGTCTTCGCGCCCGACAGCGTGCTGGCGCGCGCCATCGAGGGCTTTCGACCGCGTCCCGGGCAGACCGAGATGGCGGTGGCAGTGGCGCGCACCTTGGAAGACGGGGGTGCCCTGGTGGTCGAGGCGGGTACCGGCGTCGGCAAGACCTTTTCGTACCTCGTTCCGGCACTGCTCAGTGGCGAGCGGGTGCTGTTGTCCACCGCCACCAAGACCCTGCAGGACCAGTTGTTTGCCCGTGATCTGCCGCGGCTGATCGAGGTGCTGGGACTGCCTGTGCGAACGGCGCTGCTGAAAGGCCGCGCCAGCTACCTGTGTCTGCAGCGTCTGGAGCAGGCGCGCCACGCGGCCACGACCGTTGAGGCCGTGAGCAGCCGGGCGCTGGCGCGCATCGAATTGTGGGCACAACAAACCCGGACCGGCGATCTGGCCGAGCTGCCGGGGCTCGATGAGCGGTCACCGGTCATCCCCCTGGTGACGTCCACGCGCGAGAACTGCCTGGGCAGCCAGTGCCCCAGGTTCCGCGACTGCCATGTCAATCTGGCCCGGCGCGAGGCGCTGGCGGCCGATGTGGTGGTGATCAACCATCACCTGTTTTTTGCCGATCTGGCCGTGCGCGAGTCCGGCATGGCCGAGTTGCTGCCGACGGTGCGTACCGTGATCTTCGACGAGGCGCACCAGCTCAACGAGACCGGCGTTCAGTTCCTGGGACGCCAGCTGTCGACCGGCCAGCTGCTGGACTTCGCGCGCGACATGCTGGCCTGCGGCCTGCAGCAGGCCCGTGGGCTGGTGGATTGGTCACAGCGCGCCTCCGTAATGGAGCGGGCCGCGCGCGACCTGCGTCTGTGCGTGGGGCGTGCCTACCCGGGGACCAAGCTGGGTTGGACGGCCGACGCACCGGAGCAGATCGACGCCACAGCCTGGTCGGACGCGCTCGTCCGTGTGCAGTTGGCCTGTGCGGAGGCGGTATCGGCATTGGCCACAGTGAGCGAGATCGCGCCCGACTTCGTGCGCCTGCAGGAGCGGGCCGAGGCGCTGACCGCGATGGCGGCTTTCTTCACTCAACCCTGCACGGCGGGCTCGGTGCGCTGGGTCGACGTCGGCAGCCAGCTGCGGCTGGTCGAGTCGCCGCTGGACATCGCTGCCACCGTGCAGACCCGCCTGCTGGCGCCGCAGGCCGAGGGTAGCGTCCGGTCGTGGATCTTCACGTCGGCCACGCTGGGCGACGATGCGCATCTGAGCTGGTTCACAGAGCCCTGTGGTCTCACGCAGGCCGAGGTTCTGCAGGTCGACAGCCCGTTCGACTATGCACAGCAGGCGGCGCTGTACGTGCCGGTCGATCTGCCGAAGCCGGCAGACCCCGGGCACAGCGACCAGGTGGCGACGCTGGTGGCGCGCCTGGCGCAGACGCTGGGCGGCCGCACGCTGGTGTTGACCACCACCTTGCGTGCCTTGCGCGCCATCAGCGAGGCATTGCCGGCGCATCTGCCGTCGGAAGCCGGCCTGCAGGTGCTGGCCCAGGGCCAGAGCCCGAAGCGCGAGCTGCTGGCGCGGTTCCGCCAGGCGGCACAGCCAGGGCGGCGTGGCTGCATTCTGGTGGCCTCGGCCTCGTTCTGGGAGGGGGTCGACATTCCCGGCGAGGCCTTGCAGCTGGTGGTCATCGACAAGCTGCCGTTCCCGCCGCCGAACGATCCCCTGGTGCAGGCGCGCTCCCGGCGCCTGGAGGATGCAGGGCACAGCGCCTTCAACGACTACTTCGTGCCGGAGGCCGCCGTGGCGCTCAAGCAGGGGGCGGGGCGGTTGATCCGGCGTGAAAGCGACCAGGGCGTGCTGGTGCTGTGCGATACCCGTCTGCTGCAGATGGGTTACGGGCGGCGCTTGCTGGCGGCCTTGCCGCCGATGCGCCGCTTGCGCTCAGAGGCTGAGGTGCATCAGACCTTGGCCGGGTTTACCAGAGCTTCCACCACGGATCTGACTTCGGCTTGAAGCCGCGGCTCAGGTACTCGCTCTGCGGGTAGTTCTTTTCCATCACGCGCCGGGCATCGTCGCGCAGTTGCGGCATGTTGAGCGCATCATAGGAGGCCACCATGATGTAGAGCGCCTCTTCCAGCGCTGGCGCCTGATGGAAGTCGGTCAGGGCGATCTGTGCGCGGTTGATCGCCGCGAGGTAGGCGCCGCGGGAATAGTAGTAGCGCGCCACATGCACTTCGTACTGCGCCAGTGAGTTGACGATGTAGCTCATGCGCGCCCGGGCGTCGGGCGTATAGCGGGACTCGGGGAAACGGGTCACGAGTTCCTTGAACGCCTCGAAAGACTCCTTGGCGGCCTTCTGGTCACGCTCCGACAGGTCCTGGCGCGTGATCGAGGAGAGCATGCCCAAGTTGTCGTTGAAATTGATGATGCCCTTCAGGTACAAGGCGTAGTCCAAGGCCGGGCTCGCCGGATGCAGCTTGATGAAGCGGTCCAGCGTGGCAAGGGCCTGGGCCGGCTCTTGGTATTTGTAATGGGCGTAGGCCTTGTCCAGTTGCGCCTGCTGCGCCAGCGGGGTGCCGGCCGCGCGACCTTCGAGCTTCTCGAACAGGGGGATGGCCTTGTCGTAGGCACCGGAGCTGAGCTCGTCCTTGGCCTCGGCATAGAGCTTGTTGGGGCTCATGTTGGCCGTGGGGTCGACCGGTTTGGATGAGCAACCGGCCACCAGCAAGGCGCCGCCTGCCAGGAGCATGGTGCAGACCGCCGATAATTTGGTGCGAAGCATTAGGGTCACTCTCTCTTGAACGAATCGAAAACAATTATATCGACCGCCTCCGGCGAGGAAGATCTCGATGACGGGCTGGACAGCCCGGCTGCGGCCGAGTCCGAAGCGCGTCCTTGGCGCGTGAGCGAGCAGCAGCATGGTCAGCGCCTCGACCGTGCCTTGGCCGAGCTGATTCCGGAGTTTTCGCGCAGCTACCTGCAGCAGCTTATCGAAGCCGGGGCCGTGACGCAGAGCGGGGTGGCGTTGCGCAAACCGGCACTGAAGGTGAAGGCGGGTGAGCAGGGCGTGATCGAACTGCGCCCGACGCCGCAGAGCCAGGCCTTCAAGCCGCAGGCCATGGAACTGGACGTTGTGTTCGAGGACGAACATCTCCTGGTGATCAATAAGCCGGCCGGGCTGGTGGTGCATCCGGCGCCGGGCAACTGGAGTGGCACCCTGCTCAACGGCCTGCTGGCCCATGATGTACAGGCTGCGCAGCTGCCGCGTGCCGGTATCGTGCATCGGCTTGACAAGGACACCAGTGGGCTGATGGTGGTGGCCCGTACGAGGGCGACGATGGATGCGCTGGTGCGCCTGATCGCGCAGCGCGAGGTGAGTCGCCAGTACGTTGCCTTGGCACATCGGCCATGGCAGGGGCCGCGGCAGCGCGAAATCGAGGCGCCGATCGGACGCGACCCGCGCAACCGCCTGCGCATGGCCGTGGTAGACCTGACGCGGCATGCCGGCAAGCCGGCGAAAACCACGGTCGATCTGCTGGCCAACGGCGAGGCCGGTTGCTGGTTGCGCTGCACGCTGCACACCGGTCGCACGCATCAGATCCGCGTCCATCTGGCCTCCATCGGTCATCCGCTGGTGGCCGATGCGTTGTACGGCGGCGTGCCGGCGGCCGGTCTGCAGCGGCAGGCGCTTCACGCCTTCCGGTTGGCGTTTCAGCACCCGGTGACGGCGCAGACGCTGGTATTCCGAGCCCCTGTACCGACCGATCTGCAGGCCGCGCTGCAGGCCTGGGGCCTGGGCTACAATGAACCACAGGAAGACCGGTAGGATCATCCCCGGCCCCGGCCGCTGTCGGGTTGCCCCAGGCCTTGGACGCGACGTCCCTGAGCCTCACCTCGCCACCACCCTGATACACGCATCTCCATGATGCTTTTTTCTGGATTCGCAAGACCATGAATACGGCGGATGCCAAGCGCGTGCTGGAAACGGCCTTGATCTGCTCTCAGCAGCCGCTGCAGGTGCGTGAGTTGCGGACGCTGTTCAACGACGAACTGGGCGTGGACACCATCAAACAGCTGTTGCAGGATCTGCAGCAGGAATGGGCTCTGCGCGGTGTGGAGCTGGTCTGCGTTGCCACCGGCTGGCGCTTCCAGAGCCGTCCCGAGATGCGTGAGTACCTGGATCGGCTGCATCCGGAGAAGCCGCCGCGCTACTCGCGCGCCACATTGGAAACCCTGGCCATCATTGCCTACCGCCAGCCGGTGACGCGTGGCGACATGGAGGACATCCGCGGGGTGACGATCAATTCGATGATCCTGAAGCAGCTGGAAGACCGCGGCTGGATCGAGGTGATCGGTCACCGCGAGGCGCCCGGTCGGCCCGCACTGTACGCAACGACCAAGCATTTCCTCGATGACCTCGGCCTGGCCTCGCTGGATCAGTTGCCTCTGATGGAAACGCCGGCGCACGAGGGCATGCTGGACCTGCTGGCCGAAGCGCAGGAGCCACCGGCCGTTGTCGGCGCCGCAGAGGGCGAGGCCATGGTCGCGCCGGAATCTGAACAGGCGGCGCAGCCCGAGCCGGGCTCTGAAGAAACCTTTGTCTTGAGTGGAAACCAGCCATGACTGATCACACACCTTCAGTGCCCGATGCCGGGCCGGCGGAGGAATCTGCGGCCGCGGCAGCAACCGTGGAGGCGGCGGCCAACGTGGGGACTGCGTCTGATGACGCGGTTCGTAGCGGTGGGCGAGCCGGCGGGGCGACGCCGAGCGGCTCGCGCTTCGACGATGTGGTGTCGGGCCAGTTCGATGCTGACGAGGAGTTGCCGGACGTAGCCTTGCCCGCCAAGCGGGTGCTGGCGCCGCAGGCCGAGACGCCCAAGCTGCACAAGGTGCTGGCGCAGGCGGGCATGGGCTCGCGTCTCGAGATGGAGCAGCTCATCATGGAGGGGCGAATCTCGGTCAACAACGAGCCGGCGCACATCGGCCAGCGCATCCAGTTCGGCGACCACATCAAGGTCAACGGCAAGCCGGTGCGCTTTCGCATCGAGCCGCCGCCTTCGCGGGTGATCGCCTATCACAAGCCGGTCGGCGAGGTCGTGACGCACGACGACCCGCAGAACCGCCCGACCGTATTCCGCAAGCTGCCCAAGCTCGGGCACGGCAAGTGGCAGTCCGTCGGGCGCCTGGATCTGAATACCGAGGGCTTGCTGCTGTTCACCAACTCGGGCGAACTGGCCAACAAGCTGATGCACCCGCGCTTTGGCCTGGAGCGTGAGTACGCGGTGCGAGTCCTCGGCGCCCTGAGCAAGGAAGAGAAGCAACGCCTGCTGGACGGTGTGCAGCTGGACGACGGTGTGGCGCAGTTCGGTTTCATCGAGGATGGCGGCGGCGAGGGTTCCAACTGCTGGTACCGCGTCACCATCTCCGAAGGTCGCAACCGCGAAGTCCGGCGCATGCTGGAAGCAGTCGGCCATGCGGTCAGCCGCCTGATCCGTATTCGTTACGGCGCCATGCTGCTGCCGCGCGGCCTCAAGCGCGGCGCCTGGATGGAGCTCGATGAGGCCGACATCAAGGCCCTGGTGCGGGCGGCGGATCGCCGGGACGCGCCGGCCGGCGAGCCGGGGCGCGCCGAGTCGGGCGAGGGCGCTGGCCGTTCGCAGGCCAATGGACGACCGGCTGCCGGCGGACGCAACAAGCGGCGTGGTGGCGGTGGTGATGGGCCGCGCGGCGGCGCGTCCGGGAACGTAAAGCAAGGGGGGCGCAACAAATCGCAGAACCGCAAGGAGCGTACCTCAGGGCAGGGTGGCGAGGGGCAACCCGATCCGATGAAGACGGCCTTCGGCTACATCGGCGCGGACAGTTTCACGCGCCAGCGCCAGGAACAGCGCCGCGGTGGTGGCGGTCAACGTCGCGGCGGCCGCGGGCGCTGAGGGCGACGCCGGGCGCGGCGTGATCGGCGCGCCGAGGGGATTTTTGTGCCTCGCACCCGTCGCACCGAGCCTTACAGGTTAAAATTCAAGGCTTTGCCCAGTGGGTAAAACACAGCAGCAATAACCCAGACACTCAGGAAACTTTCATGTCTATCGAACGTACTCTTTCCATCATCAAGCCGGATGCCGTTGCCAAGAACGTGATCGGCCAGATCTATGCCCGTTTCGAGGCTGCCGGCCTGAAGGTCATTGCCGCCAAGATGGCCCATCTGTCGCGTCGTGAAGCCGAGGCCTTCTACGCCGTGCACAAGGAGCGCCCCTTCTTCAAGGACCTGGTGGACTTCATGGTCTCCGGCCCGGTCATGATCCAGGTGCTGGAAGGCGAAGGCGCCATTCTCAAGAACCGCGACCTGATGGGTGCGACCGACCCGAAGAAGGCAGCCCCGGGCACCATCCGCGCCGACTTTGCCGACAGTATCGATGCCAATGCGGTGCACGGCTCCGACGCGCCCGAAACGGCGGCTGTGGAAGTGGCGTTCTTCTTCCCCGGCATGAACATCTATTCCCGCTGAAACATGCGATGACGGCCAATCTTCTCGACTTTGATCTCGAGGGCTTGGCCCTTTTCTGCGAGCGGCTGGGGGAAAAGCGCTTCCGCGCCACCCAGCTGTTTCGCTGGATACACCAGAAGGGGGCAGCCAGCTTCGGCGACATGACCGATCTGGCCAAGTCCTTGCGGGAAAAGCTCACGACCTCGGCCCATGTCCAGGGGCTGGACGTCATTTCCCAGCAGATTTCCGCCGACGGCACCATCAAATGGCTGTTCGATGTCGGCGACGGCAACGCCGTCGAATCCGTTTTCATTCCCGAAGATGACCGCGGCACGCTGTGCGTGTCCTCCCAGGCCGGCTGCGCTGTCGGCTGCCGTTTCTGCTCCACCGGGCACCAGGGCTTCAGCCGTAACCTGACAACCGGGGAGATCATTTCTCAGCTCTGGTTTGCTGAGCACTTCCTGCGCAAGCATCTGGAGCGGCAGGATCGCGTCATCACGAATGTGGTGATGATGGGCATGGGTGAGCCGTTGCAGAACTACGCGGCGCTGATCCCGGCCCTGCGCATCATGCTCGACGACCACGGCTACGGCCTGTCGCGCCGCCGCCTGACGGTCTCCACCTCGGGGGTGGTGCCAATGATGGATCGTCTGGCGCAGGATTGCCCGGTGGCGCTGGCGGTGTCGCTGCATGCGCCCAACGACGCCCTGCGCGACAACCTCGTGCCGCTGAACCGGAAGTACCCGATTGCCGAACTGATGGCGGCCTGCAATCGTTATCTGAAGCACGCGCCGCGCGACTTCATCACCTTCGAATACTGCATGCTGGACGGCGTCAACGACCAGCCTGAGCATGCGCAGCAACTGGTCGAGCTGGTGCGCCGACATGCCACCGGCGGTGTCTGGTGCAAGTTCAACCTGATTCCCTTCAATCCTTTCCCCGAATCCGGCCTGCACCGGTCGCCGCAGAACCGGGTGGTGGCCTTCGCCAAAATCCTTGCGGATGCTGGTATCGTGACGACCATACGCAAGACACGGGGCGACGACATTGATGCCGCCTGCGGCCAGTTGGCCGGTGACGTCAAGGATCGCACCCGGGTGAGCGAACGCATGGCCCAGCGGCGCACCGTGATGCTCACGCCGGTGGCGGCGGAGCAGGACAAGTCGCAGGAGTTGTAAGGCATGAAAACAAGCGGGACAGGGTTGAAGCGTTGGGCTACGGGCCTGTGGGCCGTCTGCTGGGCCCTGGTGGCTTTGGCCGGACTGGCCGGTTGCGCCACCACGGGCAGCGCGGGCGGTACGGACGGCCACGCGGACATCGTGACCGAATCCGACGAGCCCGAGGCGCGCAAGCGTGCGCGCATCCGGCTCCAGTTGGCGGTGGGGTACTTTGAGCAGGGGCAGACCACGATTGCCCTGGACGAGATCAAGCAGGCGCTGGCGGTCGATCCGTCCTACGCCGATGCCTTCAACCTGCGCGGCCTGATCTACATGCGGCTCAACGACCTGCGTCTGGCGGAAGACAGCTTTCGCCGCGCCATGACGCTCAATCTGCGGGATGCCAATGTGACGCACAACTACGGCTGGCTGCTGTGCCAGCAGGCGCGCTATGCCGAATCCTTTCAGGCCTTCAACCAGGCGCTGGCCAACCCGACCTACGGTGGGCGCGCAAAAACCTTGATGACCCAGGGGCTGTGCCAGCTGCGCGCCGGCCTGCAGGCCGAGGCGGAGCACAGCCTGAGCAAGTCCTACGAGCTCGACGCCAGCAATCCCGTCACCGGCTACAACCTGGCCGCTCTGCTGTACCAGCGCGGTGAACTGGGGCGTGCCCAGTTCTACATCCGGCGCCTGAACAACAGTGAGCTGGCGAACGCCGAGTCGCTCTGGTTAGGGATCAAGATCGAACAGCGCCAAGGGAACAGGGACGCCGTGGAGCAGTTGGCAACCCAGCTCAAGAGGCGCTATCCACAATCGCGTGAAGCAGGAGCCTATGAGCGAGGGGCATTCAATGAGTGAAGAAGCGCAAGCCAAGGTGGTGCCGGAGCCGGCAACGCAGGAGACACCGGCCCAGAAGCAACCGACGGCTGGCGAACTGTTGCGCCAGGCGCGTGAGGCTGCGGGCCTGCATGTGGCGGCGCTGGCGGTGTCGATGAAGGTGCCGGTCAAGAAACTGGAGGCTCTGGAGGCAGACCGGCTGGACCTGCTGCCGGACGCTGTGTTTGTCCGCGCCCTGGCGTCCAGCGTCTGTCGAACGCTCAAGATCGATGCCGCGCCGGTACTGGCGTTGCTGCCCCAGACCGCCGCGCCGCAGCTCAAGCCGGATGAATGGGGTATCAATGCGCCGTTCCGGGCGCCCGGTGATGTCGCCACCGCGTCCATGTGGAGCCAGCTTTCGCGCCCCGGTGTGTTGGCCGCGCTGGTCTTGCTGGCGGCGGCTCTGGTGTTGATCTTCTTCCCCTCCATGGAACGCAAGGAAGGCGCTGGCGGTAGCGCTTCCGAAGTCGTTGTGGCACTGCCGCCACCGGCCATGGCGCCGCAGCCCGATACGGCGATCAAGGTTGCCGAGGCCCCCGTTGCTGTTGATAAGCAGGTTGAGGCGACGGTACCGCAGCCGGTGGCCCCTGCACCCGCGCCAGTGGCCGCGCCTGCGGGTGTGCCGCCGGCACCTGCCGTTGTTCCGGCCCCAGTACCGCCGGTGCCGGTGGCCGCGTCCGCTGCGCCGCAGCCCGCCGCAGCCGTGGGCAGCGGTGTGCTGGCCTTCAAGGCCCGGGGTACTTCCTGGGTCGAGGTGACGGACGCCCAAGGCGTGGTACAGCTGCGTCGCACGCTGGTGACAGGCGAGACGGTTGGTGTCTCCGGTGCCCTGCCGCTGTCGGTGGTGGTGGGGCGGGCCGATGTCACGGATGTCATGGTCCGCGGCAAACCCTTCAGTCTGGAGACGGTGGCGCGCGAGAACGTGGCCCGGTTCGAGGTGAAGTAAGTGCAGTCTGGAATTCCGATCGAGCAGTCGGCGCCCAAGCCGCGCCGTTCCCGCCAGGCCCGCGTGGTCTGGGGCGACAACGTCGTCACCATCGGCGGCGACGCCCCCGTGCGGGTGCAGTCCATGACCAATACCGATACGGTGGACGTGATCGGCACCGCGATCCAGGTCAAAGAGCTGGCCCAGGCGGGCTCCGAGGTGGTGCGCATCACGGTTAACACGCCCGAGGCCGCCCAAGCCGTGCCGCACATCCGCGAGCAGCTGGACCGCATGGGCGTTTACGTTCCGCTGGTGGGGGATTTCCACTACAACGGCCACACCCTGTTGACGCAATATCCTGCCTGCGCCGAGACGCTGTCCAAGTACCGCATCAACCCCGGCAACGTGGGCAAGGGCGACAAACGCGACCGTCAGTTCGGCCAGATGGTCGAGGTCGCGCTGAAGTGGAACAAGCCGGTGCGCATTGGTGTCAACTGGGGCAGCCTGGACCAGGAACTGCTCGCCGGCCTGATGGACGAGAACAGCCGTCGCCCCCAACCCTGGGACGCCAAGGCGGTGATGTACGAGGCGCTGATCACTTCCGCCCTCGACTCCGCGCGTTTTGCCCAGGAACTGGGTATGCCGGCTGAGCAGATTCTGCTGTCGTGCAAGGTCAGCGGTGTGCAGGACCTGATCTCCGTCTACCGCGAACTGGCCAAGCGCTGCGACTACCCGCTGCATCTGGGCCTGACCGAGGCCGGCATGGGCACCAAAGGCACCGTAGCGTCCACCGCGGCGCTGTCCATTCTGCTGCAGGAAGGCATTGGCGACACCATCCGGGTTTCCCTCACGCCGCAGCCGGGTGAGGCGCGCACGCAGGAGGTGGTGATTGCCTCCGAAATCCTGCAGGCGCTGGGGCTGCGTGTCTTCGTGCCCAGTGTCACGGCCTGCCCGGGCTGCGGCCGGACCACCAGCACCACCTTCCAGGAGCTGGCCAAACAGATCGACGATTTTCTGCGCGCGCAGATGCCGGTGTGGCGCAAGCAATACCCGGGGGTCGAGGCCCTCAAGGTGGCCGTCATGGGCTGCATCGTTAACGGCCCGGGCGAGAGCAAGCATGCCGATATCGGCATCAGCCTGCCGGGCACCGGCGAGGCGCCTGCGGCGCCGGTGTTCATCGATGGCGAGAAGCGCCTGACGCTGCGCGGCGATGCCATCGCGCGCGATTTCCAGCGTGTGGTCGAAACCTATATTGAAAACCGCTTCGGCACGGCGAAAACGTCCGAAGCTGCCTGAAACATCCCATGAGCGAGAAGAAGCAGGCCACCAAGGCCGAGAAGCTGACGGCCGTCAAAGGCATGAACGACATCCTGCCGCCGGACTCGGCGCGCTGGGAATGGTTCGAGCAGGAAGTGCGCGCCCTGATGGCGCGTTTTGCCTATCGCAATATCCGCACCCCCATCGTCGAGCCGACGCCGCTGTTCATTCGCGGCCTGGGTGAGGTGACCGACATCGTCGAGAAGGAGATGTACTCCTTCGAAGACCGCCTCAACGGCGAGCAACTGACGCTGCGCCCCGAGTGCACGGCCGGCGTGGTGCGTGCCGTGGTCGAGCACAACCTGCTGTACGAAGGTGGCAAACGCCTGTACTACATGGGGCCGATGTTCCGCCACGAGCGTCCGCAGCGCGGCCGCTACCGCCAGTTCCACCAGATCGGGGCCGAGGCGCTGGGCTTTGCCGGCGCCGAAATCGATGCCGAGATGATCCTGCTGGCCGACGCGCTGTGGAAAGTGTTGGGCCTTTCCGACGTGCGCCTGGAGCTCAACAGCCTGGGTCAGCCCGAGGAGCGCCGCCAGCATCGCGCCGCGCTGATCGCGTATTTTGAGCAGCACGCCGAGCAGCTCGACGAAGACGCGAAACGCCGCCTGCACAGCAACCCGCTGCGCATCCTGGACACCAAGAACCCGGCCATGCAGGCGCTGGTGGAGGCGGCTCCGAAGCTGATCGACTACCTGGGCGAGGCCTCGCTGGCGCACTTCAACCAGGTGCGCGCCATGCTGGAAGCGGCCGGCGTGGCCTACACCCTCAACCCGCGCCTGGTGCGCGGTATGGACTACTACAACCTCACGGTGTTCGAGTTCATCACCACGCACCTGGGCTCGCAGGGCACCATCTGCGGCGGCGGACGCTACGACTACCTGATCGAGCAGATCGGCGGCAAGCCGGCACCGGCCGTGGGCTGGGCCCTGGGTGTGGAGCGCGTACTGGAGCTGCTGAAAGAGCAGGGCGCCGAGCATCCGCTGCCGCAGCCCGACGCATACGCCATCGTGCCGGACGCTGCCGCGCTGCCGCAGGTGCTTGCCGTGCTGCAGGCGGTGCGTGCCGCTGGCGTCAGCGTGCAGATGCATGCCGGTACCGGTGAAGGCATGGGCAGCATGAAGTCACAGTTCAAGAAGGCCGACGCCAGTGGCGCCCGCTACGCCCTGATCTTCGGTGCCGATGAGCTGGCACGGGGCGAGGTCACGGTCAAGGCGCTGCGCGACGGCAGCGGGGCGCAGGTCTGCCGCCCGCTGGCACAGGTGGCCGACTGGGCGACCCACCTACAATCGAACGCTTAACACCTCTCTATCCCATGGCACATCTCGACCTCGAAGAACAAGAACAGCTTGACCAGCTGAAGCACTTCTGGCGCCAGTACGGCAACACCATCACCTGGGTGCTGATCGTCGTGCTGACGGCCTTCGCCGGCTGGAACCTGTACCAGTACTGGCAGCGCAGCCAGGCGGCCCAGGCGGCCGCCATGTACGACGAAGTCGAGCGCATGGCGCGCGCGGGTGATCCGGCCAAGCTCGACCGGGCCTGGGCCGACATGAAGGACAAGTTCGGCTCCACCACCTATGCGCAGCAGGCCGGCCTGCTCACGGCCAAGGTGAATGCCGAGGCCGGCCGCATGGATGTCGCGAAGGCGGCCCTGCAGTGGGTGGCCGAGCAGTCTTCGGACAAGGGCTATCAGGCCTTGGCGCGCTTGCGCCTGGCGGGCGTGCTGCTCGATGCCAAGGCCTATGACGACGGCCTCAAGCAGTTGGCTGGCGAGTTTCCCCCTGAACTGGTGGCACTGGCAGCTGACCGTCGCGGGGACATCTACCAGGCGCAAGGCAAGAAGGCCGAGGCCGTGTTGGAGTACCGCAAGGCCTATCAGGGGTTGGACGCCGGCAGCGACTACCGTCGCCTGGTGGATGTGAAGCTGGCCGCGCTGGGCGCCAGTGCGCAGGCGGATGCCGCGACAGGGGACAAGAAGTGAACTTTCTTACATCCGGTTCTCGTCTGATGCGCCCGCTGCTGGCCTTGGTTCTGGTGGCCGTGCTGGCGGCGTGTTCCAGCAGTCCGCAAAAGCCCCGGCCGGCCGAACTGGGGCCGACTGCGAATCTGCTCAGTGTGCGGCAGGCTTGGCTGTCCAAGGTGGGGGCGGTGGCGATGCCGCTGGAGGTGCGGGTGGTCGGGCAGCAGGTGGCGCTGGCCTCGTCCGACGGCACAGTGGCGGTTCTGGACGCGCAGACCGGCGCCGATCTGTGGCGCGCCTTGGTGGGCGCAGGCTTGGCTGCCGGCGTGGGCTATGACGGGCAGCGGGCCGCGGTAGTGACTCGCAACAACGAGCTGGTGGTGCTGGAAGGCGGCCGCGAACTCTGGCGTCAGCGTCTTAACGCCAGCAGCCAGACCGCGCCGCTGGTGGCCGGTGCGCGGGTTTTCGTGCTCACGGCCGATCGCACGGTCACGGCCTTTGATGGCCAAAGCGGCCGCCGGCTGTGGCAGCAGCAGCGTACTGGCGAAGCCCTGGTGCTGCGCCAGGCCGGGGTCATGCTGGCCGTCGGCGACACGCTGGTGGTGGGTCTCTCGGGCAAGCTGGTCGGGCTCAATCCGCTCAATGGCAGCACCCGCTGGGAGGCATCGATTGCCTCGCCGCGCGGCATCAACGACATCGAGCGTCTGGTGGATCTGGTCGCCGGCGTGAGTCGACAGGGCGATGTGGTGTGCGTGCGCGCCTTCCAGGCGGCGGTCGGTTGTGTGCAGGCCGGCCGCGGCGAACTGCTGTGGACCAAACCGGCCGCCAGCGGTACCGGGGTGCACGGCGACAGCGAATACGTCATTGGCGTCGAGTCCGATGCGACGGTGCAGGCATGGCGCCGCAGCGACGGCGAGCGCGCCTGGGCGCAGGACAAGCTGCGCTACCGTGAGCTGAGCGCGCCGCTGGTGGCGGGGCGTTCGGTGGTGTTGGGAGATGCCCAGGGCTGGCTGCATTTCCTGTCGCGCGACGACGGCAGCCTGCTGGCGCGCGTGGCAACCGATGGCAAGCCGATCACGGTCACGCCGGTGCTGGCCGGCAACACCCTGGTCGTGGTGACGAGTGCCGGCAGCGTGTACGGCTTCCGCCCCGAGTGAACCTGGAACGCTTCCCATGAAACCTGTCCTGGCCCTGGTGGGTCGTCCCAACGTCGGCAAGTCGACCCTGTTCAACCGGTTGACGAAGTCGCGTGACGCCATCGTGGCCGATTTCGCCGGTCTGACCCGCGACCGCCACTACGGCAACGGCCGGCTGGGCAAGCACGAGTTCATTGTCATCGACACCGGCGGCTTCGAGCCGACGGCAGAGGCCGGCATCTACAAGGAGATGGCCTCGCAGACCCGCCAGGCCGTGGCCGAGGCCGATGTGGTCATCTTCGTGGTCGATGTGCGTGCCGGCCTGTCGGCGCAGGATCACGACATTGCCAACTACCTGCGCCGCTTGGGCAAGCCCTGCGTGCTGGTGGCCAACAAGGCCGAGGGCATGAAGGAGGGGGCGCAGCTGGCCGAGTTCTACGAACTAGGGCTGGGTGAAGTGCATCCGGTCTCCGCGGCGCATGGTCAGGGCATTCGTTCGCTGGTGGAGCTGGCGCTGGCGCCGCTGAACCTGCCCGACGAGGAAGAGGTCGAGGAGGAGCACGATCCTGGTCTGATCAAGCTCGCCGTGGCCGGCCGGCCCAACGTCGGCAAATCGACACTGATCAATACCTGGCTGGGGGAAGAGCGGCTGGTGGCGTTCGACATGCCGGGCACCACCCGTGATGCCATCAGCGTGCCGTTCGAGCGCAACGGCCAACGCTTCGAGCTGATCGATACTGCCGGCCTTCGGCGCAAGGGCAAGGTCTTCGAGGCCATCGAGAAGTTCTCGGTCGTCAAGACGCTGCAGGCGATCGAGTCGGCCAACGTGGTGTTGCTGCTGCTCGATGCCACCCAGGGCGTCACCGACCAGGACGCCCACATTGCCGGCTACATTCTGGAAAGTGGCCGCGCGGTGGTGCTGGCCGTCAACAAGTGGGATGCGGTGGACGAATACCAGCGCGAACTGCTGCAACGCTCGATCGAAAGCCGGTTGGCGTTTCTCAAGTTCGCCAATCTGCACTACATCTCGGCCAAGAAACGTCTGGGTCTGGGGCCCTTGTGGACCTCGATCGTCCAGGCGCACAAGGCGGCCAATTGCAAGATGCCGACGCCGCTGCTGACCAAACTGCTGCTGGAAGCCGTGCAGTACCAGACGCCCAAGAAGTCGGGCATGTTCCGTCCCAAGCTGCGTTACGCGCACCAGGGCGGCATGAATCCGCCGGTCATCGTGGTGCATGGCAACTCGTTGGAGCACGTCACCGATGCCTATAAGCGCTATCTGGAAGGGCGTTTCCGCAAGGAGTTCAACCTGGTGGGCACGCCCCTGCGCATCGAGATGAAGACCTCGCACAATCCCTATGCCGACAAGGATGGCGGCTAGTCCCGGCAGCATCTTGGGTTTTTATCAGTTTTAAGCGCAACTTGGCCCGCTGTGGTAAGGTGGCAGCCTCAACATAACTTTTGAACACGGAGAATATCGTGAGCAATAACAAAGGTCAGCTCTTGCAAGACCCCTTCCTGAACACCCTGCGGCGCGAACATGTGCCGGTGTCGATCTACCTGGTGAATGGCATCAAGCTGCAGGGCCAGATCGAATCCTTTGACCAATACGTCGTGCTGCTGCGCAACACGGTGACCCAGATGGTCTACAAGCACGCCATTTCGACCATCGTGCCGGGGCGGGCTGTGAACTTCTCGACTGGCGACGCCGAGTCGACTGGCACCGCCTGACAACGCTGCCCTTGCGGGGCGTTGGCGCCTGGATGACGGTTATTCTGAGCCTCTGCGCAGGCTGCGTTCCCATTGACTGATCTGCCCGACAAGACTCCCGCTCCCACTGTTCTGGTGGGCGTGGACTTTGGCCTGCCCCATTTCGATGCCGAGCTCGAAGAGTTGGGCCTGCTGGCTGAAACCGCCGGCTTGAAGCCGGTAGCCCGTATCACTTGCAAGCGCAAGGCGCCGGACGCCGCCCTGTTCGTGGGCAGCGGCAAGGCTGACGAAATCAAGCTGCTGGCGCAGCAGCTCGGTGCCACCGAGGTGCTGTTCGACCAGGCCTTGAGCCCGGCGCAGCAGCGCAACCTGGAGCGACACCTGGAGCTGCCGGTCAACGACCGCACCTTGCTCATCCTGGAAATCTTTGCGCAGCGTGCACGCTCTCATGAAGGCAAGCTGCAGGTGGAGCTGGCGCGCCTGCAGTACCTCAGTACGCGGCTGGTGCGGCGCTGGTCGCACCTGGAGCGCCAGACCGGCGGCGCGGGTGTGCGCGGGGGCCCGGGTGAAAAGCAGATCGAGCTGGACCGCCGCATGATCAATGAGGCCATCAAGCGCACCAAGGAGCGGCTGGTCAAGGTCAAGCGCCAGCGCCAGACGCAGCGGCGCCAGCGCGAGCGGCGCGACGCCTTCAACATTTCGCTCGTCGGCTACACCAATGCCGGCAAGTCCACACTGTTCAATGCCTTGGTCAAGGCGCGCGCCTACGCGGCCGACCAGCTGTTTGCCACGCTGGACACCACCACGCGCCAGCTGTACCTGGGCGAGGCCGGACGCTCGGTCTCGCTGTCGGACACGGTGGGATTCATCCGCGATCTGCCGCACGGCCTGATCGACGCCTTCCAGGCCACGCTGCAGGAGGCGGTTGATGCCGACCTGCTGCTGCACGTGGTCGACGCCTCGAACCCGAACTTTCCGGAGCAGATTGCCGAGGTGCAGCGTGTGCTGGCCGAGATCGGGGCCGACGCCATCCCGCAAGTGCTGGTGTTCAACAAGCTCGATGCGCTTGACGAGAACCGCCGCCCGCCGCAGCTGGAAGACAGCTACGACCTCGATGGTGCCCCGACGCCGCGGGTCTTTGTCAGTGCCCGCCGCGGCGAAGGCCTGCCGGCGCTGCGGCAACTGCTGGCGCGCCGCGCCAGCGCTGCGGCTCAGGAATTACCTGAAATGTCGGGGGCGCTTTGCAGCGACAATCTTTCCAGCCCCTCTTGATTGGGCACAATCCGGCCTGAGAGCAAAAAGAGACGACACGATGAAACGAAACGCAAGCGCCTTACGCTGGGCCCACTGGCCGAGCCGCATCCGGGGCATGTTCAATCTGAACGATCCGCGCTGGGGTCGTGGCGACGACAAGCCGGCCGATGCGGGCAAGCCGGAGCAGACGCGGCCGGAGCCCGAGACCCCCCCGCCGCCACACGGCCAGGGGCGTGGACCCAACCAGGGCCCGCCGGACCTCGATGAACTGTGGCGCGATTTCAACCGCAAGCTCGGCGGCCTGTTCGGTGGCGGCTCGGGGCGCGGCGGGCGCGGGGCCGGTAACGGCAACGGTGGTGGCGGCTTCCAGCCCGACATGAAAAGCGCCGGTATCGGCGCCGGCCTGATCGTCGGCGTGCTGCTGCTGATCTGGCTCGGCACCGGCTTCTTCATCGTGCAGGAAGGCCAGCAGGCCGTCATCACCCAGTTCGGCAAGTACAAGTCCACCGTCGGTGCCGGTTTCAACTGGCGCCTGCCGTACCCGATTCAGCGCCATGAACTGGTGTTCGTGACCCAGATCCGTTCGGTCGATGTCGGTCGCGACACGGTGATCAAGGCCACCGGCCTGCGCGAGTCGGCCATGCTGACCGAGGACGAGAACATCGTCGAGATCAAGTTTGCCGTGCAGTACCGCCTGAACGACGCCCGCGCCTTCCTGTTCGAGAGCAAGAGCCCGTCGGATGCGGTGGTGCAGGCGGCTGAAACGGCAGTGCGCGAGGTGGTGGGCAAGATGAAGATGGATTCGGCACTGTCCGATGAGCGTGACCAAATCGCGCCGCGGGTGCGCGCGCTGATGCAGACCATCCTGGACCGCTACAAGGTCGGCATCGAGGTGGTCGGCATCAACCTGCAGCAAGGCGGTGTGCGCCCGCCCGAGCAGGTGCAGGCCGCGTTCGACGACGTGCTCAAGGCCGGTCAGGAGCGCGAGCGTGCCAAGAACGAGGCGCAGGCGTATGCCAATGATGTGGTCCCGCGTGCCTTGGGTACGGCTTCGCGACTGAAGGAAGAGGCCGAAGCCTACAAGGCGCGCATCGTGGCGCAGGCACAGGGTGACGGGCAACGCTTCCGCGCCATCCTGGCCGAGTACCAGAAGGCGCCGCAGGTCACGCGTGACCGCCTGTACCTGGAAACCATGCAGCAAATCTACGGCAACGTGACCAAGGTGCTGGTGGAGTCGCGCCAGGGCTCCAACCTGCTGTACCTGCCGCTGGACAAGATCATGCAGCTCAGCGCCAGTGAGGCCGCCGCTCAGCCGGTCGCCCCGGCGCCGGCTGCCTCGACCCTGCCGCCGGCACCGGCACCTTCGTCGCTGGATGCCCGCACCCGTGATGGCGCCCGTTCGCGCGACCGTGAAACCCGATAGGAGCCCAGTATGAACCGGGTTGGATTCGTTATCTCTTCGCTGCTGGTGCTGCTCGCATTGGCCAGTTCCATGCTGTTCGTGGTCGACCAGCGTCAGTTCGGCGTGGTGTACGCCTTGGGGCAGATCAAGGAAGTCATCACCGAGCCGGGGCTCAACATCAAGCTGCCGCCGCCGTTCCAGAACGTGACCTACATCGACAAGCGCCTGCTGACGCTCGATAGCACCGACACCGAGCCGATGCTGACCGCCGAGAAGCAGCGCGTGGTGATCGACTGGTATGTGCGCTGGCGCATCACCGATCCCACCGAGTACATCCGCAACGTGGGCCTGAACGAGGCGGCCGGCGCCAGCCAGCTCAACCGCGTGGTGCGCAACGCCTTCCAGGAGGAGATCAACAAGCGCACGGTGAAGGAGCTGCTGTCGCTCAAGCGTGAGGCGCTGATGACCGACGTGAAGGACGAGGTGCTCACGGCCGTGCGCGGCGCAAAGCCCTGGGGTATCGACGTGGTCGATGTGCGCATCACGCGCGTGGACTACGTCGAGTCCATCACCGAGTCGGTCTATCGCCGCATGGAAGCCGAGCGCAAGCGCGTGGCCAACGAGCTGCGTTCCACCGGCGGCGCCGAGGGCGAGAAGATCCGCGCCGACGCCGACCGCCAGCGCGAGATCACCATTGCCAACGCCTACCGTGACGCACAGAAGATCAAGGGTGAGGGCGACGCCGAGGCGGCCCGCATCTATGCCGACGCCTTCGGCCGCGATCCCGCTTTCGCCCAGTTCTACCGCAGTCTGGAGGCCTACAAGGCCAGCTTCGGCAAGAAGAGCGACGTGATGGTGGTTGACCCGAGCAGTTCCGAGTTCTTCAAGGTCTTTCGCGGCCAGGGCGCGGCTGGCGCCAAGAAATAAGGCGTGGACAGCGACGTCTTCTGGCTGGCGCTGGCCATGGTGCTGGTGATCGAGGGGCTGTTTCCCTTCGTCTCGCCGGGCGGCTGGCGCCGCATGTTTGCGCAGATCCTGCAGCTCACCGACGGCCAGATCCGTTTCTTCGGCCTGTGCAGCATCGCGGCCGGGCTGGCCTGGCTCTGGTGGCAGTTGCCCTGAGCTGAGTCCCGTGCAGGGCGCCGGAGCCCTGTCGGTGGCGGGAACCGGGCTTCAAGCCCGGTAAAATCACGTTTTTAACAGCACCCCCCCATTCCATGTCTGCCTGGGTCCTGCCGGATCACATTGCCGATGTCCTGCCTTCCGAGGCGCGCCACATCGAAGAACTACGCCGCGATTTGCTGGACATGGCGCGCTGCTATGGCTACGAACTGGTCATGCCGCCGCTGCTGGAGCACCTGGCGTCTCTGCTGACGGGCACTGGCCAGGCGCTCAACCTGCAGACCTTCAAGCTGGTCGATCAGCTCTCCGGTCGTTCCATGGGCCTGCGCGCTGATACCACGCCGCAGGTGGCCCGCATCGACGCCCACCTGCTGAACCGCCGCGGCGTGGCCCGCCTGTGCTACTGCGGCCCGGTGGTGCATACGCGCCCGGCCAGCCCGCACGCCACGCGCGAACCGCTGCAGTTCGGCGCCGAGATCTACGGCCACGCTGGCCTGGAGGCCGACCTGGAAGCCCTGCAACTGGCGCTGGACTGCCTGAAGGCGGCGCGCCTGCCGTCCTTCACTGTCGACATGGCCGATGTCCGCATCGTCAGCGCGCTGCTCGCCGATGTCAGCCTGGATGACGAGACGCGGGCCCAGGTGCATGCCGCCCTCGGCGCCAAGGACGTCACCACGCTGACGCAGCTGACCCGCGATTTCCCAACCGCCTCGCGCCAGGGCCTGCTGGCATTGCTCGACCTGTATGGCGACGTGTCCGTGCTGGACAAGGCCGAAAAAGTGCTTCCGCCCTTGCCAGCCGTGCGTGAGGCGCTATCAAATTTGAAGTGGCTCGCCAGCCAGCTCGAAGGCACCACGCTGAGCTTCGACTTGGCCGACCTGCGTGGTTACGCCTACTACAGCGGTGTGCGTTTTGCGGTCTATGCCGCGGGCATCAGTGATGCGCTGCTGCGCGGCGGCCGCTACGACGAGGTCGGTGCCGTGTTCGGGCGCAAGCGCCCGGCGGTGGGCTTCAGCCTGGACCTCAAGACACTGGTCGGTGCGGTGCCGGCGCGTGCGCTGCGCGCCGCCATCCGCGCGCCGTGGGGCGAGTCGCCGGCGCTGCGCCAGGCGATTGCCCGCCTGCGAGAGCAGGGCGAAACCGTGGTCTGTGTGCTGCCGGGCCACGAGAGTGAGATTGACGAGTTCCAGTGCGACCGGGAGCTGACGGAAGTTGCCGGGCAGTGGGTAGTAAGCGCGATTTGAGCCATCAGAGAAAACCGAAATGAATGCAACCAAAGGACGTAACGTCGTTGTCGTGGGTACCCAGTGGGGCGACGAAGGCAAGGGCAAGCTGGTCGACTGGCTGACCGAGTTCGCCCAGGGCGTGGTGCGCTTCCAGGGCGGCCACAACGCCGGCCACACGCTGGTCATCAACGGCGTGAAGACCGCGCTGCACCTCATCCCCAGCGGCATCATGCGCCCGGGCGTCAAGTGCTACATCGGCAACGGCGTGGTGCTGTCGGCCGCCAAGCTGTTCGAGGAGATCGAAGGGCTGGAGAAGGCCGGCGTCGAAGTGCGTTCGCGCCTGCGCATTTCCGAGGCCTGCCCGCTGATCCTGCCGTTCCATGCCGCACTGGACGTGGCGCGCGAGGCGGCGCGCGAGCAGGGCGGTACCGAGAAGATCGGCACCACCGGCCGCGGCATCGGCCCGGCCTATGAAGACAAGATCGCCCGCCGCGCCCTGCGCGTGCAGGACCTGAAGTACCCCGAGCGCTTTGCCGCCAAGCTCAAGGAGCTGTTGACGTTGCACAACCATGTGCTGACCACCTTCCTGGGCTCGAAGACTTTCGCCTTCCCTGACGCGCTCAAGCCCTACATCAAGGACGGTGAAGTGCAGTATGACGCCGTCTATGCCGAGGCCATGCGCCACGCCGAACTGCTGACGCCCATGATGGCCGACGTCTCGCGCGAACTCAATGAAGCCAACCGCAACGGCGCCAACCTGCTGTTCGAAGGTGCCCAGGGCACGCTGCTTGACGTTGACCACGGCACCTACCCGTATGTGACCTCCAGCAACTGCGTGGCCGGCAATGCCGCCGCCGGCTCCGGCGTCGGCCCGGGCCTGCTGCACTACATCCTGGGCATCACCAAGGCCTACTGCACCCGCGTCGGCGGCGGCCCGTTCCCGACCGAACTCGACTGGGAAACCCCCGGCACGCCGGGCTACCACATGAGCACCGTGGGCGCCGAGAAGGGCGTGACCACCGGCCGCTCGCGCCGTTGTGGCTGGTTCGACGCGGCGCTGCTCAAGCGCTCGGCCCAGGTCAATGGCTTGACCGGCCTGTGCCTGACCAAGCTTGATGTGCTCGACGGCCTGAAGGAGCTGCAGCTGTGCACCGGCTACGAGCTCGACGGCGAGACCATCGACATCCTGCCCATGGGCGCAGACGAGATCGCGCGCTGCAAGCCGATCTACGAGACCCTGCCCGGCTGGAGCGAAAGCACCGTGGGCGTGACGCAGTACGACAAGCTGCCGATCAATGCGCGTCTGTACCTGCAGCGCATCGAGCAGGTGACCGGCGTGCCGATCCACCTGATCTCGACCAGCCCGGACCGCGACCACACCATCATGATGCGGCATCCGTACGTCGCCGACTGAAGAATTTGAACAAGAAGTGGCTGTGGCGCTCTTAAAAAAAGCGCTGTCAGCTATCAAAACAGGAGCAGATGGATGTTGACCGAAGACGGCAAGCATTTGTACGTGAGCTACGGCGAGTACCACAACCTGGTCGAGAAGCTGGCCATCAAGATCCACCAGTCCGGCTGGGCGTTCGACACCATCCTCTGCCTGGCGCGTGGCGGCATGCGGCCGGGCGACATCTTGTCGCGCATCTTCGACAAGCCGCTGGCCATCATGTCCACCAGCTCCTACCGCGCCCAGGCCGGCACGGTGCAGGGGCACCTGGACATTGCCAAGTACATCACCACGCCCCAGGGCGAGATTGCCGGCCGCGTGCTGCTGGTTGACGATCTGGCCGACTCGGGCCACACCCTGCAGGCCGTGGTGAAGATGCTGCGCGAGCGTTACTCGCCCATCACCGAACTGCGCACTGCCGTCATCTGGACCAAGGGCGTTTCGGCCTTCCAGCCCGACTACTCGGTCGAATTCCTGCCTACCAACCCCTGGATCCACCAGCCCTTCGAGGTCTATGACCGCATGCGCATCGAGGACGTGCTGGATAAGTGGAAAGTTTGACCCCCAGGCTCCGCTCCCTGCGTTCGCTGCGCCACCCCCCTTGAAAGGGGGCGACGCCAGTGGCCCGGCGAAGCCGGTTCCACGGCGTCCTGCGTATTAGGTTTCTTCGCTCTTGGCGGATCGCGTTAAGCTCGCCACATGAGCGACAAGACCACTGGCCTGATCCACCATCCCTACGTGCCGCCTGAGGGTTTTGCGGCGCCGCAGCCTGCGGTGCACAAGGCTTCGACGGTGTTCTTTCCCAACGTGGCGGCGCTGCGCAGCCGCGAGTGGAAGGACAAGACGGGCTACACCTATGGCCTGCACGGCACGCCCACCACCTACCTGCTGGAAGAGCGCCTGTGTGCGCTGGAGGGCGGCGCGCAGTGCATCCTGGTGCCCAGCGGGCTGGCGGCGATTGCCAACGTTGGCCTGTCGCTGCTCGGCAGCGGTGACGAGGTACTGATCCCCGACAACGCTTATGGTCCCAACAAGGCGCTGGCCGAAGGCGAACTTCAGGCCTGGGGCGTTACCCACCAGTGCTACGACCCCATGGACCCGCAGGACCTGGCGCGCCGCATCGGCCCGAAGACCAAGCTGGTGTGGCTGGAGGCGGCCGGCTCCGTGACGCTGGAGTTTCCTGACCTGCGTGAGCTGGTGCGCATCTGCCGCCGTGCCAATGGTGGCGTCGGCGTGCTGACGGCGCTGGACAACACCTGGGGCGCCGGCCTGGCCTTCAACCCTTTCGACCTCAATGGCGACGGTACGGGCACGCTGGCGGTCGACATCTCGGTCCATGCGCTCACCAAATACCCCAGCGGCGGCGGTGATGTGCTCATGGGCTCCATCATCACGCGCGACGAGGCGCTGCACATCCGTCTCAAACTCACCCACATGCGGCTGGGGTTGGGCGTCGGCGCCAACGATGCCGAAGCCGTGCTGCGCGCGCTGCCCAGTCTGACGCTGCGTTATGCGGCGCATGACCGTACGGCACGCGCCCTGGCGCACTGGTGCCGGGCACGGCCCGAGTTCGCCCAGGTGCTGCACCCAGCGCTGCCGGACTCGCCTGGTCACGCGCACTGGCAGGCCCTGTGCGGTGGCGGGGAGGGGCGGGCGGCCGGCCTGTTCAGCGTGCTTTTCGACGCCCGCTACACCCAGGCCCAGGTCGACGCCTTCTGCAATGCCCTGCACCTGTTCAAGCTGGGTTACAGCTGGGGCGGGCCGATCAGCCTGGTGGTGCCCTACGATTTGGCGAGCATGCGGATGGGCTGGCCGGCGCACCTGGCACATGGCCGTCTGGTGCGCTTTTCCGTCGGGTTGGAATACGCGGCCGACCTGCAGGCCGATCTGGCGCAGGCGCTGGCCAGCGCCTTGTGCTGAGCGCGGATTACCCCTACAACACTTGGTGTTTTCCTGAGTAGCCAGCCACGCCGGCGCTGGGTAGGCTTACCCCATGACCGAGATCAAGTCCGCGCCTGAGTCTGCCAGCCTGCCAGTGAGCCCCGAACCCTATGTGCCGCCGCCGCCGGTCGGGCCCAAACGCGAGATCGTGGCGTTGTCGTTTGCCGATCCTTTCCGCTGGCTTGCACGCGGCCTGCGCGACCTGCAGGCCGAGATGGGCATCGGCCTTTTCTACGGCATGTGCTTCTGGGGCATGGCCATTACGCTGAGCCTGGTCTTCCGCCACCTGCCGGAGTACACCATGTCCATCGTGTCGGGCTGCCTGCTGGTCGGCCCCTTCCTCGCCATGGGGCTGTACGAGGTGAGCCGTCGGCGCGAGCAGGGTCTGGCGCCGGATCTGGCCTCGTCACTGACCTGCTGGGATACGCACATCGGCAGCATGGGTCTGCTGGTGCTGGTGCTCGTGGTGCTGGAGTTGTTGTGGGGCCGTGCCTCACTGGTGGTGTTTGCGGTGTTTTTCAATACCGGCATGCCATCTACCGCCGGCGTGTTGCAGGCCGTGTTCAACCCCGAGAACTGGGAGTTCGTCGCCGTCTACACCGTGGTCGGCGGTGTCTTTGCCGGCCTGGTGTTCGCCACCTCGGTGGTCTCGATTCCGATGATCCTGGACCGCGACACCGACGCCATCTCGGCCTCCATTGCCAGCCTGCAGGTGTTCTTCAGCAACTTGCCGGTGCTGCTGCTGTGGGGGTTGCTGCTCACCCTGCTGGTGGGACTGGCGCTGTGGCCCTGGGGTCTGGGCCTGCTGCTCATCGGGCCCTGGTTGGGGCACGCCACCTGGCATGCCTACCGGGGGTCGATACGCTGGCTGGACAACGAGCCGGCCGCTTAGCTGGCGTCGGGCTACAGTGGGGTATGACCACGCCCGAATCTTTTGCGCCCGTCGCGCTTGACAAGGCCTACCGCCTGCTCAACCACGGCCCTGTCGTCCTGGTGTCATCGGCCCGCGAGGGGCGGTGCAATGTGATGGCGGCGGCGTGGTCCTGTCCGCTGGACTTTTCCCCGCCCAAGGTGACGGTGGTGATCGACAAGGCAACCCTGACACGCGAACTGGTCGAGGCCAGCGGCTGGCTGGTTCTGAATGTACCGAGCCGTGCCTTGGCCGCCTTGACCTTGGGCGTGGGGAGCGACAGTGGCAAGACGGTGCATGACAAGCTCGCACGCCATCACGTCGAGACCTTCGCCGTGGCGCAGTCGCCCGTTCCCCTGGTGCGCGGTTGCGTCGCGTGGTTGGCCTGCCGCATCCTTCCCGAGCCGCACAACCAGCGGACTTACGACCTCTTCATTGCAGAGGTTGTGGCGGCCTGGGCTGATCCGCGCGTGTTCAGCCAGGGGCGCTGGCACTTCGAGGATGCGCCCGACGACCTGCGCACCTTGCACTATATGGCGGGTGGCCAGTTCTACGTGACGGGCACGGCGTTGCGGGGCGATCGCTGAGGAACGCGTTGATCGACGGCGTCTGACCGGCGCCGACTCATGCCTCGGCTGCCGCGGCTTCCCTTGTCAGCAGCGTGGCGGCCAGGGCCCGCATGGCCGGCTCCGAACGGTCTTGGGGCGTGATGTCCTGCGCCTGGGCGTACTGCTTGAAATTGCGCGCCATCGACTGCAGATAGACCGGGTCGTAGTGGCTCAGCAGCAGGTCGCGCACCACGGCCTCGATCTGCCCGCCGCGCACCTGGGCCTTCCATGCCTCAACCACCTTCTTGCCCTTGAGCTCGGTCAGCGCATCGAGCCGTTCGCAAAAGGCCTCGCCGTTCTGGACGAAGAAGTCGTAGTCCTCCAGCAGCAGCGCCACGCGCTCCTCGTCGGACAGCACGAGGTTCAGGCAGGGGGCGGCGCGCATGGCTTCGATCAGCGCCGACGGAATGGCCACATTGCCAACTTTCTTGCTCTCGCTCTCCACATAGACCGGGCGAGCCGGATCGAAGCGGCGCAGGGCATCCCAGATCAGCGTGTCGAAATGCTTCTGCGACGGCTGCGGCACGCCGGGCAGGGCGCCCAGCACCGAACTGCGGTGGTTGGCCAGGGCCTCCAGGTCCAGCACCTGGGCGCCGGCGGCGGCCAGCGCCTGCAGCAGGCGCGTCTTGCCGGAGCCGGTGGTGCCGCAGACCACACGCCAGTCGAACTTCGGTGCGAGGCGCGGGATGTCCTCCAGCAACGCGTTGCGAAAGGCCTTGTAGCCGCCTTCGATCAGCGTGACGCGAAAGCCGATCTCGCTGAGGATCAGGCTCAGCGAGCCGCTGCGCTTGCCTCCGCGCCAGCAGTAGGCCAGCGGCTTCCAGCCCTTGGGCTTGTCCAGCACCTCGCGCTCGATGTGGGCGGAGATGTTGCGCGCCGCAATGGCTGCGCCGCGCTTCTTGGCCTCGAAGGCGTTGACCTGCTTGTACAGCGTGCCGATGCGCTGGCGTTCCTCGTTGTTCAGTGTCGGCCAGTTGACGGCACCGGGCAGGTGGTCCTCGGCGTACTCGTCCTCGCTGCGGGCATCGATGACGGTGTCGAAGCTGTCGAGTTGGCGCAGCGCGTCCTCGGCGGTGATGGTGAACAGGGGCATTACAGCAGTTTCTTCAGTTCCGGCCAGACGTTGTCCAGCATGCGCGGCTGCGCCGCTTCGTTCGGGTGGATGCGGTCGGCCTGGAACCAGCGCGCCGCATCCGGCACATCACCCACGCCCTTGAGCAGAAAGGGCACCAGGGCCGCCTTGTGCTGGCGCGCCACGCTGGCGAACAACGCGGCAAAGCGGCGGCTGTAGTCCGGCCCGTAGTTGGGCGGTACCTGCATGCCGGCCAGCAGCACCCGGGCGCCGGCTTTCTGCGCGGCCTGCGTCATCCAGGCCAGATTGTCCTCGGTGTTGGTTAGCGCCAGACCGCGCAGCGCGTCGTTGCCGCCGAGCTCGATGATCACGTGGGTGGGCTGGTGCTGCGCCAGCAGCGCCGGCAGGCGCGAGCGGCCACCGGACGTGGTCTCGCCGCTGATGCTGGCATTGACCACCTTGACCGGCCGGTTCTCGCGCGCCAGCCGCTGCTCCAGCAGGGCTACCCAGCCGCTGCCGCGCTTGAGGCCGTATTCGGCGCTCAGCGAGTCGCCCAGCACCAGCAGGGTGCGCTCGGCCGGCGCCGCCCATGCGCCCGCCGATAACCCCGCAGCGGCGACCACCAGAGCGGTCGCGATAAAGTAGCGTCGTAACAAAGCAAACCCCATGGCTGAAAACATCATTTCTGTTGAGCACGTGTACAAGTCGGTCACCGACTCCACCGGCACCCTCGACATTTTGCGCGATATCGATTTCACGGTGCCCGAGCGCCAGACGGTGGCCATTGTCGGCGCCTCCGGTTCGGGCAAGAGCACGCTGCTGTCCATCATCGCGGGCCTCGACACCCCCACGCGCGGCACCGTGCGCCTTGCCGGGCAGGACCTGTTCACGCTCGACGAGGATGCCCGCGCCGCGGTGCGCGCGCACAAGCTTGGCTTCGTGTTCCAGAGCTTCCAGCTGCTGGGGCACCTGACCGCGCTGGAAAACGTCATGCTCCCGCTGGAGCTGGCCGGCCGCAAGGACGCACGCCAGGCCGCCAGCGAGATGCTGGCCCGCGTCGGCCTGGGCCAACGCCTGGGCCACTACCCCAAGGTCCTGAGCGGCGGCGAGCAGCAGCGCGTGGCACTGGCGCGGGCCTTCGTGGTGCGCCCGGCCGTGCTGCTGGCCGACGAGCCGACCGGCAGCCTGGACTTCGCCACCGGCGAGAAGGTGATGGAGCTGATGTTCGAACTCAACCGCGAGCAGGGCACCACGCTGATCCTGGTGACGCACGACGCCGGCATTGCGCGCCGCTGTGAGCGGCAGATCACGATTGAGGCGGGACAGGCCCACGGCTGATCGTCCACGGCCCCAACATCCCAGCCCGGCTTGCCCGGGCTTTTTTTCGCCTCCAGTAAATATTCAACCAAATGGTTGACAAAAGAATGGGTGGTAAATATATTCAACAATATGGTTGAATTAAAAGCTGAGAAACTCGACGCTGTCTTCCACGCCCTGTGCGACAGTACCCGTCGGCGCATGCTGCGCAATCTGGCGCAGGGCGAGCGCACCGTCTCCGAGCTGGCCGAGCCCTTTGACATCTCGCTTGCGGCTGCGTCCAAACACATCCAGACCCTGGAACGCGCGGGCCTTATCCGTCGAGAGGTGCGTGGCCGCGTGCATCTGTGCCGGCTGGAGTCCAAACCCCTGTCCAACGCCCATGCGTGGCTGCAGTACTACGAGCGCTTCTGGAACAACAGCCTCGACCAACTGGAGCAACTCCTGCGAGAAGAGGGGAGCAACCAGTCTCCCAAGTCATCCACCAGAAAAGGAACATCTTTATGAGCACCCAAGTTCGTCCCCAACCCTATGCAACCCGGCTAGACCCAGCCATCCTTGTCCTGCAACGCCTGTTGCCCGGGACGGCCGAGCGCGTTTGGGCCTATTTGACGGAGAGCGATCTGCGTCGCCGCTGGCTCGCCGCGGGTGACATGCGCCTGGCGGCAGGAACGTCGTTTGAACTGGTGTGGCGTAACGACGAACTGTCTGCCTCCCCCAGTGAGCGGCCCGATGGCTTTGCTGCTGAAGGACGCGCCACTTGCCAGATCATCGAGATGGAGCCGCTGCGCAAACTCAGCTTCAGCTGGCCCGGCGTAGGGGAGGTCACGTTCGATCTGGAGCAGCAAGGCGACGAGGTGCTGCTCACCGTCACCCACCGCCAGGTAGCCGACCGTGCCATGGCCCTCATGGTCGGCGCAGGGTGGCACATGCATCTGGACATCCTGCAAGCGCTGTGCGATGGCACCCGGCCCGGCTCGTTCTGGAGTGGGTGGAAGCGTTTGAAGGCAGAGTATGAGCAACGCCTGAGTGCCTGAACGGTTGCTGCAGGGCGAAAGCATGGAGCAGGGGATAATCCCCTCCATGTCCTCCCCCAAAGTCCTGTTCGGTTTTCACGCCGTGGGCGTGCGTTTGAAGACGGCGCCGCAATCCATCATCGAGATCTATTTCGAGCCGACGCGGCGTGACGCGCGCATGCGCCAGTTCATCGAGAAGGCCAAGGAGGCTGGTGTGCGTCTGATCGAGGCCGACGGCCTGCGGCTGGCCAAACTGGCCGGCAGCCACGGCCACCAGGGCGTGGCGGCGCGGGTGGAGGCGATCCAGCAGGTGCATTCGCTGGACGATCTGCT
>JAULXO010000014.1:0-5643 GCA_032118555.1 Hylemonella sp. | reverse complement strand
GCCTTGAGCGAGCCGCCTTTGTTGCTGGTGCTCGACGGCGTGACCGACCCGCACAACCTGGGTGCCTGCCTGCGCGTGGCCGATGGCGCCGGGGCGCACGCCGTGATCGCACCCAAGGACCATGCGGTGGGCATCAACGCCACCGTGGCCAAGGTGGCCAGCGGCGCAGCGGAGACCGTGCCGTATTTCATGGTGACCAACCTGGCGCGCACGCTGAACGAGCTGAAGGAACGCAACATCTGGGTCATCGGCACCAGCGACGATGCGCCCAAGACCCTGTACCAGGTGGACCTGAAGGGGCCGACGGCGCTGGTGCTGGGCGCTGAAGGGCAGGGCATGCGGCAACTCACGCGCAAGACCTGCGACGAGCTGGTCGGCATACCGATGAAGGGGGGGGTCGAGAGCCTGAACGTTTCGGTGGCCAGCGGCGTGTGCCTGTACGAAGCGCTGCGCCAGCGCGGCTAGGTCACAGCAGGGACTCAGGCCTGGACGTTGAGCAGGCGGCCGGTGGTTTCGCCGCGGGTGTTGACGCTGGTGCGGTTGCGCTGCGGTGTTTGATCTTCGAGCTGTCGCACTTCACCTTGTGCCTGGGCCGATTCCTGGCGTGCGGTTTCGGTCTGGCTTTCCAGCGATTGCACCTTGGCCTGGGCCTGCGCAGCCTCGCGCCGTGCTGCCTGCAGCTTGGCCTGGTACAGGCTCAGCTGCTGGCTCGGCAGGCCGTCGGAGGTGGGAGCAAGACCCAACATGGGTGTTCAGGCGGTGACGTTGAGGAGGCGGCCGGTGGTCTGGCCCTGGGTGTTGACGACGGGCTTGGGGGGCTCTTCCTTGTTCAGCATCTGCGCTTCGGCCTGCAGCCGGCGTTCCTGCGCCTTGACAGCCATGTCTTCTTCCGGCTTCTTCTCGGCGGCCTGCGCCTTCATGGTCTCGCGGGCGATCAGGGTGGTGGAGGAGATTTCCATGGTGCGGTACGTCCCAAACGTTAATCTTGCTGAAACACTGTACGGTCAGGTTCCAGGGCTGTCAAGGCAAGTGCCCGGGCCGATTTGAAGGGAGAAAATGGTGCAACGACGCGATCTGATACGACTGGCCGCCGCCACGGCCAGCACGCTCTGGCTGCCGCGCAGCAGCTGGAGCCAGCCCCGCCTGACAGCCGACCCGTTTGCGCTGGGCGTGGCCAGCGGCTCACCGCTGCACGACTCGGTGGTGTTGTGGACGCGCCTGCTGAACACCGAGCCGCTCACCGGCGCGGTGACCGTGCGCTGGGAACTGGCGCATGACGAAGGCTTTACGCGCATCGCCCGCCAGGGCCAGGTGCAGGCGCTGCCGGAACTGGCGCATGCCGTGCATGCTGAGGTGACGGGGCTGGCGCCGGACCGCTGGTACTTCTACCGCTTCATGCTGGGCGATGCTGTCAGCCCCACGGGACGTACCCGGACCTTCCCAGCGGCCGAGGCGCGCGTGAACCGCCTGCGCCTGGGCTACGCCTCCTGCCAGCGCTGGGAGCACGGCTACTACGCCGCCTGGCGTCATATGCGCGCGGAAGACCTCGATGCCGTGCTCTTCCTGGGCGACTACATCTACGAATATCCCAGCCTGCCGAATGCCGTGCGCCAAGTGACGGGGGGCTGGGTGCTGACGCTGGACGACTACCGTCAGCGCTACGCCTTGCATAAGAGCGATGCCGATCTGCAGGCCATGCACGCCGCCTGCCCCTGGCTCATGACCTGGGACGACCACGAGGTGCAGAACGACTATGCCGGCCTGCTCGAGGGCAGCGGCGTGCTCGGCATGGGCGGTGTGCCGGACTTCGCCGCGCGCCGTGCTGCCGCCTACCAGGCCTATTACGAACACATGCCACTGCGCGCCTCGGTGTTGACGCAGAGTCTAGCCGGGCTGGCGCGGGGCGCCGAGATGCGCCTCTACGGCCAGGTGCCGTTCGGCCGGCTGGCCACGCTCTACCTGCTCGACTCGCGCCAGTACCGCGACCGCCAGCCCTGCCTGAAGAACGGCAAGCCGGGTGGCAGCCTGGTCGACCCGGCGGCTTGCCCCGCCTGGAGCGATGCGCAGCGCAGCTACCTGGGCGCGGCGCAGGAGCAATGGGTCGAGCAGGCCTTGGTGCGTTCCGGCGGTCAGTGGAACGTGCTGGGCCAGCAGACGCTGTTTGGCATGCGCGATGCCCAGCCCGGTGCCGGCCAGCGCCTGTGGAACGATGGCTGGGACGGCTATGCCGCGGCGCGCACCCGTCTGACCAATGCCTTGCAGCAGCACCGCGTCAGCAACCCGGTGCTGCTGGGCGGCGACGTGCATGAGAACTGGGTTGGCCATGTGCTGGCGGACTACGCCAACCCGGCCAGCCCGGTGGTGGGCGTGGAGTTCTGCGGCACCAGCATCAGCTCACGGGCCGGTGGCGCGGGCAAGGTGGCCGAGCGGCTGGCCGAGAACCCGCATTTTGTCTTTGGGGACGGTCAGCACCGCGGCTACGGCGTGGCGGAGTTCACGCCGAAGCGGCTGACCACCACCTTGCGCGGCGTGGAGGATGCCACGCGGCGCGATTCGGCGCTCAAGACCCTGGCGCGTTTCGAGGTGCCGGCCGGCCGTTCACAGATCGTGCCGGCCTGAGTGGTGGCGCCTCAGAGACCAAGCCAGACGATCAGGTTTTTTTCCCGTTCGGCGGAGGGCGCCACAAAGCCCTTGTAGCCCGAGGCCTCCAGCGCGCGCTTGCCGGCCTCGGTCTGGTCGAGCGTCAGCAGCACGTTACCCAGGGCGCTTGCCGTGGCCGGGTCGAGTTGGCCGGACACGATCCATTGTTTGATCGGAACGGGACGGGATTCGGCGCAGGTCTTGCCGCCCTTGGCCTTCCAGTCGCGGATCACGCCGGCCGACGCGGTGGCACCGTAAAGCGCAAAGCCGTTTTCCACATAAAACGGCACCGCGTCCTGGTAGCGCGTGGTCTGCAGCTTCACATCGGCCGGTTTAAGGCCGTTTTCCGCCAGCATGGCGCGTGTCATGACGGCAGTGATGGAGTCGGGGTCGGGAGTGACGAAGGCCTTGCCGGCCACCGTTGTCCAGTTCTGGATCGGCTGGGCGTCCTTGCACAGGAAGGACACCTTGTATTCGGTGAAGCCGCCCGTCCAGGCCAGGGTGCGATAACGGCCGGCCTTGACGGCTTCGAATGCCACATGGGCCGGGTGGACGAAGGCCAGGTCCAGTTGGCCCTTGTTCAGCGCCTCGCGCAGGCCGTTGTAGCTGCTGATGACCTGCAGCCGCACCGGCTGGCGAGTGACGGTGGACAGTACCTTGGCAATGGCCTCGAAACGCGCCTCGATCTGGTTGTCGGTGGCGCGGTAGGTCACGCCTTCGGTGATACCGATCACCAGGGCCTGGGCCGGCAGCAGGATTGCGCAGCCCAGGGCAGCTGCCAGAAAACGCGCAAACAACTTCATCGCGGCACCTTTCGCAACATGAGGCTCATGAAGACTGCCTTCGCGCAGTGTAGTGCGACAGGCCGGCGTCGATAAGGGGCGAAGACGTATCAGAAGGTTTCTGCCCACCACAGCCGCAGCCGCATGCCGGCTTCGGTGGTGTAGCCCACCGCCGCGTGGCGGATGTGGCCGTCGGCATCGAGCACGATGAAGGCCGGCACGGCTTTGAGACCGTAGCGCGCTGCCAAGCTGCCGTCGGCATCGACCGCCGTTTGCCAGGGCAGGCCACGGGCATTCAGCTCGCGCGCCACGCGCGCCGCGTCACCCGAGCGCATGGCGATGGTCAGCACCGGCCAGTCCTGCTGCACGGCGCTCACGCTGCTTTCTTCCATGCGGCAGATCGGGCACCACTCGGCCCAGACATGCAAGGCCACGGCGCGGCCCGGGTGCTGCGCGCGCCAGGTCTCAAGTGAGATATCTGTTGGCGTGCCAGCCAGCGGCGCGCTGAAGACGGGTGCCGGGCCGGACGGGATGTGGCGCGTTTGCCAGGCGTTGACGCCCCAGCCCACCACCAGAACCAGCAGCACCGTCCCCGCGTGGGAGCGCCAGTCCGTCAACCAGCGCCAGAGGCTGAGGGCGGTTCGGTGCAGCAGCGGGGGCATGGCGGACTTCAGCGCAGGATTTCCAGCAGGCGGTCCAGGCCGCCGCTGTTGATGGCCACCATGGCCTGCTCGCGCACCTTGGGCTTGGCGTGATAGGCCACGGACAGGCCAGCTTCGCCCATCATCGGCAGGTCGTTGGCGCCGTCGCCCATGGCGATGGCCTGCTTCGGTGCAATGCCCATCTGCTCGCAGGTCTGCAGCAGCATGCGGCGCTTCTCGGCGCCGTCGCAGATGTCGCCCCAGGGCTGGTCGACCAGGCGGCCGGTGAGGGCACCGTTCTGCACGTCCAGCACGTTGGAGCGGGTGTAGTCGATGGTCAGCAGGTCACGCACGCGGTCGGTGAAAAAGGTGAAGCCGCCGCTGACCAGCAGCACCTTCATGCCCACGGCCTTGCAAGCGGCCACCAGGTCGGCCGCACCCGGGTTCAGGCGCAGGCGCTGCTCGTAGACGGCGGCCATGTCAGCCAGCGTCACACCTTTGAGCAGGGCGACGCGGCGGCGCAGGCTTTCCTTGAAGTCGGTGATCTCGCCGCGCATGGCGGCCTCGGTGATGGCGGCCACCTCGGCCTTGCGGCCAACCGCGTCGGCAATCTCGTCCACGCACTCGATGTTGATCAGCGTCGAGTCCATGTCGAAGGCGATGAGCTTGTAGTCGCTCAGGCGCTGCGGGACGGTGATGCCTTGGATGACAAGGCCGGGGGCGATTTCTTGGGCGTTCATGGGGGTGACGGTCTCAGGCAGGGGTTGTCTCGGTGGTGGGCTGGCCGAGCGAGCGCAGCACGTCGCGCACCAGGTGGGCGCGTGCCTTGGGGTCGGGCAGCTCGCGTTCGATGCGCAGTTTTTCGTTGCCAGCCAGCTTGATATGGCGGTTCTTCTGGATCAGCTCGATCACGCGCATCGCGTCCACCGGCGCATCCTTCTTGAACGTGATGCTGATCAGGTGCGGCGCCGCGTCGACCTTGACCACGCCGTAGGGCTTGGCGATCACGCGCAGGCGATGCACATCGATCAGCGTCTGCGTCTGCGCCGGCAGCTTGCCGAAGCGGTCGACGATCTCCTCCATCAGCGCGTCAATCTGCTCCGTGGTCTTGGCCGTGGCCAGCTTCTTGTAGAACGACAGGCGCATGTGCACGTCGCCACAGTAGTCGTCGGGCAGCAGGGCGGGGGCATGCAGGTTGATGTCGGTGGTGGCGCTCATCGGGGAGAGCAGGTCGGGCTCCTTGCCTTCCTTCAGGCTCTTCACCGCTTCGCTCAGCATCTCGTTGTAGAGCTGGAAGCCCACCTCCAGCATGTTGCCGCTCTGGCTTTCGCCCAACACCTCGCCGGCGCCGCGGATCTCCAGGTCGTGCATGGCCAGATAAAAGCCCGAGCCCAGTTCTTCCATTTGCTGGATGGCGTCCAGCCGCTGCGAGGCCTGCTTGGTCAGGCTCTCCTTGTCCGGCACCAGCAGGTAGGCATAGGCCTGGTGGTGGCTGCGGCCCACGCGGCCACGCAGCTGGTGCAGTTGGGCCAGGCCGAACTTGTCGGCGCGGCTCATGACGATGGTGTTGGCGGTGGGCA
>JAULXO010000013.1:0-2860 GCA_032118555.1 Hylemonella sp. | reverse complement strand
TGGGCGAGTTGGACCTCCCTGTCGTGATGATCGACGGCATCCACTTCCGCGACCGCGTGATCCTGCTAGCCATCGGTATCGACGCCCAGGGAAACAAGCATGTGTCGGCGCCGATCCAAATCTGAGCCACCGCGCCGACCGAATATTGAGCCAGGGGTGGAAGCCGACTTTGGGAGTGTCGGCTGTGGATAAGTTTAGTTCTTGACCTGCTTCTTTGACCTCCTTGGTGCCGTGTTGTTCGCGCGGGGGAAGACGCGCAGGGCGTAGCCCGTAGCGTCTTCCCCCGCGCGGCGCCCGATCAGAACGGTTCTGCCTCAGCCTCGCTCTTGGCGCCCTTGCGTGTCTGCTCGCGCGCCTTGATGCGCTTCTTGGCCTCGGCCGTGCTGCGGCTGAAGCGGATGGACTCGTTGCCGGTCTCCACGATGTGGCAGTGGTGCGTGAGCCGGTCCAGCAGCGCAGTGGTCATCTTCGCGTCGCCGAACACACTGGACCATTCGGCGAAGTCCAGGTTGGTCGTGATCATCACGCTGGTGTGCTCGTACAGGCGGCTGAGCAGGTGGAACAGCAGCGCCCCGCCGGCCTGGCTGAAGGGCAGGTAGCCCAGCTCGTCGAGGATGACGAGATCCAGGCGTATCAGGCTCGTGGCGATGCGCCCGGCCCTGCCCTGGGCCTTCTCCTGCTCCAGCGCATTGACCAGATCGACCGTGGAGTAGAAGCGTACCCGCTTGCCATGCCGGGTGATGCCGGCCACACCGATGGCCGTAGCCAAGTGCGTCTTGCCCGTGCCCGGCCCTCCCACCAGCACGACGTTGTGCGCGTCGTCGGTGAAGGCCGTAGTGGCCAGCGTGGTGACGAGCTTGCGATCCACTGGCGAGACCTCGAAGTCGAAGCCCGCCATGTCGCGGTGCACCGGGAACCTCGCGGCCTTCATCTGGTGGCTCACCGAGCGCATCGAACGATCGACGCCTTCGGCCTGCAGCAGGTGCTCGATCAGCCAGCGCGAGGACTCGATGCCGGCATTGCCCCCTTGCTCGACCAGATCAGACCACGCGCCAGCCATGCCATGCAGGCGCAGCGCCTTGAGCTCGACCAGCACGTCAGGCTTCATGGCCGGCTCCTTCGGTGCTGGCATCGACGGTGTCATCGGTGCCGGTGTCATCGGTGCCGGTGTCATCGGCGCCGGTGTCATCGGTGCCGGTGTCATCGGTGCCGGTGTCATCGGTGCCGGTGTCGGCACGCAGCCTGTCGTAGCGCGCCGTGTCCGCCAGCGGCGGCGTGCTGGCCTTCAGGTGCGTGGCGGCCGTCGGCGGCGCCGGCTGCGCGTTCAACCGGCCCAGTACGTTGACGACATGCTCCACGCTGACCTTGCCCGGCGGCCCGGTCTCCAGCGCCAACTCCACCGCCACCAGCACCGCATCCAGTCCGGCCGTCAGCACGATGGCCAGCACCTGCGCCATCACGCGGTCGCCGCCCGGGTTGCGCAGCAGCCCCCGGCGCAGCCGCTGCAGCGGCTCAGGCATGTCGGCGAACGGCGCCCCGTTCCTGAGCGCGCCGGGCTTCCTCTGCAGCAGCGGGATGTAGTGCTGCCAGTCGTATCGCGTCTCGCCGGCATTGCTCAGCCGGTCGTGGCGTGCCACGACCCGGTCGTCGGCCACGACCACCACGCTGGCCGGGTACAGCCGTGTGCTGACCATCTGCCCGTACAGCTCGCACGGCACCGAGTAGCGGTTGCGCGCCACCGCCACCAGGCAGGTGCTGGACACCCGCGCCGGCTTCTCGACGTAGCCGTCGAACGGCGCCGGCATGGGCATCAGGTGGGGCCTCTCGTGCTCCAGCATCTCGGCCACGCTGAACTGGTCGTGCTCGGGGTGGCGGACCTCCTCCCACAGGGCCCGGCAGCGCTGGCCCAGCCAGGCGTTCAACTCGGTGAAGCTGCCGAACTTGGCCTTGGCCGCGTCGATCCAGATGCGCCGGCGGCTGTCCTGCACGTTCTTCTCGACGACCCCCTTCTCCCAACCCGAGGCCACGTTGCAGAAGTCAGGGTCGACCAGGTAGTGCGCGCACATGGTGGCGAAGCGCTCGTTGACGATGCGGCCCTTGCCCTTCTTGACCTTGTCCACGGCCGTCTTCATGTTGTCGTAGATGCCCCGGCGGGCTACGCCGCCCAGCGCCGCAAACGAGCGCGTGTGGGCGTCGAAAAGCATCTCGTGGCCCTGGCTGGGGTACGCCACCAGCCAGAACGCCCGCGAGGCGCACAGCTTCATGTGCGCGACCTGCGCCCGGTAGTAGATGCCGCCCACCACCAGGCCTTCCTCGCTCCAGTCGAACTGGTAGGCCTCGCCGAGCTCGAATGCCAGAGGGACAAAGGCATTCACCGTGGCCGCCTGGCCCTCGCCCTGGCGCCAGGACCGGATGAAGTCGGTCACCCGGGTGTAGCCGCCGTCGTAGCCGGCCGCCTTGATCTCGGCGTACAGGGCCTTGGCCGTACGCCGCTCCTGCCTGGGCCGCCGGGCGTCGGCCTTCAACGCCTGCTTGAGTGCCTCATGAAAGACGGTGAGCTTGCCCGGTTGCTCGCCGCGCCGGTACTTCGGCGGGCCATCAACCTCGCCGTGCAGCCACTTCGAAACCGTGTTGCGCGACAGCCCCGTCATGCGCGAGATCTCGCGCTCCGACTTCTTCTTCCGGCTGTGCAAACGCCGGATCCTGCCAATCATGTCCATGGTGATCACTCCTCGTCCTCTGCTGCATAAAAAAGCAGCAGAGTAGGTTGTTCACCTGGCTCAGTTTTGAGTCGGCACTACCCTCAAAAGTGGCTCAGTTTTCGGTCGGCGCCAACAGTAAGTAGAAGGCTCCGCCAGTG
>JAULXO010000012.1:137450-149334 GCA_032118555.1 Hylemonella sp. | reverse complement strand
AGGCCGATGCCGGGCGCCTGACTGCCCCGATGCCAGGGAAGGTGGTGTCCTTCGCGGTGAAGGTGGGCGACGCAGTGCGCAAGGGCCAGGCGCTGGCGGTGATGGAGGCGATGAAGATGGAGCACACCATCGCCGCGCCGGCCGACGGCACGGTGGCCGAACTGCTCTATGCGCCGGGCGACCAGGTGGCCGAAGGGGCCGAACTGCTGAAGCTGTCGGCCGCGTGACGCGGCGGCGCAGCGGCTGCCCTTAAGCTCGGCGCATGAAGATCTATTTCTGCTGCACCGATTTCAAGGCGGAACCCTGGCTGGCCGCCCTGCGCGCGGCGCTGCCGCAGGCCGAGGTGGAGGTCTGGACGTCGGGCGCGCCACCGGGTGACTATGCCGTGGTCTGGGCGCCGCCGCAGGACTTCCTCGACGAGCAGCCGCAACTCAAGGCGCTGTTCAACCTCGGCGCCGGCGTCGATGCGCTGACCCAACTGAAGGTGCCGACGACGACCCGTCTGGTGCGGCTGGATGACGCCGGCATGTCGGTGCAGATGGCCGAGTACGTGGTGCACGCGCTGATCCGCCACTTCCGCGAGTTCGACGTCTATGCGCAGGACGTGGCGCAGGGCAAGTGGTCGTTCCGCCGGCCACGCCTGCGGCAGGATTTTCCGGTCGGCCTGATGGGGCTGGGCGTGTTGGGGCAGCGTGTGGCCAACGCGGTGCGGCAATTCGAGTTTCCGGTGCTGGGCTGGAGCCGCAGTGCGAAGAAGGTGTCCGGAGTGCGCTGCTATGCCGGCTTTGAGCAGCTGCCGGCGTTCTTGGCCGAGACGCGCGTGCTGGTCTGCCTGCTGCCGCTCACCGCTGAGACGGAGGGCATCCTGAACCGCAACACGCTAGCCCGACTGCAACCTGGGGGTTACCTGATCAATGTGGCGCGTGGCGGCCATCTGGTGGAAGAAGACCTGATCCCCCTGCTGGACAGTGATCACCTCGCCTGTGCCACGCTCGACGTGTTCCGGCAGGAGCCGTTGCCGGCCGGCCATCCGTTCTGGCGCCACCCCAAGATCACCGTGACGCCGCACACCGCGGCGCGCACCTTGCGCGACGAGAGCGTGGCGCAGATCGCCAGCAAGATCGCCCGCCTGGAGCGCGGGGAATCGATTGCCGGTATCGTGGACCCATCCAAAGGCTATTGAAATGAATTTTCCGAAGCGAGTTCAACTGATCGACGTCGGTCCGCGCGACGGCCTGCAGAACGAGAAGCAGCCGGTGCCGGCGGCGGTGAAGATCGAACTGGTGCACCGCCTGCAGGACGCCGGCCTGAAGGAGATCGAGGTCACCAGCTTTGTCAGCCCGAAGTGGGTGCCGCAGATGGGCGACAACGCCGAGGTCATGGCTGGCATCACGCGCCGCGCCGACGTGCGCTACTCGGTGCTGGTGCCCAACCTCAAGGGCTGGGAGGCGGCGGTGGCCTCGAAGCCGGACGAGATCGTGGTCTTCGGCGCCGCCAGCGAGGCCTTCAGCCAGAAGAACATCAACTGCTCGATTGCCGAGAGCATCGAGCGCTTTGCGCCGGTGGTGGCGGCCGCGCGCGCCGCCGGCATTCGTGTGCGGGGCGCCATGAGCTGCACCGTGGGTTGCCCCTACGAGGGCGAGGTGGCGCCCGAGCGCGTGGGCCTGCTGGCCAAGCTGATGAAGGACATCGGCGTGCAGCGGGTGGACGTGGCCGATACCATCGGTGTCGGCACCCCGCGCAAGGTGAAGCTCGCCATCGAGGCGACACTGGCGCACTTCAGCCTCGACGACGTCTCCGGTCACTTCCATGACACCTACGGCCAGGCGCTGGTCAACACCTACGCCGCGCTGCAGATGGGGGTGTGGAACTTCCAGTCTTCCGTGGCCGGCCTCGGGGGCTGCCCGTATGCCAGGGGGGCCACCGGCAACGTGGCAACCGAAGATGTGGTCTACCTGCTGCAGGGCTTGGGCATCGAGACCGGCATCGACCTGGACCAGCTGGTCAATGCCGGCCAGTACATCAGCGAGGTGCTGCAGCGCAAGCCGAATTCGCGTGTGGCGACCGCCTTGCTCGCCAAGCGCGCCTGAAGCATCATGGTTGCTACTGTTTCGATAGCTGATCGCGCCCGCCAGGCAAGGGCTGTTGGCGAAAATATGCCATCACCCTGCATCTCGGTGTGCAAGATGGATGCGCAGCGCGTCTATTGCCAGGGTTGCCTGCGGACGATAGACGAGATTCGCGCCTGGTCGACCATGAGCGATACCGACAAGCGCACGGTCTGGAGCCGGATCGAGCAACGTGCGACCGCCCAAGGAGACTGACATGAAGCAGATCACCTTCTACCTGGATTTCGTCTCGCCCTATGCCTATCTGGCGTTCGAGAAGCTGCCGGAGACGTTGATGGGGCTCAGCTATGCCGTCACCTACAAGCCGGTGTTGTTGGGCGCAATCCTGAAGCACCACGGCCAGCTCGGCCCGGCCGAGGTGCCGGCCAAGCGTGACTGGACCTACCGCCACGTGCAGTGGCTGGGACACCACCACCAGGTGCCGCTGCAGATGCCGGCGCTGCATCCCTTCAATCCCTTGCCGCTGCTGCGTTTGGCGCTGGCCTGCGCCCGTGAGGCGCAGCCCAATCGCTATGTCTGCGAGACGCTGTTGCGACATGTCTGGCGCGGCGGTGCCGATGCGCTGGACGCGGCGCGGCTGCAGGTGCTGCACGAGCAGCTGCAGCCCGGGCGCTCGCTCGATGATGAGCAGGTCAAGGCCTGCCTGCGTGCCAACACCGAGGAGGCGATTGCGGCCGGTGTGTTCGGCGTGCCGGCCTATGCGGTGGACGACAAGCTGTTCTGGGGCTTTGATGCGCTGCCGATGTTGCGTGACTATCTGTGTGGCGACAGCTGGTTCGACAGCCCGGCCTGGGCGCAGGTCACCCAGATTCCGCAGGGGCTGGTGCGGCAGCGCTGAGTCATCCCGGTGGGTGAAACCCGTCGCAAGGGTAATTACCTAGACTGTCAGTTGATATTCAGGTGCGCGTAAGTTTCGGTTGGTTTGCCGTCAGAACGAGGTCAGTGCACTCCTCAAGAATGCATGCAACCCTCTTTTAAGGGGGTCAATTCTTTTGGAGACTTACAACATGGCAAATTCTGCGGCCGCACGGCCCATGACGCCCGAAGAGAAGAAGGTGATCTTCGCCTCTTCGCTGGGCACCGTTTTCGAGTGGTACGACTTCTACCTCTACGGTTCTTTGGCGGCCATCATCGCCAAGCAGTTCTTCAGCGGGCTGGATGCCGGCTCGGCCTTCATTTTCGCGCTGCTGGCCTTCGCTGCGGGCTTCATCGTGCGTCCGTTCGGTGCCATCGTGTTCGGCCGTCTGGGCGACATGATCGGCCGCAAGTACACCTTCCTGGTCACCATCCTGATCATGGGCCTGTCCACCTTCATCGTGGGCATCCTGCCGACCTACGCCTCCATCGGCGTGGCGGCGCCGGTCATCCTGATCGTCCTGCGTCTGCTGCAGGGTCTGGCACTCGGCGGTGAATACGGCGGTGCCGCCACCTACGTGGCCGAGCACGCGCCCCACGGCAAGCGCGGCGCCTACACTGCCTGGATCCAGACCACCGCGACCCTGGGCCTGTTCCTGTCGCTGATGGTCATCCTGGGTACCCGCACCATCATCGGTGAGGCTGCCTTCGCTGACTGGGGCTGGCGTGTTCCCTTCATCGTCTCCATCGTGATGCTGGCCATCTCGGTGTGGATCCGTCTGTCCATGAACGAGTCGCCCGCTTTCGCCAAGATGAAGGCGGAAGGCAAGACCTCCAAGGCCCCGATCTCGGAAGCCTTTGGCCAGTGGAAGAACCTGAAGATCGTGATCCTGGCGCTGGTGGGCCTCGTGGCTGGCCAGGCCGTGGTCTGGTACTCGGGCCAGTTCTACGCCCTGTTCTTCCTGACCCAGGCGCTCAAGGTGGACGGCGCTGCCGCCAACATCTATGTGGCCGCCTCGCTGCTGATCGGCACCCCGTTCTTCGTCGTCTTCGGTGCCCTGTCCGACAAGATCGGCCGCAAGCCCATCATCATGGCGGGCTGCCTGCTGGCCGTGGTGACCTACTTCCCGGTCTTCGAAATGCTGACCAAGGCCGCCAACCCCGACCTCTATGCTGCCCAGCAGAAGAACAAGGTGGTCGTGACCGCTGATCCGAAGGAGTGCTCGTTCCAGTTCAACCCGACCGGCACCGTCAAGTTCACCAGTTCGTGCGACATCGCCAAGCAGGTGCTGGCCGGCGCTTCGGTGAGCTACGAGAACGCCGTCGGTACCGGCCCCGCCACCATCAAGGTGGGCGAGACCGTGATCAACAGCTACTCCTCCAAGGGCCTGCCGGCTGACGAAGCCAAGAAGCTCGACGGCGAGTTCAAGAAGGCCGTGACCGACGCACTCAAGGCCGCCGGCTACCCCGCCAAGGCGGACATGGCCAAGGTGGACAAGGTGATGGTCATCGCCATCCTGGCTTACCTGGTGATCCTGGTGACCATGGTGTACGGCCCGATTGCCGCCATGCTGGTGGAAATGTTCCCGACCCGCATCCGCTACACCTCGATGTCGCTGCCGTATCACATCGGCAACGGCTGGTTCGGCGGCCTGCTGCCCACCACCGCCTTCGCCATCGTGGCGCAGACCGGCAACATGTACAACGGCCTGTGGTATCCGATCATCATTGCCGGCATGACTTTCGTCATCGGCATGCTGTTCGTCAAGGAAACCAAGGACGTCGACATCTACGCAAACGACTGATCTCGTATGCTATGAGTCTCCCAGGGCCGGTGCGCCGGGCCAGGGAGATGGACAGGCCCTCCCCTCGAGGGCCGTTTTTTTTAAAGGAAGAAAATCATGTGGAAACTCATCATCGGCTTCATCATTTTTGCCGCACTTGCCATGTTCGTCATCATGAAGGGCGGCGACTCGCTGGACATGGGCGGTGAGAAGCATGGCGCTGAAGCCGTGCATGCGCCCGCGGCACCTGCCTCGGCCCCGGCTGCCGCACCCGCTGCCCCGGCCGCCAGCGAAGCCAAGTAAGCAGATGGTGAACTGAGGAGACAACGACGGCCGCACAGGTCGCGCACCATCATGAAATACACCAAGACGGAAGCCGGGCAGCTGGCGTTCAAGCAGCGCTCGCCGCTGCTGTCGGCGCGCCAGCGCTCGGCCTTCATCCTGTTCGATGGGGCGAAGACCCTGGAGCAGGTGCTGACGGCCACGGCTGGCCTTGGCGTCACGCAGGCCGATGTGGAGCACATGCTTGAGCACGGCCTGCTGGCAGCACCCGAGCCGGTCGCGGTGGCGGCACCGGCCGCGAGCAGCCGCACACCGCAGCAACGCTATGCGGACGCCTACCCGATCGCCAACCGTCTCACGGCCTCGCTGGGCCTGCGCGGCTTCAAGCTCAACCTGGCGGTGGAGGCGGCCAAGGGTCTGGATGATCTGCTGGCTCTGTTGCCCAGGATCGAGGAAGCGCTGGGAGCGCCGGCTTGCCAGCCGTTGGCGCGGGCGCTCAAGGACTGAACCCCGCGGCAGCGGCTTCAGCGGCGGAAGCGACCATCGGATGTGATGATGGCCAGGTCGGCGAAGTCCAGGCCGGTGTGGTCCTTGGGGCTGTAGCTGATCTCCAGCCCGCCGAGGTCGTACTTGTTCATGCCTTCCAGCGCCGCCTGGATCTTGTCGCGCGCCGGTTTGCCGTTGGTGCGGCGCAGCGCCTCGACCAGCACCTTGGCGGCGGCGAAGCCCTCCAGCATGGCGGGGCTCACTTCCGTGTTGTCCTGGGTGCGCGCCAGGTCGGTCGCTTCCTTGACCATGGCATAACCCAGCGACTGCGGGAAGACCTGCGAGACGACCACGCCGCGGGCGTGCTCCCCCAGCAGCTTGATGAATCCGCCCGAGGCGTTATTCGACAAGGTCACGACCTGGCAGTTGCTGCCGGCGGCACGGTAGGCCTTGATCCCGTCCAGCACCGCCTGGCCGGCGGCGATCATCACGACCGCCTGGGCGCCGGACTTGGCGATGGTGGGCGCAATCTTGGAAAAGTCGGGTTTGGCGCGATCGAACTTCTCCACCGCCACGGCCGTGAGCTTGGCTGCTGCCAGGCCCGTCTGAGCCCCGGTCAGTCCGTCTTCCCCGAAGCTGTCATCGGCATAGACCACGGCAATCCGGTTCATGCCGATGGTCGCCAGATGGGCGATGGCCTTCTCCGCTTCCCGCTGGTAGGTCGCGCGTACGTTGAAGATGTGCTTGCGCACCGGCTGATGCAGCGTCATGGCACCGGTGGAGGGGGCGATCAGGGGAACCCCATGCTTGTCCAGCAACGGCAGCATGGCCTCGGTGTGCGGTGTGCCGCGGGTGAGGAACATGGCGGCCACGTTCTTCTCTTCGATCAGGATGCGCGCGTTCTCGGCCGCCAGCTTGGGGTCGAACTTGTCGTCCAGCGAGAGCAGCTCGATCTTCTGGCCACCGATGCCGCCTTTGGCATTCACGGCATCGAGGTACAACCTGGCGCCGGCGGTGGTTTCCTTGACGCCGGCGGACACCGGGCCGCTGAAACCGGCGGTCTGGCCGATCAGGATCTGCGCGTGCAGCGCGGTGCTGGCCCACAGCAGCAGGCCGGCGGCCAGCGTCTTGCTTTTCCACATGGTGTCGGGTCTCCGTTTTGCTGAATCGACGAATTGTGAAGTTTAAGGGGCGGAGGAACCGTTTCCGGCTGTAACAGAACCGTCATGCCCCTGCGCCGGCCGGCCGCCTTGTGACTGCCTAGAATGTTTGGCCTGACAGGAGCAGCCATGACCCAGGGGACCATCCGCATCCGCGGCGCACGCCAGCACAACCTCAAGAACCTCGACCTCGACATCCGCACTGGCGAGTTGACGGTGGTGACCGGCCCCAGTGGTTCCGGCAAGTCCAGCCTGGTGTTCGACACGCTCTACGCCGAAGGCCAGCGCCGCTACGTCGAGACCTTCAGCGCCTACGCGCGCCAGTTCCTCGACCGCATGGACAAGCCGGCGGTGGACAAGGTGGAAGGCGTGCCGCCGGCTATCGCCATTGACCAGACCAACCCGGTACGGTCCTCGCGCTCCACGGTCGGGACGATGACCGAGCTCAACGATCACCTCAAGCTGCTGTTCGCACGCGCGGCCCAGCTGTACGACCGCCAGACGGCATTGCCGGTACGGCACGACACCGCCGACAGCATCTATGCCGAGTTGCAGATGCGGGTGCAGGCCGCGACCGAAGCGGGCGGAACCGATGCACCCAACGAACCCCGTCTGGTGCTGACGTTTCCGGTCGAGCTACCGGCCGGCACCAGCGAAGAAGAGATCACCCAGTGGCTGTCGGCCAGCGGTTTCACCAAGGTGCAGGCCGAGCGTGAGGTGGCCACGCCGGCCGGCCCGCGCAAGGTGCTGGACGTGGTGGCCGACCGCTTCCGTTTCAGCCATGCCGAGCGTGCGCGCGTGGTGGAGGCCATCGAGGTGGCGCTCAAGCGCGGCAGCGGTCGCTTGACGGTCTATGTGCTGCCCGAAGCCGGCAGTGAAGCGGCGCCGGAGTTGTGGAAGTTCTCCACCGGCCTGCACTGCCCGGAAAGCGACCTGCGCTACGCTGACCCCATCCCGTCCATGTTCTCCTTCAACTCGGCCGTGGGTGCCTGCGAGGTCTGCCGCGGTTTCGGCCGTGTGATCGGGGTGGACTGGGGCCTGGTGATCCCGAACGACAAGCTCACCTTGCGCGCCGGCGCCATCAAGCCCATCCAGACCCCGGCCTGGGCTGAATGCCAGGACGACCTGATGCGCCACGCCGAAGCGGCCGGCATTCCGCGCGACACGGCATGGAACAAGCTGACCCAGGAGCAGAAGGACTGGGTCATCGGCGGCTCGCCCAACTGGAACGGCAAGTGGAACCAGCAGTGGTACGGCATCAGGCGCTTCTTTGAGTACCTGGAGAGCAAGGCCTACAAGATGCACATCCGCGTGCTGCTGTCCAAGTACCGCAGCTACACGCCGTGCGAGACCTGCAGCGGTGCGCGCCTCAAGACCGAAAGCCTGCTGTGGCGCATCGGCAGCAAGGCGGACGCCGACGCGGTGCTGGCGCCGGCCAGGCGCTTTTTGCCGGCCGGCACGCAGTGGACACGCGCCCAGCTCGAAGCCCTGCCAGGGCTCTGCCTGCACGATCTGATGCTGATGCCGCTGGACCGCTTGCGCGATTTCTTCGACCGCATCCGCGCCAGCGAACTCGCCCTGCCCACGCATGGCGAGGGTGAGGCGCAGGCACTTAAGCTCCTGTTCGAGGAGATTGGCACTCGACTGAAGTACCTGTGCGATGTCGGCATCGGTTACCTGACGCTCGACCGACAGAGCCGTACGCTCTCCGGCGGCGAGGTGCAACGCATCAACCTGACCACGGCGCTGGGCACCTCGCTGGTCAACACGCTGTTCGTGCTGGACGAGCCCAGCATCGGCCTGCACCCGCGTGACATGCACCGCATCATCGAGGCCATGCAGCGCCTGCGTGATGCCGGCAACACCCTGGTGGTGGTGGAGCACGACCCGGCCGTGATGCTGGCGGCCGACCGCATGATCGACATGGGCCCGGGTCCGGGCGAGCGTGGCGGCCAGATCGTGTTTGACGGCGCCACCGAAGAACTCAAGAAGGCCGACACGTTGACCGGCGCCTATCTGGGTGCGCGCAAGCAGATCGGCATGGGCTTCAAGCGCATGGTGGCCGAGAACACGCCGCGCCTGATCCTCGAAGGCGTGCGCGAGCACAACCTGAAGGCCATCTCGGTCGACATCCCGCTTGGCCGCCTGGTCTGTGTGACGGGCGTCTCCGGTTCGGGCAAGTCGACGCTGATCCAGGACGTGCTGGCGCCGGCGCTGATGCGCCACTTCGGGCAGGCCACGGAAACCCCGGGCGCGTTTGAGCGCCTGCTGGGTGCCGAGCAGCTGGCCGGCGTGGTCTTCGTGGACCAGTCGCCCATCGGCAAGACGGCGCGCTCCAACCCGGTCAGCTATGTAGGCGCCTGGGACGCCATCCGCGAGATCTACGCCAACGCGCCGCTGTCGCGCCAGCGTGGCTACACCGCCGCCAAGTTCAGCGCCAACAGCGGCGACGGCCGCTGCCCGACCTGCGGCGGCTCGGGCTTCGAGCACGTGGAGATGCAGTTCCTCAGTGACGTCTACCTGCGCTGCCCGGATTGCGACGGCAAGCGTTTCCGGCCTGAGATCCTGGAGATCACCATCGAGCGCGGGGGGCGGCTGCTCAACGTGGCCGACGTGCTGGAGCTGACCGTCAGCGAAGCGGCCAACCTGTTTGCGAACGACCGCGACGTCATCCGCGCCCTGCAACCCATCGTGGACGTGGGCCTGGAGTATGTGCGCCTGGGCCAGCCGGTGCCCACGCTCTCCGGCGGTGAGGCGCAGCGCCTCAAGTTGGCCGGTTTCCTGGCCGAGGCCGCCAAGAGCATGAGCGCCAGCAAACAGTCGCTGGCCAGGAAGGGCACGTTGTTCCTGTTCGACGAACCGACCACCGGCCTGCACTTCGACGACATCGCCAAGCTCATGCGCGCGCTGCGCAAGCTGCTCGACGCCGGCCATTCGCTGCTGGTGATCGAGCACAACCTCGACGTGATGCGCGCCAGCGACTGGCTGATCGATCTCGGCCCCGAAGGCGGCGAGGCCGGTGGCCAGGTGGTGGCTGTTGGCACGCCGGAAGAGGTGCGCCAGCACCCGACCTCCCACACCGGCCGTGCGCTGCGCGAGTACGCGCTGGCCATGGGCGAGGTGCACGAGGCGCAGGAAGGTGCGGCCCGTTACCTCGGCACGACCTTCACGCCCGGCCACAAGCCGGCGCCGCCGCGCACGGCGGCGAGCGAGGACATCCAGATCGTCAACGCCAAGGAGCACAATCTCAAGGCGCTCACGGTCAACATTCCACGCGGCAAGTTCAACGTCATCACTGGTGTCTCGGGGTCGGGCAAGTCCACGCTGGCGTTCGACATTCTGTTCAACGAGGGCCAGCGCCGCTACCTGGAGTCGCTCAACGCCTACGCGCGCAGCATCGTGCAGCCGGCGGGCCGGCCCGAGGTGGACGCGGTGTATGGCATCCCGCCGACGGTGGCGATCGAGCAGCGACTCAGCCGTGGTGGCCGCAAGTCCACGGTGGGCACGACCACCGAGGTATGGCATTTCCTGCGTCTGCTGTTCGTCAAGCTGGGTGTGCAGCACTGCATTCACGACGGCGCGGCGGTGGCGCCGCAGACCAGCGAGAGCATCCTGGCCCAGCTGATGACCCAGTTCCGACGCCAGCAGATCGGCCTGCTGGCGCCGCTGGTCATGAACCGCAAGGGGGTCTACACGGAGTTGGCGGACTGGGCGCGCCCGCGTGGCTACACGCACCTGCGCGTCGATGGCAACTTCTTGCCCACCAAGGGCTTCCCGCGCATCGATCGCTTCAAGGAGCACACCATCGAGCTGCCGGTGGCCAGCCTCACGGTGGACCCGGCGAACGAGGCCGCGCTACGCCAGGCGCTGGCCACCGCGCTGGAACACGGCAAGGGCGTGCTGCACGTGCTGAGCGACCTGGACGGGCTGGCCGAGGTGATGAAGAGCGGCGGCCCGACGGCGCACATCGGCACGCTGCATGTCTACTCCACCCAGCGCGCCTGCCCAGTCTGCGCCACCTCCTACGCTGAGCTGGACCCGCGCCTGTTCTCCTACAACAGCAAACACGGCTGGTGCCCCGACTGCGTGGGCACTGGCGTCAAGTTGACCAAGGAGCAGCGCAAGGCCCTGGACGATTCGGTGCGCGACGACAAGGAGAAGGGGCGCGAACAGACTTTCGCCGAGCCGGAGGTCGAAGACGTGGCGGACGTGGTCTGCCCCAGCTGCGAAGGCGCGCGACTCAATGCCACTGCACGGGCCGTCAAGTTCGCGGGCGTCGGCATTGCCGAGATCGCGCGCCTGAGCGTCAGTGATGTACGCGCCTGGGTCGACCAACTCGCGCTCGCCGGCCGTGAGGCCGACATCGCGCGCGACCTGATTCCCGAGATCCGCAGCCGCCTCGAATTCCTGGAGCAGGTGGGCCTGGGTTACCTCACGCTGGACCGCGGCGCACCCACGCTCTCCGGCGGCGAGGCGCAGCGCATTCGCTTGGCCGCGCAGCTCGGCAGCAACCTGCAGGGTGTCTGTTATGTACTGGACGAACCCACCATCGGCCTGCATGCGCGTGACAACCAGATCCTGCTCGACGCGCTGCACACGCTCAGCGAGCGTGGCAACACTCTGGTGGTGGTCGAGCACGACGAGGACACCATCCGTCGTGCTGATCACCTGATCGACATCGGCCCGAGTGCTGGCAAGCGCGGCGGCCGTCTGGTGGCCGAAGGCAGCGTGGCCGATCTGACGCGCGCCGAAGAGTCGCAGACCGGCCGCTATCTGCTGCACGCCATGAAGCATCCGCTGCAAGCGCGCCGCGATGTGCAGACCCAGGACCTGCAGTGGCTCACGGTGCATGGCGCCAACCTGCACAACCTGCAAGACGTCACGGCGCAGCTGCCGCTCAAGCGCCTGGTGGTCGTGACCGGCGTCAGCGGTTCCGGCAAGTCCACGCTGGCGCGCGACGTGCTGCTGGCCAATGTGGCCGCTGCGGTGAGCCAGCGCGCCACCAAAGCCGGGCGCGAGGTGCAGGCGGCCAAGGGCGTGGCCTGGAGCGGTTGCGCTGGCGTGAGCGGCTTCGAGGCCATTGACCGCGTGCTCGAAGTGGACCAGACGCCGATCGGCAAGACGCCGCGTTCCTGCCCGGCCACCTACATCGGCTTCTGGGACACCATCCGCAAGCTCTTTGCCGAAA
>JAULXO010000012.1:87597-137440 GCA_032118555.1 Hylemonella sp. | reverse complement strand
CAGCTTCAATACCGGCGAAGGACGTTGCCCGAGTTGCGAAGGGCAGGGCATGCGGACCATCGAGATGAGCTTCCTGCCGGACGTGAAGGTGTTGTGCGAGTCCTGCAAGGGCGCGCGCTTCAACCCGGAGACCCTGGCCGTCACGTGGCGTGGCAAGAGCATTGGCGACGTGCTGCAGATGGAGGTGGACGAGGCGGTGGAGTTCTTCGCCTCCATGCCGAGCATCGCGCACCCGCTGCAGCTGCTCAAGGACGTGGGGCTGGGCTACCTCACGCTGGGCCAACCCTCGCCCACGCTCTCCGGCGGCGAGGCGCAGCGCATCAAGCTGGTGACGGAACTCAGCAAGGTGCGTGACGAGGTGGGTCGCCGCGGGCAAAAAGCGCCCCATAGGCTCTACGTGCTCGACGAGCCCACGGTGGGCCTGCACATGGCCGATGTGGACAAGCTGATCCGCGTGCTGCACCGGCTGGTGGACGGCGGCCACAGCGTGGTGGTAATCGAGCACGACCTCGACGTCATTGCCGAGGCCGACTGGATCCTCGACCTCGGCCCCGAAGGCGGCAAGGACGGTGGCCGCATCGTGGCGGCGGCGACGCCGGAGGAGGTGGTGCGGCTCGGGACCCACACCGGTTGCGCACTGAAGTCAGTGCTTGCTCGCTGAGCTTTTGGGTGCTATAAAAAGCATAGCACTCTGCGCTGACGGGCTGGCGTTGAAAGCCCATTCCTGCTATAAACCCGGCAGGGAGGGGCCGATACAGGCCGCAGCTGAAAATGGAGCTGATATCGCTGGAACAGGTATTCCGCATCCTGAGGCCGGGCGTGCCGCTGCCTTTCGGGGTGCGCGACGCCAAGGGGCGTCTGCTGCTGGCCAAGGGGCTGGTGGTGCAGGAGCAGGGCAAGCTTTACGACTTGCTCAACCGCGGCATGTATGTCGACGTGGACGAGGTGGAACGGCGTCCGACGGCCCTCGGTTCTGGTCATGCCATGCCGGCGCCGACGGAGCGGCTGTCGGTGCGCTGGGAGGCCTGCCTGCGCAAGCTGGGGCTGCTGCTGCGCGCCCCCGCCGGCCCGACCTTTCTCGATGAGGTGCGCGACCTGGCGGCCCGCATGGCGCGCCTGCCGGAAGCCCATACCGACCAGCTGATCTTTCTCATCGTGCGGCACGACTACCGGCAGACCGAGCGTTATGTCGAGGCGCATTCCCTGCACGTGGCCACCCTGTGCCATCTGGTCAGCCGGCGGCTGGGCTGGACGGAGAGTCAGCGCCTGAGCCTGATCGGCGCGGCGCTGACCATGAACCTGGGCATGGTCAATCTGCAGGCCAAGCTGGCCAGCCAGCGCACGCCACCGTCGCCGCAGCAGCGGGCGGAGATCCATGCCCATCCCAAGGTGTCCGCCGACCTGTTGCGCTCGGCCGGCCTGCAGGACGAGGACTGGCTGCGCGCGGTCGAGCAGCACCACGAGTGTCCGGGCGGCGGTGGCTATCCGCGGCAGGTGCAGCAGCCCTGCGAGCTGTCGCAGCTGATTCGTTTCATCGACACCTTCACCGCCAAACACAGCGTGCGTGCCGGGCGCGCCAAACTGGCGGCCCACCAGGCCGCGCGCGACCTGTACGCGCAAAGCGGCGGCAACCCGCTGGCGGCGGCGCTGATCAAGGAGTGCGGCATCTACCCGCCGGGCTGTTTCGTCAAGCTGGCCAGCGGCGAGACGGCGGTGGTGACGCGGCGCGGTGCCTCCGCCAAGGAGCCGCTGGTGGCCGCGCTCACCAATGGCCAGGGGGAGCCCTTGTCGCGCCCGGTGCAGCGTGATACGGCGGTGCCTGCGCGCGCCATCGTTGCCACGCTGGCCGAGACGGCAGTCATGGTCCATGTCTCGGCGGACCAGCTGTACGACTAGGCTGGTACGACCTGCCTGATGCACTGTTCCTTGTGTGCATCACGTTCGCTACTGAATTGATAGCGGTCGGGCCAAGAATGCCGAGGCTTGGTGGAAACGCGCATGGGAACCTGAGGCGGTAACCGATACACTGCCCGCCCATGCAGCTCATTTCGCTCGACCAGGTCTTCAGGATCCTCAAACCCGGCATCCCGTTGCCGTTCGGCATCCGCGACGCAGAAGGCCGGCTGCTGCTGGGCAGGGGGCATGTGGTTCCCGACCAGGCGCGGCTGCTGGAGCTGCTCAACCGCGGCATGTTCGTCGATGCTGAAGAGGTCCGGCGCAGCATGGCCAGCCGCGATGCCGAGCCCATCGCGCATCAGGTCGAGAAGTTCTCCACCCGTTGGGACGCCTTGCTGCGCAAGCTGGGCTTGCTGCTGCGCAGCCCGGCAGACGGCGAGTTCCTGCCGCAGGTGCACGAGGTGGTGGAGCAGGTCTGTACCTTCCCCGAGGCACAGGGCGACCAGATCCTGTTTCTTATCCTGCGCCATGACCACAGCCGGCATGAGCTGTATGCCGAAGCCCATGCCCTGCATGTGGCCGCCCTGTGCAGCCTGGTGAGTCGGCGCCTGGCCTGGCCGGACGCGCAGCGCCGCAGCCTGGTCGGTGCCGCCTTGACCATGAACCTGTCGATGGTCAACCTGCAGGCCAAGCTGGCGGGCCAGCGTACGCCGCCGAATCCGTCGCAGCGCAAGGACATCCAGAGCCATCCGCTCGCATCGGCCGCCGTGCTCCAGGCCGCCGGGCTGGCCGATGCCGCCTGGCTGGCCGCGGTCGAGCAGCACCATGAAGCACCTGGGGGCAGCGGCTACCCGCAGCAGGTGGCGGCGCCGTCGGAGCTGGCGCAGCTGATCCGGCTGGCGGACAGCTTCGCGGCCAAGCACAGCGCCCGTGCCGGGCGGCCCAAGCAGGCGGCCGAGCAGGCCGCACGCGACCTGTACGCCCAGAACGGCGGCGATGCCCTTGCCATGGCGCTGATCCGAGAGTGCGGTATCTACCCGCCGGGCTGCTTCGTCAAGCTGGCCAGCGGCGAGACGGCGGTGGTGATCCGCCGCGGCGCCAAGCCGAAGGAGCCGTTGGTGGCGGCGCTGACCAACGCCCAAGGCGAGCCCCTGGCGCGGCCGGTGCAGCGCGACACGGCGCAGGCCGCGCGCGCCATCGTGGGTACGGTGGCGGAAAAGGCGGTGACGGTGCAGGTATCAGCCGACCTGTTGTATGGTTGATGTCGTACGGCGGAGGCTGGCTCAGGCCGCGTCCTCCGAGCGGTAGAACGCGCAGCGGTTGCGCCCACTGCGCTTGGCGGCATACATGGCCTGGTCGGCATGCTGCAGCAGCGTGTGCGGGTCTTGCCCATGCTCGGGAAACACCGCCACGCCCATGCTGGCGCCCACGTCGACCAGTGGGGCATCGTGGGCCGGCCCAAGGCGACAGGGTTGCGCCACCCGTTCCAGCAGCTTGTGCGCGATGGCGTCCAGGTCTTCGGTCGCTTCGATCTCCGAGAACAGCAGCACGAATTCGTCGCCGGCCAGGCGGCTCACGGTGTCGGAGGCGCGCAGCGCCGCCTGCAGGCGGCGGGCCACGATCTGCAGCAGCGCATCGCCGGCTTCGTGGCCGTGGGTGTCGTTGATGTCCTTGAAGTGGTCCAAGTCGAGAAAGCCGACGGCGAACCGGCTGCCGTGGCGCGCGTGCTGCGTACAGCTGCGTTCCAGCCGGTCCTGCAGCAGCATGCGATTCGGCAGCCCGGTCAGCGGGTCGTGGGCGGCGAAATGGCTCAGGGCGGCCAGGCGCTTCTTCTCGGTAACATCCTGCACGGCCGCCAGGCTGTACAGGGGCTGGCCGTCGGCATCGTAGACCCAGATGGCTGACAGCAGCACGTCCAGCACGTCGCCGTTGCGGCAGACCATGCGGTACTCGACGTCGTCGCAGCGCCCGTTGCGCATGGCCTGGGGAATCACCACGTCACGCGCGTGGCGGGCCGACTCCGGAGTAAGGAAATCGGTGGCTGGCCGGCCCAGCACTTCGTGTTCCGCATAACCCAGCTTGTCCAGCCAGAGGCGGCTGACGCTGATCAGTCGGCCCCGGGGGTCGATCGACTGCAGCATGGCGGGGGTGCTGGTGTAGAGCGAACGAAAGCGTTGTTCGCTGCTGGCCAGGGCGCGCACGATGCGCGCTTGCCCTTCGACCGACGCGGCCAGGAACAGTGCGGGCAGCAGGCTGGCGAGGACCGCGCTGTAGAACAGGCTGCCGCCCCACCAGGCGGATGAGGCCGGCGGCAGCAGCACGCCGCGGGCCATCAGGCAGGCGAGGGAGATCGCGGAGAGCAGTGTGGCCAACGCGGTGAGCGAAAAATGCGTCTGCGCCCCGACCAGCACCAGCGCAATGGTGACCATGACAAAGGGATGCGGCAGGGTGCTGGCGGCGAGCAGGGTCAACAGCAGGCTCAGCAGCAAGAGGCCGAGGGTGCGCGGCTGTGCCAATGACACACGCAGCGGCGTCCAGCCCTGCAGCCACAGCGACAGGGCCAGCGGCAGTACGGCCACGGTGCCGATCAGGCTACCGGCAAACCAGAGCAGCCAGAGTTCGGCGAAGGTCTGGGGCTGCGCGGCCACCAGTACCGCGGCGCCGGCAAAGGCGCTGCAGAAGGAGGGCAGCAGGGCGCCCAGCAGCAAGGCGCGGCCCAGCCGGCCTGGCTGCTGCAGCATGTCCTCGTCGACACCGTAGCGGCGCAGCAGCGCCGCGGCCAGCATCATCTCCAACCCATTGCCGGGCACGAAGGCCGCGGCGGCACGCCAGGCAGCGGCGTTCCAGCCCTGAAGCGGCGCACCCGCCACCAGATTCGCCAGCAGGTTGGCCGTCAGCAGCGCGAGCAGCATGGGCGGCCAACGGCGCCAGGGCTGCGCCAGCAGGGCGACGGTCCCGACCGGGTTGGCCAGCCACAGCGTGACGACCTGAACCGGCTGGCCGGTCAGCGCCTGTGAGAGCAGCGCCAGGGCGACGTAGAGCAGGGCGGGCGGCAGGAGCCAGCGCAGTGCGCTGACGGGGCGGGGCGGCTCGGTCACGGCGAAGCTTTCCTGCAGCGGTGCGTCCATGGCGGAAGCACCTTGCTCAAGCGGATGCATGGCAGACGGGGCATCCTCGCTTCAACCTCCCTGGCCCGTGGGCGTTGGCGTGTCGACTGACACTGCGGCCCAGTATACGGAGCCGGCCGCGGCCCCGCAATGCGCTGAAACACCGAGGCGCGGCACGCGCCGGGCGACGCACAATGGGCGCCACCCGCAGGAAGGAGGCGCATGGTGTCCGAGTTTCGGTTTGCATCGTCCGACGAGATGGGCGCGGGCCTGCTGACGGGCGTCGAGCATCGCCTGCGGCACGACGGCATCCAGCTGTCGATCTGGGAGAAGTACGCTGACCGTCCGCTGGACAAGCGGGTGGTAGTGCTGGCGCATGGTTCGGCCACGGCCGGGCGCGAGAGCTTTGACCTGCAGGTGCCCGCGCATCCCTCGGTTAGCCTGATGGACTTTCTGGCGCGGCAGGGTTTCGACGTGTTCGCGCCCGACATGCGCGGCTTCGGCCGCTCCACCCTGCCTGAAACGCACCTGCGCACCGAACAGGCCTGCGCCGACCTGGCTGCGGTGGTCGACTATGTGCGCGACCTGCGCGGTGTTGATCAGGTGCATCTGATCGCCTGGTCCTGGGGCACGCAGTACGCCGGTCAGCTGGTGATGGCGCAACCGCACAAGGTGGCCCGCTACATCAGCTACGCCCAGATGCACGCCGACAGCCACGACCTGCAATTGCGGCGCGGCCGGCTGGAGGCCTTTCGCCGTGCACCCTACATCCGCATCACCGAGGCGGGCTGGAAGCTGCGCTTCTATTCGCTGACGCCCGAGGAGGTGAACGAGCCGGACGTGGTGGATGCGTTCGCGCTGGCGGCGGCAGAAGGGCAGCCCAAGTCACCTACCGGGCCGCAGGTCGATCTGCTGACGCGCCTGCCGCTGGTGGATGCGGCAAAGATGCCGGTGCCCGTGATGCTGGTCCACGGCCAGTACGACGACGTCGCTGACCTGCCGGGCCTGTGGCCTTTCTTTGCGGCACTGCCGAATCCCGACAAGCGCTACGTCGTCATTCCCGATGCCGGCCACATGATGCATCTGCAACTCGGCCACCGCCGCTTCCAGCAGGCGGTGGCCGAGTTCCTCGTGGGCTGACCAGGGGTGCTCAGCCCGCGCTCTGCAGCGCCAGGCCGGCGTGTTCGCGCAGCGGGTGGAAGTGGATTTTGGGGAAGCGCTCCTGCGCCAGCCGCACGTCGTAGGGTGAAGTGCACAGATAGGCCAGCGTGTCTGCCGCATCGCGTGCCAGGCGCTGCGGGTAGGCATCGCAGAACGCCTTGAGTTCGGCCGGTGTGTCGGCCGTGATCCAGCGCGCGCCGGTGTACTGGCAACCTTCCAGCCGGACGTCGGCGTCGTACTCGCTCTTGAGGCGGTGCTGCACCACCTCGAACTGCAGCTGACCCACGGCGCCGAGCAGCATGTTGCCGCCCATCTCGGGGCGGAACACCTGGATCGCGCCTTCCTCGCCCAGCTGCGCGAGGCCCTGCTGCAGCTGCTTGGTGCGTAGCGGGTTCTTCAGCACCACGGTCATGAAGAGTTCGGGCGCGAAGAACGGCAGGCCGGTGTATTGCAACGCCACGGAACCATCTGTGATGGTGTCGCCCAGCTGCACGCCGCCGTGGGTGGTGAAGCCGACGATGTCGCCGGCATAGGCCTCCTCCACCGCCTCGCGGCGCTGGCTCATGAAGGTCACGACTGATGTGGGGCGCAGCTCCTTGGCCGAGCGCTGCACTTTCAGCTTCATGCCCGGCTGGTACTTGCCCGAGCAGACCCGCACAAAGGCAATGCGGTCGCGGTGGTTGGCGTCCATATTGGCCTGCACCTTGAACACCACACCGGAGAAAGCCTCGTCGTCCGGCTGCATTTCCTTCACCACGGTCTGTTTGTTGACCACCAGCGAGCTGGTGCGCGGGCCGGGCGAGGGCGCCAGGTCCACCAGCGCGTCCAGCACTTCCATCACACCGAAGTTGTTCACGCCGGAGCCGAAGAACACCGGGGTCTGCTTGCCGGCAAGGAAGGCCTCGCGGTCAAAGGCAGGCGAGGCGCCGGTAGCCAGTTCCATGCTTTCGAGGGCGGCATCGAAGTCGTGGCCGAAGCGCGCTTTCAGCGTGGCGGAGTCGCTGAGCGGGATGGCTTCGAAGTCCTGCGGCCGGCGCTCGCTGCCGGCCTCGAACACCGTCATGGCCTGGGTGCGCAGGTTGATGATGCCGCCGAAGGTCTTGCCTTGGCCCACCGGCCAGGTCATGGGCACGCAGGGCATGCCCAGTTCACGTTCCACCTCGTCGAGTATGTCCAGCGGATCGCGCACCTCGCGGTCCATCTTGTTGACGAAGGTGATGATGGGCGTGTCGCGCTGGCGGCAGACCTCGATCAGGCGGCGCGTCTGCGCTTCCACACCGTTGGCCGCATCGATCACCATGAGGGCCGAGTCCACCGCGGTCAGCACGCGGTAGGTGTCTTCCGAGAAGTCCTTGTGGCCGGGCGTGTCCAGCAGGTTGATGACGTGGTCGCGGTACTGCATCTGCATCACCGAGCTGGCCACCGAGATGCCGCGCTGCTTTTCGATCTCCATCCAGTCGCTGGTGGCGTGGCGGCTGGCCTTGCGGCCTTTGACTGCACCGGCGATCTGGATCGCGCCTGAGAACAGCAAGAGCTTTTCCGTCAGCGTCGTTTTACCGGCGTCGGGGTGCGAGATGATGGCAAAGGTACGGCGGCGCCGGGTTTCAGGGGCGTAGGACACAGTGGTTTCCAGAGGGCGGAGAGGCGGGTAGGACGCCTGCGATGAGGATCTTGGCTCGGGCAAACTGCGAAGCGATGCCGGCCGTCCAACAACCGAATTTTACCTGCCCGCTCCTGTACAGTGCGGGGCAGGCCGGGCCTTGCCCCGGGGTTTGAAGGACAGGAGAGCGAGATGGTTTTGCAGCAGTTGCTCGGGATCGAGTTGCCTCTCATCCAGGCGCCGATGGCCGGCGTGCAAGGCAGCGCTCTGGCGATCGCCGTCAGCAACGCCGGCGCGCTGGGGTCCTTGCCCTGCGCCATGCTGGGGCCGGACGCACTGCGCGCGGAACTGACGAAGATTCGCGACCAGACCGACAAGCCCTACAACGTCAACTTCTTCTGCCATCGACCACCAGTGCCGGATGCCACGCGCGAAGCGCTGTGGCGCCATAACTTGACACATTACTACCGTGAGTTTGACGTCGACCCGGCCACCATACCGGCCGGCCCGGGCCGCCTACCCTTCGATGCCGCGGCCGCCGACCTGCTGGCGGAGTTCAAGCCGCCGGCGGTGAGCTTTCATTTTGGCTTGCCCGACGCGGCGCTGCTGGCACGCGTGCGCAGCTGGGGAGCCAAGGTGATCTCGTCCGCCACCACGGTGGACGAGGCACGCTGGTTGGAAGCGAACGGCGCGGATGTCATCGTGGCCCAGGGCCTGGAGGCCGGTGGCCACCGCGGCATGTTCCTGACCGATGACCTGACGACGCAGATGGGCATCATGGCCTTGCTGCCGCAGATCGTGCGTGCGGTGCGGGTGCCGGTGGTGGCGGCCGGCGGCATTGCCGATGCAGCGGGTGTGCGCGCAGCGCTCGCCCTGGGGGCCGCCGGCGTGCAGGTGGGCACCGCCTACCTGCTGTGCCCGGAAGCCACGACCAGCGCCTTGCACCGCGCAGCCCTGCAAGGCCCGGCGGCGCAGCACACCGCCTTGACCAACCTCTACACTGGCCGGCCGGCGCGCGGCATCATGACGCGCCTGATGCGTGAGCAGGGCCCGCTGAGCCACCTGGCGCCGGCCTTCCCCTTGGCCACGAATGCGGTGGCGCCGCTGCGTGCCAAGGCCGAGGCGGCTGGCAGCGGCGATTTTTCGCCCCTGTGGTCTGGCCAGAATGCCAGCGGCTGCCGGGCGGTGCCGGCTGCGCAGCTGACGCGCGAACTGGCCGGGGGTTGAAAAAGTCAGCGCGAAAACGCCCGACTTCGTATAATTGCCACTTTCCGAGGAGCGTTGCGGCTCGTCCCGCCTGATGACCAGGCCGACGGGTTAGGCTCGGACCCCAAGGCTGCTGGCCTTGCCTTCCAACTGCGCTCACCCACTGGTTCGCTGTGCGGTGAGTTTCCCCCTCCCTTTCGGTGTCTCCAGTGGTGTTCTAACCGCTATGCATTGGAGTACACATGAGTGCCGTTCTCAAACCCAACCAGGATTACGTCGTTGCCGACCTGACGCTGGCCGACTGGGGCCGCAAGGAAATCAAGATCGCCGAGACCGAGATGCCCGGCCTGATGGCGATCCGCGAGGAATTCGCCAAGAGCCAGCCGCTCAAGGGCGCGCGCATCACCGGTTCGCTGCACATGACCATCCAGACCGCCGTGCTGGTCGAAACGCTGGAAGCCCTTGGCGCCCAGGTGCGCTGGGCCTCGTGCAACATCTTCTCCACCCAGGACCACGCCGCCGCCGCGCTGGTGGCCAAGGGCACGCCGGTGTTTGCCTACAAGGGCGAGAGCCTGAAGGACTACTGGGACTACACCCACCGCATCTTCGACTTCGGCCCCAAGGGCGCCAAGGACGAAGGCCCGAACATGATCCTGGACGACGGCGGTGATGCCACGCTGCTGATGCACCTGGGCAAGCGTGCCGAGAAGGATGCTTCGCTGATCGCCAACCCGGGCAGCGAGGAAGAGCGCGAGCTGTTCTCCGCCATCAAGGCCAAGCTGGCCGAAGACCCGACCTGGTACAGCCGCAAGAGCGCCCAGATCATCGGCGTGACCGAAGAGACCACCACCGGCGTGCACCGCCTGAAGGAAATGAGCGCCAAGGGCACCCTGATGTTCCGCGCCATCAACGTCAACGACTCGGTGACCAAGAGCAAGTTCGACAACCTGTACGGCTGCCGCGAGTCGCTGGTGGACGGCATCAAGCGCGCCACCGACGTCATGATCGCCGGCAAGGTGGCCGTGGTGGCCGGCTACGGCGACGTGGGCAAGGGTTCGGCCCAGGCCCTGCGCGCACTGAGCGCCCAGGTCTGGGTGACCGAGATCGACCCGATCAACGCGCTGCAGGCCGCCATGGAGGGCTACAAGGTCGTGACCATGGAGTACGCCGCTGACAAGGCCGACATCTTCGTCACCACCACCGGCAACCGCGACGTCATCACCTACGAACACATGGCCAAGATGAAGGACCAGTCCATCGTCTGCAACATCGGCCACTTCGACAACGAGATCCAGGTCGCCAAGCTCGAAGAAATGTGCAAGTGGGAAGAGATCAAACCGCAGGTCGACCACGTGATCTTCCCGGACGGCAAGCGCATCATCCTGCTGGCCAAGGGCCGTCTGGTGAACCTGGGCTGCGGCACCGGCCACCCGAGCTTCGTGATGAGCTCCTCCTTCGCCAACCAGACCATCGCCCAGATCGAGCTGTTCACCCACAGCGACTACTACGAGCAGGGCAAGGTCTATGTGCTGCCCAAGCACCTGGACGAGAAGGTGGCACGTCTGCACCTGAAGAAGGTCGGCGCGATGCTGACCGAGCTGACGGACGAGCAGGCGGCCTACATTGGCGTGCCGAAGCAAGGCCCCTACAAACCCGACACCTACCGTTACTAAGCGCTACTGCGCGGCCGTGATCCGTCGTTGCGGGGCCCGTCCGGAAATCCTCACGACCCTCGAGGTCGTTCCGGTTTCCGGCCACCCGCGTCTCGGCTGACGGCCGCTCGCTACGCGCCTAGGCGTAGCAGCACTTTCCCATTCCATGCGAGCTGATCAACTTCTCGTCGAACGCGGCCTGGCTGCGTCGCGGGCGCAGTCACAACGGCTGATTGGCTCAGGCGTTGAATGGCGCCTGAGTGCCGCTTCGCCGTGGCGCAAGGTGGCCAAGAACGGTGACGAGATTCCGGTGGTGGCCGAAGTCCGCTTGCTGGATGAGGCCGAGGCGCGTTATGTGTCGCGCGGTGGCCTCAAGCTCGAAGGCGCCCTGAAGCAGGCGGGGCTGTCGGTCCAGGGCCTGCAGTGTCTCGATGTGGGGCAGTCGACGGGCGGTTTCACGCACTGCCTGCTGGCGCATGGCGCGGCGCGGGTGGTGGGGCTGGATGTGGGGCGTGACCAGCTGCACACCAGCTTGCGCGCTGATCCACGTGTGGTCTGTCTGGAGGGCTTGAATGCCCGTGCCATCACGGCAGAGTCCCTGGCCCAGGCGTGGGAGGAGGCCCTGTGTGAAACGGTCGAGGACGAGGAAGACAACGAGACCCAGCCGCAGGCGCCCTACGCCTGGATGCGCAATGGCGGTGAGATTGCCGACGACTACGACGACAGTGACGACGCCAAGGAGCACGAGATCGAGGCCTTCAAGGCCCAGCGTGCTGCGCGGGCCAAGGCCGCGGCCGAGGGCACCTTGCCCAGGCAGCGCCGCCGTCGCGCCGAGTTTGCCGACCAGCAGGTGACGCCGGTCTTTCAGGTGATCACCGGAGATTTGTCCTTCATCTCGTTGACGCTGGTGCTGCCGGCCCTGGTGCCGCTGCTGGCGCCCGGCGGGCATCTGCTCATGCTGGTCAAGCCGCAGTTCGAACTGCAGCCGGGTCAGGTGGGCAAGGGCGGCATCGTGCGCGACGCGTCGGTGTTTCCGGTGGTCGAGCAGCGTCTGCGTGAGGCCTGCGCGGCGCTCGGCCTGACGGTGCAGGACTGGTTCGACTCCCCGATTGCCGGTGGCGACGGCAACCGCGAGTTCTTCATTCACGCGATCAAATAAAAAGGAGGGCATGCATATGAGCGAAGCGCCCCGACTTCCCCTCAGTATCGAGTTTTTTCCGCCCAAGACGCCTGAAGGCGTGACCAAGCTGCGCACCGTGCGCCAGCAGCTCTATGCGCTCAAGCCCGAGTTTTGCTCCGTGACCTATGGCGCCGGCGGCTCCACGCAAGAAGGAACGTTTGCCGCCGTGCGCGAGATTCTGGCCGAAGGCATGGACGCCGCTTCGCACATTTCCTGCATCGGCGCCACCAAGGCCAGCATGCGCGAGAACCTGGCCACGCTCAAGGCCATGGGCGTCAAGCGCCTGGTGACGCTGCGCGGTGACCTGCCCAGCGGCTACGGCCTGGGTGGCGAGTTCCAGTACGCCAGTGACCTGGTGGCCTTCATCCGCGCCGAGACCGGCGACGACTTCCATATCGAAGTGGCCGCCTACCCCGAGATGCACCCGCAGGCCAGGTCGCCGGCGGCCGACCTGCAGGCCTTTGTGGCCAAGGTGAAGGCCGGCGCCGACTCGGCCATCACGCAGTACTTCTACAACGCCGACGCCTACTTCCGCTTCGTGGAAGAGGCCGACGCGCAAGGCGTGACGGTGCCCATCGTGCCGGGCATCATGCCCATCACCAGCTCCACCCAGCTGATGCGCTTCAGTGACGCCTGTGGCGCCGAGATTCCGCGCTGGATCCGCTTGCGCCTGCAGAGTTATGGCGACGACACCGCGTCCATCAAGGCTTTCGGCCTCGACGTGGTGAGCGAGCTGTGCGAACAGCTGCGCGCCGGTGGTGCCCCGGCCTTGCACTTCTACAGCATGAACCAGAGCGGCGCGACGCTGGCGCTCTGCCAGCGCCTGGGCCTCTGACCGCGGACGGACGGTTCAGCGTTCGTCGTAGCTCACCACCACCTTGGGCGTGAGCGCGCGGGCCTGGCAGGTCAGCACGAAGCCCTTGTCGATTTCCCAGCCTTCGAGGGTGAAGTTCTTCTCCATCTCGACCTTGCCTTCCAGCACGCGGGCGCGGCAGGTGCAGCAGACGCCGCCCTTGCACGAGTAGGGCAGGTCCAGGCCGGCGGCCAGTGCGATGTCGAGCAGCTTGTCGCGCGGCTGCAGTCCGAGATGGTGTGTCTTGCCGTCGAGCACGACGTCGAACTTGATCGGCGCCGTCGCGGCGTTGGTCGATGCGCCGGGCGCAGGCGGCGGTGTCGGCACGCCGGCCGTGGCAAAGCGCTCGGTGCGCAGTCGTGCCTTGTCCAAGCCGGCGGCCAGCAGTGCATGTTCGGTGGCCTCGATCATCCCCTCGGGACCACAGACGAAGGCCTCGTCGATGCCCGCCACCGGAATCAGCGTGGCCAGCAGCTCTGAGACCTTGGGGCCGTCGATCCGGCCGTTGAACAGCGGCACATCCTGCGACTGGCGTGACAGCAGATGGATCAGCGACAGCCGCGTCGGGTAGCGGTCCTTCAGGTCCTGCAGCCGTTCGTTGAACAGGATGCTGTCGGTGCGCTGGTTGCCGTAGACCAGGGTGAAGCGCGCCTCAGGGTCATCGTCCAGCGTGCTGGCGATGAGCGACAGGATGGGTGTGATGCCCGAGCCGGCCGCAAACCCGACGCGGTGCGCACCAGGGTTGTCCATGTGCGTGGTGAAGCGGCCATCGGGCGGCATGACGTCGAGTGTGTCGCCTGGCTGCAGCTGCGTGGCAGCCCAGTTCGAGAACACGCCGCCGTTCACCGGCTTGATGCCGACCTCGATCTCCTGCGCACGCGCGTATTGCTGCGTGCTGCTGCAGATCGAATAGCTGCGCCGCACCGCCTCGCCGTTGATCTGCGCACGCAGCGTGAGGAACTGCCCGGGCTGGAAGGCGTAGGTGTCGCGCAGCGCGGGTGGGATGGCCAGCGTCACGGCCACCGCACCGGCGGCCTGCGGCGTGATGCGCTTGACGAACAGTTCGTGGAAGTGAGGGGTCGACATCGTGCTCAGTAGGGTTTGAAGTAGTCGAACGGTTCGCGGCAGTCCAGGCAGCGCCAGAGCGACTTGCAGGCCGTGGAGCCGAAGTGCGAACTCTCCACGGTATGGGCCGAACCGCAGCGCGGGCAGGTGACAGCATGTTTTTGGCTCTCCGCCCTTGCGTGGTGTGCGTCAGGTGCTCCTTTTTCAGGAGCATTTTTGGTGACGAAGCGGATGACCTGCTCGGCCGCTGCCGGGCCTTGCGGCGGTGCGATGCCGTAGCGGCGCAGCTTCTCGCGTGCTTCCGGGCCGATCCAGTCGGTGCTCCAGGCCGGCGCCAGCTGACGCGTGACGCGCGTGCGCAGCGGGTGTGGCGCGAGTGCCGCGCGGATGTCGGCCTCGATCTGGTCCATGGCCGGGCAGCCGCTGTAGGTGGGGGTGATCACCACCTCGACCTCGTCGCCGTCGACGCGGACGTCGCGCAGCATGCCGAGCTCGCGAATGCTGACGACCGGAATCTCGGGATCGGGAATCCCCTCCAGTAGGGCCTCGATCTCCTGTCGGTTCACCAGCTGGCTCCGGGGTGCTGGCGTGCCAAGCCTTGCATCTCGCCCAGCACGTAGCCCAGGTGTTCCGAGTGGCGACCGCACTTGCCCTGCGTCACATAGCCGGCTGCGGGCGGGCGCTGCAGCGTGGCCTCCTGCAAGGCGTCATCCACCAGTGCGTCCCAGTCGGCCTGCAGCGTGGCGGGCAGCACGCCTGTGCCCTGTGCAGCCGCGGCGCTCTCCGCTTCCGAGGCAAACCAGAACTCCTGGGTGTAGGGCATCAGGTGCTGCAAGGCGGCTTGCAGGCGCTGGTGCGATTCGGCAGTGCCATCGCCCAGGCGTACCAGCCAGTCACGGCTGTGGCGCAGGTGGTAACGGGTTTCCTTCAGCGACTTGGCGGCGATGGCGGCCAGTTCCTCGTCCTTCGAGTCTTGCAGCGCTTCCCACAGCAAGGCCATGTAGGCGCTGTAGAGGAAGTTGCGTGCGATGGTGGTGGCGAAGTCGCGCTCGGTCGCGGCGGCCGGCGCCAGCAGGCCGGTGCGGCTCGGGAAGTGCGGCAGCTCCAGCAGGGTGTAGTTGCGGAACTCCGGGGCGTCGCGGAAATAAGCCAGGCTGTCCTCGGTCAGCGCCGGCGTGCCTTTGCCTTCGGCGTTCAGGCGCGTGGCAGCGTACTGGTAGAGCAGGCGCGCCTGGCCGATCAGGTCGAGGCTGACATTGGCCATGGCCATGTCCTCTTCCAGCACCGGCGCGTGACCGCACCACTCGGCGTTGCGCTGGCCGAGGATGAGCGCGCTGTCGGCCAATTGCAGCAGGTAATCGACCGGGGCCTGCATCACATGTGGCCCACTTCGTCGGGGATGCGGTAGAAGGTCGGATGGCGGTAGATCTTGTCGCCCGCCGGGTCGAACAGCTCGCCCTTGTCGTCCGGCGCGCTGGCGGTGATCGCGATCGACGGCACGACCCAGATGCTCACACCTTCCTGCCGGCGGGTGTAGACGTCACGCGCCATCTGCAACGCCTGCGCGGCGTCGACCGCGTGCAGGCTGCCGCAATGTTTGTGTTCCAGACCCTGCTTGCTGCGGATGAAAACCTCCCACAGCGGCCATTCCTTTTTCGTGGTGCTCATGCGGCCTCCTTCATGGCGCGGTGACGTTGTTTCTCGGCATGGGCCAGGGCAGCGTCGCGCACCCACTGGCCGTCGTTGTGGGCTTTCACCCGGGTGGCCAGGCGCTCGCGATTGCACGGGCCGTTGCCGTTGACTGTGGCCCAGAACTCGTCCCAGTCGATGGCACCGTAGTCGTAGTGCTGGCGTTCCTCGTTCCACGTCAGGTCGGGGTCGGGCAGGGTGACGCCCAGCACTTTCGCCTGCGGCACGGTGGCATCGACGAAGCGCTGGCGCAGGTCGTCGTTGCTGATGCGCTTGATGCCCCAGCGCATGCTCTGGCCACTGTGCAGGCTGTCAGCATCGGGCGGGCCGAACATGGCCAGCACCGGCCACCACCAGCGGTTCACGGCGTCCTGCACCATGGCACGCTGGGCGGCTGAGCCTTGCATCATGGTCAGCAGCGCCTCGTAGCCCTGGCGCTGGTGGAAGCTCTCCTCCTTGCAGATGCGGATCATGGCCCGTGCATAAGGGCCGTAGGAGCAGCGGCAGAGCGGGATCTGGTTCATGATGGCCGCGCCATCGACCAGCCAGCCGATGACGCCGACGTCGGCCCAGTTCAGGGTCGGATAGTTGAAGATGGAGCTGTACTTGGCGCGACCGCTGTGCAGCGCGTCCAGCATCTCGTCGCGCGAGGTGCCCAGCGTTTCGGCTGCGCTGTAGAGGTACAGGCCGTGGCCGCCTTCGTCCTGCACCTTGGCGATCAGGATGGCCTTGCGCTTGAGCGAGGGCGCGCGCGAGATCCAGTTGCCTTCGGGCAGCATGCCCACGATTTCGCTGTGCGCGTGCTGGCTGATCTGGCGCACCAGCGTCTTGCGGTAGGCCTCGGGCATCCAGTCCTGCGGTTCGATGCGGCCGTCGGCGTCGACGGTGGCGTCGAAACGGGCCTGCGGCCCGGCCTGAGCGGGGTCGGCCACCGCCACCGGTTTGGTGCTGCCGCCGTCGGGAAGATCAAGTGCCTGCGTGTACATGCCAGTCTCCTGCGGCGCCTTCCGGGCCCCGCTTGAGCGGCAGTATAGTCAATTAACCGACCGATCGGTCGGTTAATTGGGCTGGGGTTAACCCCCGGTGTCGAGTGACCAGGTCGCGTGCCGGTCCTGCGCCAGCAAGGTGGCCATTTGCGGCAGGGCCGCTTGCAGCGCGGCCTTGAGGGTGTGCGGCGGATTGATGATGAACATGCCGCTGGCGGGCAGCCCGGGGCGGGTCTTGCCGGTGGCCTCGGCGCCAAGCGTGGGCTTGCCGCTGGATTTGACGGTCAGCGTGGCGTGCAGCCAGGGTTTGCCGGCTTTGGTGGTCAATGTCTTGAGCCGACGCGGCAGTTCATGCGCTTCCGGACGCGGGATGATGGGATACCAGAAGGCGTAGCAGCCGGTCGGGAAACGCTTGAGCGCCTCGGACACCATGTCGGCGGTCCGGGCGTAATCGCTTTTGATCTCGTAGCTGGGGTCGCACAGCAGCAGGGCGCGCCGCGACGGTGGCGGCAGGAACTTGCGCGGGCCTTCAAAACCGTCTTCACGCAATACGGCCACTTGGCGGCCGGCGTCGAGTTGGGCCACGTTGGCCGCCAGCGTCTTGGCATCGGTTGGGTGCAACTCGAACAGCTTGAGCCGGTCGTGCGGGCGCAGCAGGTGCTGGATGATGAAGGGCGAGCCCGGGTAGACGCGCCAGCTCTTCTTGTTATTGAAGTTGGCGATTACTCCCAGGTAATCCTCCAGGGCAGGCGCCAGTGCTTCCCCGTCCTGTGGTTGGAGCAGGCGCTGGATACCGTCCGCGGCCTCGCCGCTGGTCTCGGTAAACTCGCTGTCGAGCCGGTACAGGCCAGCGCCGGCGTGGGTGTCCAGCACCGTCAGCGCCGCCTCCTTCTGCGTCAGGTGGCGAAGCATGGCAATCAGCGTCGTGTGCTTGAGCACATCGGCGTGGTTGCCGGCATGGAAGGCATGGCGGTAACTGAACATAGGCGGCTATGGTAACTGCGGGCGCCGATCCGGGGTTGGCTGAAATAGCCGGTTTTTGTATAATGGCAGGCTTCGCAGCGCTTTTGTGGCCCCGCGGCGAAGGCATTCCATCCCACCTAAGAGATTCCCATCAGAGGAAAACCGACCGTGGAAAAGGGCCGCCCAAACCCTCTTTCAAGAGAAAACTCATGACCAAAACGATCAGCGCCAAACCCGCTGACGTGAAGCACGAGTGGTTTGTGATTGACGCGACCGACAAGGTCCTCGGACGAGTAGCCAGCGAAGTTGCTCTCCGTTTGCGCGGCAAACACAAGGCCATTTATACGCCTCACGTCGATACCGGTGACTTCATTGTCATCATCAACGCAGCCAAGCTGCGTGTGACCGGAACCAAGGAACTCGACAAGGTGTACTACCGTCACTCCGGTTTCCCGGGCGGTATCTATGCCACCAACTTCCGTGACATGCAGGCCAAGCATCCGGGCCGCGCTCTCGAGAAGGCCGTCAAGGGCATGCTGCCCAAGGGCCCGCTCGGCTACGCCATGATCAAGAAGCTCAAGGTGTACGGTGGTGCCGAGCACCCGCACACCGCCCAGCAACCCAAAGTGTTGGAAATCTAAGGAGCCTTGAGATGATTGGTGAATGGAACAATGGCACCGGCCGTCGCAAGTCCAGCGTCGCCCGCGTGTTTCTGAAAAAAGGCACCGGCAAGATCACGGTCAATGGCAAGGATATCCAGGAATATTTCGGCCGCGAGACCTCGATCATGATCGCCAAGCAGCCGCTCGTGCTGACCAACCATGCCGAAACCTTCGACATCCAGGTCAACGTGCACGGCGGCGGTGAGTCCGGCCAGGCCGGCGCCACCCGCCACGGCATCACCCGTGCCCTGATCGACTACGACGCCTCGCTCAAGCCGGCGCTGAGCCAGGCCGGCTTTGTGACGCGCGATGCGCGTGAAGTCGAACGTAAGAAGGTCGGTCTGCACTCTGCACGCCGTCGCAAGCAGTTCAGCAAGCGTTAATTTCACAGCAAGTTTCGCCTGCTGCAATTTGTTGCAGCACAACGGCCGCCAGGATGGAAATTCTGGCGGCCGTTGTCATTTCCGACTGCTAGACTCCCCCTTCCATGAGATTTCGTCTGCTGCGTCGCCGCCTCACCATCAGTGCCCCGCGCATGGCCGTGCGCAGTGCGCTGCCGTGGCCGTTCCGTTGGGCGGTGGTGGCCATCGTGCTGGGGTTTTGCGCTGCCATCGGCCTGTGGGCCTTCGAGTTCGGCAAGGACATTGCCGGCATCGACGGTGACAGCGGCGAAAGAATCATCCAGTTGCGCGGCGAGGTGAACACGCTGCGCCAGCAGCTCGTGGCCATGCGGGAAGAGCGCGACAAGGCGTTATCGGTGGCCAGTACTTCGACCACGCTGTTGACCGCGGAGAAGGCGGCGCAGGAGAGCCTGAGTGCATTGAACAAGCAGTTGGAAGCCGAGAACCGCAGCCTGCGAGACGACCTGGGCTTCTTCGAGAAGCTCATCCCGGCCGGCGGCAGTGAGAGTCTGGCCATCCGCGGGCTGCAGGCGGAACTGCAGGACGGTCGTCACATAAAATGGCAGGTTCTGGTTATCCAGCCGCTGAAGAATGCGCCGGAGTTCAATGGTCGGCTGGAGTTGAGCTTCACGGGCCTGCAGGGCGGCAGGCCTTGGTCGGCGTCCCTGCCGGCAGGCCCCCAGGTGCTGAAGTTTCGCCAGTATGGTCGGGTCGAGGGCGTGTTTGAATTGCCACCCCAGACCGTGGTCAAGGGTGTTTCCGCCAAAGTCATGGACGGCGCGGTAACCAAGGCCGTGCAGTCGATCAAGTTGTAGTTTCCATCTAGGAGGAGCCGGACATGTTCAACAAGAAAAAGCAGCCCCCGATCAAGAGCCTGATTGCTGAGGGCAGCCAGATTGACGGCACCCTGACGTTCTCCGATGGCCTGCGCATCGACGGCAAGGTGATTGGTGACGTCAATGCCACGGCGGACCAGCCCAGCATCTTGGTGATTTCCGAGACGGCTTCGGTGGTCGGCGAAATCCATGCCGACCACGTCATCATCAACGGCAGCGTCAAAGGACCTGTCTACGCCCGCCTGATGCTGGAGCTGCAGCCCAAGGCGAACATTGAGGGCGACGTGCACTACAGCGCGCTGGAAATGCACCAGGGCGCGATCATCGCCGGCCAGCTGTGTCCGGTGGGTGCGGTGGAAGACAAGCCCACCCTGAAGCTGGCGGCCAACAACGAATAAGCCGCCGCCTGAATTCTTGAGCGAAATGGTGTACTATTCGCTCAATTCGTCTTAATTGGAGACTTCCATGAGTGCCGTCGCCGACAACATCCAGTCCGAGATGCCTGCCCCGATTCTGTTCACCGACAGTGCTGCTGCGAAGGTGGCTGACCTGATCGCCGAAGAGGGCAACCCAGACCTCAAGCTGCGCGTCTTTGTGCAAGGCGGCGGGTGTTCGGGCTTCCAGTATGGCTTCACTTTCGACGAGGTGGCCAACGAGGACGACACCACCATGACGAAGAATGGTGTCTCCCTGTTGATCGATGCCATGAGTTACCAGTACCTGGTCGGTGCCGAGATCGACTACAAGGAAGACCTGCAGGGTGCCCAGTTCGTGATCAAGAACCCGAACGCCACTACGACCTGCGGTTGCGGTTCCTCGTTCTCCGTTTGAGCGTCGACCCGGCTCAGGCCGGATAGACCGCTCCCAGCACACGGGCGCCTTGGGCGCCCGTGACGCTTTGTAGGCTGCCGGTCTGTCGGTGCAGGGTCCTGCAGGCCAACCAGGCAAAGGCTGCGGCCTCCACCTGGAGCGGCGGCAGGCCAGCCTGCGCCGAAGAAACGACCGACCAGAGCGGCAGCAGGGCCTGCAAACGCTGCATCAGGTAGCTATTGAGGGCGCCGCCGCCACAGACGATGAGTTGACGTCCGCCATTCGCGTGGCGTTGCACATCGGCCGCGCAAGCCCGGGCGGTCAGCTCGGTCAAGGTGGCCTGCACATCCGCTGCCGCCACCGCAGGGAAGGACCGCAACTTGGCGTTCAGCCACCCGGGGTTGAAGAGGTCGCGGCCGGTGCTCTTTGGAGGAGGCAGCGCCAGATAGGGCTCGCTCAACAGGGCCTGTAGCAGCGCCTCGTTCACGCGGCCACTGGCCGCCCAGCGGCCTTCGGCGTCGTAGGGCTGGCCGGTGTGCTGCTGGCACCAGGCGTCCATGAGGGCGTTGCCCGGTCCGCAATCGAAGCCCAGCACGCTGGACTCGCGCAGCACCGACAGGTTGGCGATGCCACCAATGTTGAGCGCAGCGACGGTCTGACCCAACTGCCCGAATACAGCCTGATGGAAGGCCGGCACCAAAGGGGCCCCTTGGCCACCGGCGGCGACGTCGCGGCTGCGAAAGTCTGCCACCACATCAATGCCAGTCAGCTCGGCGAGCAAGGCCGGGTTGTTGAGCTGCAAGGTGTAGCCGACGCCGTCGAACTCTCCGGGGCGGTGACGGACCGTCTGCCCATGGGCGCCAATGGCACGCACGGCGGAGGGGGCCAGCGAGGCGGCATGCAGCAGTTGGTGGACCACCTGGGCGTAGCAGCGGGCCAGCGCGTTAGCGGCCAGAGCGGCCCGGTGAAACTCGTTGTCGCCCGGGGTGTTGAGGTGCAGCAACTCTGCAGCAAGCGATGCCGGGAAGGGGTGATGCACATGCTGGATGACCCGTGCTTGCCCTTCACTGCATTCGGCAAGCACCCCGTCCACCCCGTCCAGCGAGGTGCCGGACATCAGGCCGATGTAAAGCTCAGGCATGAACTCCCGTGCGGGAATTACTGGGCCGAGCCCGGCTGCAGAGAGGCAGCAGCCAGCAACTGCTGACGGACGACCGATGCCGAGCGCAGGAAGGCCGGTTTGGCAGCAGCCGAGACCGGCACAGTTTCGCTCTGGCGGGCAATCGTGAGCGGGTCCTGGTGGTTGCCGTTGACTCGGAATTCGTAGTGCAGGTGCGGTCCGGTGGCCCAGCCGGTGGCGCCCACAGCGCCGATGTTCTGCCCCTGGTTGACCGTCTGCCCCCGCTTGACGCTGATGCGACTCAGGTGTGCATAGACCGTGGTGTGGTTGTTGCGGTGCTTGATGAACACCACGTTGCCGAAGCCGTTCTGCACCCCAGCGAACTCGACAACGCCGTCGCCCACACTGCGCACCGGCGTGCCGACCGGCGCGGCGTAGTCAACGCCCAGATGCGCCCGCCACTGCTTCAGAATCGGGTGGAAGCGCATCTTGAAGCCGCTGGAGACGCGGGAGAACTCCAGCGGCGAAGCCAGATAGGCGCGACGCAGGCTTTGCCCATCCAAGGTGTAGTAGCCGCCCTTGGTTAGGTTGTGCGTGGCACGCCCCGCCTCATGCACGGCGGCGGCCTGGTTGTCGGGCTCCTGGAACCACATGGCCTGGTAGGTCTTGCCGCTGTTGACAAACTCGGCACTCAGGACACGACCGGCACGCAAGGGTTCGCCATCGCCCTCCAGCGTTTCATAGACCACCGAGAAGCGGTCGCCCTTGCGCAGGGACCGGTGGAAGTCAATATCGCCGGAGAAGATCTCTGCGACCTGGATGGCAATCGCGTCCGGGATGCGGGCGTCATCGGTGGCCGCAAACAGCGAACTGCGGATCACGCCGCTGGCCATGCGGGTCGACGCCGTCAACGGAGCGGTCTCCAGCCGGGAGCTGAAGCCATTGGGCTGCTTCTCGATCACTAGGCGTGTGAAGCGGCCATCGTCTTCCGGGCTCCAGCGTGCGGTCAGCTTGACCAGGGTGTTGTTATCGCTGGCTTCTACGGTCACGCTGCGGCCGACACGGCCCAGCAACGTTTTCTGGGCATGGGCATCCGCGCGCAGGAAGGCTGCGGCTGCCGGATCGTTGATGCCCAGGCGCTTGAGCAGGGTGTCGGCCGTGTCGGTCGAGCGCGTGAGATCGGAGCGGAACAGGTTGAAGCGGTGGAGGTCCAGTACCTCGGCCTGGGGCTGCAGCGCCAACGGCGTCACGGCCTCGCGGACCTCCCGCACCGGCAGCTGCTCGGCATCCGGCCCCAGCGACACCACGGCCGACGCCACGGCGTAGGCACCGCCGCCGCCGAGCAGCAGGGCAGCAGCCACGGCACCCATGACCCGTTTCGGGTGGCGCTCGACCCATTGCCCCGCGAGGTTCAAAAAGGTGCTACCAGCGGTGATCAGACCGTTTTTCAAAGACAACCCGAGAGATGTGAGTGCGGCCTGATCGGAACGCGCGGCACCTCCGAAGGTGCGGCACACTAAAATCCGGCGCAGTGGCAAAAGGCGAGTATAGCCCGCTCAGCCCCCCTGGCATCTGGAAAAACCCTTATGAATCAAGCCTCCCCATTGAATTTTCCTGTTACCGATCGTGTCCGGAACGCCTTGGCGGTGACTTTGCGCGGTTGCGAGGAACTGATCCCGGAGGCCGACTGGGTACAGAAGCTGGCACGCGCCGAGGCCACCGGCCAGCCGCTGCGTATCAAGCTGGGGCTGGATCCGACGGCGCCTGACATCCACATCGGCCACACCGTGGTGCTCAACAAGATGCGCCAGCTGCAGGACCTGGGGCATCAGGTGATCTTCCTGATCGGCGACTTCACCAGCCTGATCGGCGACCCCTCGGGCCGCAACAGCACCCGCCCGCCGCTGACACCCGAACAGATCAAGGCCAATGCCGAGACCTACTACAAGCAGGCCAGCCTGGTGCTGGATCCGCAGAAGACCGAGATCCGCTACAACAGCGAATGGTGCCTCCCGCTGGGCTCCATGGGCATGATCCAGCTGGCAGCCAAGTACACCGTGGCGCGCATGATGGAACGCAACGACTTTCACGACCGCTTCAAGGCCGGCAACCCGATCTCGGTGCACGAGTTCCTCTATCCGCTGATGCAGGGCTATGACTCGGTGGCGTTGAAGAGCGACCTGGAGTTGGGCGGCACGGACCAGAAGTTCAACCTGCTGATGGGGCGCCACCTGCAGGCCGAGTACGGCCAGGAGCCGCAGTGCATCCTGACCATGCCGCTGCTGGAGGGGCTGGATGGTGTGGACAAGATGTCCAAGTCCAAGAACAACTACATCGGCATCACTGAAGACGCCAACACCATGTTCGCCAAGGTGCTGTCCATCAGTGACGAGCTGATGTGGCGCTGGTACACCCTGCTGAGCTTCCGCAGCCTGGACGAGATCGGCAAGCTCCAGCAGGAGGTGGCGCAAGGGCGCAATCCGAAAGAGGCCAAGGTGCTGCTGGCCAAGGAAATCACGGCGCGCTTCCATTCGGCCGCCGCGGCCGAGGCGGCCGAGCAGGACTTCATCAACCGCAGCAAGGGCGGCATACCCGACCAGATCGAGGAGCAGACCGTCAGCCTGGACGGGGGCTCGATGGGCATTGGCGCCCTGCTCAAGCTCACCGGCCTGGCCGCCTCCAGTGGTGAGGGCAACCGCCTGATCGATGGCGGCGGCGTGCGCATTGACGCCAGCGTGGTCAGCGACAAGGGGCTCAAGCTCGGTGCCGGCACCTATGTATTGCAGGTCGGCAAGCGCAAGTTCAAGAAGGTGACGCTGGTCTAGTCGGCGCGTCTTTTTCGAGACAAAACCAAGGGAAAACATTAACCGACCGATCGGTCGGGAGATGTTAAATTGGCTTGGCCATGCGGTCTGCTGCGTCAGGTCGGCGTGGTGTCGGTCACGTCAACCCGAGGGATGTCTCATGCCTGAGTCTGCCGGCGCATCGGTCGCCGAATCGTCTGTGCTGTATGCCGAGCAGGGGGCGGTGGCCATTGCCACCCTGAACCGGCCGCAAGCGCTCAACAGCTTCACCCGCCAGATGCACCGCGAGCTGTGGGCCGCGCTCGAACGGGCCGAAGCCAATCCGGCCATCCGTGCCATGGTGATCACCGGGGCGGGGCGCGGCTTCTGTGCCGGCGCCGATCTGTCGGAGTTCGACTTCGCGCCCGGCCCCGATCTGGTGGAGCGCGCCAATCCTGGCCCGGTCATCGAGCAGGCCTTCAATCCCACCGTGCGGCGTGTGCAGGCCCTGCGCATGCCGGTTATCGCCGCCGTCAATGGCGTGGCGGCGGGCGCCGGTGCCTCGCTGGCCATGACCTGCGACATCGCCATCGCCGCACCCCAGGCCAGCTTCATCCAGGCTTTCAGCAAGATCGGACTTATTCCCGACGCGGGGGGCTCGTGGTTCCTGCCGCAGCGTCTGGGCCTGGCGCGGGCCATGGCGCTGGCCATGACCGGCGACAAGCTGAGCGCCGAGCAGGCCCGCGACTGGGGCCTGATCTGGCAAGTGAGTGATGACTGCCTGGGCGCTGCCTTGGAGCTGGCGCAACGACTGGCGGTGATGCCGACGAAGGCGCTGGTGGCGACGCGCCACCTGCTGCGTGAGGCGGGCAGCCGCAGCTTGGACCAGCAGCTGGATGCCGAGCGTGACACCCAGTCTGTGCTGGGGCGCACGCATGATTACATCGAAGGGGTGCAGGCGTTTCTCGACAAACGCAGCCCGCAATTCAAGGGGGAGTGAGACATGGGCCATCCGACCCAAGCTGAGGTACTGGCGCGCGAAGTGGGCGCTTCCATGTTTGCCGCCGATCGCGCGTCGCGTGAATTCATGCAGATGGAACTGCTGTCCTGCGCGCCCGGGCGCGCCGTGATGCGCATGACGGTGCGTGAACCCATGCTCAATGGCCATGCCATTTGCCATGGCGGGCTGATCTTCACCCTGGCGGATTCCACCTTCGCCTTTGCCTGCAACAGCTACAACAAGGTGGCGGTGGCGGCCGGCTGCAGCATCGAGTTCCTGCGGCCGGCGCATCTCGGCGATGTGCTGACCTGTGAAGGCGTGGAGCAGACCCTGCAGGGTCGGCACGGCATCTACGACATGAAGGTGAGCAACCAGCGTGGCGAAGTGGTGGCCATGTTCCGCGGCAAGAGTGCCCAGATCCAGGGCACAGTCATTCCGGAGGCCGCATGAAGCAGCGGGAGTTCCCCTGGGAGCCGATCGAGACGGCCAGCATCGACGAGCTGCGCAGCCTGCAGCTCAAGCGACTCAAGGCCACGCTGCAGCACGCCTACCAGAACTCATCGGTGTACCGGGCGAAGTTCGATGCCGCCGGTGTACACCCGGACGACTGCCAGTCGCTGGCCGACCTGGCGAAGTTTCCCTTCACCACCAAGAAGGACCTGCGCGACAGCTATCCCTTCGGCATGTTCGCGGTGCCGCGCGAGCAGTGCGTGCGCATCCATGCCTCCAGTGGCACGACCGGCAAACCGACGGTGGTGGGCTATACCGCGAAGGACATCGATACCTGGGCCACCGTGGTGGCGCGCAGCATCCGCGCCGCCGGAGCCCGTCCTGGCGACATGGTGCACGTGAGCTACGGCTATGGCCTCTTCACCGGCGGCTTGGGAGCGCACTACGGCGCCGAGCGGCTGGGGCTGACGGTGGTGCCTTTCGGTGGCGGTCAGACCGAGCGCCAGGTGCAGCTGATCCAGGACTTCAAGCCCGACATCATCATGGTGACGCCGAGCTACATGCTGGCAATTGCTGAGGAGTTCGAGCGCCAGGGTCTGCGGCCTACCGAGTCCGGCCTGCGCATCGGTATCTTCGGCGCCGAACCCTGGACCAATGACATGCGGCGCGCCATCGAGCTGCGCATGGGGCTGGACGCCGTGGACATCTACGGTCTGAGCGAGGTGATCGGTCCCGGCGTGGCCAGCGAATGCGCGTTGACCAAGGACGGGCCGACGATCTGGGAAGACCACTTCTACCCGGAGATCATCGACCCCGAAACCGGCGAGCTGCTACCGGATGGCCAGGTCGGAGAGCTGGTCTTCACCAGCCTGACCAAGGAAGCACTGCCCATCATTCGCTACCGCACGCGCGACCTGACGCGCCTGTTGCCGGGCAGCACGCGCAGCATGCGGCGCATCGAGAAGATCACCGGACGCAGCGACGACATGATGATCGTGCGTGGCGTCAACGTATTCCCGAGCCAGATCGAGGAGCTGATCCTGCGGCGTCCGGAGCTGGCACCGCACTACCAGTGCATCCTGCGCCGCAGCGGCCCGCTGGACGACCTGCACGTGGTGGTGGAGACGCGTCCGGGCGTCTCTCCTGACAGCCTGGCCGCCCGTGCTGCGGGCAAGCAGTTGCAGCACGAGATCAAGGCCTACATCGGCACCAGCGTCGAGATCGAGCTGCGCCCGGAAGGCGGCGTGGAGCGCAGCTTGGGCAAGGCCAAACGGGTGCTGGACCAGAGACGCTAAGATTGCCCCGACAAGAAACATCCGGGGAGACTTCTACATGGATGACAGGGCTATCTACCGCAAGTCAGGCAAGGGCACGGAGGCGATCGCATCCCGTTCCCTGACCGGCAAGCTGCGTACGGTGCTGATCCTGGTCGACGGCAAGAAGCCGGTCGAGGAGCTGCGTCGCCTGGCTGCCGGGCTGGGTGAGGCGCAGGATCTGCTGACCCAACTCGCGGCCGAGGGCTATCTGGAGTTGGTGACCACGCCGGTCGCTGCGCCAGCGCCAACGCCGGTGCTGGCACCGTCGACCGGCAAGCCGGCAGAAGCGCAGTCAGTGCCTGCCTTGGCGCCGGTCAAGCAGCTGGCGGCCCGGCTGTTGCTGGAAGCCCTGGGGCCCTTGGCGGATGAGTTGTGCCTGAAGATCGAAGCCGCCAGCACCCTGCCCCAGTTCGTCGAGGCCATGAAGCGGGCTTACGCCATGGTGCGCGAGGTGCGTGGGCAAGCGGCGGCCGATCGTTTTGGCCAGGAGGTCGAGGCCAAGATGCCTGCCGCCTGAGCGGGAGGGGCCGGCCGCGTTACGGTGCGAGGGGGCAGGCGGCGAGCCAGGCGGCAACCCGTGCTGCATCACCTGCCGACAGACGCCAGGTCGTCACACCACGCGGCAAGGTCAGCGGCAGTTGCAGCAAACGCCGGTCGCGTGCGACCAAGGCACACACCTTGCTGTGGGTTCCGGCGTACAACGGCAGATCGTCCAGACGGGTCAGGCGCCAGCTGCTGCGGGCTTTGCCGCTGCCCACTTCGACACCTAACCATTCATCGCCGGCGGCAAGGCCGGCCTGCTCCGCGGCACCGCCGCGCAGCACGGTCTTGATCTGGATGGCGGCCCCTTCCGAGACCCGCAGCCCGAGTTGCTGTGCCAGCTGGGCCGGTTCGTCGTGCACGGCCACGCCGTGCCGTTGCAGCAGCTCCCGCAGCGGCAACTCGGCCGTGCTGTGGACCCAGCGCTGCAGCTCGCGTGTCCAGTCGCGGCCGGACACGTCGTGCAGCACTTGCAACAGATCGTCTTCCGTCATCGGCCCACCCCGGCAGCGCTGCCAGAGGGCTCGCATGACCTCGTCCAGCGAGTGCGGGCCCTCGGCGCGCAGGCTGAGGTCGAGGCACAGCGCCACCATGGCCCCCTTGCTGTAGTAGCTCACGGTGGCGTTGGGGGTGTTTTCGTCCTGCCGGTAGTACTTGACCCAGGCATCGAAGCTGGCCTGGGCCACCGACTGCACTTCACGGCCCGGCGTCTGCTGCACCTGGTTGAGGGTCTTGTTCAGCAGCTTGAGGTAGCCGGCATCGTCGATCAGGCCGGCGCGGCGCAGCAGCAGGTCGTCGTAGTAGCTGGTGAAACCCTCGAAGAACCAGAGCAGCCGGGTGTAGTTTTCCTGGCTGTAGTCGTAGCGGGTGAACTCTGCTGGCCGCAGGCGTTTGACATTCCAGGTGTGGAAGTACTCGTGGCTGATCAGGCCCAGCAGGGTGGTGTAGCCGTCGCCCGGTCGGGCACCCAGGCGCGGCAGGTCGCGGCGCGAGCAGATCAGCGCTGTCGAGTTGCGGTGTTCCAGGCCACCATAGCCGTCGTCAGTGGCGTTGAGCATGAAGACATAACTGGAGAGCAGCGGCTTGCGCGACGCACGCTTGCCGTCGCCGTGCCAGAAGCGGATCTCGGTCTCGCAGATGCGGCGCACATCGGCCAGCAGGCGCTCGCCGTCGAAGCTGGGCGGCGCGCCGGCCACCACAAAACGATGAGGGATGCCGGCCGCCTTGAAGGCGCCGCTCCAGAATGCGCCCAGCTCGAAGGGGCAGTCGACGAGCTCGTCGTAGTCGGCGGCGCGGTACAGGCCGAACCCGCGCCGGTTGAGCTTCACGGGCGTCAGGCCACTGACGGCCGACCAGTGGCTGGTGGCGCGGCTCGGCCTCAGTTCCAGCTCGTGCGGTGTGTCTTCCAGCCCCAGCACCCGCAGGCACAGGCTGGTGCCGTTGAAGAAGCCGCGCGTGGCATCGAGCCAGGCCGTGCGCACCGAGTTGTCGTAGGCGTAGACCTCGTAGCTCAGCACCAGCGGCCGCTGCGGCGCGCAATCAACTTGCCAGCTGCATTTGTCGAGCTGCTGCAGCGCAACGGCCTTGCCGCCTTGCCGGGCTTGCAGCCGCTGCAGATGCTTGGCGAACTCGCGCACCAGGTAGCTGCCGGGGATCCACACCGGCAGGGCGACGCGTTGCTGCGCCTGTGGTTGTGCGATGGTCAGCGTGACGCGGAACAGGTGGGCGTGCAGATCGGCCAACTCGATCCGGTAGTGCACGGCGCTGGGGGGCTGCTTGGGGGGCATGGGCGGCTTAGCGGACGTCGCTCAGGTATTTCTCGATCTGCTGGGTGTTGATAGCGCCGGGGACGCGCGAACCGTCGGCAAAGATCAGTGTCGGCGTGCCGGTGATCTTGTGCTTGCGGCCGAGCTCGAGGTTGCGTGTGATCGCCGACACATCGCAGCTGGCTGCGGCCGGTTGTTGGTCGCGGTACATCCAGTCCTGCCAGGTCTTACCCTTGTCCTTGGCGCACCAGATGTTCTTCGACTTCTCGGCCGAGTCGGCGCTGAGGATGGGGTAGAGAAAGGTGTAGACCGTGACGTTGTTGACCTTTTCCAGGTCACGCTCGAAGCGCTTGCAGTAGCCGCAGTTCGGGTCGGCAAAGACGGCCACCTTGCGCTTGCCGTTGCCGCGCACGATGGTGAAAGCGTCCTTGAGCGGCAGGCTGTCGAAGCTGACGGCGGTCAGCTTGTCGATGCGCTCTTCGGTCAGGTTGCGACGCTGGCGCGTGTCGATCAGGTTGCCCTGGATCAGGTAGTTGGCCTCGGCGTCGGTGTAGAAGATGTCGGTGCCGTTGACGCGCACCTCGTACAGGCCATTGACCGGCGTCTTGCTGATCTCGTCGATGGCCTTGAGCTGGGGAATGCGCTCGGTCAGGTTCTTGCGGATCGTGGCTTCCTGCGCCGAGGCGGTCAGGCCGAGCAGGGCCAGGGTGAAGGCGCCCAAGGTGGTCAGAACGTTCATCATCATCCAGTTCATGCGGTCATTGCCGCGTTGGTCAGAAATCCATGGCCTGCCGGGCCAGCCATTGCTTCAACGGGCCGGCGCGCTGCACGCTCTTCATGCCCCAGTTGCGCACGGCGCTCCAGCCTTCACCTTCGCGCGCAAACAGCAACTGCAGGCCGTCCATGCCGGCGTCCAGCGCCAGCATGCCGGCCTTGCGGCTGCGCTCGTAGCGACGCAGCAGCTGACGATCATCCACGCCGCGCCAGTAGTCGCGCTCGCGGAGCACCTTGGCCAACGCGGCCACGTCAGCCAGGCCCAGGTTCAGGCCCTGCCCAGCCAGCGGGTGGACGTTGTGGGCCGCATCGCCAGCCAAAACCCACGCGCCCACCTCGGCACGCCCACTCCATTGCCGCGCCTGGGCCCTCTGCAGCGGCCAGCTGCGGCGTTCGCTGGTCAGCGTCATGGCGCCCAGCGCCTGGCCACAGGCGGTCGCCAGTTCGCGGCAGAAGGTGTCGACGTCCAGTGCTTGCAGTCGCAGCGCCCTCTCTGGAGAGACAGACCACACCAGCGCCACGGAGTTCCCTTGCGGCCCTCCCATTGGCAGCAAAGCGAGGATGTCGCCGTCGACAAACCATTGGCGTGCCACGCCTGCATGGGGTTGCTCGCAGCTCAGGCGCGCCGCCACGGCATGCTGGGCATAAGGGGTGACTTCGAAGTCGACGCCGAACTCGGTCCGCGTGCTGCTGGCGCGGCCTTCGCAGACCACGGTCAGGCGGGCCGGCGCGGGGGCCTGCAGTGGCTCGATCTGGGGCTGGAAGCCCACCGCATCGCGCAGCAGCGATTCCAGCACCGGCACGTCCACGATCCAGGCCAGCGCGTCGGTTCCGAATTCGCTGGTGTCGAAGGTCACCTCGCCGCCGCGATCGCCGGCGATCTCCATGCGGGTGACTGGGGTGGCTGCGTCAGTGGCCGGCCAGCAGCGCAGCGATTCCAGCAGTTCCTTCGACGCGCGGTTGAGCGCGTAGGCGCGCACATCCGGTCCGGCAGCCGGGGGGGGCGCCCCGACCAGGCCTACACGCAGCCGCTCGCGTGCCAGCAACAGCGCCAGGGTGCGGCCGACGATGCCGCTGCCGCGTATACAAACATCCAGGGGGAGAGCCATGGCGGCCATTGTAGAAGGCAGGGCAGAATCCTTCTTGTTGCTGATCAATGACAAATCCTGGAGTGATGCCAAGTGAGTGAATCCACCCCGGCGGGCGACGTGCAGGCCCGCACCGCACAACTGTTCGTGTACCCGATCAAGTCCTGTGCCGGCGTCGAGATGCAGGAGGCGCTCTTGACCGACACCGGCTTTGACCTCGATCGCGCCTGGATGGTGGTCGATGCGCAGGGCGAGTTCGTGACGCAGCGCGAGCAGCCGCGCCTGGCCCTGGTGCAGCCGCAGTTCCGGCGTGGTGGCACCGAGCTGCAGCTGCGCGCGCCCGGCATGCTGGCGCTGAACCTGGCGGTGGATGTGGTGGAGCAGCCGGTACGGGGGCGGGTGTGGAACGACGACGTGGCTGCCTACGACATGGGCGATGTGGCGGCCCAGTGGTTCACCGATTTCCTTTCTCTCACGCCGCAGGGCTTGCCGGGCGCGCAGGGCGAGCGCTACCGGCTGGTGCGTTTCGATCCCGAGCAGCGGCGCCTGTCCAGCCTGAAATGGACCAGCGGCGTCGAGGCACTCAACCAGTTCAGCGACGGTTTTCCGTTGCTGGTGCTCGGGCAGGCGGCGCTTGACGACCTCAACGGTCGCCTGCAGGCGGCGGGCCACTCGCCAGTCGGCGTGGCGCGCTTTCGGCCCAACATCGTGCTGGCCGGGCTGGAGGCGCACGATGAGGACCGGCTCGACGCACTGCACATCGCCGCCCAGGAAGGCGTGGTGCAGCTGAAGCCAGTCAAACCCTGTCCGCGTTGCCCGATCCCCAATATTGATCCGGCCACAGCCCTGAGCGACCCGGCCGTGGGCGACACCTTGCAAGGCTACCGGCAGGATGCGCGCGTCAACGGCGCCGTCACCTTCGGCATGAATGCCATCGTGCTGGCGGGCGTGGATGCGGTGCTGCGCGTCGGGCAGACGGTGACGGCCGATTTCCGCTTCGACTGAGGGGTGAGGTGGGGCAGGGCCGGCTGGCTACAATCTCCCCTCTTCTTTTCGAGACCCCATCATGAGCCTGAAGTGCGGCATCGTCGGCCTGCCCAACGTCGGTAAATCCACCCTGTTCAACGCCCTGACCAAGGCGGGCATCGCGGCGGAGAACTATCCCTTCTGCACCATCGAACCCAATGTGGGTGTGGTGGAGGTGCCCGATCCGCGCCTGCAGCAACTGGCCGAGATCATCCAGCCCGAGCGCATCGTGCCGGCCATCGTCGAGTTTGTCGACATTGCCGGTCTGGTGGCCGGTGCCAGCCAGGGCGAGGGTCTGGGCAACCAGTTCCTGGCCCACATCCGCGAGACCGATGCCATCGTCAACGTGGTGCGCTGCTTCGACGATCCGAACGTGATCCACGTGGCCGGCAAGGTGGACCCGATTGCCGACATCGAGGTGATCCAGACCGAACTCTGCCTGGCCGACCTCGGCACGGTGGACAAGGCGCTGCAGCGCTATACCAAGGCGGCCAAGAGCGGCAACGACAAGGAAGCCGCCAAGATGGCGCAGCTCCTGCCCAAGGTGCAGGCGGCGCTCAACGAAGGCAAGCCGGTGCGCGCGCTGGACTTCACGGATGAAGAGAAGGCGCTGCTCAAGCCGCTGTGCTTGATCACGGCCAAGCCCGCCATGTTCGTGGGCAACGTCAGCGAAGACGGTTTCGAGAACAACCCGCTGCTGGACCGTCTGAAGGAGTACGCCGCCAAGCAGAACGCGCCGGTGGTGGCCATCTGCGCCAAGATCGAAGCCGAGTTGTCCGAGATGGACGATGCCGACCGCCTGGAGTTCCTCAAGGAGCTGGGCCAGGAGGAGCCGGGCCTGAACCGCCTGATCCGCGCCGGCTTCAAGCTGTTGGGCCTGCAAACCTACTTCACCGCCGGTGTGAAGGAAGTGCGCGCCTGGACCATCCACATTGGCGACACCGCACCCAAGGCGGCCGGCGTGATCCACGGTGACTTCGAGCGCGGCTTCATCCGTGCCCAGACCATCGCGTTCAACGATTTCATCGCCTACAAGGGCGAGCAGGGCGCCAAGGATGCCGGCAAGATGCGCGCCGAGGGCAAGGACTACGTCGTACAGGATGGCGACGTGATGAACTTCCTGTTCAACGTCTGAGTTGCCTGGTGACCGTGCGGTGGCAGTTGTCGCCGCGGCTGTACCCGGCGCAATACTGCTCCGGAACCTTTTGCCCCGTTTGTGTGACCCAAGGTCATGAGCCCTTCGTCTTTCTTGCCGGCCCCTCCCGCCGCGGAAATGGTTGCCCGGATCCGGGCGCAAGCCTTGTTTGCCGATTTGCCGGGGCGGACTCTGGCCCGGTTGCTGGGGGCGGCTCAGTGGCGGTGTGTGCCAGCCGGTCAGGCGGTTGTTCAGGCCGGATCGCCGGCCGCGGAGTTGTTGCTGGTGTGGCAAGGGTGTGTACAGCAGGACCTGCCGCACCGGCGCGGGCCACTCGCCGTGGATATGCTGGGCGAGGAGATCCTGGCTGGGCAGTCTGACTATGTGCTGGGCGCCCGGGCGATAGAGACAAGCTACCTGCTTGTCCTGCCGCGTCGTGCCGTACAGGAGATGCTGGCCGATGTGCCGTGGCTGGGGCCGGCGGCACGAAACACCTTGTTGGCCCGGCTCAGCGGTGCGGCTATGCCGCAGCCTGCCGGACGCCCGGTCGAGCCAGCGTCGCAATCGCCAAAGCGTGAAGTCTGGGGCTGGGGGTGCACCCTGTTCCTGCCCTTGCTGCTGTTGGCCTGGGGGCTGTACCGGGGCTGGGCCTTGCCGAACACCTTGTTCCTGTCCATTCTCACCGCCACGGTCTGCATGTGGATGTTTTCGCTGGTGGACGAGTTTGTGCCGCCGCTGTTCGCCATGGCCGCCATGCTGCTGGTGGGGCTGGCGCCGTCGCAGGTGGTGCTGTCGGGTTTTGCGTCCAGTGGACTGATCCTTTTTGTCGGGGTCTACGTGCTTGGGGGGGTGCTGGTTGCGTCAGGCCTGTCCTATCGCCTTATCTTGTGGATGAGGCTACTGCTGCCTGACACACCCTTTTGGCATGGCTTCGCCCTGGTGGCCTCGGGTTACGTGCTTTCGCCCATCATGCCGTCCGGCAACGCCCGCATGGCTCTGGTGTTGCCGCTCTACCGCGATTTTTGCAGTACCGGCGCGGTGCAGCCCGGCAGCGTCGCACACACCCGGCTGGCGGCGGCGACTTATGCCGGGTCGATGAACATGTCGCCCATGTTCCTGACCAGCAAAAGCTCGAACCTGATCGTGTTTGCCATGCTGCCCGCACAGCTGCAGGACGAGTTTCAGGGGCTGTTCTGGTTTGTCGCCGCCTTGGTCTGCGCCGTGGTGATCACGCTGGGGCACTTTCTGCTGGACCGCCTGTTCTTTGGCGTCGGGACTGCTGTGCCGGTGTCCAAGGATCAGGTGCGGCAGCAGATGGCCCTGCTCGGATCCATGGGGGCAGAAGAACGGTTCACGCTGATGGCGCTCGCACTTCTGCTGTTGGGCGCGGTGGGGGTCTCGTGGCATCACATCCCGCTGCCCTGGGTAGGCGGGTTCATCCTGGTGGCGCTGCTGCTGTACGGATTGGTCAGCAAGAAGAACTTTCAGAACTATGTGGATTGGCCCATGGTGTTCTTTCTGTTGTCTTTGCAGGGGCTGACCGGAGTCATGGACTATCTTCACCTGGTGGATCAGGTCAAGCCCTGGGTTGATGGCCTGGCCAGTCTGTTGCAGCAGGATGTCAGCCGCTTGATCCTCCTGGAGTTGCTGGTTGTGCTGATGATCCGCCTCGCTTTGCCGATCACGGCCGGCATGGTCGTGTCAGCCATCCTGCTCATGCCGTTGGCGGCCGCAACCGGCATCAACCCCTGGCTGATCGGGTTTCTGGCCGCACTGTTCTCTGATCTGTGGTTCTTTCCTTACCAGAGCAGTTCGTATTCGCAACTGCGCACAGCGGACGGCAAGGGGCGCACGTTCAATGAGCCTCTGTTCCTGCGTTTCAACCTCGCTTCGTGTGCCTTGCGCGTGCTGGCCGTAGCGGTCTCCATACCCTATTGGGACGCTCTGGACCTGGTATGAAGAAAAGCATTGCCGCCTTGCTTGTCAGCGCCTTCCTGGCCTTGTTGCTCATATTGGTGCTTGTGTTCAACGTCACCAGCCCGCGTGTTCTGGTCATCCACAGCTATGACGAGGATTTCGGCTGGACGCAGGCGCTGGAGCGCAGCTACCGCAGAGAAATCAAGAACTATCCGCGCACGGTGCTGACGCGTTGGCACTACATGCGCCTGGGCGGCGCGCCCAGTGAGCAGCACATGGAGACGGCTGCCGCTTCCGCGCTGCGTGCGGTTGAGACGTTTGAGCCTGATGTTCTTGTGGTGTTTGACGACATCGCGGCCAAGCTGGTGACGCCAGCCTGGCTCAACCGGCCCGGGATGCGCATTGTGTTTGCCGGTATCAATGCGGATGCGTCGGCTTACGGTTTCGACACAGCGACCAATGCCACGGGCATACTGGAGCGGATCCCCGTGGCGGCCTTGCAGGAGGCCTTGACCCAATTGGGGAGGGGACGCCCGTTGACCATGGCCTGTTTGGGTGATGCGCGCGCGCAGGCGCTGTTGGAGGTGCCGCAACTTGTTGCCCACGATTGGTCGCCGCACAAGCTGCTGCCGTGTGAACAGGTTGACAACTATCCCGATTGGCATAAGCGAGTCGCCGAGCTGGGGCAACAGGCGGATGTGCTGTTCATCACTGGCTACCAGGGCTTGCATCGCGAAGCGGGTGGGCACAGGTCGGTGCCACCGGCCGAGGTCATGGCCTGGACCGAGACCAACAGCAAAGCCCTGCCGCTCGCAACCAAGAACGGTTTTGTTCCCGACGGTGGCGGCCTGGCAATTGCCTCTTCGGCACAAGAGCAGGGGCAAGCGGCTGCACGGTTGACGGCGGCGCTGCTGCAGGGGCGTGCCCCATCCGAGCTGCCGATTCTGCAGGGCCATGCATTTGTGGTCGCGCTGCATGCCGAGCGGTTGGCGCAACGGGGTTATCGTCTGCCGGCCGTGTATGAAGCTGCGGCGCGCGCTGCCGGTACGCTGAACTGAGCCACAGGATGCATCTTCACGACGGAAAGATCCACAGCAGCGCCGCCGTCATGGTGACGTAGCGCGCCAGCTTGCCGATCGCCATGTAGAGCAGGCAGGCCCAGAAGGGTTGGCGCAGCCAGCCGGCCACGGCGCACAGCGGGTCACCGATCACAGGCAGCCAGCTCAGCAGACAGGCCTTGGGGCCGATGCGCTCCAGCCAGTCGAGCGCGCGCAGGTGGGTATTGGAATGACGGTACTTGTCCACCAACTGGTGCGATGCATAGCCCATGCCCCAACTTGCTGCGCCGCCCAGCGTGTTGCCGGCGGTGGCCACCAGCACGGCGGGCCAGAACAGCTCCGGGTTGAGCTTGATCAGGCCGAACAGGGCCGGCTCCGAGCCCATGGGCAGCAGGGTGGCCGACACGAAGGCAATCAGGAACAGCGTGCTCAGGCCGTATTCGGGCAGGGCAAGCAGTGCCAGCAGTTGATGGATCCAAGCTTCCATAGACGCAACGAGTATAGGCAGCGCGGCGCGGTTCTGGGACCGCATTTCAATTGCTGAAATTTTGTGCAGCTAGAATACGCGGCCCGGCTGCTGCCTGAATTTTCGGCAGCGTTTTTCTTTCAACGCCCCATCTCCACCCCCTGCGCATGAACATCGGTCCTTACGCCTTGCCGAACGTCCTGTTCGTCGCGCCGATGGCCGGGGTGACGGATCGGCCGTTCCGTCAGTTGTGCAAGACGCTGGGTGCCGGCTATGCGGTGAGCGAGATGGTGACCTCGCGCAAGGACTTGTGGAACAGTCTCAAGACCTCGCGCCGCGCCAACCATGAGGGCGAAGCCGGGCCGATTGCGGTGCAGATTGCCGGTACCGACGCGCCCATGATGGCAGAGGCGGCGGCGTACAACATCGATCGTGGTGCGCAGATCATCGACATCAACATGGGCTGCCCGGCCAAGAAGGTCTGCAACAAGTGGGCCGGCTCGGCGCTGATGCAGGATGAGGCGCTGGCGCTGCAGATCGTCGAGGCCGTGGTGGCCGCCTGCGCACCGCGCAACGTGCCGGTGACGCTGAAGATGCGTACCGGCTGGTGCCAGGCGCACAAGAACGCGGTGGCGCTGGCGCGTGCCGCGGAGAGCGCCGGCGTGCAGATGGTCACCGTGCATGGCCGCACGCGCGAGCAGGGTTATGGCGGTGTGGCCGAGTACGACACTATTGCCGCCGTGAAGGCCGCGTTGCGCATTCCCGTCGTGGCCAACGGCGACATCACGTCGCCCGAGAAGGCGCGCGCCGTACTGCAGGCCACCGGCGCGGATGCGCTGATGATCGGCCGCGCTGCGCAGGGGCGGCCCTGGATCTTCCGCGAGATCAACCATTACCTGGTCACGGGCGAGCACTTGGCGCCACCGTTGGTGGCCGAGGTCAAGCGACTGCTGCTGGCGCACCTGCAGGACCACTACGCCCTGTATGGCGAGTTCACCGGCGTGCGCAGCGCGCGCAAGCACATCGGCTGGTACGTCAAGGCGCTGCCGGGTGGCGAGGCGTTTCGCGCGCGCATGAACGCGCTGGAGGACAGCCAGGCGCAGGTACAGGCGGTGGCGGATTTCTTTGATGAACTGGGCAGCCACATGGACCGCATGCCAGCGGCTACGGTGGATGCCCCCATGGATGACGAGCAAGAACAAGCTGTAGCGCTGGGGATCTGAAGACGTCGTTTCTGCCGAAACGACCTTCGGTCCGGCGCGGAGGTAAGCGAATGAGCAAAAAACACATAGAAGAATGCGTGCGCACCAGCCTGGAAGGCTATTTCAAGGACCTGCGCGGGACCGAACCCGATGGCATGTACGACATGATGGTGCGCATCGTCGAGAAGCCGCTGCTGGAAGTGGTGATGCAGCAGGCCGAATACAACCAGTCGCGCGCTGCGCTGTGGCTGGGGCTGAACCGCAACACCCTGCGCAAGAAGCTGGTCGAGCACAAGTTAATCAAGTAAGTAAGCAACCATGAATGCACTCCTTTCCGTTTCCGACAAGACCGGCATCGTCGAATTTGCCCAGGCCCTGCACGCGCTGGGCATCAAGCTCATCTCTACCGGCGGTACCGCCAAGCTGCTGGCCGAGGCCAAGCTGCCCGTGACTGAGGTGGCCGAGGTCACCGCGTTTCCTGAGATGCTGGACGGCCGCGTCAAGACGCTGCACCCCAAGGTGCACGGCGGCCTGCTGGCACGGCGCGATGTGCCCGAGCACATGGCCGCACTCAAGGCACATGGCATCGATACCATCGACCTGCTGGTGGTCAATCTCTACCCGTTCGAAGCCACGGTGGCCAAGCCCGGCTGCACGCTGGAAGACGCGATCGAGAACATCGACATCGGCGGCCCGGCCATGGTGCGCAGCGCCGCCAAGAACTGGAAAGACGTCGGCGTGCTGACCGATGCGTCGCAATACCCTGCCGTGCTGGCGGAGCTGAAAGCCAATGGCAAGCTGTCTGACAAGCTGCGTTTTGCGTTGTCGGTGGCAGCGTTCAACCGCATCAGCCAGTACGACGCAGCCATCAGCAACTACCTGTCCGCGGTCGATGCCGAGGCCGGCATCACCGGTGGTGCGCCGACCCTGCTGCCCTTCTCGGGCCAGTCGAACAGCAACTTCGTCAAGCTGCAGTACCTGCGCTATGGCGAGAACCCGCACCAGCAGGCCGCCTTCTACCGCGACCTCTATCCAGCGCCCGGTTCGCTGGTCACGGCCAAGCAGTTGCAAGGCAAGGAACTCTCCTACAACAACATCGCTGACGCCGATGCCGCCTGGGAGTGCGTCAAGAGCTTCGACGTGCCGGCCTGTGTCATCGTCAAGCACGCCAACCCCTGCGGCGTGGCCGTGGGTAAGGACGCGCTGGAGGCCTACAGCAAGGCCTTCCAGACCGACCCGACCTCGGCCTTCGGCGGCATCATCGCCTTCAACCGGCCGGTCGATGGCGCGGCGGCCGAAGCGGTGAGCAAGCAGTTCGTCGAGGTGCTGATGGCGCCGGCCTACACGCCGGAGGCGCTGGCCGTGTTCAAGGCCAAGGCCAATGTGCGTGTGCTCGAAATCCAGCTCGATGGCGTGAAGCGTGACGGCAAGACCGCCTGGGAGCGCGGCCTCAATTCGCACGACGTCAAGCGTGTCGGCTCCGGCCTGCTGATCCAGACTGCCGACAACTACGAGCTGCAGCGCAGCGAGCTTAAGGTCGTCACCAAGCTGGCACCGACCGAAGCGCAGCTCGACGACTTGCTGTTTGCCTGGAAGGTGGCCAAGTTCGTCAAGAGCAATGCCATCGTCTTCTGCAAGGGCGGCATGACCATGGGCGTGGGTGCCGGCCAGATGAGCCGCCTGGATTCGGCGCGCATCGCCAGCATCAAGGCCGAACACGCCAAGCTGTCGCTGCAGGGCACGGTGGTGGCCAGCGACGCCTTCTTCCCGTTCCGCGATGGCCTGGACGTGGTGGTGGATGCTGGTGCGACCTGCATCATCCAGCCCGGTGGCTCGATGCGTGACCAGGAAGTCATCGACGCCGCCAACGAGCGCGGCGTGGCCATGGTGTTCAGTGGCGTACGCCACTTCCGTCACTGAGCTGATGCAAAAATCTGCCGTTCGCCCTTGATGGGTGAGCGGTAGGTGCTATTGATTCAGGAGCAATCCGTCAGGCTTTCGGCCCGCCGCTGGCGGGCCGTTTGTCGATGAAGGCCTGCACGCCGTCGAGCGCGCAGTCGTCCATCATGTTGCAGGCCATGGTCTGGCCGGCCAGCTGGTAGGCGGCCTCGATGCCGCACTCCAGCTGTTTGTAGAACAGTTCCTTGCCCATGGCCAGCGCCATCCGCGGCTTGGCCACGATGCTGGCCACCAGCCGTTCCACTTCGGCGTCCAGCTGCTCGGGAGCTGCCACGCGGTTCACCAAGCCCTTGGCCAGCGCCTGTTCGGCGCTGATGAAGTCGCCGGTGGCCAGCATCTCGAACGCCGCCTTGCGCCCCAGGTTGCGGGTCAGCGCCACGCTCGGCGTGGCGCAGAACAGGCCGAGGTTGACGCCGCTCACGGCAAAGCGCGCATCGCTGGCGGCCACCGCCAGGTCGCACATGGCCACCAGCTGGCAGCCGGCCGCGGTGGCAATGCCGTGCACGCGCGCGATCACCGGCACCGGTAGGCGCTGCAGCGCCAGCATCACCTTGCTGCAGCGCGCGAACAGGTCCTGGTAGTAGGTTGTCGACGGTTCGGCGCGCATCTCCTTCAGGTCGTGGCCGGCGCAGAAAGCGCGGCCGGCGGCGGTAATCACCACGGCGCGCACACCCTCGTCACCTGTCAGTTCCCTCAGTGCGGCCTGCAGCGCGGCCAGCAAATCCTCCGACAGCGCGTTGAAGGCCTGCGGCCGGTTCAGCGTCAGGGTGACGACGCCCCGCGCATCACGGGTCGAGAGCAGCAGCGGTTCGAGGCTGGACATGGCGGCGCTCCTTCGGCTGGGAATAGGAGGTAAATCGGCCTTTGGCCTTTGCTGGATATGCGTAATCAGCTATTGATTTTGTAGCTTACGGAAGACATCCCGCGCCGCTGCCACGGTCTGGGCCAGGTCGTCCGCGCTATGCGCGGCGCTGACGAAGCCCGCCTCGTACAGCGCTGGGGCGATGTAGACGCCGCGGTCGAGCAGGCCGTGGAACAGGGTGTTGAACATCGCGCCCTCGGTCTTCATGACCTGGCCATAGTTCTGCGGCAGCTGGGGCAGCAGGAAAAAGCCGAACATGCCGCCTTCGCTGTCGGCGGCAAACGGCACACCTTCGGCCGTGGCCGCAGCCTGCAGGCCGTCCATCAGGCCGCGGGTCTTGCGCGCCAGCTCGTCGTAGAAGCCGGGCTTGCTGATCTCGCGCAGCGTGGCCAGACCGCAGGCGGTGGCCACCGGGTTGCCCGAGAGCGTGCCGGCCTGGTACACCGGACCCAGCGGGGCCATCTGTTCCATGATGGTGCGCGGGCCGCCAAAGGCCGCCAGCGGCATGCCGCCGCCGATGACCTTGCCCAGCACCGTCAGATCCGGTTTGAAGCCGGGGATCGACTTGGCATACACGCTTTGGGCCGAGCCGAGGGCGACACGGAAACCCGTCATCACCTCATCGAACACCAGCAGCGCGCCATGCTGGCTGCACAGTTCGCGGCAGCGCTGCATGAAGGGCACCGAGGCGCGCACGAAGTTCATGTTGCCGGCGATCGGCTCGATCATCAGGCAGGCGATGTCCTTGCCATGCAGCGCGAAGGCCTCTTCGAGTTGCTGCACGTTGTTGTACTCGAGCACCAGCGTGTGCTGCACCACCTCGGCCGGCACGCCGGCGCTGGTGGGGTTGCCGAAGGTGGCCAGGCCCGAGCCGGCTTTCACCAGCAGCGCGTCGGCATGGCCGTGGTAGCAGCCTTCGAATTTGATGATCTTGCTGCGGCCGGTGGCGCCACGCGCCAGGCGGATGGCGCTCATGCCGGCCTCGGTGCCGGAGCTGACCAGGCGCACCATCTCCATCGACGGCACGTGCTTCAGGATCTCTTCCGCCAGCTCGATCTCGCGCTCGGTCGGCGCGCCGAAGGAAAAGCCGTCGACGGCCGCTTTCTGCACCGCCTCCAGCACGGCCGGGTGGCCGTGGCCCAGGATCATCGGGCCCCAGGAGCCGATGTAGTCGATGTAGCGCTGGCCGTTGGCGTCCCAGAAGTAGGCGCCCTGCGCGCGCTGGACGAAGCGCGGCGTGCCGCCGACGGCGCGGAAGGCGCGCACCGGCGAGTTCACGCCGCCGGGAATGACGCGCTTGGCGCGCTCGAACAGGGTGTCGTTGCGGTCAGTGTTGTGTGTCATGCGGAGGGAATTCAAAGCTGGAGGAGGAATCGGACGGCGTGCCGCCGTCTTCACCCTCCTCGGGTTCATCATCAGACTCGGCCCAGAACAGGCGGTCGGGCACCACATGTCCCATGCCGGGGCGGAAACCGCTGTCCAGGCAGCGATCGAGGTAGCCCAGCGCTTCGCCAAACGCATCGCCGAGGTCGCAGCCGCTGGCGATCAGCGCCGCCAACGCGGCCGAGAGCGTGTCGCCGGCACCGGAGAAGACGGCCTCGAAGCGCTCGAACTTGACGCTGCCCAGCACCGCCTGCGGCGAGGCCAGCACGTTGTCGATGAACTGGTCGGGTGCGGGGATGCCGGTCACCAGGGTGTAGGGCGCGCCGAACTCGCTGGCGGCGCGCGCGATGTCGCGTGCGCTCGGGGGGCGCTCGGCATCCCAGTCGGGCAGCAGCCAGCGCGACAGCGTGCTGTGGTTGCCCACCAGCACGGCGGTCTGCGGCAGCACAAGTTCCTGGAAGGCGTCGAGGTAGAGGTCGATCTGAACTTCGCTCCACCACGACAGGTTGGGCATGTAGGCGATCAGCGGGATGTCGGGGTAGTCCGAGGCGGTTTCGGCGATCACGGTCAGGTTCTCCGGCGTGCCGGCAAAGCCGACCTTGATGACCTGCACCGTCACGTCTTCCAGCAGGGTGCGCGACTGCTCGGCCACCACGTCCTCGTCGAGTGGGAAGTGTTCGAAGATCTCCGCCGTGTCGCGCGCGTAGGTGCCGGTGAGCACCGGCAGGGCATGCGCACCGACCGAGGCGATGGCCGTCACGTCGGCCGACAGGCCGCCGGCGCCGCTGGGGTCGTTGGCGTTGAACACCAGCACGCAGGCCGGGCGGCCGGCTTCGTGTTCGGGCTCGTGGGAAGGGGTTTGCATGGGGCGGCCTGTGTTTGTCATCAGGCAGAATATCGCACGACCTGGCGCAAGTGCCCCGAGCGGGGTGCGTTGCGTCTATACAATGTTTGCATTCTATTCGAAGGCTCCGTAAGCTGTGAGTGATAACAAGACGTGGATGTGCCTGATCTGTGGCTGGATTTATGACGAGGCGGCCGGTGATCCGGAGCACGGCATCCCGCCCGGCACCAAGTGGGCTGATGTGCCCATGAACTGGACCTGCCCCGAGTGCGGCGCCCGAAAAGAAGACTTCGAGATGGTTCAGCTCTGAAATATCTGTAACAAGATGTCTGTCATAGAACCCGTCCATGTCTGATCAGGAGCAGCCCCAGTGACCACCCCAGATTCAGCCCTCAAGGTCCTCGTGATCGATGACAGCAACACGATCCGGCGCAGCGCCGAGATCTTCCTCAAGCAGGGTGGTCACGATGTGCTGCTGGCCGAGGACGGCTTCGACGCCCTGGCCAAGGTGAACGACTACGAACCGCACCTGATCTTCTGCGACATCCTGATGCCGCGTCTCGACGGCTACCAGACCTGTGCCATCATCAAGCGCAACCCCAAGTTCGCCTCGGTGCCGGTGGTCATGCTGTCCTCCAAGGATGGCGTGTTCGACAAGGCCCGCGGGCGCATGGTCGGCGCGCAGGACTATCTGACCAAACCGTTCACCAAGGACCAGTTGTTGCAGGCGGTACAGCAGTTTGGCATAGTGACCCAAGGAGTAAATTGATGCCGGTAAAAAAAGTATTGATCGTCGACGATTCCAAGACCGAATTGATGTTTCTGTCCGATCTGCTGCAGAAGAACGGCATGACGGTCAAGACCGCGGAAGGGGCTGACGAGGCCATGCGCCGGCTGGCGGAGGAAAAACCGGACCTGATCCTGATGGACGTGGTCATGCCCGGGCAGAACGGCTTCCAGCTGACCCGCGCCATCAACCGCACGCCGGAATACACCGACATTCCGATCATCATCTGCACCAGCAAGAATTTGGAGACCGACCGCGTCTGGGGCATGCGCCAGGGTGCGCGCGACTACGTGACCAAGCCGGTCGACACGGCTGAACTGCTGGGCAAGATCAAGGCTCTGGGCTAGACCACGCACCCATGGCCAATCGCGAAGCACTCAGGGAGTTACAGACACGTCTCGCCAGCCGCCTGCAGACGGCCAAGGCCGAGGGTCTGTCCATTTCGTGGCTGGCTGTGCGGGCGGGGGGCGGCAACTACCTGCTGCCGCTGGCGCAGTCGGGTGAGATTTTTCCCTTGGCCGATATCCAGGTCGTGCCCTATGTGCGCCCCTGGTTTCGCGGCGTGGTGAACCTGCGCGGCGGCCTGTACGGCGTGGTCGATCTGGCGGCATTCATCGGCCAGAGCGGCGAAGGCGCGCGCGCCGAGGCCCCTTCGGGCGAGGCCAGCGTCGTGACCCTCAACGCGGCGCTGGAAGTCAACAGCGCCCTGCTGGTGGACGGACTCGCAGGCTTGCGCCACGTCGAGACATTCACCGGCTCCGAACCGCCGTCGGCGCAGGCGCCGGCCTACTTCGGGAACCGGTACTCGGATGCCAATGGAGCGCATTGGCAGGAGATCAATCTCCAGCTGCTGTCGCAGTTGCCGGAATTCCTGAGCATCAGTGCTTGAGTTTCAACTTGGGGTTGCACCATGTCTGTCGTTGATCAACTGAAAAACCTGTTCGCCAAGAAGAAGGCGCCCGATTCCGAGCAGGCCTCGAACCTGAGCCTGGCGACGCCGGATGAGACGGTGGGCGGCCCGGCACCGACCGAGCCGATGGGCGACAGCACCCAGGCGGATGTCGTGGTCGAGATTCGGTCGGCGGCGGCGACGGAGTCCGCACCGGCATCGGACCTGAGCGATCTGATTTCCGTGCCGCTGCTGGGGCGGCGCACCGTGGTGCAGCACCAGCGCCTGCTGGCCATCCTGCTCGGCCTGTCGCTGGCGGCGCTGGCCTCCGTGGCCGTGGTTGGGCTGAACGGCGCCGACAAGGTCGCCCAGCAGGTGAGCGCCACCGGTCAGTCTCTGATGCAGTCGCAGCGTCTGGCCAAGTCGGTATCGCAGGCGCTGGTGGGTGTGCCTCAGGCCTTCCCGGAAGTGGCGGAGAGTTCCGGCTTCCTGTCGAAGACCCTCAAGGGCCTCAAGGATGGTGATAACGAACTCCGCCTGCAACCGCTGGACACAGAACTACAGCCGCAGCTCGACAAGGTGCTGACCTTGATGTTGCGGGCCGAGAAGAGCGCCGCCACCATCATGGGGCAGCAGAAGATCCTGACCCAGGTGGGCGCCGCGCTGCGCACCATCAACCGCCAGTCGTCCGACCTGCTGGAAATCGCCGAAACCGTGTCCTCGCTCAAGTTGCAGCAGAACGCGCCGGCGACCGAAATTTCCGCCGCCGGCCAGCTGGTGATGCTGACCCAGCGCATCGGCAAGTCGTCCAACGAATTCCTGACCGCCGAGGGTGTGAGTCCGGAGGCGGTGTTCCTGCTGGGCAAGGACTTGAACTCCTTCAAGGAGATTGCCCAGGGTCTGCTCGATGGCAGTCCGGAGCTGCGCCTGAGCGCCACCAAGGACCCGCAGACACGCGAACAACTGGCGGCGCTGATCAAGCTCTATGAGCAGACCCGTACCGAGGCCGGTGCCATTCTGGGCAACCTGCAGGGGCTGGTGTCGGCGCGTGAAGCGCAGGTGACCATCATTGCCGACAGCGAGCCGATCCGCCGCGACCTGGAAGAACTTCAGGCGCGACTGGCCGCCAATACCGGCCTGGGGCCGGTGGCCCTGTTGTCGCTCGGCGGCGCCGCATTGTTCTCGCTGCTGTGTGCTGCCGGGCTGGCCTATGTGCAGCTGCAGGACAGCCGCAAGCGCCAGGTGGTCGCCGAAGCGCAGCGCCAGGAAGCCGAGCGCCAGGAGCAGGAGGCCAAGCGCGTCAATGACGCCAACCAGGCTGCCATTCTGCGACTGATGAACGAACTGCAGACGGTGGCCGAGGGCGACCTGACGCAGGAAGCCACCGTGACGGAGGACATCACCGGCGCCATCGCCGACTCGGTCAACTACACGGTGGAGGAGTTGCGCCTGCTGGTAGGCAACGTGCAGAACACTGCCACCAAGGTGGCCCAGACCACCGCCGAGGTGGACCAGACGTCCACCGAGCTGCTGGCGGCCTCCAACGAGCAGCTGCATGAGATTCGCGAGACCGGCCGCTCGGTGGTGGACATGGCAACCCGAATCAACGAAGTGTCGGTGCAGGCGCAGGAATCTGCCGCGGTGGCCCGCCAGTCGCTGCAGGCGGCCGAGTCCGGCCTGAAGGCCGTGCAGGACGCCATTGGCGGCATGAACTCGATCCGTGACCAGATTCAGGAGACCTCCAAGCGCATCAAGCGGCTGGGCGAGTCCTCGCAGGAGATCGGTGAAATCACCGAGCTGATCTCGGACATTACCGAACAGACCAACGTGCTGGCGCTGAATGCTGCCATCCAGGCGGCCTCGGCCGGTGAGGCCGGGCGCGGCTTCTCGGTGGTGGCGGAGGAGGTGCAGCGTCTGGCGGAACGGTCGGCCGATGCGACGCGCCAGATTGCCGCGCTGGTGAAGGCGATTCAGACCGACACCCAGGACGCGGTGGCCGCCATGGAGCGCTCCACGCAGGGTGTGGTTGAGGGGGCCAAGCTGTCCGACAACGCCGGTACCGCGCTGACCGAGATCGACCGCGTGTCGCGCCGGTTGGCCGAACTGATTGAAGAGATTTCCGGCGCTGCCTCCAAGGAAGCGGGCTTGGCCAATGTGGTGGCTGACAACATCCAGCACATCTTTGCCGTGACGGAGCAGACCGGTGAGGGCACGCGTTCCACAGCCGCCCAGGTGCGGGAACTCTCCCGCATGGCTGAAGAGCTGCGCCAGTCAGTGGCGCGGTTCAAGATCGCCTGATCGGATGATCAGCTAGTTGTCATCCGCAGGAGCGAACCCAGCCATGCAAGCGTACGCAGCCATCAGCAGCGACCCCGACGCAGCGGTCAACGATCTCGGGCCCTTGGCCTGGGTGCTGGACGAGCTCCGCAAGTCACTCGATGGTGCCACCAAGGCCATCCGCCGCTTCGTGCGCGATGCCGAGCTGGCCCGCGGGTCCGAGCTGGAGTCGCTCGATGCCAGCCAGCTGCGCATCGCGCGCCAGCAGCTGCACCAGGCGGTGGGGGCGCTGGAGATGGTGGGCCTGGGTGCCCCGGCCCGAGTGCTGCGCGCCATGGAGGCGCTGGCTCAGAAGTTCGTGCAGCGGCCCGAGTTTTGCAGCGAAGAGGCAGCCGGCAAGGTCGAGCGCGCCAGCTTCGCCCTGATGGAGTACCTGGAGGGCGTGCTGCGCGGCAAATCGGCCTCGGCGGTGGCGCTGTTCCCGCAGTACCGGGACGTGCTGCAGCTGGTCGGCGAGGACCGCATTCATCCGGCCGACCTGTGGACGCTGGAGTGGCGCTGGATCGACATGGCGTTGCCAACGTCCGCCGCGCCGCTGGACTACACGCCCGCGGTGCGGGCCCAGATGGACCCGGCTGTGCTCAACATGGTCAAGACCGGCAATGTGGCCTCGGCCCGGACCCTGCGCGACATCTGCCTGGGTCTCGCCGCCGGTGAACAGACGCTGGAGCCTCGCGCGTTCTGGAAGATCTGCGCCGCCTATTTCGAGGCCTTGGCGCAGCGCCTGTGTGTGGCGGATGTGTATGTCAAGCGCGCTGCGTCCCGGGTGCTGCTGCAGTACGCCACCCTGGCGCGCGGCGATCGCAGCGTGTCGGACCGCCTGGCCCAGGACCTGCTGTTCTTCTGCGCGCAGTCGGTGCCCGCGTCTGAATCCGACGCCCCGGTGCTGGCCGCTGTGCGGCGGGCCTATGGTCTGGCGCACGCGCGCGCGGTCGACTATGAGACCGTGCTGTTCGGGCGTTTTGATCCGGCCCTGCTGGTGCAGGCGCGCAAGCGCATCGCCACCGCCACCGAAACCTGGTCCGCACTGTCCGGTGGCGATACCAATCGCCTGAAGGTGGTGACCGACCAGTTCAACCTGGTCTGTGACTCCATCCTCAAGCTGCATCCGGAATGCGGCGAGCTGGCGCGTGCGCTGATGCGTGCCGTCGAAACCACCGTGCGCGCCGGCGAGCCGCCAGTGACAGCGGTGGCCATGGAGGTGGCCACCGCCATTCTGTACCTGGATGCGGCCTACGAAGACATCGACCCCAGCGACACCAGCATGGCCGAGCGCAGCCAGCGGCTGGCGCGGCGCCTGGAGCATGTCATGGCCGGCGGGCAGCCGGAGCCGCTGGAAGCCTGGATGGAGGAACTGTACCGGCGCGTCAGCGACCGGCAGACCATGGGCGGCGTGGTGGACGAACTCCGTACCACCTTGGCCGAGGTCGAGAACGCGCTCGACCAGTTCTTCCGCAAGCCGCAGGACAAGCAGCCGCTGAACGAGGTGCCGAGCCGGCTGGGCCAGATGCGCGGCGTGTTCTCGGTGCTCGGGCTCGACCAGGCGGCCTTGGCCACGCTGCGCATGCGCGATGCGGTCGAGCGCCTGCTGGTGGATGAGATCGACGAGGCTGCGGCACGCGCCGGCATCTTCGAAAAGCTGGGCAGCAGCCTCGGCGCGCTCGGCTTCTTGATCGACATGCTGAGCTATCAGCGGGCGCTGGCGAAGAAGCTCTTTGTCTACGATGAAGAGCAGGGCGTCTTCAAGCCGCTGATGGGGCGCGAAAAAACGCAATTTCTGCCCGAGGCGGCACTGCCGCCGGTGCAGGAAGAAGCAGCGCCGACGACGGTTGCGGCGGTCGAGCCGGCGGAGCAGTTGCAGGAGGTGTCGGCCTTGTTGAGTGCGCCGCTCCCGGAGGCCGCGGTCGACGAGGACGAAGATGCCGACCTGCGCGACATCTTCCTGCAAGAGGCGCGCGAGGTGGTGGACAACGGCCAGGAGGCGCTGGCGGCGCTGGCGAGCGATCCGGCCGACCTGGATCAACAAACGACCGTGCGCAGGGCGTTCCACACCTTGAAGGGCAGCTCGCGTATGGTCGGACTCGACGAGTTCGGCGAAGCGGCCTGGGCCATGGAGCAGCTGCTCAACAGCTGGCTGGCCGAGCAGAAGCCGGCCAGCACGGCGTTACTGCAGCTCGCCGGTGAGGCCATGCAAGGTTTCGCCCGCTGGGTCGAGGACATCGCGCAGGACCATGCCGAGGCTTGGAGCGCGGCGCCGTTCCGTGCCGCAGCCGACGCCTTGCGACTGGAAGGTCGGCTGGAAGCGGTCGTGCTGCCGGGCGTCATGAAGCCCGTGCCACTGGAGTCGTTCGAGCCGGCTGCCGTGCCTGTGCCCGAGGTCGCATCAGCCCCCGTGGCGGCCGCTGAACCGGCGCCGCTCGCCTTGGAATTGCCGCCGATTGAGCAACCGGTGGAGCAACCGGTCGAGCCTTTGCCCGAGTTGGCGCTGCCGCCTGAATTCGAACTGGACCTGCCCGAACTGTCCGGCGCCGACGCTGCCGAGCCCACCCCTGAGGCGGCCTTGGTGGCGCAGGCGCCACTGGAAGTGACCGAGATCGACTTTGGCAGTCTGGCTGATCTGTCGCGGGCACCGGTGGAGCCGGCGCTGACTGACGAGGCCGTCACTCAGCCCGGTGATCTGGCGCTGACGGCACCGTCTGACGTGCCCGAGGTGTCCGAAGCGGAGGCGGCCGAGGCGCTGGCGGATATTGCCATGCCGGAACTGGTGTTGCCGCCTGAGTCGGCTGAGTCGACCGAGCCGGCTGCCGAGGTGCCTGTGGACGAGCAGGTCAAGGTCATCGGTTCGCTGCGCATCGGCATCCCGCTCTACAACGTCTATCTCAACGAGGCTGACGAATGGTCGCGCCGCCTGCAGACCGAGCTCAGCGAATGGGCGCTGGAACTGCACCGCCCGATTGGCGACTCCACGATCGCGCTGGCCCACTCCTTGGCCGGTAGTTCGTCGACGGTGGGCTTCCGTGCCCTTTCCGAGATCGCCCGCGCGCTGGAGATGGCGCTGCAGCATGTGCGCCTGC
>JAULXO010000012.1:0-87587 GCA_032118555.1 Hylemonella sp. | reverse complement strand
ATGCCAGTCCCTGCGTCGACAGCCGCGGGCTGGCCGCCAGCACGATGCACTTGCGGACGCGCTCAGGGTAGGCCAGCGCCCACTCGATGGACTGCTGGCCGCCCAGCGACCCGCCGACGACGCAGAGGACCTGCTTGATGCCCATCTCGTCCAGCATGTGCGCCTGCAGCCGCTGGGAAAGGCGGAGCAGGTTGAGGTGTTTGTGGCGGCGGCGGACGACATCCGCCATCTGCTGCACCAGTTCGCGGCCGGTTTCCTCAAGGAAGCCGATCCGCAGTTGCTGGAGGCCTTGCGCGGCATTCTGGAAACCGAGTTCCCTGCAAGCGGCCCGGCGCCGCTGGCCGCCGTGCCGACGATGCCGTGGACGCCGCCACCGGTGGCGGCGGAAGAACCGGACTTGGCCGGCACCGAAGGCGTGGCGGCCGAAGAAGACTATTCGCTGGACTTCGTGGCCGAGGTGCCGCCGTCCGAGCCGCCGGTCGCGGGGGTGGACACCGCACCGCTGGCGGCCACGGCCGGGGCGGCCCGCATCGTGGTGGAAGACCATGACGAGGATCTGGATGCCGTCGACGGCATCGACCCCGACCTCTTCCCCATCTTTGAGGAGGAAGCGACCGAGCTGCTGCCGGCCCTGGGTGGCGCCTTGCGTGCCTGGTCGCAGCAGCCAAGCGACGGCGCCGCACGCGGCGAAGTCCTGCGCGTGCTGCATACGCTCAAAGGCAGCGCGCGCCTGGCCGGTGCCATGCGCCTGGGCGAAATGGCGCACCGCATGGAGTCGGCCATCGAACAGATGGGGTTGGAGTTTGTCCAGGCCTCGCAGATCGAGCCGTTGCTGACACGTTTCGATGCGTTGCAGCAGGACTTCGATGCCCTGTGCACCACCGACCAGCAGGCACAGAGCGCAGGCGCGCCTGGCGTCGAGCTGCCGGCAGCGCCGCCCGTGCTGTCGGCCGCTGCGGCGATGTCGGTGCATGCGCCGCTCACCGGAGCGCAGTTGCCGGCCGTCCGGCACGGCACCGGTCAGACGGTGCGGGTGCGCTCGCAGCTGCTGGATCGCCTGCTCAACCAGGCAGGCGAGGTCATGATCACGCGTTCTCGCCTCGATGCGCGTGTCAGCCAGTTGCGCGGCTCGCTGGAGGAGCTGACCGGCAACCTCGACCGGCTGCGCCAGCACCTGCGCGACATCGAGCTGCAGGCCGAGTCGCAAATGCAGTCGCGTCTGGCCCAGACCAAGGAGACAGCGCAAGGCTTCGACCCGCTGGAGTTCGACCGCTTTACCCGCGTGCAGGAGCTCACGCGCATGATGGCCGAGTCGGTGAACGACGTCGCTACCGTGCAGCGCAACCTGCTGCGCACGGTGGAAGGCACCGAGGACGATTCCGTGGCCCAGGCGCGCCAGGCGCGCGAGTTGCAGCGTGATCTGCTGCGCACGCGCATGGTGGAATTCGAGAGCATTGCCGAGCGCCTTTACGGCGTGGTGCGGCAGGCGGCCAAGGAGGCCGGCAAGCAGGTCAAGCTGGACATCATTGGCGGCTCGCTGGAGATGGACCGCGGCGTGCTGGACCGCATGACGCCTGCCTTCGAGCACATGCTGCGCAATGCTGTGGCGCACGGCATCGAACAGGCCGACCCGCGCGAAGCAGCTGGCAAACCGGCCGCCGGCAGCATCTCGATCGAATTGCGGCAGGAGGGCAATGACGTCTCGATCGTCTTTGCCGACGACGGCGCCGGCCTCGATCTGGCGCGCATCCGCGACAAGGCGCTGGCCCAGGGCTTGGTGCCGGCCGGCGGCGCGCTGTCCGATGCCGAGGCGGCCAACCTGATCTTCATGCCGGGCTTTTCCACCGCGAGCCAGGTGACCGAACTGGCCGGGCGTGGCATCGGCATGGACGTGGTGCGCTCCGAGGTCTATGCGCTGGGCGGCCGGATCGAGACCGCCACCCACGCCGGACAAGGCACGCGCTTCCAGTTGGTGCTGCCGCTGACCACGGCGGTGACGCAGGTGGTGATGCTGCGCACGGGGCACCTGTCGGTCGGCGTCCCGGCCAACCTGATCGAGATTGTGCGCCGCGCCTCGGCTGACGAGCTGGAACACGCCTACGAGCGCGGCAGTTTCGACTACGGCGGTGAAGCGGTGCCGTTCTTCTGGGCCGGCGCCCTGCTGCAGTCCTCCGGGCGCAGCCACGAGACGCAGGGCAAGACGCTGCCGGTGGTGATCTGCCGAAGCGCTGGCCAGCGCCTGGCCATCCACGTCGACGAGGTGCTGGGCAACCAGGAAGTGGTGGTGAAGAACCTGGGGCCGCAGCTGTCGCGCCTGCCGGGCCTGGCGGGCATGTCGGTGCTGGCGTCGGGTGCTGTGGTGCTGATCTACAACCCGGTCGCCCTGGGTGCGGTCTATGGCGAACGCGCACACGAGCTGCAGCGTGCAGCCCACCAGGGCGAACCCCTGGCGCAGGGCGGCCAGGCGGCGCCGGCGTTGCTGGCGGCCAGTGAGTTGCCCTTGGTGCTGGTGGTGGACGATTCAATCACGGTGCGCCGAGTGACCCAGCGCCTGCTCAAGCGCGAGGGTTACCGCGTGGCACTGGCGGCCGACGGCTTGCAGGCGCTGGAGCGGCTGCAGGAGGAGAAACCGGCGGTGGTGCTGTCGGACATCGAGATGCCGCGTATGGACGGTTTCGACCTGCTGCGCAACATCCGCATGGACGCGCGCCTGCGCGACCTGCCCGTGGTCATGATCACCTCGCGCATTGCCGAGAAGCACCGCCAGCACGCACGCGAACTGGGGGCCAACCACTACCTGGGCAAGCCCTACGCCGAGGATGAGCTGCTGGCGCTGGTGCGCCAGTACAGTGTGCCGCAGGTTAAAGCTTGATTTGCCTGTTGGCCCTTGTCTGACGGTCGCTTTGTGCTATTGAATTTGTAGCAACTCAGGGCTGTTTTCGCACCACCGCGTAGCGCGCCAGGGTGCGCTCACGCGCCACGTCATGCGCGACCAGCGGCAAGGGGTAGTCGTCTCCGAGCGCCACGCCTGCTGCCTGAAGTTCCAGCGGACTGGCTTTCCACGGCGCATGTACGGCCGTGGCCGGCAGGCCGGCCAGTTGCGGCAGGTAGCGGCGGATGAACTTGCCCTCAGGGTCGAACTTCTCGCTCTGGCTCACCGGGTTGAAGATGCGGAACCAGGGCTGTGCATCGCAGCCGCTGGAGGCCACCCATTGCCAGCCACCGTTGTTGGCGGCGAGGTCGAAGTCATTCAGCTTCTCCGCGAAGTAGCGCTCGCCCCAGCGCCAGTCGATACCGAGGTCCTTCACCAGAAAGCTGCCCGCCACCATGCGCAGTCGGTTGTGCATGTAGCCGGTCTGGTTGAGCTGCAGCATGGCCGCGTCCACCAGGGGATAGCCGGTGCGGCCTTCGCACCAAGCCTGGAACGCTGCCTGTGCCTGGGCGCCGCGCTCCCACTGGATGGCGTCGTACTCCGGCTTGAAGGCCTGGCCGACGACATGCGGGAAGTTGGCCAGGATCTGGAAGTAGAACTCGCGCCACACCAGCTCACTGAGCCAGACGCTGGCGCCGCGGCTGCCGGCCAGGCTGCGTTGCCAGGCGGTGACCACCAGCTTGCGGATCGACACGGTGCCGAAGCGCAGGTGCACACTCAGGTAGCTCGGACCTTTGACGGCGGGGAAGTCGCGTGTCTCGTGGTACTGGTCCATGCGCTCGAAGAAGTCCTCGAACAGCTGGCGCGCACCGCTGGCGCCGGTCGGGATCTTGAGCGCCGCGAGGTTGGTCGGCTCGAAGCCGAGGTCCTGCAGCGAGGGAACAGGCTGGCTCAGCGCCGGCGGGCGTGGCGCGAGCGCCGCAGCCGCCGGCCGCGGGTCCTGGATCAGCGGCAGGTGCTCCTGCAGCCGGGCCAGCCAGGCACGCTGGTAGGGCGTGAAGACGCCGTAGGGTGTGCCGGTCTTGGTCAGGACCTCACGGCCTTCGAAGATGACGTGGTCCTTGCAGGTGTGCAGGGCAATGCCCAGGCTGGCAAGCTGGCCGCGCACGACGGTGTCGCGCGCGATGGCCTGCGGCTCGTAGTCGTGGGCGGCGAACACCGCCTGCACGCCGAGCTGGCGGGCCAGAGTGGGCACCTCCGCTGTGGCCACGCCGTGGCGCACGATTAGCCCGGCCTCGGGCTGGCCGGCCAGCGCGCGCAGCTCGGCGTCGAGCTCCAGCAGCGCCGCATGGATGAACTCGACCCGGCGGTCGGCGCGCGGCAGGGGGGCGAGGATGTCGCTGTCGAAGACAAAGACGCAGTGCACCTGCCGGCACTGTTGCAGCGCCAGACACAAGGCCGGGTTGTCGTCGCTGCGCAGATCGCGCCGGAACCACACCAGGCCGGAGTCGAACGGTTTATGCATGTTCGCCGCTAAAATTGGTCCATGTCCGATGATTCTGCGCCCATCAACCTGACGAATCATTTTCTGATTGCGATGCCCGGACTGGCGGATGCGGCTTTCTCCAAAAGCGTGGTCTACCTCTGCGAGCACAGTGAGCGGGGGGCGCTCGGACTGGTGATCAACAAGCCCAGCGACATCAAGCTGCAAGGGCTGTTCGACAAGGTGGACCTGCCGCTGGGCCGCGCCGATCTGAAGGATGAACCGGTGCTGCAGGGCGGGCCGGTACAGACCGAACGCGGTTTTGTGCTGCACGAGGCCATCCTGCCCGAAGGCGAGCGGACGGAAGAACCCTTGTACGCCTCCACCATGGTGATTCCCGGCGGGCTGGAGATGACCACCTCACGCGACGTGCTGGAGGCGCTGTCCACCGGTGGCGGCCCGCGCCGGCTGCTGGTGACCTTGGGCTACGCGGCCTGGGGGGAAGGGCAGCTGGAGTCCGAGATCGGCGAGAACAGTTGGCTGACGGTTAACGCCGACCGCAGCGTGATCTTCGACACGCCGGTGGCACAGCGTTACGACAAGGCGCTGTCTCTGCTGGGTCTGCAGACCTGGATGCTGTCTCCTGAAGCGGGGCGGGCGTGACATGAAACACCCCCAGGCTTCGCGCACTGCGTGTCGCTTTGCCAGACGGGCCCGCGCCAGAGGCTGTGGCTCTTCGGTCTGTCCAAGCCTGCGCAGGCAGGCTTGGAGCCGCAGATCTCAGCCCCTTGCAGGGGGCAACGCCAGTGGTCCGGCGAAGCCGGTTCCACGGCGTTCCGTGGCTTACCTCATTGGTGCGGAAACGGCATCGGCATGAACACGGCAGCACAGATGACGGCCGTGCCTGCTGAGTTGCAAACCTTTCTGGCGCTCGATTTCGGCCTCAAACGCACCGGCGTGGCCGTCGGGAGCCGCTTGCTGCGCACCGCCCAGCCGCAGGGCACCATCCAGGCCGAGGGCGATGCCCGCTTCAGCAAGATCGCCGAGCGGCTGCGCGAGTGGCAGCCCGATGCGCTGGTGGTGGGCGTTCCTTTTCACCCGGATGGCGCAGCGCACGACAATACGCTGCGGGCGCAGAAGTTTGCACGCCAGCTGCGCGGCCGCTTCGGCTTGCCGGTGTACGAGGTGGACGAGCGCTACAGCACCACCGAGGCACTGGCGGCCGGTGCCAAGGATGCCGATGCGGCGTCCGCCTGCATCATCCTGGAACAGTTTTTGAGGACGATCGAATGAGCAATCTGGTTTTGGATGCCGAGGCGCTGTACCGCGAACTGCTGCGCGGTGTGCGCGGGCTGTGCGATGCGCAGACCCGGCTGGTCGGCGTGACCTCCGGCGGCGCCTGGCTGGTCGAACGGCTGCAGCGGGATCTGGGGCTGCCGGGCGAGCCGGGCGTGATCTCGTCGGCCATGCACCGCGACGACTTTGCCCAGCGGGGACTGGCCTCCGGCGGTCAGACGCGGTTGCCTTTCGACGTCAACGAAGCCCAGATCCTGCTGCTTGACGACGTGCTCTACACCGGCCGCACCATCCGCGCCGTCATCAATGAGCTGTTCGACTACGGCCGTCCGGCCAGCATCCGCCTGGCGGTGCTGGTGGACCGTGGCGGGCGTGAGCTGCCGATCCAGGCCGACTACGCGGCCGCCCGCGTCTCCTTGCCCACCAGCCAGTCGCTGGCGCTGGCGCGCGACGGGCACGGCCAATTCAGATTCTCGGTGCAAGGGGAGTGACCGGCTGCCGGCGGACCCTCCGAACCCATCGCCTCCGAACGTCCAAGACATCCCATGCTTTACAAACGCAATCCCCAACTGAACAAGAACGGTGAGCTGATTCACCTGCTGTCGACCGAAGGGCTGCCGAAGGACATCCTGACGCACATCCTGGACACGGCGGCCAATTTCGTCAGCGTCAACGACCGCGAAGTCAAGAAGGTGCCGCTGCTGCGCGGCAAGAGCGTGTTCAACCTGTTCTTCGAGAACTCCACGCGCACCCGCACCACCTTCGAGATCGCCGCCAAGCGTCTGAGCGCGGACGTCATCAACCTCGACATCGCACGTTCCTCGGCCTCCAAGGGCGAGTCGCTGCTCGACACCATCGCCAATCTGAGCGCGATGGCGGCCGACCTGTTCGTGGTGCGTCACAGCGAGTCCGGCGCGCCCTACCTGATCGCGCAGCACGTGGCGCCGCACGTGCACGTCATCAACGCCGGCGACGGCCGCCACGCGCACCCGACGCAGGGCCTGCTGGACATGTACACCATCCGGCATTACAAGAAGGACTTCTCCAACCTGACGGTGGCCATCGTCGGTGACGTGCTGCACTCGCGGGTGGCGCGCTCCGACATCCATGCGCTCACCACGCTGGGCTGCGCCGAGGTGCGTGTGGTTGGCCCAAAGACCCTGGTGCCGGCCACCATGGCGCCGATGGGCGTGCGCGTCTGCCACACGTTGGAAGAGGGCATCAAGGACTGCGACGTCATCATCATGCTGCGCCTGCAGAACGAGCGCATGAGCGGCGCGCTGCTGCCCTCGAGCCAGGAGTTCTTCAAGAGCTACGGCCTCACACCCGAGAAGCTGCAGCTGGCCAAGCCGGATGCCATCGTCATGCACCCGGGGCCGATCAACCGCGGTGTCGAGATCGACTCGGCGGTGGTGGACGGCACGCAGAGCGTGATCCTGCCGCAGGTGACTTTCGGCATCGCGGTGCGTATGGCCGTGATGAGCATCGTCGCCGGTAACGAAGCTTGAGCGAGGCAGAACAAAGATGAAACTGTTGATCAAAGGTGGCCGCGTCATTGATCCGGCCAGCAACCGCGACGAGATCGCCGATGTGGCCATCGCGGCTGGACGCATCATTGCCATCGGCGAGCCACCGGCCGACTTTGCGCCCAACCGTACCATCGAAGCGGCGGGCTGCATCGTGGCGCCCGGCCTGCTGGACTTGGCGGTGCGCCTGCGTGAACCAGGGCACGAGCATGAAGGCATGCTGGAGTCGGAGATGGCTGCGGCGGCGGCCGGCGGCGTGACCAGCCTGGTCTGTCCGCCTGACACCGATCCGGTGCTCGATGAACCCGGCCTGGTCGAGATGTTGAAGTTCCGCGCTGAAAAGCTGCACCAGGCGCGCGTCTTCCCGCTCGGCGCGCTGACGCGCAACCTGCAGGGCGAGGTGCTGACCGAGATGGTCGAACTGACCGAGTCCGGCTGCGTCGCCTTCAGCCAGGCGGATGTGGCGCTGGCCAACACGCAGGTGCTGCAGCGCGCCCTGCAGTACGCCAGCACCTTCGGCTATGCCGTCTGGCTGCGCCCGAACGACTACTACCTGGGCCAGGGCGTGGCTGCCAGCGGTGCGCTCGCGACCCGCATGGGCCTGTCGGGTGTGCCGGTGGCCGCCGAGACGGTGGCCATGCATACCCTCTTCGAATTGATGCGCGCCACCGGGGCCCGCGTGCACCTGTGCCGCCTCAGCAGCGCGGCCGGCGTGGCCCTGGTGCGCCAGGCCAAGGACGAGGGCCTGCCCCTGACCTGCGATGTGAGCATCAACTCCTTGCACTTGACCGATACCGATCTCGGCTACTTTGACAGCCGCATGCGCCTCAATCCGCCGCTGCGTCAGCAGGCCGACCGCGACGCCCTGCGCGAGGGCCTGGCCGACGGCACCATCGATGCCTTGGTGTCTGACCACAACCCGGTCGACGAGGATGCCAAGGCCTTGCCCTTCGCCGAAAGCGAGCCGGGTGCCACCGGCGTCGAGCTGCTGCTCAGCCTGGCCCTGAAGTGGGGGCAGGAAAGCGGCGTGGGCTTGACCCGTGCGCTGGCGGTGCTGACCAGCGAACCGGCGCGCGTGCTGGGAACAGCCCTGGGTACGCTGCAGATGAGTGCCGGTCAACTGGTAGTGGGTGGCATGGCCGACGTCTGTGTGTTCGATCCCATGGCCGAGTGGATCGTGCGACCTGAAGCCCTGCGCAGCCAGGGCAAGCACACGCCGTTCTCGGGTTACGAAGTACCGGGGCGCGTGCGCTGCACCATCGCGGGTGGTCAGCTTGCCTTCCAGGCCTGAAGCGCGCGTTTCACGCTGGCGTGCCGCCTGGCGTCTGCTGCGGGCCCTGCAGCACATCCTGGCGGGGCTGCTGACCATTCTGCTGCGATTTCCGCGCCTGTCACAGGCACAGCGGGAGATCCGGGTCCAGGTCTGGTCGCGTGAACTGCTGGCGCGTTTGGGCATCCACCTGCAGGTCAACGGCACGCCCGCGCCCATGGGGCCGGTGCTGCTGGTGGCCAATCACATCTCCTGGCTCGATATCACCGCGCTGCATGCCGCGCGTTATTGCCGTTTTGTCTCCAAGGCTGACGTCAAGGCCTGGCCGCTGATCGGTGCCTTGGCGGCCGGTGTCGGCACCCTGTTCATCGAGCGCGAGTCGCGCCGCGACGCCATGCGGGTGGTGCATCACATGGCCGACAGCCTGCGGGCTGGCGACGTGCTGGCGGTGTTTCCGGAAGGGACGACCAGTGACGGCGTGCAATTGCTGCCGTTTCATGCCAACCTGCTGCAGTCGGCCATCGCGGCCGAGGCGCCGGTGCAGCCGGTGGCGCTGCAGTTCGTCGACAGCCGCAGCGGTGAACGCAGTCTGGCGCCCTGCTATGTGGGGGATGACACCTTGCTGAGTTCGGTCTGGCGCACGGTCTGCGCGCGCGGCATCACGGTACAGATTGCGTTCGGCGAGTTGCAGACCGCGCAAGGGCGTGATCGTCGGGCCTGGGCCGACGATTTGCGGCGGGTGATCGAGCAGCTGCGCCAGCCCCCGGGCGGACGCTGAGGCTCAGGTGAGGTCGGTGCAGGCCGTTTGCTGATCGGTACAGGGTCGGTCGCACTGGGCGCCCTGGCGCAGGGTACAGGCGCGGTTGAAAGTGACCACATGGTCCACTTCCGGCCGGATGCCGATCCACTCGCCGATCTTGTGATCGTGGTGGCTCGGCACATGGGCCATCACGGTCTGGCCGCCGGCCAGACGCAGGGTGTATAGAAACTCGGAACCGCGAAACGCCTTGCGGATGATCTCCGCTTTCACCGGGGCGGCATCGTCGTGCACGATGTCGTCGGCGCGCAGCAGCACGTCGCACTCACCGCCGGAGAAGGCGCAGGGCAACGGGCACTCCGCCACATCGGTGAGGTCGCCCAGCGGCGTCTGCACCACGATCTGCTCATCGCGGCTGCGGATGGTGGCCGGCGCAAACACGCCGTGACCGATGAACTCGGCCACGAAACGCGTGGCCGGGCGGTGGTAGAGGGTGTAGGCGTCATCCCACTGGTGCAGGCGGCCTTCGTGCATGACGCCGATGCTGTCGCCGATGGCAAACGCCTCCAGCTGGTCATGCGTCACAAACAGGGCAGTGGCTTGTGCGGCTTTCAGGATGCTGCGCACCTCGTGGGCCAGCCGCTCGCGCAGCTCGACGTCCAGATTGGAAAACGGTTCGTCCAGCAACAGCAGTTGCGGCCGCGGTGCCAGTGCCCGCGCCAAGGCCACGCGCTGCTGCTGACCACCGGACAGCTCATGCGGAAAGCGCGTCGCGCTGCCTTCCAGGCCAACCAGGGCCAGCACTTCCTGCACGCGCGCTGCGCGCTCTGCCGCGGGCCACTGGTGGAGGCCGAAAGCCACATTGCGTCCCACGTCCAGGTGCGGAAACAGCGCATAGTCCTGGAACACCATACCGATGCGGCGCTGCTCGGGTGGCAACTGGCTGCCCAAGCTGCTCACGGTCTGGCCCGAGAGCCGGATCTCGCCACCCGTGACGGGCTCCAGCCCGGCCACGGCGCGCAGCAGCGTGGTCTTGCCGCAACCCGAGGGGCCAATCAGCACGCCGATGTCGCCCGCACGCAGCCCCAGCGACACGCCTGCCACGGCGGGCTGGGCACGGCCGGGGTAGCGCACCTGGAGCTGGGTCACCTCAAGAAACATGGTGTCTCATTGTAGATGCTTACAATTCTCATTCATTCCGAACGAACGCCTTGCCCCCTCACTTCATGCCGTTGCGCCGGCTCCGTCATCTCCTGCTGCTGCTGTTCACCGTCTTTCTGATGTTGCCGGTGCTGGCCGTGTTGGCGTCGTGGCTGCCCTGGGGCGAGCAGGGGGCGCAGACGGCCCAGATCCTGGGTGAGATGGCGCGCACGGTGTTGCCCGACTATGCGCTGACGACGCTCGTCCTGTGCCTGCTGGTGGCGCTGGGCGTGGTGACCGTCGGTCTGTCAGCCGCGGCGGCGGTGACGCTGTTCGATTTTCCGGGGCGTCGCTTCTTCGAGTGGGCCTTGTTGCTGCCGCTGGCCATGCCGGCCTATGTGGTGGCCTATGCCTACACCGACTTCCTGCAGTTCAGCGGGCCATTTCAGACGCTGTTGCGTGAGCTGACCGGCCTGCACGGGCGCGTCTTTCCCGAAATCCGCAACACCGCCGGCGCGGCCTGGGTGCTGACCTTTGCGCTCTATCCCTACGTCTATCTGTTGGCGCGCACCGCACTGGGCGAGCAAGCCAGCCACCTGATGGAAGCGGCGCGCCTGCTGGGCGCCCCGCTGTCGCGCCGCATCCGCGAGATTGCACTGCCGCTGGCCCGCCCCGCGGTGGCGGCCGGTGTGGCGCTGGCCTTGATGGAGACGCTGGCGGACTTCGGTGTCGTCAGCTACTTCGGTATCCAGACCTTCACCGCCGGCATCTACAAGGCCTGGCTGGCCATGGACAACCGTCTGGCGGCGGCGCAGCTGGCCACCATGCTGCTGGTGCTGGTGGTCTTGTTGCTGCAACTCGAACAGCGGGCCCAGCGTCGCATGCGTTTTGCCACCGGCCGCGGAGCCCGCCCGGGTAGCGCTGAGGCGCGGCCGGTCAGGCTGGGGGGGGCGCACAAGTGGCTGGCCTGGGGCGTGTGTGGCTTGCCGCTGCTGATGGGGTTTGTGGCGCCGGTGCTGTTCATGTTCCGGCCGCTAGTGGCGGAATGGGCCATCCTGCCCTGGGAGCGCTTTCCGCTCTGGGCCTTCAACAGCGTGCGGCTGGGCGTGCTCAGTTCAGTGCTGGCGGTGGCTCTGGCCCTGTTGCTGGCATTCAGCCTGCGGCGTACGCCCGATCTCGTGACGCGTGCCGTGGTGTACCTGGCTGGCCTAGGGTACGCGGTGCCCGGTGCGGTGATTGTGGTGGGCCTGCTGCTGCCGGTGGGCTGGGCCCAAGGGCTGTGGCCGCAGAGCAGCGTGGCGTATTACATGACGGCCACCTCGCTCGGCTTGGTCTGGGCTTACCTGGTGCGCTTCTGTGCCGTGGCGCTGCAGTCGGTGCAAAGTGGTTATGCCCGCATTCCGCTCAGCCTGGATGACTCAGCGCGCATGTTGGGCGTGGGGGGCGGTGGCCTGCTGCGGCGCGTGCACTGGCCTTTGCTGCGCCGTTCGGCCGTAGCGGCCACGCTGCTGGTCTTCGTCGACGTGATGAAGGAGTTGCCGGCCACACTGGTGCTGCGCCCCTTCGACAGTGACACGTTGGCGGTGGTGGCTTACCAGCTGGCGCGTGATGAGCGCTTGGGTGAGGCGGCGTTGCCCTCGCTGGCGCTGGTGCTCGTCGGGCTGATACCCGTGGTGCTGTTGAGCCGGACGCTGCGCGAACGTGCGCATTGACCCTTTACGCCAGGCGGGGCACTGCGTATAAAATGAGCAGATACTTATATTGCGAACCAACTCTGCCATGACCAAGCGAACCATACATGCGACCCCGGGAAGCGTGACGGAGCCGGACCAGGTGTTCGAACTGGCGGCCGAGGTGTTCCGGGTGATGTCGGCGCCGATGCGCCTGAAGATCATCAGCCACCTGTGCGACGGCGAGCGTAATGTCAGCTACCTGCTCAGCAAGATCGACACCACGCAGCCCAACATGTCACAGCACCTCACGACGCTGTACCAGGCCGGCGTGCTGGGCAAGCGCCGTGAAGGCGTGCAGATCTATTACCGCATCGTCGACGACCGCGTGGCTGCACTGTGCCGTGCGGTGTGCACGCAGATCGCCACCGAGGCGAACTTCGAGCCGATGGCCGAATCCGCCAGCTGAAGCCGCACGCGTGAGCGTGCCGATGCCGGGGCCTGCGACCCCGGCATTTTTGTTTCAGGGCTTGAGGTAGACGTAGCCTTCCTGGGCTTGCAGGCGCGCCACTTCCGCCACGCCTGACGGAACGATCTTGGCTTCCATGGCCACCTTGTCCGGGCTGATGTTACGGCTGGTCAGGGTGTTGTTGCAGACGCGGAACTCCACTCCCTTGCTGGACAGGTCACCGATGGTGCCACTGAAGTCGCGCCCCTGGGCATCCTTGGCATCCTGCAGCAGGAAGTTGATGCCGGGGCCGTGGGTGACGACGACGATCTTGGCCTTGGGATCCGCGTTGAGATGGTTGCGGACGTTGTTGAGGATGGCCGGGACCGTGTTGACGTCGGTGTTGATGTGGTAGACCGCCTTGACCTGCTGGTTCGCCTGGGCGAGGGCGGTGCCTGCAAAGTTCAGGCTGGCAGCGAGGGTGAGCAGCAAGGCGGCAACAAATCTGTACATGATCATCTCCTGATTATCTGAGCCAAAAGAAAAGGGGCCGGCTGACGCCGACCCCCTCCAGATCCTCCAACGGTCCGGACCTGCAGGCTTAGAGCAGTGTATCAGCCCAGATATTCTGCGCCCAGTTCCAGGCGTAGATACCCTCGAGCTCGTTGGGGGCGGTCGACACGCCGCCCGAACCCGGCACGGTCTTGAAGGTCTTCTCGGCCGCCACGTACTGGTGCACCGAAGCGACGTGCACGACAAGCTTGTCGTTCACGAAGCTGTAGCAGGTGTTGGTCAGCAAGGGCTGCGGGTTGACCTCCATGCCCGAGAGCTGGGCCACCACAGCGGCCGCAACGACCTTGCCGTGCGAGTTGGCCATGTGGCCGGACTTCGGCATCAGCGGTGCGGCCAGTACCGAGTCACCGATCACATGCACATCCTTGGCCACCTTGGACTCGAAGGTCAGGTAGTTGACATCGCACCAGCGGTTGTTGACGTTGGCCAGGCCCGACTGCATGGCAATGCTGCCGGCACTCATGTCGGGCAGCACGTTGAGCACGTCGGCCTTGACATCGCTCTCGGTCTCGAACTTGACCGTCTTGCTCTTGGCATCCACGCCCACGGCCTTGTGATTGCCGCGGAATTCCAGCATGCCGGCGTAGTTCTCGGCCCAGAATTTCTTGAACAGCGGGCCCTTGGAGGTGACGTCCGGGTTGGCGTCCAGGATGAGTACCTTGGATTTGGGCTTGGCCTTCTTGAAGTAGCTGGCCACCTGGCTGGCGCGCTCGTAGGGTCCGGGCGGGCAGCGGTAGGGGGCGAGCGGGACGGTGATGGCGTAGGTGCCGCCGTCCGGCATGGCTTCGAGCTGGCGGCGCAACGCTGCGGTCTCGGGGCCGGCCTTCCAGGCTTGCAGGATCTGGCCGGACGCGCTGGCGGCCTGCAGACCCTCGATGCTGTTCCACAGCATGTCGATACCGGGCGAGACGATCAGCTTGTCGTAACCGATGGTGGCGCCCCCGGCGAGCGTGACGGTCTTCTTGGCCGCGTCGATGCCCGTCACGCGGTCGCGGGCATGAATCACACCATGCTTGCCTTTGAGGTTGTCATAGGGCGTGGTGATGTCGCCCATGGTCTTGGAGCCGCCGATCACCAGATTGGAGATGGGGCAGGAGATGAAGCTGTCGTTCGGCTCCACCAGCACCACGTCGATCTGGTAATTGGAGAGCATGCGCACGTACTTGGCGGCTGTCGCGCCGCCGTAGCCGCCGCCGATCACCACCACCTTGGCCTTCGAGGGGATGGCGCCCGTGGTGGCGCAACCCACCATGGAAAGTGTGCCGCCCAGGGTGCCGAGCGCCAGGGATGCCTGTACAAAGCTGCGTCGTTTCATGTTGGCGTCTCCTGTTCAGCGCTTGAGGGTCGAGAAATAGGTGGCGACCGACTGGACCTGCTCGTCCGTCAGGCCCTTGGTCAACTGGTGCATCACGGTGGCAGGACGTGTGCCATCGCGGAAGGCCTTCATCTGCGCCACCATGTACTCACGCGGCATGCCCGCCAGCGAGGGGATAGCCGAGCCGTCGGTGGTGCGGCCTTCGGTGCCGTGGCAGTTCGCGCACGTGGCAGCCAGAGCGCGCTGGTGCAGCTTGACGGTGTCCTGGGGTGTGGCCGCGTGCGCGGCACCGGCCGCGACGGCGGACAGCAGCAAGGCTGCGAAATGGGTTCTGAAGCGCATGAGGGTCTCCTTCTTGAAGTTCACGAGATGTCGCTGCAAACGAATGTAGCCAAGCGAGCTTGGCATTGTCTGCGGTATTTACCCTCATTAGGGTAAGGGGTATAGCTTTCAGGGTGCTTTCATGTTGGCCGGCGTACCGACCACGCGTTCGTCCGGCTGGTGCACCACCGTCGGGCTGTCCATCAGCCGGTCGGTGATGCCGGCGCCGGCCCACATGCCCACCAGGGCCAGCCAGGCCGTCAGGGCGAAGATCGAGCCGCCGGTCATGCCGGCACCGACGGCGCAGCCGCCGGCCAGCATGGAGCCAAAGCCCATAAGCACGGCACCTGCGATGTAGCGGCGCATGCTGTAGCCGTCCTTGAAGCCCTCCAACTGGAATTCGCGTCCGACCATTGCGCCGAGGAAGGAGCCGGCGAATACGCCGGGCAGCAGGCCGAAGTCGAAACCGATACCCGGCGCGGGCGCGGACAGCACTCGCATCAGCCACTCGGCCGACGGGCCGCTGAAGGTCAAGCCCTGAATCTGCACCGCACCGAAGCTGTTGGACGAGATCAGGAAGGTGTAGTACCAGCCGGCCGCTACCATCAGGCCCGTGCCGATACCGCCCACCCATTTCCACAGGCCCCAGCCGCTGCGGATCGAGAAGAACAGGGCGGCGGCAAACCAGATCAGGCCGAAGACCAGACCGCCCCAGTGGCCGAGGCCGGTGATGACCAGCAGATCGCGGGCCGGGCCGCCGTCCACCGTCCACCAGCTGCTGAGGTGCAGGCGCAGCGGGGCCAGCGAACCGCCAAGCGCGGCCTGCGCCGTGACGGCGAAGATCAGGCCCGACAGCAGCGCGCGCAGATTGCCGTTGGCCGACAACACCAGCAGCCGACTGGCACAGCCGCGCGTCATGATCATGCCGGCACCGAACAGCAGTCCGCCGATGAGTGCACCGGACAGGCTGCCGCGTGAGGCCAGTTGGCGGGCCGTGCTGACATCCATCTCGTTGAGCAGGATGAGCGCCTGCACTGCCACCACGGCGGTGGAAAAGGCCAGCAGCCAGACCGACAGCTTCTCGCCAAACTTGCGATGCCAGAACTCGATCACCGCCGCGCGCAGGCAGAACTTGGAGCGTTGTGCGAAGAAGCCGAACAGCAAGCCGATGCCCAGTCCGCCGATCGCGAGAAGGGGGCGCTCGCCATGCTGCTCAAGTACGGTTGCCAGATCCATCGCACTGTCCCATAATTTCGTATTTGCTTATATTGAATACTAATTTTCTTTATCCTTGCGCATCTTGATCTGTCTCAAGAATTGATGGCGTCGCCAGCGGCGGGCCGGCAGCGTAAGGTTAGGGTGCGTATGGAGACAACACAAGCATGGCACGGACGACAACAGTACGCCTGACGCGGATGGTTCTGGGCTGGGCGCTGGCGTTCATGGCCGCGTTCGCGGGCGCGCAGGATGCGCCGCCCATGGTGCCGCAACAGGTGTCGCCCTCGGCCTGGTATGTCGAGGGCGTATCGGCCCTGGGCTCGCCGGCCAATCAGAACTTCATTTCCAATGCGGCGTTCGTGGTGACGCCGGCCGGCGTGGTGGTGATCGACGCCCTGGGCTCACCGGCGCTGGCCGAGCGCCTGGTGGCGCAGATCCGCAAGATCACGCCCAAGCCCATCACCCATGTCATCGTGACGCACTACCATGCCGACCACATCTACGGCTTGCAGGTCTTCAAGGCCATGGGCGCGCGCATCATGGCCCACCAGGCCGCCAAGATCTACCTGAATTCCGACACCGCACGCCTGCGCCTGCAGGCCTCACGCGAGGAGCTGGCGCCCTGGGTCAACGACGACACGCGCCTGGTGCAGGCCGATGAGTGGATCGATGGTGACAAGACCCTGACCGTTGGCGGTGTGCAGTTCCGTATTACCCCGGTCGGTCCGTCGCACACCCCGGAAGACCTGGTGATCTACCTGCCGAGCGAGAAGGTGCTGTTTGCGGGCGACCTGGTGTTTCGCAGTCGCATCCCTTACGTGGGCCAGGCCGACAGCCGGCACTGGATCGTGGCGCTGGACAAGCTGCTGGCCTTCGACGCTACCGTCATCGTGCCGGGGCACGGCCCGTTGTCGCACGAGGCGCGCAAGGACATGCAGCTCACGCGCGACTACCTGCACTATCTGCGTGAGAGCATGGGCAAGGCGGCGCAGAACCTCGAGCCCTTCGAAGAAGCCTACAAGAACACCGACTGGTCACAGTTCGAGGCCTTGCCGCTGTTCCGCGTTGCCAACCGCATGAACGCTTACAACACCTATCTGCTGCTGGAGCAGGAAGCCCGCTGATGAAGAACGCCTTGGAACTGCGGGCCGACGCACCGCACGGTCGACTGTCGCGCCGCGACTGGCTGGTGGGAGCCGCCGCCCTGTGCACCAGCGCCGCCAGCCTGGCGCAGGCGTGGCACGCCAGCCTGCCGCTGGCCGCCTCGCTGCAGGACGAACTGGCCCAGGCCCTGAAGAAAGGGCAGCCCTTGGTGGTCATGGTCAGCCTGGAAGGCTGTCCGTTCTGCAAGGTGGCGCGTCAGAACTACCTGGGCCCGCTGCACGAGCAGCAAGGGTTGCCGGTGGTGCAGGTGGACATGCGCAGCAATCGCACGCTGAAGAATTTCCGCGGCGTCAGCACCACCCATGACGAGATGGTGCGCCAGTGGCGCATCCGTATCGCCCCCACGGTGCTGTTTTTCGGCCGCGACGGCAACGAGGTGGCCGAGCGGCTGGTCGGCGGCTACATCCCCGACTTCTACGGCGCCTACCTCGACGACCGCCTGCAGCAGGCGCGCGCCAGCCTGCGCTGAGTCGCCATCTGCAGCCTGCGCTGCAGCGGGGCTGACATTTCCCTTGTATCCACCTATACTCGGTTGGGTATATGCCCTGTGGGGTATATTTTCTGATCTCTGTTTGTTGGAGCACAAGTGGAACAACGCAATTCCTGTGAACTGTCGCAGCGGCCTTACTGGCCGGCCTGGGTGGCTGGCTTGGCGCTCGGCGTGGTGCTGCTGCTGACCTTCGTCTTCACCGGTCACGGCCTGGGCGCCACCGGCTTCACCACCCGGCTGAGTGCCTGGCTGGGCGACATGGCCGCGCCGCAATGGACGCTGGCCAACGACTACCTGGGTCCGATGCTGGAAGACGGCTCGGTGCTGTCGTCCTGGATCACCTGGCAGGTGCTGGGTGTCTTTCTCGGCGCCTTGGTGTCGGCTTGGTTGGCCGGCCGCATGGCGTGGCGCATCGAGGGCGAGGCCAGTGCCGGCCGCATGGGCCGCCTGCTCAAGGCCTTGGCCGGCGGCATTCTGGCCGGTGTCGGTGCGCGCATTGCCGCCGGCTGCACCAGCGGCGTCGGCCTGTCCGGTGCTGCGGTGCTGAGCGTGGCCGGCTTCGTCTTCCTCGGTGCTTTCTTCGCGGCCGGTCTGGTGGCCGCGCGCCTGAGCGGTGGAGGTGTGAAATGAACGGTGTGTTTGCTGCAGGTGGCCCGCTGATGGCGGTGCTGCTCGGCTTCGGTTTCGGCTTTGTGCTGGAGCGTGCCGGCTTCGGCAGTGGCTGCAAGCTAACGGCCCAGTTCCGGCTGACCGACTGGTCGGTGTTCAAGGTCATGTTCACCGCCATCGTCTTCACGGCGGTCGGCATCTACCTGCTGGAGCAGGTGGGTGTGGTCAATGCCGAGTCGATCTATGTGCCCATCCCCTACCTGTGGGCCATTGCGGTGGGTGGCGCGCTCATCGGTGCGGGCTTCGCGGTCGGCGGCTACTGTCCCGGGACGTCGGCCGTGGGCGTGATGACCGGTCGCATTGACGCCATCGTGTTCTTTGCCGGCCTGCTACTCGGTACGTACCTGTTTGCCGCGCTGTTCCCGCAACTCGATGCCTTGACCACGGCCGGTGAGTTCACCCGGGGCGACCGCCTGCCCGAGGCGCTGGGCGTACCCGAGTGGCTCGTGCTGGCCGTGCTGGTGGCTGCGGCCATCGGCGTCTTCTTCCTTGGCGGCTGGTTTGAGCGTCGCGCGCGCGCGGCCGGCCAGTCCTGAACCTTTTTCTTGCAGGAGAGCTATCCATGAAACGTACCCGCAACAACCTGGCACCGCTGGTGTCGGCCCTGGCCATGACTTTGCTGAGCGTGCCGGTGGCATCCGTCGCGCAACCGGCTCAGGCACCGGCACGTGCCGCCAATCCCTGTTCCGGCAACCCCTGTGCCGGTGCCAAGCGCCGCAGCCGCGCCGACAACCCCTGTGCCGGCAATCCTTGCGCCGGTTCTTCCCGTCGCAGTCGTGCCGACAACCCGTGCGCAGGCAATCCCTGTGCCGGCAAGAGTCGTCGCCGTGCCGGCAGCGAGAACCCCTGTGCCGGCAAGAGCCGCTGATCAGACACTCGCATGGTTGCCGTTCCGTCCGATGCCGCCCAGCGTGCTGCACGCGGCGCGCTGACGCGACAACTGCGGCTGGCGCAGCACGGGCGCTCCATGCTGCACCCGTTCATCGGACGCAGCAAGCATTTTGAAATCTGGGAGCACTACCCGCGCCGTGACGTCGTTGATGACACGGGCCGCTGGCAGTTCTACTTCCACGCCCACGACCCCGCGGAGCCCGGCGCTGAACGTCACCCCCAGGAGCACGGCCACATCCACCTGTTCCGCCGCAGCCCGCAGGGACGCCTGACTCATCTGGTCGGCCTGTCGCTTGATGCGCGCGGCCTGCCGCTGTGCTGGTTTGCCACCAACCAGTGGGTCACGGGCGAGCGCTGGCAGCCAGCTGCCGCGCTGGTGCCGCATTTGCCCGCCATCGCGCTGCCGCTGCGCGGCCCGCTGGCCGGTGCCGCGCTCTGGTTGGCCGACATGGTGCGCTTCTACGCCGAACCGCTGCGCGAGATGCTGTTGCGGCGCGACGAGGCTGTGGCGCGCCACTGTGCCCGTCACCGCGTCACGCCCGAGCAGGCCTGGGTTGACCGCTCTGTGGCGGTCTGGAGTTCCGTCCCCGTTCACTGGCCGCAGGACGCCCTCCTGGCGGCCGATTCCGTTACTCGTCACTGAAGGAGACTGACATGAAGATGCAATTTCGCCTGTTTGCCGGCGCCGCGCTGCTGGGCCTGACCCAGTGGGCCATGGCGCTCAACGTGCCCGGCCCGGTGGTCGACGGCGAGTGGCTCGCCAAGAACCGTGCCGACGTGACCGTGCTCGACGTGCGCGGCAATCCGAAGAGCTTTACTGTGGCGCCCGAGTTCGAGACCGACAAGAAGACCGGCAAGAAGTTTCTGGTCGAGTTGGGTGGCCATATCGACGGCGCCGTGCCGGTGGACAACAAGAAGGTGCGCGTGGACCGCACCATCAACGGTCTGGCGCTCAAGTCCATGATCCCCGAGCGCGAGGCGTTCGAGAAGCTGGTGCGCAGCTGGGGCGTGCAGGCCGGCCGCCCCATCGTCATCGTCTCCGCCGGCATGGAGCCGATCGATTTCAACGACGCGGCGCGCCTGTACTGGCAGTTCAAGGTCTATGGTGAAGACAACGTCGCTGTGCTCAGCGGTGGTACTGCCGGCTGGATCGGCGAAGGGCGCGAGGTGGTGACCACGGCCGCCAAGCTTGCCGAGGGCAACTGGGCTGCCAAGGCTGACCGCAGCGCCGAGCTGATGGCCACTTCGGACGATGTGGTCAAAGCCCAGGCCGACAAGTCGGCTCAGCTGGTGGATGCGCGCGACAACGCGCACTTTCTCGGCCTGTCCAAGAGCAGCAGCGTCAACGGCGTGGGCCATATTGCCGGCGCCCGCAACGTCTTCACTGGCCTGATGTCCACCCAGGGCGGCGATGCGGCCCGTCTGATGGCCGCCGAGACCTACCGCGACATCTTCAAGATGAGCGGCGTGGACCCGCAAGCCCCGGCCATTGCCTACTGCAACACCGGCAGCCAGGCGGCTGGCACCTGGTTTGTGCTGTCCGAGATCCTGGGCAACAAGCAGGCCAGGCTGTACGACGGCTCGCTGCACCAGTGGGCGCTGGAAAAACGCGCCATGGTGTCGGTGGCCCGCGGCAAGTAAGCCCGCCACGGCGGGGCTTGCTTGCCGCGGTATAAACGCCGCATGCTCGCCCTGCTCCAACGCGTCAAAGAAGCCCGCGTCGAAGTCGACGGTCACACCGTCGGCGCCATCGACGCGGGTTTGCTCATTCTGCTGTGCGCCGAACGTGGCGACACTGAAAGCCAAGCCGACAAGCTGCTGGCCAAGCTCCTCAAGCTGCGCATCTTTTCCGATGATGCCGGCAAGATGAACAAGAGCGTGGTCGACGTGAACGGCGGCCTGCTCATCGTCAGCCAGTTCACCCTGGCCGCCGACACCTCGGGCGGCAACCGCCCCAGCTTCACAGGCGCCGCACCACCGGACGAGGGTCGGCGGCTGTACGACTACTTCGTGGAAAAGACCCGCGCCTCACACTCGGTGGTGCAGACCGGGCAGTTCGCCGCCGACATGCAGGTCCATCTGGTCAATGACGGGCCGGTGACGATCCCGATGACCGTGCGTTAGTGTTGCCGCGCCGAGCACGTGCCTACCCTGCCGATCCTGTGCAAGTCCCCAAAGGTCGAGGGTTTTTACGCTCTGGCACACAGGTGGCCCATACTTCGTCCGCGCCCGGCGGGAGGGCGAGCCTGGAGTACAAGGATGTCGGGTTCCTGGAACAAGTGGGCAGCATTGGCTGTCGTGATCATGCTGAGTGGTTGCGGAACGATGTCGGGTCGGGAGGACCTGGACGCGGCCGTGGCGGAGCCAGCCGAGGTGGAGCAGACCATCGCCGGCTGGCGCCACATGCGCCTGCCTGGCAAGGCGGCCACCCACTACCGGCTCACGCGCCAGGACGGGCGAGACGTCCTGGAGGGGCATTCGGAGTCGTCGGCCAGTTTTCTGCGTCGGCGCCTGGACCTGTCACCCGACGAACTCGGGTCGCTGCGCTTTTCCTGGAAGGTGCCGCAGCTCATCGACGCTGCAGACATGGCGCGGCGTGATGCGGAAGACGCCGTGGTGCGCGTGATCCTGAGCTTCGACGGCGACCGCTCCCGTTGGTCTGCCGCCGACCATGTGCTTTCAGAGCTGGCGCAGCTCCTGACCGGCGAACCCATGCCCGATGCCACGCTGATGTACGTGTGGTGCCCCACGCGCTCGGCTAGCACCGTGATCCATAACCCGCGCACCGACCGCATCCGCAAGCTGGTGGTCGAATCGGGCGCGGCGCGCCTGAACCAGTGGCTGAGCTATGAACGGGACATCCGGGCCGACTTTCGCGCCGCCTTCGGCGAGGAGCCGGGCCGGCTGGTGGGCGTTGCCATCATGACCGACAGCGACAACACCCGCTCGCAGGCTCTGGCCTGGTACGGGCCGGTGGATCTGATGCCCGCGCGGGAATCGGCGGTCCGGCAGGTTGCCCGCTCGGAGGATGGCCGAAGCGGGGGCGCAAGACGCGGCGACTGAGCCGTTTAGTCGTAGGGGTTGCGGTACCCCATGCTCTCGATCAAGAGCACCTCCAGCGCCTCCATCTCCAGCGCATCCTTCTCGTTCGTCTCGTGCTCGTAGCCTTGCGCGTGCAGGGTGCCGTGCACCAGCAGGTGGGCGTAGTGTTCTTCCAGCGTCTTGCCCTGTTCTTTCGCCTCGCGTTCCACCACCGGCGCGCACAGCACCAGGTCGGCCAAGACCACCGGCTCACGGGCGTAGTCGAAGGTCAGCACATTGGTGGCGTAGTCCTTGTGGCGGTAGTCGCGGTTCAGCGCCTGACCTTCTTCGGCATCGACGATGCGCACCGTGAGTTCGGCGTCGCGCAGCAGCGCGTGGCGGATCCAGCGCGCCACCTTGGCGCGCGTGAGCACGGCGCGGTGGCGGGCCATGCCTTGGTCACTGCCGAACTGCAATGAAAGGGAGAGTTGGTTCAGTGCCATTTTAGCCTCTTTGCCTTATGGGGTAAGCGCATTCAGCTATTCATTTGATAGCGGTTCGCGGCGGCGTGATTCGGTCTGGCGCTTGTCGTAGGCATCCACGATGCGCGCCACCAGCGGGTGGCGCACCACGTCGGCGCTGGTGAAGCGGCAGATGGCGATGCCCTTGACGCGCTTGAGCACGCGCTCGGCGTCGATCAGGCCGCTGAGCTGCGTCTTGGGCAGGTCGATCTGGCTGACGTCGCCGGTCACCACGGCACGCGCGCCGAAGCCGATGCGGGTGAGGAACATCTTCATCTGCTCCGGCGTGGTGTTCTGCGCTTCGTCCAGGATGACGAAGGCGTTGTTCAGCGTGCGCCCGCGCATGAAGGCCAGCGGCGCGATCTCCAGCGCGTTGCGCTCGAAGGCCTTCTGCACTTTCTCGAAGCCCATCAGGTCGTAGAGCGCGTCGTAAAGCGGGCGCAGATACGGGTCCACCTTCTGCGTCAGGTCACCAGGAAGAAAACCGAGGCGCTCGCCGGCTTCGACGGCGGGGCGGGTCAACACGATGCGCTGAACCACGCTGCGCTCCAGCGCGTCCACGGCGGCGGCCACGGCCAGGTAGGTCTTGCCGGTGCCGGCCGGGCCGATGCCGAAGGTGATGTCGTGGCTGGCGATGCTCTCCAGATACAGCGCCTGGTTGGGCGTGCGGGCGCGCAGCTCATGCCGGCGCGTCTGCAGCACCTCGCCGCCTTCTTCGAGCGGCATAGTGCTGTCGCCGGCCAGCAGCAGCTGCACGTGCGCGGCCTCGACCGGGCGCGCGGCCATCTCGTACAGCGCCTGCAGCACCTCCATGGCGCGCTGGGCCTGCTTCTTCGGACCGTCCACCTTGAACTGCTCGTGACGGTGGGCGATCTTCACCTGCAGCGCGGCTTCGATGGTGCGCAGGTGTTCGTCCATGGGGCCGCAGAGGTGGGCCAGGCGGGTGTTGTTGGGCGGGGAGAAGAGGTGGCGCAGAATCAAGCTGATAATTCCTGTAGGCGGGCCGGCATGACGCGCGGCCCAAAGCGCAATCATAGTCACTGACACCACCACAGGCATCCCATGATCGGCAGGCTCACCGGCATCCTCCTCGAAAAGAATCCCCCCGAAGTGCTGCTGGATTGCCACGGCGTGGGCTACGAGGTGCAGGTGTCGATGAGCACCTTCTACAACCTGCCCAACCTGGGCGAGAAGGTCAGCCTGCTGACGCACTTCGTGGTGCGCGAGGACGCGCAGCTGCTGTACGGTTTTGGCACACCGGCCGAGCGCGATGCCTTTCGCCAGCTCATCAAGATTTCCGGCGTCGGCCCGCGCACCGCGCTGGCGGTGCTGTCGGGCATGAGCGTGGCCGAACTGGCGCAGGCGGTGAGCCTGCAGGAGGCCGGACGCCTGGTCAAGGTGCCGGGCATCGGCAAGAAGACCGCCGAGCGCCTGCTGCTGGAACTCAAGGGCAAGCTGGGCGCTGACATGGGCGTGGCCGGCATGCAACCCGCCAGCGACGCGCAGGCCGACATCCTGCAGGCTCTGCTGGCGCTGGGCTACAGCGACAGGGAAGCTGCTGCCGCACTCAAGGCGCTGCCGGCCGACGTCGGTGTCAGCGAGGGCATCAAGCTCGCGCTCAAGGCGCTGGCGAAGTAAAAAACCGGAAGTTCGGAACAGGCGCTCCGTCTTGCGACGGCGCGTGGGGGCTCTATTCCTTACTGCGCGTCGCGGATCGGACGGCCGTGGGTTGGCTGCACCGGGCGCGCATTCATCGGGTAGAGCTGACTGAACAGCTTGATCTGTTCCGGGCTGACCGTGGTGGGCTGTTTCAGCACCAGCCACAGCACGCCCTCGGTGCAGGGCGGCGTGGTGAGCGAGCCCAGGAACTGGTAGTAGCGCTGGTCCTTGGGCAGCAACTCGCTCAGATCCAGCAGGCCGGCGGGCATGCGCACCTTGTCGCCGGCGTCGAGCGGCATGTAGGTCCAGACCTTGTTGATCAGGCCATTGGCCGTGCCCGGGTCGAGCAGCACCGCCACCACGGCCAGCTGGCCTTCTGCGTTGCGGTGCACCAGGTGCGCCACCATGGAATACACCTTGTTGTTGATGCGCTCTTCCGACGGATGATGGAAGTGGAACTGCAGCAGCTTGTAGGTGGCGCCGCGCACCGTGATGCTGTTGTCGCCGACGACGTCCACCTGGATCGTGTGGCCGTTGTTCACCACCGTGCCGTCGCTGGCGCGGTAGCTGAACTGGATGGGTTCGGCCGGCCCCTGCAGCGTGGCGCCATCCTCGATGTGGATCGGCGACTGGCGCTTGCCGATGGCGCAGGTTTTGAAGTCGGATTTCAGCTGGCCCCAGGCCTCGGGGCCGCCTTCACCCTCGTAAGCCCAGTGCACCTCGTGGCCGTGCCCCGAAGCGTTCTTGACGGTGGTGGGTGCAGCATGGCCGGTGAGGGCGATGGTGCGGGCACGCTGGTACTGCGTCATCGGCGCCGGCGACGCCGCCGGTGCCGACGCTGGCTTGCCCTGCACTGCCGGTGCGGGCGGCTCGGCGGCCGGCGCTTCCTCGGCCTTGCTGAAGCGGCTTGGGCGCTTGGGCGCCACCGGCTTGGCCGGCTGGGGCACGGAGACGATGCCGCTGCTCGTAGCTTCCTTGCCGTTGACGATCACCGTCATCTGCTTTTGCGACAGCTTGCCTTGGCTGGCGGCCTCACGCAGCTGCTCTGCAATGTCTTTGCCGGCGGTGGTACCGGCGGAGGGCTTGGTAGCGGGCTCTGCCGCGCCCAGGGGCGGCGCCGCTGCGAACAGGGCGGCGAGTGCCAAGGCCGTGGCGACATGGCGGGCGGGGGTGGACCAAGGCAGGGGCAGGCGGTGATCGGACATGGTTTCTATGGTATCGGCTGCGCGGGGCCGGTCTTGAGCCGGCCCGGGGGGACACCTTGCCATGGAGGCGCAGAAAAGAAAAGGCCAGACGCGCGCGTCTGGCCTGGTTGCCGAGCAGGGACGATCAGGCTTGCCGTTGCTGCACCACCTGCTCGATGCTGCCGAAGATACTGGCGCCCTGGGCGTCGCGCATGTCGATGCGCACGCGGTCGCCGAAGCGCATGTAGGGCGTCAGCGGCTTGCCGGCTTCGATGGTTTCGTACATGCGCACCTCGGCAATGCAGCAGTAGCCCACGCCGCCGTTGGCGATGCTGGAGCCGTGCAGGCCGCCCTGCTTGTTCGACACCGTGCCCGAGCCGATGATGGAGCCGGCCTCCAGGTCGCGCGTTTTGGCCGCATGGGCGATGAGCTGGTCGAAGCCGAAGGTCATGTCCACGCCAGCGTTGGGGCAGCCGAAGGGCTGGCCGTTGAGTTCGACTTCCAGCGGCAGGTGCAGCCGGCTGTCATGCCAGGCCGGGCCCAGCTCGTCCGGCGTCACGGCCACCGGGCTGAAGGCGGAGGCCGGCTTGGACTGGAAGAAACCGAAGCCCTTGGCCAGCTCGGCCGGGATCAGGTTGCGCAGGCTGACATCATTGACCAGCATCACCAGACGGATGGTCTGGGCCGCCGCCGCGGGCGACGCGCCCATGGGCACGTCACCGGTGACGACGGCCACCTCGGCTTCCAGGTCTATGCCCCAGGCCTCATCCAGGGCCCAGATCGGGTCACGCGGGCCGACAAAGCTGTCGGAGCCGCCCTGGTACATCAGCGGGTCGGTGTGGAATTCGGGCGGCAGCGTGGCGCCGCGCGCCTTGCGCACCAGCTCCACGTGGTTGATGTAGGCCGAGCCGTCGGCCCACTGGTAGGCGCGCGGCAACGGGCTGTGGCAGGCGGCCGGGTCGAAGGGCTGGCCTTCGGCCTGCTGGGCGTTGAGCCGCTGGTAGGCGGCTTCCAGCGCGGGCTGACTGACCTCCCAACGGTCGAGCGCCTGCTGCAGCGTGGCGGCGACCTGCGGCACCGGCAGGCAGCGGCGCAGGTCGCGGCTGACGACCACCAGCGTGCCGTCGCGGCCGCCCTGTTTCAGGCTGGCGAGTTTCATGCGGTTTCTCCTTGCGGCGTGGCCAGGGTGTTGTCGCGGGCCAGGGCAATGGCCTCGCTCAGCACCGCGCGGTCGCCGATGTGGTTGGCCAGGATCAGGGCCAGCTTGGCGATGGCCATGTCGGCCTGTTCCTCGCTCATGTCGCGCTGGCTGTTGATCAGCTCGGCGTAGAACAGGTCCTGGTCGCGGATGTTGGGTTCGCGGATGAGTTTCATGGCGTGTTTCAGTTCAGCTTGAGAGCGCGTGCCAGTGCAGCCTGCACCTGCGCAGCGTCAAAGCGGCGCCAGCGTGCGGCCACGTGCTGGTCGGGGCGGATCAGGTAGACCGTGCCGGGCTGGCCGTCGTAGCGTTGGGCGACGATGCCCTGCGCGTCCTCGATGTCGCGGCCAACCTGCAGTACCGTGGCGGTGACACCGTGGACCGTCACCGGCTCGGCCGGTCCGAAGCTCAGCAGCACGAAGCCCTGGCCCAGCTGGTTGAGCAGCCAGGCGTCCTGGCCCTTCTTGCGGATCGGTGCGTCGGCGCAATTGGTGCCGGGGCGCATCAGGCCGGCGAACGGGTCACTGTCGGGCGTGTTGAGCGAGGATTGCAGGTAGGGCGTGGGTGTGGACAGCCGGCCGCTGTTGACCAGCGGCCGTGCGAAGGGCTCGGTGCGGGCGAGCTCCAGCACCGCGTTGCGCAGGCGCAGCGAGCTGCGGCTCTTGGGCGTGATGAAGTCGGTGGCGCGGGTCGAGTGGCCGATGTTGTCGTCGGCCGCGTAGGCGCGTTCCTCGTGGTAGGTGTCGAGCAGTGCCAGCGGGGCCACGCCGTCCATCACCAGCTTGAGCTTCCAGGACAGGTTGTCGCAGTCCTGCACGCCGGTGTTGGCGCCGCGCGCGCCGAAAGGCGAGACCTGGTGGGCGGCGTCGCCAACGAAGATGACGCGGCCGTGGCGGAACTGGTCGATGCGGCGGCAGGCGAACTGGTAGACCGAGACCCACTCCAGCTCGAACTCGATGTCCGGCCCGAGCATGGCCTGGATGCGCGGAATGACGTTCTCCGGCTTCTTCTCCTCGTTGGGATCGGCGTCCCAGCCGAGCTGGAAGTCGATGCGCCAGACGTTGTCGCACTGCTTGTGCAGCAGCACGCTCTGGTTGCGGTGGAAGGGCGGGTCGAACCAGAACCAGCGTTCCGTGGGGAAGTCGGCCTTCATCACCACGTCGGCGATCAGGAAGCGGTCCTGGAAGAACTGGCCAGTGAAGTCGGCGCCGATCATGCGGCGCGTGTCGCTGTTGGCGCCATCGGCGGCGACCACCCAGTCGGCCTCCAGCTTGAAGATGCCGTCGGGCGTTTCCACCGTCAGCACGGCATGGTCGTCGCGGTTGTCGATGGCCAGCACCTTGTGCTTCCAGCGCAAATCCACCAGCGACGAATCGTCGCAAGCTTTCACCAGCCGTTCCTCCAGGTGGTACTGCTGGTAGTTGATCATGGCCGGCATCTTGTGCTGCGCTTCGGGCAGCAGGTCGAACTGGTAGGCCAGCTCGTCGCGGAAGAAGACCTTGCCGACCTTCCACTGGATACCCTTGGCGGCGAATTCCTCGCCCACGCCCAGGCGGTCCCAGATCTCCAGCGGGCGCTTGGCGTAGCAGACCGCGCGTGAGCCCACGCTCACCGTGTTGTTGTCGTCCAGGATGACGGTGGGAATGCCGCGCTCGGCGAAGTCCAGCGCCTGCGTCATGCCGATCGGGCCGGCGCCGATCACCACCGCAGGGTGGCGGCGAACCTGGCCGCTGCGCTGCTCCTCGCTCTGGCGGTAGGCGTATTCGGGGTAGGTGTAGGTCTGGAACATCTCAGGTGCCCTGCTTGAATTCCTTGTCGTGCATCCAGGCCGCGTGCGTGGGCGCGCGCTTGGTGCGGCTCCACTCGTCCAGCATCTCCCACTTCACCTCGTCGAGCTTGCGGTACATCTCGGGTGTGCCGATGTCGGCCGCCAGTTCGATGCGGTGGCCGTTGGGATCGAAGAAGTAGATGCTCTTGAAGATGGTGTGGTCGGTCAGTCCCACCACCTGGATGCCCTCGGCCTCCAGCCGCGCCTTGGTGGCTTCCAGCGTGGCAAGGCTGTCGACCTTGAAGGCGATGTGCTGCACCCAGTCAGGGGTGTTGGTATCGCGCCCCATCGCTGGCGCGTTGGGCAGCTCGAAGAAGGCCAGCACGTTGCCGCCGCCGGCGTCGAGGAACACGTGCATGTAGGGGTCAGGCGCCTTGGTGCTGGGCACCTGGTTCTCGGCGATGGCCAACACGAAGTCCATGTTCAGGTGCTTCACGTACCAGTTCACGGTTTCCTTGGCGTCCTTGCAGCGGTAGGCCACATGGTGGATGCGTTCGATCTTCATGGGGTGCTCCTTGGAACTTCAGTCCAGCTTGATGTTGGCTTCACGCACGACCTTGGCCCAGCGCGCGCGCTCGGCGCGGGCGTAGTCGGTCATCTGCTGCGGCGTGCCCGGCAGCGGCTCCAGCGCCATGGTCTGGAAGCGGGCCTTGACCGGCGTCGAGTTGAGCGCGGCCACCAGGGCCTTGTTCAGCTTCGTGACCACGTCGGCCGGGGTCCCGGCCGGCACCACCAGGCCCTGCCAGGCGTGGGCTTCCACGTCCTTCAGGCCCTGCTCGTCGAAGGTGGCAATGTCGGCCATGGTGGCGACGCGCTGTTTGCTGGCCACGCCGATGGCGCGCAGGCGGCCGTTGGCGATGTACTGCAGCACGCTGGCGCTGTCCATGAAACCGATCGGGATCTGGCCACCCACCAAGTCCTGTACGGCGGGTGCGGCGCCGCGGTAGGGCACATGCTGCAGTTTCAGGCCGGATTTCTGGCGGAACAGTTCGCCGGCCAGGTGGTGCGGGCTGCCGGTGCCGGCGGAGGCAAAGGGAATCGGGTCAGTCTTGGTCTTGGCCCAGGCCAGGAACTCCTTCAGGTTCTTGGCCGGGACGTTGGGGTTGACCACCAGCAGCATGGGGAAACGCGCCAGCAGGCCCACCATCTGGAAGTCGCCGTCCGGGTTGTAGGGCAGCTTGGAGAACAGCGAGGGGTTGGCCGCCAGCGTGGCGAAGTCGGCCGTCAGCATGATGTTGCCGTAGTCCTTGGACTTGGCCACGTAGTCGGCGGCAATGTTGGTGGCGGCGCCCGGCTTGTTCGTGACGACGATGCTGCGGCCCCCCAGCTCGGCGCTCATGGCGACGGCCACGCTGCGCGCCACGTAGTCGGAGCCGCCGCCGGCGGCATAGCCCAGCACCCATTCGATGGGCTTGTCCGACTGTGCCTGGGTGGCCAGCGGCAGCAGGGCGGTGGCCGCGGTCGCGAGGATCAGGCGGCGGATGGTGCGGTTCTTCATGGTTGTCTCCTTGTGTAGAAATGGTGGTGGTGATGAAGGGGCAGGCTCAGCCTTCGAGCGTTTCCCACATCTGGCGGTCGCGCTCGGCGGTCCAGACGCGCGGGTCGGCGTACTGCGTGGCCTCGTCATAGGCACGCGTCACGTCGAAGGGCATGCAGTGGTCGAAGATGACCCAGTGCCCGTACTTCGGCTTGAGCTTCTCGTAGGTTTCGCGGTAGACCGCCTTGAGGTCGCGACCGGCGGCAGCACCGGCCTGCACGCTGGCGTAGAGGTCGCTGACAAAGCTGCGCGTCATCTCCAGGCCCTGGGCCACCTGGGCCTCGCCGCGCAGGGCGGCACCGCGACCGGGCACCAGCGCCTGCGGCTTCAGCGCCGCGATGTTGTGCAGCGTCTGCGGCCAGTCCTGGAAGTAGGCGTCGCCGGCGTAGGGCGTGGCGTCGAATTCCACCAGGTCGCCCGACAGCAGCACCTTTTCCTGCGGCAGCCAGACCACGGTGTCGCCCTTGGTGTGGCCGCGACCAAGCTGCAACAGCTGCACTTCGAGCTTGCCCAGCCAGAGCGTCATCTTGCCGCTGAAGGTCATGGTCGGCCAGGTCAGGCCGGCCGGCACGGTCTCGACGTTGCGGAACAGGCGCGGGAAGCGGCCGATCTCGCTCGCCTTGTCGGCCTCGCCGCGCTCGACGATCAGCTCGTAGGTGTCCTGGCTGGCGATCACCTGCTGGGGCTGATAGGCGCTGGCGCCGAGCACGCGCACCGCGTGGTAGTGCGTCAGTACCACGTACTTGATCGGCTTGTCGGTCACGGTGCGGATGTGGCGGATCACGTCGGCCGCCATGGCCGGCGTGGCCTGGGTGTCGGCTACCAGCACGGCGTCGTCGCCGATGATGATGCCGGTGTTGGGGTCGCCCTCGGCGGTGTAGGCCCAGGCGTGCTCGGACAGCTGGACGAAGCTGACTTTCTTTTCTTCCAGGTCGGCCTGGCTGGCAAAGGTCTTGGTGTTCATGGGGTGGGGTACTTCAGGGTCTGCAAGTTCAAAAGGGTCATTCGGCGTCCGGCTGGTGGGCCGGCAGGGCGGCGGCGAAGGCCGGATGGGTTTCGCAGGCGGTCGCGATACGCTGGAGGGTCGGCATGGCATCCAGCGGGCACTGGTAGCGGCGTGCGTTGAACACCTGCGGCAGCAGGCAGCAATCGGCCAGGCCGGGCGTGTCGCCGTGGCAGAAGCGGCCGGTCTGCGGGTGGTTGGCCAGCAACTGCTCAACGGCCGCGAGGCCCAGACCGACCCAGTGGCGGTACCAGGTGTCCACCTCGTCCTGCGTGTGGTGCAGCGGTCCCTTGAGGTACTGCAGCACGCGCAGGTTGTTGACCGGATGAATGTCGCAGGCGATGGCCTGCGCGAGGGCACGTACGCGGGCGCGCTCGGCTGGCGTGGCCGGCAGCAGCGCCGGTTGCGGATGGGTTTCTTCCAGGTATTCGATGATGGCCAGTGACTGCGTCAGCACCAGCGGGCCGTCCTGCAGCACCGGCACCCCGCCCATGGGGTTGAGCGCGCGGTAGGCCGCGTGGTGCTGTTCCCCGCCGTCGCGCAGCAGGTGCACCGGTACCGCCTCGTACGGCAGGCCTTTCAGGTTGAGTGCGATGCGCACGCGGAAGGCGGCGGAACTGCGGAAATAGGTATGGAGCTTCATGCGTATCCGGTGGGGGATGGCGCATTACAGTCCTGTGTGATTTATCATGCAAACGGTATTTGCAGATATATCCATCGGAAAAACTGATGAATGTCACCCTCAAGCAGTTGCGTGCCTTTGTGGCGGTGGCGCGCACCGGCAGCTTCACGTTGGCAGCCGAGCGTCTGTTCCTCACGCAGTCGGCGCTGAGCGGGCAGATCAAGGAGCTGGAGCAGGCGCTGGGCCTGCGTCTGTTCGACCGCAGCACGCGTCGCCTCAACCTGTCCGAAGTCGGGCGCGGCCTCTACCCGCGGGTGGAGAAGATCCTGACCGACCTGGACAACGCGTTGACGCAGGTGGCCGACCTCAAGGCGCTCAAGGGCGGCGTGGTCAGCATCGCCGCGCCGCAGTTGCTGGCCTCCACCTTGCTGCCGGAGGTGATTGCCGCCTACGGCCGCCAGCACTCCCAGGTGCACGTGAAACTTACCGACTGTGTGGTCGAGGGCGTGATGCCGCGTGTGTTCTCGGGTGAGGTGGACATCGGCGTCGGTCCCGAGCGGGACGCCAACTCCGACATCACCGCCACGCAGTTGTTCGAGATGCCCTTCATGGCGGTGTTTCCGCCTGGCCATGCGCTGGAGACGCGCAAGACGTTGCGTTGGAGCGATCTGGAGCGCTACCCGGTGATCGCACTGCAGGGCCAGTTCACCGAGCGCCTGATGGGCGACCTGTACGGCGGCTCGCGCGCGCAGGGATTGGTGCCGACCAACGAGGTGGCCTTCATGTCCACCGCACTGTCCATGGTCAACGAGGGGCTGGGCATCACCATCTGCATGCCCTATGCGGCCGCGCAGGTGCGGCTCTACGGGCTGGTGATGCGCCCGCTGACCAAGCCGGTGGTGCGGCGCAAGTTCTATGTCTACACCCGTACCGGCCACACGTTGTCGCCGGCGGCGCAGAGCTTCCTCGCGTTCCTGCTGCAGTCCCAGAAGGTATAGTCGTCCCGTGAGCATCCAGACCGACGATTTTTCCCCTTCTTCCGCCCCGCGTGTGGTGTCGGCGGCGCCGGCCTCGGTCGGTGAGGAAGCCATCGAGCGCGCCCTGCGCCCCAAGCTGCTGGACGAGTATGTCGGCCAGGCCAAGGTGCGCGAACAGCTGGAGATTTTCATCGGCGCGGCGAAGAAGCGCGAAGAGGCGCTGGACCACGTGCTGCTGTTCGGCCCGCCGGGCCTGGGCAAGACCACGCTGTCCCACATCATCGCGGCCGAACTCGGCGTCAACCTGCGCCAGACCAGCGGCCCGGTGCTGGAAAAGCCCAAAGATCTGGCGGCGCTCCTGACCAACCTCGAGAAGAACGACGTGCTCTTCATCGACGAGATCCACCGCCTGTCGCCGGTGGTGGAGGAAATCCTCTACCCGGCGCTGGAGGACTACCAGATCGACATCATGATCGGTGAGGGTCCGGCGGCGCGCTCCATCAAGCTCGACCTGCAGCCCTTCACCCTGGTGGGCGCCACCACGCGCGCCGGCATGCTGACCAACCCGCTGCGCGACCGCTTCGGCATCGTGGCGCGGCTGGAGTTCTACACGGCCGAGGAGCTGGGTCACATCGTCACGCGCAGCGCCGGTCTGCTGAATGCACCGATGGACGACGAAGGCGGGCATGAGATTGCCCGCCGCTCCCGTGGCACGCCGCGTATTGCCAACCGTCTGCTGCGCCGCGTCCGTGACTACGCGGAGGTCAAGGGCACTGGCCGCATCACGAAAGACATTGCGCAGAAGGCGCTGGCCATGCTGGATGTCGACCCGCAGGGCTTCGACTTGATGGACCGCAAGCTGCTGGAGGCCGTGATCCATCGCTTCGACGGCGGCCCGGTGGGGCTGGACAATATTGCGGCCAGCATTGGCGAGGAGCGCGACACCATCGAGGACGTGATCGAACCCTACCTGATCCAGCAGGGCTTCCTGCAGCGCACGCCGCGCGGGCGCATTGCCACCTTGGCGGCTTACCGTCACCTCGGTGTGACGCCGCCCAAGTCCGAAGGCGGCCTGTTCGAGGCATGAGAAACATGTCCTTGCTACCCAAGCTCGCAGGCAAGACCCGCTGGATCGTGTTGGCGGTGGTGTTGGTGCTTGCCTTGGCCGGGGTGGGCGCGCTGGCGCTGCGCGCCCCCAAGGCCCAGGTGCTCGTTGTGCAGCCCTCGGAGTTGGTACGCACGCTGCAGTTTTCCGCCCGGGTGGCCACGTTGTCGCGCGTCGATGTCGGCAGCACGGTGACCGGCCGGGTGGCGCAGGTGACGGTGCGCGAGGGCGCGCAGGTGCAGCGCGGCGAGGTGCTGGTGCGGCTGGAGACCGACGAGCTGCAGGCCGCCCTGGCGCAGGCGCTGGCCAGCGAACGCCAGGCCGATGCCACGCTGCAGGCGGCGCGCGCCACCTTGCAGCGGGCCGAGCAGCTGGTGAAACAGAACTTCTACAGCGCAGCGCAACTCGACGAAGCGCGCCGTGCCCTGTACGTGGCTGTGGCCCAGCAGGGCGCGGCGCGCGCCGCGGTGACGGCCGCTCGGGCGCGACTGGAGCAGGCACGCATCGAGGCCCCGGCCGAGGCGCGCGTGCTGGCACGCTTGGTGGAGCCGGGTCAGATCGTGCAGCCGGGCAAGGCGCTGCTGGCGCTGGCCTTGGCCGGGCCGACGCAACTGGTGGCGCAGGTGGACGAGCGTTTCCTCGATCAGCTGCAGGTGGGGCAGAGCGCCAGCGTGGTGGCCGATGCCTTTGCCCAGCAGCGTTTCACGGCGCGCGTGCTCAGCATTGCGCCGCTGGTCGATGCGCAACGCGGCGCCATCGAGGTCAAGTTCGCCTTGCTGCAGGAGGCGCCGGCCTTCCTGCGTGAAGACATGACGCTGTCGGTCGAGGTCGAAACCGGCCGCCGCGCTGCGGCACTGGCCCTGCCCTTGGGTGCCCTGCGCCAGGTGACGGGCGTCAGCGCCAGTGTGCTGGTGGTGGCGTCCGACGGCACGTTGCAGGCGCGCACGCTGCGCTTGGGCCTGCGCACGCTGGCTGCGGCCGAGGTGCTGGAGGGCTTGCAGGCCGGGGACGCCGTGCTGATGGACAGCGCGACCTTCAAGGCCGGGCAACGTGTCAGTGCCGTGCCCGTGGTCTGGCAACCGGACCAGGCTGGTGCGTCAACCACCCGGCGCAATGATGCTGGCGGCAGCGCCGGCTCGGCCCTGAGCAACGCCATGGGGCGTTAGTCCCGGTTCGTAGCATGGCCTGGCTCGGCTTCGAACTTCGCGTGGCGCTGCGTTTCCTGCGCGAGGGCCGCATGCAGACCCTGCTCATCATTGTCGGTGTGGCCGCCGGCGTGGCGGTGGTGGCCTACATCTCGGCCCTGATCGCCGGTCTGCAGGGCAGCACCCTGACCAAGACCCTGGGCGCGCAGGCCCACCTCACCTTGCGTGCGCCTGACGATGCCGTGACGCCGGCGCGCGCGACCGACGAGGCGCTTGCGCTGACCGAGACCCAGCCGCGTGTGCAGCGCCTGCGGTCCGTGGCCAACTGGCAGGCGCTGGTGCCGCTGCTGGAGCAGATGGGGCCGATCGAGGCCGTGTCGCCCATGGTGTCCGGCTCGGGGCTGGCGCTGCGTGGCGAGGCGGCGCAGGCCATTGCGCTCATGGGCGTGGAGCTGGATCGCTACGATCGCATCGTCAACCTGCGCAGCAAGGTGGTGAGCGGCAGCGCGCGGCTGGACCCGGGCGAGGCCATCCTCGGCCGTGACCTGGCGGCAGATCTGGGCGTGCGCGTGGGTGACCGCGTCACGCTGCAGACCACGGTGGGCAGCCGCAGCGTCAGTGACGCCGTGCGCGTGACCGCGCTGGTGGATCTGGGGGTACGCGACCTGAATCGCCGCACCGTCATCGTGCCGCTGCGCGCGGCGCAAAGCCTGCTCGGCCTGCCCGGCGGCGCTACCGTGCTGGACATGACACTCAAGGATGTGTGGACCGCCAACGCGCTGGCGCAGGCGCTGCGGCAGCGCTACCCCTACAAGGTGGAGAGCTGGCAGGAGAACAATGCGCAACTGGTGTCGGCGCTCAACGCGCAGTCGGTCAGCACGGCGCTGATCCGCGGCGTGGTGATGGTCGTCGTGGTGTTGGGCATCGCCAGCGTGCTGGTGGTGTCGGTGGTGCAGAAGCGGCGCGAGATCGGCATCCTGCGCGCCATGGGCGCCACGCGCGGCCAGGTGCTGCGCGTGTTCCTGCTGCAGGGGGCGCTGGTGGGCGCGATTGGTTCGGCGCTGGGCATCGTGCTGGCGGTGGGGCTGATCTGGGCCTTCACGCATTTCGTCAGGGGCTCGGACGGCCTGCCACTGTTCTCGATCACTCTGCCGCTGGACGTGGCACTCAAGGTGGCGGCCGTTGCCACCGTCTGCGGCGTGCTGGCGGCCATCGCCCCCGCGCGCCGCGCCGCTGCCATGGACCCCGCTCAGGCAATAAGAATATGAGCACCCCCAGGCTTCACTCACTGCGTTCGTTACGCCACCCCCCTCAAGGGGGCAACGCCAGCGGCCCGGCGAAGCCGGTTCCGCGGCGTTTCGCGGTTTTCGGCCTGGGTACGCCACCGGTCCTTCTTCGCGGAGGGGTGTTGTGACATGGCTACCAGCGATAACCTGATCGAGCTCGACTGCGTGCGCAAGAGCTACAACCTCGGCCAACCCAACGAGGCCGAGGTGTTGCACGGGCTCGACCTGAACGTGCGGCGTGGGGACTTCATGGCGCTGATCGGGCCGTCCGGTTCCGGCAAGAGCACCTTGCTCAATGTCCTGGGCCTGTTGGAGCGCATGACCTCGGGGCGCTACCTGCTGCAGGGCGAGGAGGTACAGGTGCTGGACGATGCCGGGCTGACGCTGCGCCGGCGCAGCACGCTGGGCTTCGTGTTCCAGTTCCACCACCTGCTGCCGGCCTTCAGTGCGCTGGAGAACGTGACGCTGCCGGTGCTGATGGCCGAGGGGCGCGTGACGGCCCGGCACGAGCAGCAGGCGCGTGAGCTGCTGGCGGCGGTGGGGCTGAGCCGGGCCTTCGACAAGCGGCCGGCCGAACTGTCGGGCGGCATGCAGCAGCGGGTGGCGATTGCGCGTGCGCTGGTCATGAACCCGGCCCTGGTGCTGGCCGACGAGCCCACCGGCAACCTGGACACTGCGTCTTCCGACGAGGTGTTTGTCTTGCTGCGGCGCATGCACGCCGAGCGTGGTACCTCCTTCGTGGTGGTGACGCACGACCCGCGCCTGGCGGCGCGCTGCGACCGCATCGTGGAGCTGGTGGACGGCCGGATCGCGCGTGATGAGATGACGGCGCATCCCGCGCCGGCGTGATGGCCCGTCAGCTCGGGCGCGCGTGGCGCACGATCAGCAGCTGTGCCGCGTAGTAGGTGGACAGCACCCACAGCGGCGCCAGCGGCAGCGGGGCGACGAACCGGTTGAGCGCCAGCAGCGTGTCGCTGAGCATGAAGAAAATGGCGCCGAGGGCCACGCCCCAGGACGCCCGGTCGCGCAGTACGGTGGCACGGCCGATGGCCTGTGCGGTCATCAGCGCAATCACCAGCACATACGCAGCCACCGGCACACGCAGCGCCGGCGGCAGGCCGCCGATCCAGAGCACGGCGTACATGCAGGCGCCAAAGCCCAGTGTGGCGAGCAGAGCGCGCCGGCTGGCAAACCAGGCCTGCCCTTGCTTCAGCAGGGCGATGTAACTCAGATGCGCCAGCAGGAAGGCGACCAGGCCCGGCACGAAGTAGCCCGGGAACATCAGGGCTACGTCGCCCGCCAGGGAGCAGGCCAAGGCGAACAGCAGCCACGTCTTGAATCGTGATGCAAATCGGCCACTCAAGCCCGTCTGGTATGCGCAGGCAGCTACGAAAACAATAGCAATCAGCATCGTCAGCGGTTTGAACAGGCGGTGCAGTTCGAGCAGCCCGGCCGCGGCCGTGCCGGTGGATGCAGCCGCAGCCGCGATCAGCAGCAGAAAGAGCAGCCGGGAGGGTGCACTGGTCGAGTGGGACGTCATGCCGCCATTGTCGTCACGGGCGACCCGGTGCGCAGTTCGCACTAACCATGGGGCGGCGCGTCAGCCACCGTGCAGGCCTTCCGGCCGCCGGGGCGCCGCTCAGGCACTGAACTCGTCGAGCGTGCTGTCGTCGAGGTGCGAGGTATCGGCCCAGCCGACCAGGGACAGGCCTTCGGACGTCCAGAGCAGGCGGTTGACGGCGGTGTTGCCGAGCTCCCAGGTGCGCGGGGCCTGCAGGTCCTGTCCGGTGGCGGCGCGGTAGAGCTGGTCCATCACGCCGCCGTGCGCTACCAGCACGATCTGCTGGCCCGGATGCTGCGCGGCCAGTTCGTGCAGGGTGCGGGTGATGCGTTCGCGCACCTGCAGCAGCGATTCACCACCCTGCGGCGCCCAGTGCGGGGTGCGGCGGCGCCAGTGCAGCGACTCCTCCGGCCAGGCCTGTTCGATCTCCACATAGGTCTTGCCCTCGAAGATGCCAAAGCCGCGCTCGCGCAAGCCCGAGTGGGCCGTCAGTGGTGCGCCGGTGGCGGTGGCAATGGCCTGCGCGGTGTCGAAGGCGCGCTGCAGATCGCTGCTGTAGATGGCGTGGATGGTGTCGCCCGTGGCCAGCGCGCGTGCCAGCCGTTCGGCCTGCCGGCGCCCGGTGGCGTTGAGCGGAATGTCGAGGTGGCCCTGGATGCGGGTGTCCACGTTCCAGGCGGTTTCGCCGTGGCGGATGGCCAGGATGCGGGTGGCGTCCATGAGTGGGTAGTTGGCGCTCAGCGCGGAACTTCGATGTTGATGCGCCGCACGCCAGCCGGCGGTTTGGGGAAGTCTTTCAGCGCCGCTTCGAACAACGCTGGCAGGATGCGGTCGCTGTCGCTCCACGGGCCGTCGTGGAAGGCGCGGGTCTCGTACACCACCTGATTGCTGCCCAGGTCGCGCAGCAGCAGGCTGACCTCGTGGCGGTACCAGGTGGGCGGCGGAAAGCCCATGCCGAGACCGAAACCCACCCTGCTGCCGGTGTGGCCGGTGCCGATGATGATCTGGCCGTAGCTGCCGCCGGGCGCGCCGAGCGGGTTGCCCCAGTTGTCGACCATGTAGGACTGCACGCGCGAGCCCAGCAGCACGCTATAGCGCGCAGCGCTGTCGTTGCGCACCAGGCCCACCTGGGCCAGTGCGACCTGGGCGATGGCTTCCACCTGCGCGCTGCGCGGCTGGTCAACCTGCGAGGGCAGGCGCTCAAAGCGGTAGCGCGCGCCGGGTTCGATCGGGCTGGCGGTGGCAATGGCCTGCACCTGCGCGTCGATCATGCGCACATTGGCGCAGCCGGCCAGCAGCAGCGTCAGCAACACCGGCAGGACGAGCAGGGTCAGCAGGCGCTTCATGGCATTCAGAGCGTGACTACCTGCACGCCGCCGGGCAGGCTGGGGGTGGAGAACTCTTCCTCGTCAAAGGCGGTGTCGCTGTTGGCGTCCGGCACGCCCGTGGCCTTCAGGTTCTTGAAGTCGTGCAGCTTGGCGTCCATCAGGTGCGAGGGCACCACGTTCTGCAGTGCGGTGTACATGGTCTCCAACCGGCCGGGGAATTTCTTGTCCCACTCGCGCAGCATGTTGCCCACCTGTTTGCGCTGCAGGTTCTCCTGGCTACCGCACAGGGTGCACGGGATGATGGGGAACTGGCGGTGTTCGGCCCAGCGGATCAGGTCTTTCTCCACCACATAGGCCATGGGGCGGATCACGATGAACTCGCCGTTGTCGCTCGTGAGCTTGGGCGGCATGCCCTTCAACTTGCCGCCGAAGAACATGTTGAGGAAGAAGGTCTGCAGCATGTCGTCGCGGTGGTGGCCGAGCGCGAGCTTGTTGCACTTGAGCTCGCGCGCCACGCGGTACAGGATGCCGCGGCGCAGCCGGCTGCACAGGCTGCACATGGTCTTGCCCTCGGGGATGTTCTTCTTGACGATGGAGTAGGTGTCCTGCGTCTCGATATGGAACTCAATGCCCAGCTTGCTCAGGTAGTCGGGCAGGATGTGGTCGGGGAATCCCGGCTGCTTCTGGTCCAGGTTGACGGCCACCAGCGTGAAGTCGATCGGCGCGCGGCTTTTCAGCTTCATCAGGATGTCGAGCATGCCGTAGCTGTCTTTGCCGCCGGACATGCAGACCATGACCCGGTCGCCTTCCTCGATCATGTTGTAGTCGACGATGGCCTGGCCGACGTGGCGGCACAGGCGCTTCTCGAGCTTGTGCGTCTCGCGCTCGATCTTCAGTTCCTTAACGTCGCTCTTGAAGGGTTCTTTCTCTATCCAGGTGTTGTTCATGTCGTACTGTCGAAAAGGAAATTGCCCCCGACTTCGTCCTTCGCCTGGGGTGAACTACAAAGGTGCAGGATCAGCAATCGTGTTGAGTTCAATGCCATGCCGCAGCGCCGTGCGCGCGACAGATTGGGTCATCATGGCAAGGTCTTGTACCCAGAATAATTGCTCCGCTGGGTTGCTCAGAATGGCTGTGTCTGCAAAGACCGTTGACCAGATCGAAACGATGTATTCGTCATCAATCTTTGCATGCTCAAAGTTCGTGTGGTATCCAACTTTCTCTGCACCACCGAATGTGAACTTGAAAATTTCTCTTAGTTCATCAACAGTATGTGCGTTGTCTGCTTTAGCAAAATATATGACGCTGAGGCGTTTTACGTTGATGCCTACCCATAATTTCATCTTGAAACTCTGAAGACGAATTTCATAGTTCGCGCCATAGATATCCTTGCGTTTTCCGTGGATGCCTTGACCTCTAGTCACCAAGTCGACTGAAACCGTCTTTTCTTTCTCGACTTGTGGCAACTCAATTCTCGACAGACTCTCCTTAACGTGTGTTTCAAGAAATTGATTCGTTTTCTCGTGCAGCCTGTCTGTGCTTAGCTGTTTTTCTGCGAAAAGCACAAACATGATGACGGCAAAAGCGCCAAGCAAGGTTTGTGCGATCGACATCAGTGGGACGACTAGCTCACGAGAGCCCGGGGAGAAAAGAAATATCAGGGCGCTTGTGCCAGCAGAAATGGTCAAAAAGCCTAGCAATGTCAACAATATGACCCGTGGCCAGCGACTGAGGTGGACCACCTGCTGCGCATCTATGAACTTGTGCTTCTCTTGTGAGTCACCCATAAATCACCATTGACCTACCTGCTGCTCAATGGCCACTTCGCAGTCGTCAAATATTTCAAGTTTCACAATCTTTGCGCGGGCGCCAAGAACGCCCGGCAGACTCATAAGACGTAGACATAGTTTCCCAGTCAAACTTTCCAGTAGGTTGACGTGGATCTCAGTGCACTCCGCGATGACTAGGTCGTGCACTTTCCTGTAGTCAAGAACACTGTGGATGTGATCATCATGCGGCTGAAGTGGCTGGCTTCCTAGGTTGAGTTCAACGTCTACCGAAATTGGCTGTGGTGCCGCGCGTTCGTGATCAAGTATGCCTAGGTTGGCATCAAATCGCAGGCCGGTCAGGATCAGCTTTTGGGTACCTTTGTCCACCATGTAATGGCCTTACATCATCGAAAAATCGCGCTCGAAGCGCATCAGGTGCTGGCCGCCGTCCACCAGCAGCGTGGTGCCGGTGATGGATTGGTTGTCCAGCGCGAACTTCACCGCTGCCGCCACGTCGCCCGGGGTAGACGAACGGCCGAGCGGCGAGAGCTGGTGCAAGGCGGCGAACTTCTCCGGCGTCAGGTAGTCGCTGGTCAATGTCAGGCCGGGGGCCACCCCTACCACCCGCACGGCGGGTGCCAGCGCCTGCGCCAGCATGGTGTTGGCGGCCTCCAGCGCCGCCTTTGACAGCGTGTAGCTGAGGAAGTCCGGGTTCTGGTTCCACAGTTTCTGATCCAGCAGATTCACCACGGCCCCCCGGCCGCCGCGCGCGCTCAGGTGCGCGTGCAGCGCCTGTGCCAGCAGGATGGCCGCGCCGGTGTTGCAGCGCAGGTGGCGTTCCATGGCGGCGTAGCTGAAGCTGGCCGCTGTGTCGTGTTCGAAGATGGCGGCGCTGTTGACCACGGCGTCGACCTGGCCGAAGTGCGCCAGGACACGCGGCAGCAGCGCGCGCACCGCCGCCTCATCCGAAAGATCGGCATCAAAAGCGGCTGCAGCACCCGTCATCTGAGCGCAGTCAGCTACTGTTTTCATAGCATCCCCCGCTGAGCCGCGGTAGTGCACGGCCACCTGCCAGCCAGCACCGGCCAGCGCGAGCGCGATCTCCCGACCCAGCCGCTTGGCTGAGCCGGTGACGAGCACCGTGCGCTTGGAATCAGGGGAAGACATTCGGGGACAATCCAGGGGAGATGACAACACCCGACAGTTTAACGACCGCCCTGCAATCCCGCATGGTGCAAGCCATCGCGGCCGCCGGCGGCTGGATCGGTTTCGACGACTTCATGGCCCAGGCTCTCTACACCCCGGGCCTGGGCTATTACGCCAACGACCTGCGCAAGCTCGGCCTCATGCCCGGTTCGGGCAGCGACTTCGTGACTGCACCCGAGCTGTCGCCGCTGTTCGGCCAGGCGCTGGTCGTGCAAGTGGCGCAGGCGCTGCAGCACACCGGCACGCGCGAACTGTGGGAGTTCGGCGCCGGCTCCGGCGCGCTGGCGCTGCAGCTGCTGCAGGCGCTCGACGCGCAGGGCGTGCCGGTGGAGCGCTACACCATCGTCGACCTCTCGGGCGCGTTGCGCGCGCGCCAGCAGCAGACTTTGCAGGCCTATGGCGAGCGGGTGCATTGGGTGAGCGAGTTGCCGGTCGCCCTGCAGGGCGTGGTGGTCGGTAACGAGGTGCTGGACGCCATGCCGGTCAAGCTGCTGGCGCGTGTGGGCGGCGTGTGGCACGAGCGCGGTGTGGTCTGCTCGCAGGCGGGCTTCGTCTGGCAGGACCGACCCACCGCGCTGCGGCCGTCCGTCGAGATCGACGGCACCCACGACTACCTGACCGAAATCCATCAGCAGGCCGAAGCCTTCCTGCGCACGTTGGCCGACAAGCTGACGCAGGGCGCCGCCTTCTTCGTCGACTACGGGTTTCCCGAGCGCGAGTATTACCACCCGCAGCGCCACATGGGCACGGTGATGTGCCACCGCGCCCACCAAGCCGATGCCGATCCGCTGGCCGACGTCGGGCTGAAGGACATCACCGCCCACGTCAACTTCACCGGCGTGGCGTTGGCGGCGCAGGACGCCGGCCTGGGTGTGCTGGGCTACACCTCGCAGGCGCGCTTCCTGCTCAACTGCGGCTTGGCCCAGATGATGGAGCAGGCCGATCTGGCGGCGCGCGCGCAGGCCAGCAAGCTGCTGATGGAGCACGAAATGGGCGAGCTGTTCAAGGTGATCGGCTTCACCACTGGCGAGCCCTGGGACGCGCTCGGTTTTTCAGCGGGTGACCGCACCCACACGCTGTAGATCGGTCACGCCCCATGTTCCGCTGGCTCCTCGTCATCTTTTTCGCCTTGCTGATCATCAACGCCTTCACGCCCTGGTTCCGCAAGATCGGCTTCGGCCGCCTGCCGGGCGACCTGAACTTCACGCTGTTCGGCCGGCAGTTCAACCTGCCCGTTACCACCACCATCATCCTGAGCCTGGTGGCCGCCGGCGTCGCCCGGCTGCTGTAGGCGGGCTTGAAATGCATACCCTGACCCCTATCTCAAGGGGAAGAAAGGGTTCACCATGACTGCTACGCGCCACATCGTCTGTCCGCACTGCCACACCACCAACCGCGTCCAGGTGGCCGATCTGGGCAAGGCGCCCGATTGCGGCAAGTGCCACCAGCCGCTGTTCACCGGGCATCCGCTGGAACTGGACGAGGGCAGTTTTGAGCGCCACGTCACGCGCAACGAGATTCCGGTGCTGGTGGACTTCTGGGCGCCGTGGTGCGGCCCCTGTCGCATGATGGCGCCGGCCTACGAGCAGGCGGCCGGACAGCTGGAGCCGCAGGTGCGCGTGGCCAAGGTCAACACTGAAGAGGCACAGCAGCTGGCGGCGCGTTTCAACATCCGCAGCATCCCGACGCTGGCGCTGTTCGTCGGCGGGCGTGAGGTGGCGCGCCAGCCCGGCGCCATGACCTCGCCGGCGCAGATCGCCGCCTGGGTGCGCAGCCAGTTGCGCTGAGCTCAGCGTCTCATTCCTCAATGGTCCAGGCGCGCTGGCACTGGCGGCAGCGCACCTGCACCAGGTTGCTGCGCGTGTCCTCGCCCACCACGTCGAAGCGGGCATAGGTGCCGCAGGTCGGGCATTCGGCCTGGTTAGCCACTTCTTCCGCGTGGCTCAGCAGGTAGAGGTAACGCCGCAGCGCCCACAGCCCGATGCCGGCGCTGGCCAGCACCATTGCCACATCGACCAGCTTTTCCGCCAGCGTGCCGCCCGAGAACAGTTCCAGCGATCCCATCAGCCCGATGCAGCACAGCACCGTCAGCAGCAGGTGGGCGTGGCTGGACAGCAGTTCGCGCTCGTACCACTTGCGAAAACCATGGCGGCGCACCCCGTCCGCCAAGCGACGGTTGAACGGGTTGTTCGGTGGGGCGGCCATGGCCACCATGATGCGCGAAAGCCCCGGTTTTGCGCCACTGCAGCCGAGCAACCGAGTGCGTTACAGGGTTGTTAGCCAGCTTCGGGCGGCGGCAGTTGCAGGGCCTGGCCCTGCGCCTGCAGCTTGAAGGTGCGCACCACGCGCTCCAGGTGGCCCGCCTGTTCCTGCAGCGAGCGGGCGTTGGCGGCCGCCTGTTCCACCATGGCGGCGTTCTGCTGTGTGGCGGCGTTCATGCCGTCGATGTCCTGGTTGACCTGGCCGATGCCGGCCATCTGCTCGGCGCTGGCGGCGGCAATGCCGCTCATGATCTGCGTCACGTGCTGGATGCTCTCCACAATCTCTTTCATCGTGGCGCCGGCCTGGTGCACCAGGGCGCTGCCGGTCTGCACGCGCGCGGCCGAATCGTCGATCAGCGCCTTGATTTCGCGCGCCGCTTCGGCCGAGCGCTGGGCCAGGCTGCGCACCTCGGCGGCCACCACGGCAAAGCCACGCCCCTGTTCGCCGGCGCGCGCGGCTTCCACCGCGGCGTTGAGCGCCAGGATGTTGGTCTGGAAGGCGATGCCGTCGATGACGCCGATGATGTCGCCGATGCGTTTGGAGGAACTGTCGATCGACTCCATCGTGCGCACCACCTCACTCACCACGCCGCCGCCCTTGACCGCGACTTCCGAGGCCGCCGTCACGAGCTGGTTGGCACGCTGCGCGTCGTCGGCGTTGCGGTTCACCATGGCGGTGAGCCGGTGCATGGACTGCGCCGTGCGCTCCAGCGTGCCGACCTGCTGTTCGGTGCGGTCCGTCAACTCGGTGTTGTGTTCCGAGATTTCGTTGGCTGCGGCATAGATCTCGTCGGTGACCGCACGCACCTGGCCGACGATGCGGGTCAGGCTGTCGTTCATGTCGCGCAGGGCCTGCTGCAGGTCGCCGACCTCGTTGCCGGAGCTCACTTGGATCTGCTGCGTCAGGTCGCCGGTGGCAATGGCACGCGCCGCGTCCACGCCGCCGGCCAGCGGCGCCGTCACCACGCGGCGGATGAAAGGGTAGATCAGCAGCAGCACCGGGATGCTGGTCAGGAAGGCGGCCAGGATGGACTTGGTGCGCTGCTCGGCCAGGCCCTGGTTCACGTGATCGAGCGAGACCTTCATGCTCACCGCACCCAGCACGGTGCCTTCCGGCACCTGATGGCACGCCGTGCAGTCCTTGCCGAGGTAGTTCTTGCTGGCGATCGTGGGCCGGATGGTGCGCAGGTACTCACCCTGGCTGTCGCTCTCGGTCCAGATCTGCTCCTTGCCGGTCTTCATGACCTCGGCTTCGCGCGCGTCGGGTTGCGACTCGTCCTTGCCGCTGCCGGGGCCGAAGATCTTGACCACCGCCTCGGCGCGCAGCACGCGCACGTCGCGGATGGTGCCGAGCTGCTTGATCTGGTCGAGCAGCACATTGCGCTGCGCCACCGTGCCGGTGACCATCATGCCGGTCAGGCCGGCCATGGTGGCGTCGTGCATGCTCAGGGAAAAGTCCTGCGCTTGCGCCAGCGCGGCCTGGCGCGACACATGGCTCTGCCAGACGATCACGCCGGACCAGACAATGAGCAGCGCTACGCCGATGGTGGCCAGCAACTGGACCCAGATTTTCAGTTTCTTTCCTGCCCGCACGACGCCCTCCTTCGGCTCTGTTCCACGCCGGGCATTCTGCCGAGGAGTGCCGACGCGCAAGCTGATGTGCGTCAAGAAATGGCACCGGCCTATGCCGGCTCGCGCACCGGCCAGCCGCCTGCCGTGCGGCAGGTCAGGCGGCGCTCACTTCCACCAGGCAGTCGTAGAACACCGGGCCACGGCCCAGGTCGGTCAGCCGCTGGCTGGTGAGTTCGTTGACGTTGGTGCCGTTCAGGCCCAGTTTGCGCCACCAGATGCCCAGGCCGTTGACCACGCCCTCGCGCGCGCGGCCGTTCAGGCGCAGCACGCAGTGGTAGCTGCCACGGTCGTTGAACACGCGCACCGTCTGGCCGTCCGTCAGGCCGCGCGCGGCGGCATCGCTGGCGTGCATTTCCAGCAGCGGCTGGCCTTCGATGTCGCGCAGGCTCTGCACGTTGACGAAGGTGGAGTTGAGGAAGTTGCGCGCCGGCGGCGAGATCATGGCCAGTGGGTAACGCGCATCGCTGCCGGCCGGCTCGTGGTTGGGCACGTAGTTGGGCAGGCCATCGCCGCCGCTGCGCTGCAGCGCTTCATTGAAGAACTCGCAGCGGCCCGAAGGCGTGGGGAAGTTGCCGTGTGCAAACGGCGCTTCCGGCAGCGGCAGGCTGGCAAAACCGTCGCGCAGCAGCACGTCGAAATCGATCAGACCGTCGAAGGCGGTGCGGCACAGCGTTTCGTCATCATCGGCAAAGCAGGGCTCTTCGAAGCCCATGGCGCGCGCCAGTTCGCGGAAGATCTGCGTGTTGCTGCGCGCCTCGCCCAGCGGGGCAATGGCGGGCTGGTTCAGCAGCACGTCGGTGTGGCCGTAAGAGGTATGGATGTCCCAGTGTTCCAGCTGCGTGGTGGCCGGCAGCACGATGTCCGCGTAATCGGCGGTGTCGGTCTGGAAGTGCTCCAGCACCACGGTGAACAGATCCTCGCGCGCAAAGCCGCGCACCACGGCGCCGGACTGCGGCGCCACCGCCACCGGGTTGCTGTTGTAGACCACCAGCGCTTCCACCTTCGGGCCCCAGGCTGCATCGCCCGGGTGCAGCAGGATGTCGCCGATGGTGCTCATGTTGAGCAGGCGCGGCCGCCGCGCGCCCAGCAGGTCGGGCCGCTGCAGCGCGGCGTGGCGCGTGGGAAAGGCGCCGGAGCTGCTCAGCAGCACGCCGCCGGCGCGGTGCCGCCACGCGCCGATGAGCGCAGGCAGGCAGGCCACGGCGCGTGCCGCATTGCCGCCGCCGTGCACGCGCTGCATGCCGTAGTTGAGGCGGATCGCCGCCGGCTCGCCGCGCACGAAGCACTGGCCGAAGTCGTACGCCAGGTCGCGGATCTGCTGCGCGGCCAGGCCGCAGACGTCGGCGGCGCGTTCCGGCGGCCACTGCAGCGCGCGTTCGCGCAGCGCAGGCCAACCCACGGTGTGGCGCGCGATGTACTCGTGGTCCAGCCAGTCGTGGCGGATGAGTTCGTGCATCAGGGCCAGCGCCAGTGCGGCATCGGTGCCGGGGCGCAATGCGATGTGCACATGGCATTTCTCGGCCGTCTCGCTGCGGCGCGGGTCGATGCAGACCAGCTTGGCGCCGCGTCGCTTGGCCTCCTGCGCCAGGCGCCAGAAGTGCAGGTTGCTGCCGATCGAGTTGCTGCCCCAGATCAGGATCAGCTTCGCCTCGGCGAAGAACTCCACCCGCATGCCCAGCTTGCCGCCCAGCGTGTGTGTGAGCCCAGCGCCACCGGCGGCCGCGCAGATGGTGCGCTCCAGCAGCGAGGCGCCGAGCTTGTGGAAAAAGCGCCCAGCCATGGCCTCGCCCTGCACCAGCCCCATGGTGCCGGCGTAGCTGTAGGGCAGGATGGCTTCGGGGTTGCGTTGCGCAATCGAGCCGAGCCGTGTGGCGATTTCGCGCAGCGCTTCGTCCCAGCTGATGCGCTCGAACTGTCCGCTGCCCTTGGGCCCGGTGCGTCGCAGCGGGTGCAGCAGGCGCTCGGGGTGGTAGGTGCGCTCGGTGTACTTCGACACCTTGGCGCACAGCACGCCGTCGGTGGGTCGGTGCGCCGGGTTGCCGCGCACCTGAACCGCCACGCCATGCTCGACGCGCGTCACCAGCGCACAGGTGTCGGGGCAGTCGTGCGGGCAGGCGCCGCGCACCTCGATGGCGGCCTGGGGCTCAGACATGGGGCTCTCCTTGGGTCTGGAGGTGTTGCGCGATGGCCGCCGCCCGCGCCGCATGGATGATCTCGCCGACCTTCTTGCCGCTGTGGCCCTGCGCCATGGCGTGTTCGGCAACCGGCTGTGTGTCCACGGCCAGCACGGCGTCCAGCACGCCCTGCAGCCGCGTGGCCTGCGGGTAGGGCTCCTCGTCCTTGCCCAGGCGGCCGCGGGCGTCGCATTCGCAGGCCTGCAGCACCTCGGCAAAACGCTGCGGCTTGCGGATGGCATCGCAGCGCTCCAGCAGGCGCAGCAGGGCCGCAGCACCGAGCTCGCCGCTGCGGTGGATGTTGCCGTGCTCGCGCGCCACCACGTCGGCCAGCTCGCGGCAGTCCACCGGCACGCGCAGTCGCTCGCACAGGCCCTTGAGCAGGCGGGCACTGCGCTCCTCGTGGCCGATGTGGCGTGGTAGCACGTCGGCCGGCGTGGTGCCCTTGCCGAGGTCATGGCCCAGGCAGGCAAAGCGCACCGTCAGCGGCGTGTTGAGACGCGCCGCCATGTCCAGCACCATCATCAGGTGCACGCCGGTGTCGATCTCCGGGTGGTAGTCGGGCCGTTGCGGCACGCCCCAGAGGCGATCCACCTCCGGCAGCAGGCGCTTCAAGGCGCCGCAGGCGCGCAGCACGGTGAACATGCGCGAGGGCTGCACCTCCATCAGGCCGCGGCTGAGCTCCTGCCAGACGCGCTCGGGCACCAGGTGGTCCACCTCGCCGTCGTCCACCATCTGGCCCATCAGTTCCAGCGTCTCGCCGGCCACGGTGAAGTCGGTGAAGCGCGCCGCCAGCCGTGCCACGCGCAGGATGCGCACCGGGTCCTCGCGGAAGGCCGGCGTCACGTGGCGGAACACGCGCTGTTCAAGGTCGCGCCGGCCGTGCCAAGGGTCGGTTAGATGTTCAGGGTCAAAAGTGCCATCAGCCCTGATCTGATCTGCGCTGACAGCTATGGAATTGATAGTAAGGTCGCGCCGCGCCAGATCATCTTCCAGCGTCACCTCGGGCGAGGTGTGGATGGCAAAGCCCTTGTAGCCGCGCGCCGTCTTGCGCTCGGTGCGCGCCAGCGCGTACTCCTCTTTGGTCTGCGGGTGCAGGAAGACCGGGAAGTCCTTGCCCACCGGCACAAAGCCGCGTGCCGTCATCTCTTCGGGCGTGGTACCTACCACCACCCAATCGTGGTCCGACACCGGCAAGCCGAGCAGGGCATCGCGCACCGCGCCGCCCACCATGTAGATCTGCATGGCTGCAGTTTAGCGGTGCGCCGATGCCCGTCGGGCGACGACTATTCAGGCAGCAGGCCGATTTCCTTGGCTGCGCTGCTCCAGCTCGCGTGCTCACGGCTCAGGAAGGCAGCCAGCTGTTCCGGGCCGCCAAGCGGCTCGGCCATGGGGCCGATGGTGGCGATGCGTTGTGCCACGTCGGCATCGGTCAACAAGGCGTTGACTTCGCGGTTCAAGCGCTGGATGGCGGCGGCCGGCGTGCCGGCCGGCGCCATCAGCGCAAACCAGCCGACCATGTCGAAGTCGCGCAGCAGCTCCGACAGTGCCGGCACCTGCTCCCAGCCCGCGACCCGCTTGGCCGAAGTGACGGCCAGGTAGCGCAGGCGACCCTGGCGCACCAGCGCGGCGGTGGAGGCGACGTCGGCCAGTACGGCGTCGGCATGCCCGCCGATCACGTTCTGCACCGCCACACCGACCGAGGCGTAGCCGACCAGGTTGGCCTGCATCTGCGTGCGGGCGTTGATCACGCGGGCGATGATGCCGCCGAAAGTGCGCGGGCCTTCATTGGCCAGCGACAGCTTGCCTGGCGCGGCCTTGGAGCGGTTGATCAGGTCCTGCATCGACGTGATGGGCGACTCCGCCTTGACGACCACGGCAAACGGACTCTTCGCGATGAAGGCCACCGGCACGAAGTCCTTCTCCGGGTCATAGGGCATGGACTTGAACAGGTACTTGTTCGTCACCAGCGCTGCGGTGGTGGCGAAGTAGTAGGCGTAGCCGTCGGCCGGTGAGCGGGCGGCAGTCTGTGCGCCAATGATGTTCTGGCCGCCCGGCTTGTTGTCGATCACGATGGCCTGCCCCAGCGGCTTGGCCAGGCGCTCGCCAATCAGGCGCGCCACGTTGTCCGGCCCGGAACCCGGCGGCTGCGAGAGGATGAAACGAACGGGCTTGTCGGGCCAGCTCCCCTGGCTCCAGGCCTGCGGGGCGGCGGTGGCCAGCAGGCTGGCCTGGATGAAGTGTCTGCGTTGCATGGTGGTCTCCTCGTTGTGGTTGATAAGCAGCACGGACTGCGTCATTGATGGGCGAATCGCAGGACCAGGCTGGCCGCGGCAATCGTCTGCCCTTTGAGGGCTTCCAGCACTTCGGCCTTGCTCAGGCCCGGTGGCAGGGCGCCAGGTTCGAGGCGGGTCGCGATCAGGGTGTACACATAGTGCTGGGGTGCGTTCCCCTTGGGCGGGCAAGGGCCGAGGTAGGCCAGGGCGCCCAGCGTGTTCTTGCCGAAGACGAATTTCGCCGAACCGGTCGTTGCCTCGCCTTGTGCCAAGGCATCCACCGATGCAGGTATGCCGTAGGCGGTCCAATGGTTGACGCCCAGGCCCGCACGCCCCGCCTGGTCGTCCATCAGGATCACGAAGCTGCGCGTGCCGGTCGGTGCGCGCATCCAGTTCAGCGCGGGAGAAACATTGCTGCCGACGCAGTTCGGGTTCGTCGGATTGCTGCCGGCGAAGGCACGCTCCAGCATGTCGTTGTCGGCACGCCCCGGCGAGGTGAGCGTGAAGCCCGTAGTCTGCAGCGTCTGCGACGTCGGAGGGGCCGCGCAGGCCGCCAGTGCGCCGAGCGCACACAGGATCAGTGCATAGGATGTCTTCTTCATTGCCGTCTCCTCAAGGGTATTGAACATCGTTCATTGGGGCGCCGGTCATGGGCGTCGGCATCAGAAGTCCGCCAACGCATCCAACTGCGCGGTGAGTTCATCGCCTGCCGATGCCACGCCGTAGACATAGTGGTCCGGGCGCACCAATGCCGCGTTGCACCGATGGCGTTCGAACCAGTGCGCCACGACGCCGTCCTGCTCGTCAAAGCCATCGACGCCCAGTTGCACCACGCGCAGGCCCGGCCGCGCCAGGCGCCGGGCTGCCCGTTGCAGCTCGGTATCGGCCTGACGACTCAACACCAGACGCCAGCCGCAGCCGAGGACGTCGTCCATGCGCTGGGGCTCGCCGCTGGGCGTGCGCAGCCACGGTTGCGGGAAGATCGTGCCGCGCGCGGGGTGCGCCTGCGCGGCCAGCAGGCCGTGCTGCAGGGCCGGCTGCACGTCCTGTCGCGGCGTCGGCTTCACCACCCCGCCGCATTCGGCCAGCAGCCGGGCATCCCGCTCGCGGGCACGGGCGGGATCGCGTTCGCAGATGATCTTGCCGATGCCCTTGATGCGGGTGGTGAGCTCGGTCACATGCCCTTTGCGCTCCGGGCCGTAGGTGTCGAGCAGGCGCTCGGGCGCACCGGCCTGCAGCACGGCCTGCAGCTTCCAGCACAGGTTGGCCACGTCGCGCAGGCCCTGGCACATGCCCTGGCCCAGGAAGGGCGGCTGCTGGTGCGCGGCGTCGCCGGCAATGAAAACGCGCCCCTTACGCCACTCGCTGGCCACCAGCGCATGGAAGCGGTAGCTGGCCTGGCGCCACAGCGTGCCGTCGGCCGGCGTGAGCCAGGGCGCCAGCAACGCCCAGGTACCTTCCGGTGTCGCCACCTGCTTCGGGTCCTCGCCCGGGTTGATGGAGATCTCCCAACGGCGGTGGTTGCCGGGGCAGATCAGGTAGGTGCTGGGACGCTGCGGGTTGCAGTACTGCACGCTGGTGGTGGGCAGCTTGGCCTTGCCCTGCGCATTGACCAGCACGTCGACCACCAGCCACGGTTCGTCGAAATCCAGGTCTTCCAGCGTGATGCCCACCTGGGCCCGCACCGTGCTGGAGGCGCCGTCGCAACCGATCACGTAGCGCGCCCGTACGCGGGACGGGCGGCCGTTCTCATCGTTGAGCGACAGTGTCACGCCCTGGTCATCCTGCGTCAATTGCGTCAGGGTCTGGCCAAGCTCGACCGTCACACAGTCGAAGGACTGCGCATGGGCGCGCAGCACGCGCTCGGCCGGCGGCTGGGTGAAGACGATGGACGGCGTGTGGCCCAAGGGGTAGGGCGGCGCCACGGTGGACATGCGTTTGATGACCTGTCCGTCCACGCCGTAATAGACCGAATCCGTGAAGGGTTCGACAAAGGGTTTGATCTGCTTGGCCACGCCCATCTGCTGGAACAGGCGGATGATCTCGTGGTCCAGGGCAATCGCGCGCGGCTTGTCGTAGACGTCGCGCAGCTTGTCGCACACATAGGTGCGGATGCCCTGCGCGCCCAGCAGGCCGGCGGCCACGGCGCCGGCGGGACCGAAGCCGACGATGGCCACATCGTAGGTCGTGTGCTCTCGTGCCACCATGCTCAGGCCTCGTCCTCGATGGTGTTGCGCAGCACGCCGATGCGCTCGATGTCGATCTCGATCGTGTCGCCGTGTTTCATCCACACCGGCGGCGTGCGCGCCTGGCCGACGCCGGCTGGCGTGCCCATGACGATGACGTCACCCGGCTCCAGCGTCATGCATTCGCTCAGCAGCATGATGGTTTCGGCCACGCCCCAGATCATGTCGCGCGTGTTGGCGTCCTGCATCACCTGGCCGTTCAGCCGTGCCTGGATACGCAGGTCGGTGGCGCCCGGCGGCAGCTCGTCGGCCGTCACCAGCACCGGGCCGAAGGGGCCGGTGCGGTCGAAGTTCTTGCCGATGCTCCACTGCGGCGTCTTCTTCTGGTAGTCGCGCACCGAGATGTCGTTGAAGACCGAGTAGCCGAACACGGCGTCGAGTGCGTTGTCCAGGGTGCAGTGCTTGACGCGCTGGCCGATCACCACCGCCAGCTCGGCTTCGTAGTCGAGCCGTTCCGACACCTTGGGGCGCAGCGCCTTGGCGCCAGGGGCCAGCAGCGACGTGGCCGTGCGCATGAAGAACCAGGGGTAGACCGGCTTTTCGCGGCCGCCCTCCTTGGCGTGGTCGTAGTAGTTCAGTCCCAGGCAGACGATCTTGCCCGGCTCGGGCAGCAGCGGCGCGAGCTGCAGGCTGGCCAGCGGCAGGCGCGGGGCATTGGACGCAATGGCCGCTGCCGCGGCGCCGGCCAGGTCCTGCCCCTCGCGCAGCGCGGTGCGCAGGTCGGCGCTGATCTGGGGCTGAGCCCGGTTCAGGTCGATGACGTCCGAGCCGCTGACGACGCCCAGGCGGGCTTGTCCGCGGTCGAGGTAGGTGGTGAAACGCATGAAGTCTCCTTGTGGTCAGTTGATTCGGGTGTTCAGGACGCGAACAGCACGGCCTTCTGGGCCTGCTTCAGGCGCGCGCTGGGTGGGGCCGAGATGCCCCATTGGTCGACGCGGCCGGGCGGCCAGGTCCAGTCGGATGGCTGGCCGGCCTGGTAACTGTCGTCCACCTGCTCCACTTCGGCCGTGTATTCGATGACCACGTCGAAGGGGCCGACGAAGTAGTTGAAGGCGTTGTCGCCCGGGCCGTGGCGGCCGGGGCCCCACTCGATGCCGTAGCCGGCGTCCTTCATGCGGCCGCCGCCGCGCATGACGGACTCCAGGTCCGGCATCAGGAAGGCGATGTGGTTGAGCGCGTCGTTGTCGGTGTCGCCCAGCGCCACGCTGTGGTGGTCGCTGTTGCAGCGCATGAAGGCCATGATGCGGGTGCGGTCCGAGAGGCTGAAGTCGAACACCTGCTCCAGGTAGCGGCGCGTGGCCTCGACGTCGTGGCTGTTGAGCACGGCATGCGCCAGGCGTACCGGACGGTCCGGCACGGCGCCGGCATCGGCACGTTGTTCGTCGTCCCACACCAGGCGGAACACGCGGCCGTCGGCGTCACTCACGGTCACGGCCGTGCCGCCGCCGGGCTCGTCCAACGGCCCCACGGGCTGCAGCACCCGGCCGCCGGCAGCCACAGCGTGCTGCGCCACTTCGTCCAGCGCGCCGCGGTGGCGGGCACGGAAGGTGACGTTGCGGATGCGGGCCGGGCCGGCCGCCTGGTGCAGTGCCAGCAGGTGGTGGTCGCGGCCGGTGCCGCGCAGGTAGAGCGCATCGGCCGTGCGGGCTGCCACGTCGAGGTGCCAGGTCTGGGTGTAGAACTGTTCGGCCAGGGCCAGGTCGGGCACGGTCAGCGCAACGCTGCGCAAAGCGCCGACGCGGGAGGAAGCATGGGTCATACAGAGGCTCCTTGCAAGCCGAGGAAGCGGCGGGCGTTGCCGTGCACCAGCTGCTCGACGACGGCGTCATCGAAGCCGGCGGCGCGGATGCGCTCCACTGGGCGGGGTTCGTGGAAATTGAAGGGGTAGTCGGTGCCCACCATGAGCTGGCTGGCGCCGAAGGTCTGCACCAGATGGCGCAGCGTCGGTGTGTCGAACACCAGGGTATCGAAATACAGCTGGCGCACCGCTTCCGCAGGCGACTGCTGCACGCTGTCTTGCAAGGCGGGAAACACCGTCATGGCCTGCTGCAGCCGCGGCAGCAACATGGCCAGCGTGCCGCCGCCGTGGCTGAAGGCGATGCGCAGGCCCGGCACCTGGGCCAGCAGGTTGCCGGTCAGTACCGAGGCAGCGGCCAGACCAACGTCGGTCGGGTAGGCCAGTACCTGCTGCAGCGGCGCCGGGCCGACCAGCCGCTCCATGCCGGCGGGACGCAGCGCGTGCACGAAGACCGGCAGATCGAGTGCCGCACAGGCCTCGAAGAAGGGCCGCCAACGCGGGTCCCCGATGGCCACGCCATTGATGTTGCTGCCGATCTCCACACCGCGCAGCCCCAGCGTTTCCTTCAGATGACGCAGTTCGCGCAGGGCCAGGTCCAGGTCCTGCAGCGGCACGGCGCCCACGCCCAGCAACTGGCCGCCGGACTCCGCCACCATGGCGGCAATCTGCTCGTTCAGGTAGCGCACCAGCTGCGCACCTACGGCCGGCGGCAGCCAGTACGACAGCAGCTCCGGCATCGGTGAGACGGCCTGCAGCGCCAGGCCCATGTCGGCAAAGTCCGCCAGGCGGCGACTGGTGGTCCAGCACTTGTCCGACACGGTGCGGTAGTTCTTGCCGTCGATCATCACATGGCGGTGCTGGCAGTCGTGCGCCGGCGCCATCGACGGCCAGCCGGCGGGCGTGGCACCCTCCAGCCAGGCCGGGAACGTGCCAGGGATCACATGGGCATGCACGTCCACGCCGCAGCGGCAGTGCATCTTCACGCTGCGACCAGACCTGCCGATTGCACGCCGGCGATGCAGATCGCCTCGTCCTCGTCGCCGGTGCCGCCACTGGCACCCACGGCGCCCAAGGTCTGGCCGGCGGCGTTCTTGATCAGTACGGCGCCGGTCTGCGGCAGCAGCTTGCCGCCGGCGGTGGCGGCCAGTGCGGTGAAGAAGTTCGGGTTGTCCTTGGCGCGCTGCGCCAATGCGCGGCTGGAGGCGCCCATGCCGATGGCGCCCCAGGCCTTGCCCACGGCCACGTCGAAGCGGAACATGCTGGCACCGTCTTCACGTGCAAAGGCCAGCAGGTGACCGCTGTCGTCCAATACAGCGATGCCCATGGGCTTGTAGCCCGCGGCCTGCGAATGCGCCCGGGCGCTGGCAATGATCTGCTGCGCCTGGGCCAGCGTGAGCTTGTCCAATGCTGTCTCCTTGTGTTCTTGTCTGATGGCTTGATGTGCGTCAAATCAGCCAGCAATGGGCGCGAGTCTAGGAACAGTCATCGAATTAATCCAGTCGATTTTCGATATACATAAAATCCATGGCATGGATATTCGATCGGTCGACCTGAACCTGCTGGTGGTGTTCAACGCCATGGACCGCCACCGCAGCGTGACGCGTGCCGGCGAGTCCCTGGGCCTGAGCCAGCCGGCCATGAGTGCCGCCTTGGCGCGGCTGCGCACGCTGTTCGGCGACCCGCTGTTCGTGCGCACTGGCTCGGAGATGAGTCCCACGCCGCGCGCCGAAGACCTGGGCCGCAAGATCCGGCAGGTGGTGCAGGCCATCGAGGGCGAGATCCTGCAGCCGGCGGCCTTTGAGCCGCAGAGCAGCCAGCGCACCTTCAACCTCGTGACGCCGGACATCGCCGAGGTCAATTTCCTGCCCCGGCTGCTGGCGCATCTGGCTGCCCATGCGCCCCAGGTGACCCTGCGTACGCTGGCCATGCCGCGCCACGCGGCCGCCGCGGCGCTGGAGTCGGGCGAGGCCGAGTTGGCGATCGGCTACTTTCCGGACCTGCACAAGGCCGGTTTTTTTCAGCAGCGTCTGTTTCGAAACACACATGTCTGCCTGTTGCGCGACCGGCATCCCACCATCGGGCGCAAGCTGTCTCTCAAGCAGTTCATGGCGGCGTCACATGCGGTCGTCAAGCCGGACGGCCGCGAACATGTGTTCGAGCAGTTCATGCAGAAGAAAGGGCTGCAGCGGCGCGTGGTCGTCGAGCTGTCGCACTTCATGAGTTTGCTGCCGATCGTCGAGAACTCCGACGTGATCGCCACCGTCCCGCGCGACCTGGCCGAGTTCTTCCGCAAGCACGGGGTGGTACGCTACGTGGAGACGCCGATGGCGTCACCGGTCATCGACGTGCACCTGTTCTGGCACCAGCGCTTCCAGAACGACCGTGCCCACGCCTGGCTGCGCAAGGTGGCGTTCGATCTGCTGCGGCGCGAGTAGGCGCGCTGCTCAGCGTTTCAGCCGGTAGGGCTCCTCGAAAGCGCAGAAGTCCTGCTCGGCGCGCGCCTCGGCAATCCACGCGGCCACGCCCGGCAGTGCGGCCACGCGTTCGACGTAGCCGGTGATGTCGGCTGGCAGCGGCAGGGCATAGGTCTTGAAGCGCATGCACACCGGGGCGAAGTAGGCGTCGGCAATGGTGAAGCCGCCAAACAGCAGCGGGCCGCCATGACGGTTCAGCAGGTCGTTCCACATGGCTACCAGCCGTGCCACGTCAGCTCGCACCGCCGGTTGGTCGCGCCAGATCAGGGCGCCGATGTCGGGCAGCGAGGCTTCGATGTTCATCGCGCAGTGCTGGCGCAATGCGGTGAAACCGGCATGCATCTCGGCACAGACGCTGCGCGCCCGGGCGCGGGCCGCCACGTCCTGCGGCCACAGTTGCAGCTGTGGAAACTGCTCGGCCAGGTACTCGGCAATCGCCAGCGTGTCCCAGATCGCCAGGTCACCTTCAGGTCGGCTGTGTACCAGCACCGGCACCTTGCCGGCAGGGCTGACGTCGGCCAGCGCGTGCTTGAACTGCGAGTCGGCGTCGAAGGAGTCGAAACGCAGCATCACCTCCTCGAACGCAATGCCGGCTTGGCGCATCAGCACCCAGGGCCGCATCGACCAGGACGAGTAGTTCTTGTTGCCGATGAAAAGCCTGTACATGGTCACCTCCCGTGCAAGCGGCCATGGTAGCGCGCCGGGGCAGCGCCTGGGGTTCGGTCGTTCAGCGACGACGGAAGTGGGCGCGCAGCGTCACGTAGCGGTCGTGCTGGCTCAGGTAAGCGGGGGCAATGGCACCCAGCGCGGCCGGTGTGATGCCTAGGGCATCCAGGCCGGGCAGCTGGCCGGTGGCCACGTTGTCGACGCGCATGGAGTCCACGTTGTCGCGGCTCATCAGCGTTGGACCGGGCAGCCACTCCATCAGGCCGGCTTGCAGCCGACCCAGTGCCATCGGCAGCGGCAGCACCGGCCGTGCACGGCCGCGGCTGCAGCGGCCTGCCAGTTGCACCAGCTGTGCCAGCGTGTGGACCTGGGGCCCGCAGGCTTCAAACGTCTGGCCGATGGTGGCCGGGTCCTGCAGGCAGCGTGCGATGGCCTGCGCCACGTCCTCCACCCAGACCGGCTGGAAGCGCGCCTGCGCGCCGGCCAGCGGCATGACGGGGGCCACGCGCTGCAGGCGGGCGAACAGGTTGAGGAACTGGTCGTCGGCACCAAAGATGACACTCGGGCGCAGCACGGTGAGCTGCAGGCCGTCGGCTGCCGCCTGTTGCAGCACCGCCTCGCCGCGGCTCTTGCTGCGCAGGTACTTGGAGGGCGCGCTGTCAGCCGCCGCCGGCGCGGCACCCAGGGCACTGACATGCACCATGCGTCGCACGCCCGTGGCCAGGGCTGCGCGTGCCAGTTTGGCCGGCAGCTCGACATGGGTGCGCTCGAAGGCCGCGGCATTGCCGTGCAGTATGGCCACCAGGTTGACCACCGCGGCGTGCCCCGGCAGCAGCCGGCGCAGGGCAGCTTCGTCGTGCACGTCGGCCGGCACCACGGTCAGGCCCGGCAGGTGCTGGATGGCTTGGGCGTTGCCGGCACGTCGTGTCGGCACGGTGACGTGCCAGCCCGCGCGGGCCAGTTTTTCACACACATGGCGGCCGACGAAACCGGTGCCGCCGAGCACCAGGACTTTCTTCATGGCAGGTCTTCGTCGAAATCGCTCTTGCCGCGGCGCTGCGGGCCGACCTGGCCCAGGCGGGCCTTGAGCGACTGCGGCTTGCCGCTGATGAGCGCGGCGTAGTTGGTGGTGTTGGACAGCACCTTCTTCACGTAGTCGCGCGTCTCACTGAAGGGCACGTTCTCGGCCCAGATGGCGGCGTCGAGCTGCGGGTCGCCGTCTTGGCCGCGCCAGGCGCGCGAGCGGCTCGGCCCGGCGTTGTAGGCCGCCGCCGCCAGCGGCATGGAGCCTTCGAAACTTTCCAGCACCAGCTTGAGGTAGCCGGTGCCGATGGCGATGTTGGTGTCGCGGTCAGTGATGTGGTGCGGCTTGAAGTCAGTCAGGCCGATGCGCTTGGCGGTCCAGCGCGCCGTAGCTGGCATGACCTGCATCAGGCCGGCGGCGCCGACATGGGACTGTGCGTCCATGATGAAACGGCTTTCCTGCCGGATCAGGCCGTAGACGTAGGCCGGGTCGAGGTCGATCTGGCCGGCGCGCTGCACCACGGCCTGCTTGAACGGCATGGGAAAACGCTGCTCGAAGTCAATCAGCTGGCGGGTGCGCTCGCTGGTGTTGATGCAGCGGTCCCACACTTGGCTGTCGCAGGCCAGCTGGGCGGCGGCCAGCAATTCGCGGTCGCTCATGCCGCCGCGCTGGTGTGCGCCGACGGTGTAGTTCCACTCGCGCACGCCCTCGGCACGCAGGCCGAGCTGGATGGCCAGCAGGGCGCGGCGCAGACCTGGATTGCTGCGCGCGGCCTCCTGTTCCGCGGCGGTCAGCGGCTCAGGTCTGGGCGGCACAGTGATCGGGCGGCCGAGTTCTTCCATGGCCAGCTGCTCGTAGAAGCCGCGTGGCGAGGCGATGGACTCGAACAGCGCGCGCGCCTGCGCCGGCGCATCCGGTGCGCCGCCCAGTGCCAGCAGGGCACGGCCGCGCCAGTAGACCCAGGTCGGGTCCAGGCGCTGCGGCTCGGGCATGGCGGCAGTGGCGTTCAGTACCTCGGCCCAAGCGCCGGCGCGCAGTGCGGCGCGCACCTTCCAGGCCAGATGGTCGCTGTCGAGATGGCGGTCCTGCGCGTGCGAGAAGTGGTTGATGGCGCCTTCCTGCAGGCGGCGCGCGGCGCGTTTGCCGATCACGCCCCAGACCCAGCTGCGTTCCTCCTGCGTGAGCTGGGCGCGCCAGCGCATCTTGTTCATCTCGTCCATGGCGGCCGTGATGTCGGTGCTGGCCAGGCGGATCAGCGCCAGCGTCACCAGCTCCTTGGTGCGTGGGCGCAGCGCGGTGATCTTCTCGTCGAGGAAGCGCACCGGGCTGGCGTAGATGGCGTTCACGCTGGCGGCCCAGTCCGGGTTGAGCATGGCCACGGCCTGGGTAGCGACGCGCGGGCGCTCGTTCTCGAAGGCCAGGCGCGCGCGCAGCCAGGCGGCTTGCGCAGGCAGCTTGCGGGCCTGCAGCTGGTGCTCGGCCGCGGCGGCGCAGCCTTCATCGGCTTCCTTCTGCGCCAGCCACAGCTCCTGCACCTGGGCGGCGACGTCGGCGCCGCTGGAATAGGCCTCGTTCAGCAGCGCATAGCAGCGCACCGACCGGTCGTCGTTCATGCGGAACTTGGGGTACTCGGTGGCGAAGTTGGCCCAGTCGCGTCGTTTGCCCAGCAGCAGCAGCCAGTCGTTGCGCAGCCGGTCTTCCTGGTAGGTGCCGGCATAACGGGTGAGGAAATTGCGGATCTCGGTCGGGCCGGCTTCGTCGAGCCGCGCGGCCAATTCCCAGTAGGCGCCCCAGGGTTCCAGGGCATGGCCCTGCACCTGCGGCAGCAGGGCGGCCAGGCGTTTGCGGTCGCCCTTCTTGAAAGCCTGCTGCATGTCCAGCAGGGGGGCGTCGCTGGCGCTTTGCGCGCGTGGCTTGGACTTGGTGGGCACCGCGTGCCCGGCGTGTGGCAACATCAACCCCGCCAGCAGGGCGATCGATGTCAGAATGGCTTGAAACTGCATGTGGGAATTATGGACACATCCGAGGAAAAAAGGTCGCAGGAAAAGAAGGCCTTACGCCAGCAACTCATTACCCAACGCCTGAACCTGCCGGATCGCCTACAACGCGCCACCGCCTTGCAGCAGGTCATGCGCATCTGGCTGGTGGGGCGCCCGGATGCGGTGATCGGCGCCTACTGGCCGATCAAGGGCGAATTTGACCCCTTGCCAGCGTTGCACCGCTGGAAGGAAGACGGTGAGCTGATCGAGCAGCCGCAACCGCGCCGCATCGGCCTGCCGGTGATCAACAAGGTGCACAAGACGCTCACCTTCCACGCCTGGTACCCCGGTTGCCCGATGGAGGAAGATGCCTACGGCATTCCGAAACCGAAGGACACCGAACTGATCGTGCCCACCCTGCTCTTCGTGCCCTGCGTGGGTTACGGCCCCGGCGGCTACCGCCTGGGCTATGGCGGCGGTTTCTACGACCGCACGCTGGCGGCGCTGCAACCCCGGCCGTTCACCGTCGGGCTGGGCTTCGCGCCCGGCTTTCTGCCCGACCTGGAGCCTGAGCCGCACGATGTGCCGCTGGACGCCATCCTCAACGACAACGGTGTGGTCTGGCCGGTGCCGGGTATCCCCAGCTGACGCCATGGCCCGTCCGAAGTCCGCCAGCCACGAACTCAAGCGCGACGAGATCCTCGACATCGCGGCGCAGTGTTTTGCCGAGAAGAGCTACCCGGCCGCCAGCATGAACGATATCGCCGCGGCCTGTGGCACCTCCAAGGCGCGGCTGTACCACTACTACGAGAGCAAGGAAGCCATCCTGTTCGACCTGCTGGACCGCTACACCCAGCGCCTGCTGGCGCTGGTGGGCCAGGTGGAGGCCACGGCACAACGCCGCAACCTGGACGACCGCGCCGCGCTGCACGAGCTCATCCGCAGCTTCCTGCAGGAATACGAAACCTCGGCCACGCGTCACGTGGCACTGCTGCACGACACCAAATTCCTGGGCGAGGCGCAACGCGACGCGGTGCTGAACCGCCAGCGCGACGTGGTGTCGGCGGTGACGCGCTTTCTGCGGCGCGCCTACCCGCAGCGGCTCGACGAGCGCAACCAGACCGCCGTGACCATGATGCTCTTTGGCATGATCAACTGGACCTTCACCTGGCTGCGCCCGGGCGGGGCCATGAGCTACGCGGCCTTTGCCGACGAAGTGATTGCCATGCTGGAGCGCGGCCTCGCCGCCTGACCGGATCGTTGTCGAGCGGCGGGCGTTTCGCTATCCGTAACGCGTTACGTCAGGTGGCAGGCGCCCCCTAAAATGGGGTGACACGCATTCCAGATTCCCACCGGAGACCCCATGAGCAAAGCCTTTGCCTCGCAAGCCGACCTGACCGACAAGAAGATCACCTTCGAGCGCCTGAGCCAGCACTGCTGGGCCTACACCACCGAGGGCGACCCGAACTCCGGCGTCATCATCGGCGATAACTGCATATTGGTGAGTGACGCCACCGCCACGCCGGCCATGGCGCAGGACCTCATCAAGAAGATCCGCACGGTGAGCGACAAGCCCATCAAATACGTGCTGCTGACGCACTACCACGCGGTGCGCGTGCTGGGTGCCAGCGCCTTCGTGGCCGAGGGAGCGACCGAGATCATCGCCAGCCAGGGCACGCTGGAGCTGATCCGCGAGCGCGGCGCGCAGGACATGAAGAGCGAGATGGAGCGCTTCCCGCGCCTGTTCCGCAACGCCGAGACGGTGCCCGGCCTGACCTGGCCCAGCATGGTCATCGGCGGCGGCAATCCGGTGAAGGGTGAAGTGCCGGGCAAGCTCAGCATCAACCTCGGCGGCGTCGTGGTGCAGATCTGGAGCCCGGGCCCCGGGCACACGCGCGGCGACACCATCGCCTGGGTGGAAGAAGAGAAGGTGCTGTACTCGGGCGACCTGGTGGAATTCAACGCTGGCGTCTACACCGGCGACGCCCAGCTGGAAGAGTGGCCGGCCACGCTGGAGGCGCTGCGTGCGCTCAAGGCCGAGGCGCTGGTGCCCGGCCGCGGCGAAGCCATGAAAGGCAACGCCAACGTCAACAAGGCGCTGGACTACACCAAGCGCTGGGTCGAAACGCTGTACCGCTGCGGCCGCGAGGCGGTGGCGCAGGGCATGGACCTGAAGGCCGCCATGGCGCACACCCGCAAGAGCATGGACCCGATCTTCGGCCAGGTCTTCATCTACGAGCACTGCCTGCCGTTTGACGTCACGCGCGCCTATGACGAAGCCAGCGGTATCAAGAACCCGCGCATCTGGACCGCCGAGCGCGACAAGGCCATGTGGGCGGCGCTGCAGGGCTGAGGCCTGCCGCCCCCCGCGCCAGGGCCAGCATCGCTGGCCCTAGTTTTTTTCCGCGACCAGCGTGCGCAAGTCGGCCTCGTAGCCCTTGAGCTTGTCCTGCAGATGGCGCCGCTGTTTCGCGCTGGTGCTGTTGTGTAGCGTCGCCATGTTGCGGCAACCGTCCTGCAGCATGCGCTCGAAGCGGGCGCGGTAGTCGGCGTCGGGCGACTCGAGCTGGCGTTGTAGCAATGCCAGCATCTCGGCCTGTACATGCGCGGGACGATCACCGTTGCGGTGTTCCTGCAAGACCTGCAGCAGGTCCTGCTGCCGGCGCAGGCGTTCGCGCCAGGCAACCCGCGCATCGAAGGCCGAACTGGCGATGCTCTGGCGCAGGAGGGCGCGCTGGCTGTCGTCCAGCCGGCCGTAGAAGCTCTCGGCGCGTTCCTGCGCTTTCTTCAGGCGGCGCGCCAGCAGCTCCTGCGGCGTGCCGTCCAGCCATTCCTCGCGCCAGTCACGGTTGTGCTTGTCGAACTGGTGCGCCAGGTAGCGCAGTTGCTCGGGTGTGAGCGTGGGGGCCACGCGGGCCATGCCTGCGGCAGCCTGCTCGCCCAGCCGCCGCACATGGCGTTGCACCTGTGTGGTGATGGCGCAGGTTTGTTCCGCCGTCACGGCATCGGGCGCCAGACGCTGCAGTTGGGCCAGCAACTCGGCATAGACCGGCAATTCGTTCTGGCGATGCCAGGCCTGCAGCGCGGCCAGACTGTCGCGCACCTGCGCTGATTGTGCGTCGTTGAAGTCGATGTAGCCGTCCAGCCACCAGTAGGCCAGCGATGGCGCGTTGTTGTAGCCGATCTTCACGGCGCTGCAGCCACCCAGAAAAACCAGCAGCAGCGCGCCGATAATGCGGGGCAGCAGCCTTCCCGCACGCGGGACAGCCAACAAGACAGAAACAGACGGGTACAGCATGGATCAGCACAAACAGGCGGTGGACGTGGTCATCATGGCGGCCGGCAAGGGCACGCGCATGAAAAGCAAACTGCCCAAAGTGTTACACCGTTTGGCCGGGCGTGCACTGCTGCAACATGTGGTGGACACCGCGGCCGCGCTGGATGCACGCCGGGTAGTGGTGATCACCGGCCACGGTGCTACAGGAGTTGAAGCAGCTCTCGCCCATCCTGCAAGGGCTGGCGGCCAATTTGACATGGAATTCGTGCGCCAGGAGCCGCAGCTCGGCACGGGGCATGCGGTGCAGCAGGCGGTGCCGGTGCTGCCCGACGACGGCGTGGTGGTGGTGCTGTCGGGCGACGTGCCGCTGACACAGGCCGATACGCTGCGCGAACTCATTGTCGCCTGCGGCGGCCAGAAACTGGCGCTGCTGACCATTGCCTTCGACGACCCCACCGGCTACGGCCGCATCGTGCGTGATGCCGACGGCACGGTGCAGGCCATCGTGGAGCACAAGGACGCCAGCGAGGCGCAGCGGACCATCCGCGAGGTCTACAGCGGCATCATGGCCGTGCCGGCCAGGTTGCTCAAACCCTGGCTGGCGAAACTGGACAACCAGAACGCCCAGGGCGAGTACTACCTGACCGACGTGGTGAAGTTCGCGGTGCAAGATGGCGTGCCGGTGGTGGGGCACCGGATCAGCGACGCGCTGCAGGTGGCCGGCGTCAACAGCCCGGTGCAGCTGGCCGAGCTGGAGCGGGCGCACCAGTTGCGCACCGCGCGTGCGCTCATGGAACAGGGCGTGCGGCTGGCCGACCCGGCGCGCTTTGATCTGCGCGGCGAGCTGGTGTGCGCGCAGGACGTGGAGATTGACGTCAACTGCGTGTTTGCCGGCCGGGTGACCCTGGGCGAAGGTGTGAAGATCGGTGCGAATTGCGTCATCAGCAACGCCCACATCGCGGCTGGTGCCGTGATCCATCCCTACACCCACATTGAAGGCGGTACCGCCGAGAAGGACCACGTGCAGGTCGGCGCCGGTGCGCTGATCGGTCCCTTTGCCCGTCTGCGCCCCGGTGCGCAGCTGGGCGAGGAGGTGCACATCGGCAACTTCGTCGAGATCAAGGCCTCCACCCTGGCCGCAGGCGCCAAGGCCAATCACCTGGCTTACATCGGCGACTCGAAGGTGGGCGAGCGCGTCAACTACGGTGCCGGCAGCATCACGGCCAACTACGACGGCGCCAACAAACACACCACGGTGATCGAGGCCGATGTGCACATCGGCAGCAACTGCGTGCTGGTGGCGCCGGTGACCATCGGCGCCGGCGGCACCGTGGGCGGCGGCTCCACCATCACCAAAGACACTGCGCCCGGTGCGCTGACGGTGGCGCGCGCCAAGCAGGTCAGCGTGGCCAACTGGCAGCGGCCGCAGAAGCAGAACAAGTAAGGCCCGGCTCATGAGCACGCCTGCGACCCCGCAAGAGCAAGAGCTGGCCCGGCTACGGGCCGAGCTGCAGGCGGCGCGCGATGCGCTGGGCGACTTTGCCTATGTGGTGTCGCACGACCTGCGCGCCAACCTGCGTCACATCACGGCCTATGCCGCGCTGGTGCGCGAAGAACTCGGCAGCGCACCGCTGGACGAGGTGAACGGTTATCTGGACACCGTGACGAATGCCGCCAAGCTGATGGGGCGGCAGATCGACGGCCTGATGAGCTGGTCGCAGCTGGACCGGGTGGAGGTGGCCTCAAGTCTGCTGGATGTGCGGGCCTTGGTCGATGAGGTTCGGCAGACGCTGGTCGCCGAGGCCGCTGGCCGGCAGATTGCCTGGCAGGTGGCGGCCGATTTCCCGGCGCTGCGCGGCGATGCCGCGCTGGTGCGGCAACTGCTCGGGCATCTGCTGTCCAATGCACTCAAGTTCACACGTCCGCGGGCTCAGGCCGACATTGCCATCGGCTGGCAGCCGGCCGAAGACGGCTGGTGCGCGCTCAGCGTGCGTGACAACGGCGTGGGCTTCAACCCCAGCCAGCAGGGCAAGCTGTTCCATGTGTTCCAGCGTTTGCACAGCGGCAACGAGTTCGAGGGTCTGGGGCTGGGCTTGGCGCTGGCACGCAAGATCGTCGAGCGCCACGGCGGCCGCATCGAGGCTGAAGGCGCGCCGGACGCCGGCTGCTGCATCCGCTTTACGCTGCCGCGGGCGGACTAGGGTTTGGCCGGCAGCGGCACGCGTGCGCAGAACTTGCTGCGCTTGACGCTGAAGTAGGTCTTCACGTTGCGCACATTGGCGTCGCTGGTGAACAGCCGTTGCGCCAATGCCAGGTAGTCCGGCATGTCGCGTGCGTGCACCACCAGCACGAAGTCCGGCCCGGGCGAGACGCGGTAGCACTGCTGCACGGCGTCATCTGCTGCCACGCGTTGTTCAAAAGCGTCGAGTGCTTCGGCGCTCTGTCGGTCGAGCGAAATCTCCACGATGGCCTGAAGGCCATGGCCCAGCAGCAGCGCCAGCTTGTCATGGCTCAGCACCGCCACCTGTTGCTCAATCACGCCGGCTTCCACCAGCCGCTTGACGCGGCGCAGGCAGGTGGGCGGCGAAATGTGCACCTGGGCCGCCAGCGCCTGGTTGCTGATCGCAGCGTCGCGTTGCAGGGCGTCCAGCAGTAGCAGGTCGGTTTGATCCAAGGAGATTTGTTCCACGAATTAAAGAAAAATGGAATATTTGGTTGATTGTGTCAATGTGTGAAATTAAAGTTCAGAATCATTTAAAAATCAATCAGATATTTTGATACATCGCGTCTACCATCGGCCGCACTGATTTGAGGAGATTGCAAGCATGTGTGGCATCGTCGGCGCCGTATCCAACCGCAACATCGTTCCCATCCTGGTGCAAGGCCTGCAACGGCTGGAGTACCGCGGTTATGACTCCTGCGGCGTCGCCGTGCATGCTGAAGGCGGCTTGAAGCGCGCGCGCAGCACCTCGCGCGTGGCCGAACTGGCTGAACAGGTGGCAAACGGCACGCTGGAGGGCTACACCGGCATCGCGCACACCCGCTGGGCCACGCACGGCGCCCCGGCGGTCCACAACGCCCACCCGCATTTCAGCCACGGCCCCGGTGCCGATGCGGCGCAGCGTCCGGCGCGCGTGGCGTTGGTGCACAACGGCATCATCGAGAACCATGACGAACTGCGCGCCGCCCTCAAGGCGCGCGGCTATGGGTTTGACAGCCAGACCGATACCGAGGTCATTGCCCACCTGGTCGATTCACTCTACGACGGCGACCTGTTCGAGGCGGTGAAGGCCGCTGTCAAACAGCTGCATGGCGCCTATGCCATTGCCGTTTTCCACAAGGACGAGCCGCACCGCGTCATCGGTGCGCGTGCCGGCTCGCCGCTGATCCTCGGTGTGGGCAAGGAACTGGCGGGCAACTACCTCGCGAGCGATGCCATGGCCCTGGCCGGCGTTACGGACCAGATCGTCTACCTGGAAGAGGGCGACGTGGTGGACGTGCAGCTCGGCAAGTACTGGGTGGTGGACCGCCACCACAAGCCGGTGCAGCGCGAGGTCAAGACGGTGCAGGCGCACAGCGGTGCAGCCGAACTCGGCCCTTATCGCCATTACATGCAGAAGGAGATCTTCGAGCAGCCGCGCGCCATTGCCGACACGCTCGAAGGCGTGGAAGGCATCGTGCCCGAGCTGTTCGGTGATGGCGCCTACCGCGTGTTCAAGGACATCGACAACGTGCTCATCCTCGCCTGCGGCACCAGCTACTACAGCGGCTGCGCCGCCAAGTACTGGCTGGAGAGCATGGCCAAGATTCCGACGCAGGTGGAAGTGGCGAGCGAGTACCGCTACCGCGACTCGGTGCCCAACCCCAAGACGCTGGTGGTGACCATCAGCCAGTCCGGCGAAACCGCCGACACGCTGGCCGCGCTGCGCCACGCGCAGAGCCTGGGCATGACGCAGACGTTGACCATCTGCAATGTGAGTACCAGCGCCATGGTGCGTGAGTGCAAGCTGCACTACATCACCCGCGCCGGCGTGGAGATCGGCGTGGCCTCCACCAAGGCCTTCACCACCCAGCTGGCCGGCCTGTTCCTGCTCACGCTGGCGCTGGCGCAGGTGCGTGGCCATCTGAGCGAGGCGGAAGAAGCGCGCCACCTGAAAGACATGCGCCACCTGCCGGTGGCCTTGCAGGCCGTGCTGGCACTGGAGCCGCAAGTCATCAGCTGGGCGGAAGACTTTGCCCGCATGGAAAACGCGCTCTTCCTCGGCCGCGGCCTGCACTACCCGATTGCGCTGGAAGGTGCGCTCAAGCTGAAGGAAATCAGCTACATCCACGCCGAGGCCTACCCGGCCGGTGAGCTCAAGCACGGCCCGCTGGCGCTGGTGACGAGCGAGATGCCGGTGGTGGCCGTGGCGCCCAACGACACGCTGCTGGAAAAACTCAAGAGCAACCTGCACGAGGTGCGCGCCCGCGGCGGCGTGCTCTACGTGCTGGCCGATAGCGACACCCACATCGAGAGCAGCGAAGGCCTGCATGTCATCCGCATGCCCGAGCACTACGGCGCCCTGTCACCGCTGCTGCACGTAGTGCCGTTGCAGTTGCTGGCGTATCACACGGCCTGCGCGCGCGGGACCGATGTGGACAAGCCGCGCAATCTGGCCAAGAGCGTGACGGTCGAGTGACGGTCAAGCCTGTGCGGCGTATCGTGCGCTTCGGTTGATCGTCTCTATGCAAGCGCTGCTGAACGCCATCGCAACGATGGACATGCCGCTGGATGCCCAGCGCGTGTTTCATGGCCGAGGTGGTCTGTATCCGGGCTGTGAGCATCTGTCGTTGGACGCCTTTCCCCCGGTCTGGGTGCTGACCAGCTTTCAGCCGCTCCGTGATGATGAACTGGCCATGGTGCATGCCGCGTTGGCTGAGCGCTGGCAACAGCTGGCGCCTGGCCAGGCCCTGAACTGGGTGTTCCAGTGCCGCCATGAAGGGCAGACGCAGACGAACCTGATGGCCGGCAGTGTGCCCGAGCCACATGTCGTGACGGAGGACGGTGCGCGCTTTCTGGTGCATGTGCTCCGAGGCCAGAACCACGGTCTGTTCCTTGACATGGCCGAGGGGCGGCGCTGGGTGCGCGCGCATGAGGCGGCCCGTTCGGGGTGCAAGGTGCTCAATCTGTTTGCCTACACCTGCGCCTTTTCGGTGGTGGCGCGCCAGGCGGGGGCTGCTCAGGTGGTCAATGTGGACATGAGCCATGGCGCGCTGGCCATCGGGCAGAAGAACCACCAGCTCAACGGGATCACCTCAGGCGCGAGCTTCCTGGCGCATGACATTTTCAAGTCCTGGGGCAAGATCACGCGCGGCGGTCCTTATGGGCTGGTGATTGTGGATCCGCCTAGCTTCCAGAAGGGCAGCTTCGTTGCCAGCAAGGATTACGCCCGGCTCATGCGTCGCCTGCCGGAGCTGCTGGCGCCGGGCGGGCATGCGCTGCTGTGCCTGAATGCGCCCGAACTGGGGCTTGATTTCCTGCAGGACCAGATGCGGGCGCTTGCGCCGCAACTGGACTTTGTGCAACGTGTGCCGAACCCGCCGGTGTTTGCGGACGTGTCTGCGGAGCGTGCGCTCAAGGTGCTGGTCTACCGGGCTCCCGACTGAGCCGTGCTGCCGCGCGTTGCGGGCAACTTACTCGGGTGAAGCGCTTGGGGCGGGGCCGCGTTGCCGGGGCTTGCCTGCGCGCAGCCGCGCCGGGGTGTGGGTCTGCGCCGGCTGCAGACCCAGCAGCCACTCGCGCCGGCCCAGGCACAGCGCCACGCTGGTCAGCGTACGCAGGGTGGCGCTGCCATCGCTTTCCAGACTCTTCAAAGCTCCCAAGGCAACCCCGGCCTGGCGGGCCAGTTCGCCTTGCGACAGGTTGGCGGCCAGGCGCAGGGCGCGTACCTGCCGGCCGATTTCGGCCTGCAGTTCCTGGGTGGTGAGGGCGGGGTGCATAAGAGCCTGAATTCTGGCTGATATGGTTTGATTTGTGATCAATAGCCGTAAAAACGACTGAAGAAATCTGAAATATTTTGCTCAAAAAGAGAAAAAAGGCCTAAATCACGTCCCAAATCTGCCGTTAACACTGATACGTAACAGCACAAATGCCTCCTGCCTTCGGGTGGGGCGATTGACCATCATGCAACTACCTACTGTTGAGCGAAACCCGAATCTGCGGCCGGCCGGCGCAGAGACGGCTGCGCCTGCGGCAGCCCGGGTGATCCCTGTTGCACCGGTCAATCCACCCAGTACGCAGGTGCCGCCGGCCGCCAGCGTCATCAATGACATCAATCCGGAAGTGCAGGCCAAGGCTGCGGCCGAGTCGGTGCAGGCCGCCAGCAGCAATGATCCGCTGCAAGGCGGCAGCGAGGCCGATCAGAGCATCAAGGGATGGACCGAGACGCCGGCCAAGCCCAACGAGAAAGAGGAGCCGCCCAAGGAGCCTATCTCCAAGATGCTGATCGAGCACGTCCAGACGCTGTGGCTGATGAGCGCCAAGGCGGTGGAGCTCTGGTACAACGCCCAGCAGGCCAAGAACCAGGACGCCAACCATCTGCAGCAGATGGCGCAGACCCGCAACCAGGACCCCTCGGCCATCCCCGGCGTGCTGGCCAAGGAATCGCTCACTTACTCGCCGACCAAGATTCAGAAGACCGGCAAACCGGAGTAAGCAGTGAAACGCCGGCCTGCGGGTTGGCTGACATGCCCTAACATTTGGGGATGCACAAATCCGCTCTCGTTCTGTTTTCCGGTGGTCAGGATTCCACCACTTGTCTGGCGCATGCGCTCAAGGCGTATGAACGCGTCGAGACCATTGCCTTCGATTACCGCCAGCGCCACCGCGTCGAACTTGAATCACGCCTCAAGGTGTTGAGTGAGGTCCGCCGCCAGTTTCCGCAGTGGGCGCCCAAGCTGGGTGAGGACCATCTGCTCGATCTGGAGGTACTCGGTCATGTGAGCGAGACCTCACTGACGCGTGAAACCGCTTTCAAGATGGAGGCCAGCGGCCTGCCCAACACCTTCGTTCCGGGTCGCAACCTGCTGTTCCTGACCCTTGCCGCGGCCGTGGCCTATCGCCGCGGGCTGGAAGTCATCGTCACCGGGGTCTGCGAGACCGACTTCTCCGGCTACCCCGACTGCCGCGACGACACCATCAAGGCCATGCAGATTGCGCTGTCGCTCGGCATGGACAAGCGTTTCCTGATCGAGACGCCGCTGATGTGGATCGACAAGGCCGCTACCTGGCGCCTGGCCGAGTCGCTCGGCGGGCCGGCGCTGGTGGACCTGATCGTCGAGCACACCCACACCTGCTACCTGGGCGACCGCGCGCACCGCCACGACTGGGGCTACGGCTGCGGCATGTGTCCGGCGTGCGAGTTGCGCGCGCGCGGCTGGGAGCGCTACCAGGCCGGCGCGGCGCCTGCGTGAGACTATTGCCGGACTCAGGTCTGGCGAAGTTGGAACAGCGCCACCTCTTCGTCGGTGCGCTTTTCCAGTTGCCAGGTGCGGCTGTGGTAGGTCGCCACTGTGTGGCGGTGGGCGATGGAGATCAGTGCCCCCTTGCCCTCCTGCACCAGCTCGAGCAGTTTCTTGTAGAGCGTCCGCTCCGCTTCTTCATCCAGGGCGCTGGTGGCTTCGTCGGCAAAGATCCAGGACGGCTTCTTCAGGAACACACGCGCCAGCGCCAGGCGCTGCTGTTCGCCGCCTGAGAGCTTCAGGCCCCAGGCATCCACCTCGTCGAGCTGGTCCACCAGATGCGGCAGCAGCGCATCGCGCAGGGCCTGCTTGAGCGTGTCGTCGTCGTAGCGTTCGGCCGGTTCCGGGTAGGCCAGCGCATCGCGCAGACGGGCGTTGGGGAAATAGGGTCGCTGGGGGATGAACATGCTCGACGCCGGCAGTTCGACTTTGCCGGAGGCCAGCGGCCAGATGCCGGCCAGCGCGCGGAACAGCGTCGACTTGCCGCTGCCCGAGGGGCCGCTGAGCAGCACGCTGTCACCAGGGCGGGCCTGCAGTTGCGTGTGCGCCAACAGACGGCTGCCGGTGGGGAGGTCGAGCGACAGGTCCTGCGCCTGCACGCCGGCATTGTCGGCGCTGCGTTGCAGGTCGAGATCGGCGCGCTTGCTGGCGACCTGGATCGCGGCTTCGAAATGCGTCAGGCGGTCAGTGGTGGCGCGCCAGGCGGCCAGGGCGTCGTAGTTGTCGATGAACCAGGACAGCGAGTCCTGCACGCGGCTGAAGGCCGAGGCGATCTGCATCAGCGTGCCGAGCTGGATGGCGCCGCTGAAGAAGCGCGGTGCTGCCACGATGAAAGGGAACACGGTAGAGGCCTGGCTGAAGGTGGCCGTGAACATGGTGAGGCGCTTCTGTGCGTCGATCAGTTTCAGGTAGTTGGCCAGCACATGGTCGAAGCGCAGGTTGAGCTGCTTGCTCTCCACCGTCTCACCGCGGTCCAGCGCAATCGCCTCGCTGTACTCGCGCACGCGTACCAGGTTGTGGCGGAAGTCCGCTTCGCGCCGCTGCTGTTCGTAGTTGAGCGGGATCAGCGGTCGCCCCACGTAGTGCGTGATCACGCTGCCGACCAGGCAATAAAGGATGGCAACCCACAGCATGAAGCCGGGAATTTCGAACTCGCTGCCCCCCCAACTGAAGCTGAACGCGCCGCTGAGCGACCACAGGATGCCGACAAAGCTCAGCAGCGTGACCAGCGCGTTGAGCAGCCCCATGGAGAGCCCCACCGTGCTGGTGGTGAACAGCTTGAGGTCTTCCTGCATGCGCTGGTCCGGGTTGTCGGGCGACTGGTCGGGCGCCAGCTGCGCATAGCGGGTGAGCTCCAGGTGGTAATAGACCTGGTTGTCCAGCCAGCGTTGCAGGTAGTGTCGCGTCATCCAGGCGCGCCAGCGCATCTCCAGCTGCTGCGTCAGATAGAAGCGGTAGACCGCGATGACGATGTAGATGAAGGCCAGGATGGTGTAGCGCAGCAACTGCTCCAGGAACACAGGGTAGTTCTTCTCCTGCAGGGCGTCGTAGAAGAAGCGGTTCCATTCGTTGAACAGCACCAGCGTGTAGACGAAGCCAAGGTTGAGCGCAATGATGGCGGCCAGCAGGCCGCGGGCCTTCCATTTTTCCTCGGACTGGAAATAGGGTACGGCCAGCGCCCAGGCGCGGCCAGCGAAGGCCTTGAAGTCGGCCAGTTTGGTGAACATGGACATGATGGGCGGGGGGTGTTCAGGCGTTGGCCACGCCGCTGGCTACATGGCCGGCCGGGACGTGTCGCGCGGCGGATTCGATGTGGCCGGTCTGATCGTCGAAGAAGAAGTCGGGTTCGAACTCGCGCAGGAATTCGCCCTTGGGCAGGCCGCCGAGGAACATGGCTTCATCCACCTCGATGTTCCATTCCATCAGCGTGCGGATGGCACGTTCGTGCGCCGGTGCGCTGCGCGCCGTCACCAGCGCGGTGCGGATGCGCATGGTGGGTGTTCCCTCCTGCTGCAGCCGGTGCAGCGCGGCCAGCAGCGGTTTGAACGGGCCGGCGGAGAGCGGCTGGTGGGCCTTGTCGCGTTCGTGCTGCTGGAAGGCGCTCAGGCCCTGGGCCTGGAAGACGCGTTCGGCTTCGTCCGAAAACAACACGGCGTCGCCGTCGAAGGCAATGCGCACTTCATGCGGGTGGGCGTCGCTCGCCAGCGCGGACTGCGGGTAGACCTGCGCGGCTGGCACACCGGCATCGAGTGCGGCGCGTACATCGCTCAGGTGGGCAGAAAGGAACAGGTTGGCGTGCAGCGGCTTGAGGTAGCGCCAGGGTGACTGGCCGCGCGTGAAGCTGCCGCGTTCGATCGGCAGGCCGTAGTGCTGGGCCGAGCGGAACACGCGCATGCCCGAGACCGGGTCGTTGCGCGAGAGGATCACCACCTCGACGCGCTGCGTCTGCGCATCGTTGAAGGCCAGCAGCTTCTTGACCATGGAGAAGGCTACGCCCGGTTTGGCCGGCTCTTCCAGTTTGTCGAGCTGCAGCTTCATGTAGGCGCGGTCCTTGTGCGGGCCGTGGCCGTGCTCGAACACCTTGTTCTCCTCCTCGAAGTCGAACAGGGCGCGTGAGGAAATGGCGACGACCAGCTTGCCGTCCAGGGTTGCGGCCATGAAGTCTCCTGTGTTCTTGTCCTGTTACAGCCAGCGTACCAGCTGTTCCACGTCTTCCGGAAACAACTGGCCTTTTTCCGCCTGCAGGACCCGCCCGTCGCGCCCGCGCACCAGCGTGATGGGCAGGCCCTTGGGTTTGGGCAGGATGCGCTGGATCTCGGGCGTGACGAAGCCGGTCGGGAAGGTATAGCCCTTTTTCTGCAGGTAGGCCAGCGCGTCTTCCCGCTTGCGGTCGATGGACAGCGTCAGCAACTGCAGGCTCTGGGCGCCCTTGTCACGCTGGCTGAGCCAGAGTTTCTGCATCTCGGGGCTTTGCAGCGCGCAGAACGGGCAGGTGCTGGCCCACCAGTAGATCACCAGCACCCGGCCGTCGGCCTGGGACGGGCGGAACACACTGCCGTCGAACAGCGGTACTTCGGGCAGGGTCAGCGGCGTGCCGAGGGTGGGCAGCGGGCCGGCCTTGGCTTCGGTAGCGGCGGAGGAAGGCGCAGTGGCGCCGGTCTGGGCCAGTGCCGTACCGGCCTGCATCAGGGCCGCGGCCGCGCTCCACTGGCCGGCGGTGCCCAAGGTGGTGGCAAGAAAGTCTCTGCGCTCGGAATTCATGGTCTGGATATTAGCGTCTGCGCCCTGCGGCGTGCAGCCCGGCTGGGTGGCGGCAGCAAACCCGAGGCGGGCACGGGATTTTGCAACCCACTATACACTTAGGGGTATGTTGGCAACCGCCGCGACTTCTGTGCAGCCATGATCCCGATCAAGACCGAATCCGCCTGGCGCGGCACCTCGGATTGCCGCAGCTGCGGCATCCGCGATATGGTGCTGTTTGCCGATCTGAATGAGCAGGACTTCGGCCGGATCCATGCGCCCATTGACGACCTGGAGTTCCGTCCGGGTGCCATGCTGTATGCGGAAGGCAGCACTGCGGCGGGCATCTTCACGCTGCGCTCCGGCATGATCAAGCTGGTGCGCGTGACGGCCGACGGCCGCCAGCGCATCGTGCGTGTGTTGCGTCCCGGCGATGTGGCGGGGCTGGAGGCGCTGGGCACTTCGCGTTACGACAGCGAGGCGGTGGCGCTGACCGACGTGGCGGTGTGCCGCATTCCGCTGGAGGTGATCCACACGCTGGGCGCCAGCAGCCCGCGCCTGCACCTGCGCCTGATGCAGAAGTGGCAGCAGGCGCTGAAGGACGCCGACGACTGGCTGGCCGACCTCAACTTCGGTACCGCGCGCCAGCGTGTGTCCAACTTCATTCTCAAGATGCGCAGCTCGGCCGACGACCGCATGGTGACGCTGTTCGCGCGCGATGACATGGGCGCGATGCTTGACCTCAAGCTGGAGACGGTGAGCCGCGAGGTCAGCCGCCTGGTGCGCGAGGAAGTGATCGAACCGCTGGACAAGCTCGGCCGCGTCTACAAGCTGCGCGAGCCCGAGCGTCTGCTCGAGGCAGTCTGAGCCGGCGCCCGGCGGCCAGAGGGCACCGGGCCGGGTGAGACCGGGCATTACGCCCAGGAGTCGATCAGTGGCTCCGCCTGCTCGATCAGGAAGGCCTTGAAGGCCTGTGCGGCCGGGGACAGCTTCTTCTGACTCAGGTGGGTCACGTACCACTTGCCGACGATGGGCATGCCGCTGATGTCCAGCAAGGCGATATGGCCGGCCGCCAGTTCGTGGCGCACCGTGCGCAGCGACAGGAAAGACAGGCCCATGCCGGCCATCACGGCCTGCTTGATGGTTTCGTTGCTGGGCATTTCCATCGCCACCTTGAACGGCACCTCATGCTGGGCGAACAGCCGCTCCATGGCGGCACGCGTGCCCGAACCCTGTTCGCGCACCACGAACTCGTGGTCTTTCAGGGTGTCGAAGGCCAGGCGCTTGCGTCGTGACAGCGGGTGGTCTGGCGGGGCGACGATGCCCATGGGGTTGCTGGCAAACGGTGTGGCCTCGCAGTCCAGGTTGGCCGGCGCGCGGCCCATGATGACGAGGTCGAGCTCGTTGCGCGCCAGCATGCCCAGGATCTTTTCCCGGTTCTCGATATGCAGCACGACGTCGATGCCTGGCATCAGCTTGGCAAAACGCACCAGCAGCATGGGTACAAAGTACTTGGCCGTGCTCACGATGCCCAGTTCGATGCGGCCCTTCTTCATGCCCACGTGCTCGGCCATGCAGGCCTCCAGGTCCTTGAGCTTGCCCAGGGCGGCGATGGCCAGGGTCAGGAACTCCTGTCCGGCATGCGTGAGCTGGATGTTGCGGCCCGAAGGTTCGATCAGCGACAGGCCGAAGGCTTCCTCCAGCTGGCGGATCTGCATGGAGACGGCGGGTTGGGTGACAAACAGGCGTTCGGCCGCGCGCGAGACCGATTTCTCGCGCGCGACTTCGACAAAGGTCTGCAGTTGCTTGAGCGTGTAATTGCGCATGGGATGACAGTATCAGATGATGCTGATGAATTCTCAATGGATATTGGGTGGGCCTTATGCGGCTGGCGCGTCTGGCGCCTCGCGCTGGATGTGGATGTGGTGGCCGAACTGCTCGGCCAGGAACTGCTCACCGCGCTCCAGCATGAAGTAGCGAAATGCCTCGGCCGCCGGTGACAGCAGCTTGGACAGGGTGTGCACCACGTTCCAGGCACGCACCACCGGGCTGCCTTCCACGTCCAGGATGGCCAGCAGGCGGTTGTCCAGTTCCAGGCCGATGGTGTGCAGCGACAGGAAGGACAGGCCCATGCCGGCCATCACGGCCTGCTTGATGGTTTCGTTGCTCGACATCTCCATCGCGACCTTGGGCTGAAAGCCGGTGGCTTCGAAGAATTTCTCCATCGCTGCGCGCGTGCCGGAGCCCTCCTCGCGCACGATGAAGCTGTAGGGCTGCAGCGCTTGCACCGTGAGGTGGCTGCGGCGCAGCAGCGGGTGGTCCACCGGGGCGACGAAAACGTGGGGGTGGGCGGCAAACGGCTCGGCGCGCGTGGCCATCTCCTTCGGGGGCCGGCCCATGATGGCGATGTCCACCTCGTTGCCCTGCAGCATCTTGAGAAGCTGCTCGCGGTTGCCCACGATCAGCCGCACCTCGATGCCTTCGTGCTCGCGCTGGAACTCGGTCAGCAGGCGCGGCAGGAAGTACTTGGCGGTGCTGACCATGCCGATGGTCAGCGTGCCGATCTCCAGCTTCTGCAGGCGCGCTGCGGCGTCCTCGGCATCCTTCAGGGTGGCGAGGATCTTGCGCGCGTAGACCAGCATGTACTCGCCGGCTGTGGTCAGGCTGACCTGCTTGCCGTTGCGCTCGAACAGCGGCAGGCCGACATGGCCCTCCAGCTCCTTGATCTGCATGGTCACGGCCGGCGGCGTCAGGTGCAGCTGGGCCGCCGCCTTGCTGAAGCTGAGCTGCCGGGCGACCTCACAGAAGACGCGCAGCTGGCGGAAGGTGGCGTTCTTCATTAAGCAAAAGCTGAATATTAAAGTAATAAAGTTTGAATTTACCTTATTTCGTTCATTTCTTATATTCCATCCACGACGGACATTCAAACCCGAGGAGACATGAAATGAGCGGTTCCACCCAGATCACCGACGCCAAGAAGCGCTATAGCGCAGGCGTTCTGAAATACAAGCAGATGGGCTACTGGATGCCCGACTACGTGCCCAAGGACACGGACACCATCTGCCTGTTCCGCATCACGCCGCAGGACGGCGTCGATCCCGAGGAGGCCGCGGCCGCGGTGGCGGGCGAGTCGTCCACCGCGACCTGGACCGTGGTCTGGACCGACCGCCTGACCGCCTGCGACAGCTACCGCGCCAAGGCCTACAAGGTCGAGCCGGTGCCGAACACCCCCGGCCAGTACTTTGCCTGGGTCGCTTATGACCTGATCCTGTTCGAAGAGGGCTCGATCGCCAACATGACGGCCAGCCTGATCGGCAACGTGTTCTCCTTCAAGCCGCTGAAGGCGGCCCGCCTGGAAGACATCCGCATCCCGGTGGCCTACGTCAAGACCTTCAAGGGCCCGCCGACCGGCTTGGTGGTCGAGCGCGAGCGCCTGGACAAGTTCGGCCGTCCGCTGCTGGGTGCCACCACCAAGCCCAAGCTGGGCCTGTCGGGCCGCAACTACGGTCGCGTGATCTATGAAGGGCTCAAGGGCGGCCTGGACTTCATGAAGGACGACGAGAACATCAACTCGCAACCTTTCATGCACTGGCGTGACCGTTTCCTTTACGTGATGGAAGGCGTCAACAAAGCGCAGGCCGTGACCGGCGAGGTCAAGGGCTCCTACCTGAACATCACCGCCGGCACCATGGAAGCCATGTACGAGCGCGCCGAGTTCGCCAAGGAACTGGGCTCGGTGGTGGTGATGGTCGACCTGGTGATCGGCTGGACCGCGATCCAGTCCATGGCCGAGTGGTGCCGCAAGAACGACATGCTGATGCACATGCACCGCGCCGGCCACGGCACCTACACGCGTCAGAAGAACCACGGCGTCTCTTTCCGCGTGATTGCCAAGTGGCTGCGTCTGGCGGGTTGTGACCACCTGCATACCGGTACCGCCGTGGGCAAGCTCGAAGGCGACCCGATGACCGTGCAGGGTTACTACAACGTCTGCCGCGACAGCTACACCAAGACCGATCTGCCGCGCGGCCTGTTCTTCGACATGGACTGGGCTGACACCAAGAAGGTCATGCCGGTGGCCTCGGGCGGCATCCACGCCGGCCAGATGCACCAGCTGCTCGACCTGTTCGGCGACGACGTGATCCTGCAGTTCGGCGGCGGCACCATCGGCCACCCGCAGGGCATCCAGGCCGGCGCCGTGGCCAACCGCGTGGCGCTGGAGGCCATGGTCAAGGCACGCAACGAAGGCAAGGACATCAAAAACGAGGGCCCGGAGATCCTGAAGAAGGCGGCCCAGACCTGCGGCCCGCTGAAGGCGGCGCTGGATACCTGGGGCGACATCAGCTTCAACTACCAGTCGACCGACAGCAGCGACTTCGCCGTCACGCCCGCCGTGGCCTGAAGAACGGAACCAAGGAGAACCGAATCATGATGACCAACCCCACCGGCCGCCTGACCCAGGGCCAGTTCAGCTTCCTGCCGGACCTGACGGATGCCGAGATCACGCTGCAGATCGAATACGGCCTCAAGAAGGGCTACGCCTGGAGCGTGGAGTACACCGATGACCCGCACCCGCGCAACACCTACTGGGAGATGTTCGGCATGCCGATGTTCGACCTGCAGGACGCCGCCGGCGTGATGATGGAGCTGCAGAACTGCCGCAAGGCCTTTCCCAGCCACTACATTCGCCTGATGGCTTTCGATTCGACGCGCGGCGTGGAGTCGATTGCGATGAGCTTCATCGTCAACCGCCCCAAGGTCGAACCCGGCTTCATGCTGGAGCGCCAGGAGGTCCAGGGCCGTTCGATCCGCTTCACCACGCGCGGCTACGGCGCCAACAAGCCGGAAGGCGAACGCTACTGAAAGTCGATGCGCCGTGCCGGCTGAGCCGGCATTGCGCGTCGGGACACGACGATGAGCGCACCCAGCTATGCCATTCCTGGCGTCATGACGGCCGCACCGGCGACTGCCGAGCCGCCGAGCGCGGTCGAGGCCGGCGCGGCGCCGGTCGACAGCGGCGCGCGCAGCGTGGCACAGGTGCTGGCGCAGTCGCAGGTCGAGGAGGTACTGGCCGAGCTGGACCGCGACCTCGTGGGGTTGGCGCCGGTGAAGGCGCGCATCCGTGACATCGCCGCCCTGCTGGTGATTGACAAGCTGCGCATCAACCTCGGCTTGACGAGCGAGGCGCCCAGCCTGCACATGAGCTTCACCGGCAACCCCGGTACCGGCAAGACCACGGTGGCGCTGCGCATGGCGCAGATCCTGCACCGCCTGGGTTATGTGCGCAAAGGCCATCTGGTGGCCGTGACGCGCGACGACCTGGTAGGCCAGTACATCGGCCATACCGCACCCAAGACCAAGGAAGTGCTGAAGAAGGCCATGGGTGGCGTGCTCTTCATCGACGAGGCCTACTACCTGTACCGGCCCGAGAACGAGCGCGACTACGGCCAGGAGGCGATCGAGATCCTGCTGCAGGTGATGGAGAACCAGCGCGATGACCTGGTGGTGATCCTCGCGGGCTACAAGGACCGCATGGACACTTTCTTCCAGTCCAACCCGGGCATGTCGTCGCGCATTGCCCACCACCTGGACTTTCCCGACTACAGCGTGGGCGAGCTGATGCAGATTGCGCAGAAGATGCTGGGCCAGCAGAATTACCGACTGGGGGCGGGCGCGGCGGAGGCCTTCCAGCGCTACCTGGACCTGCGCGTGCAGCAGCCGCATTTCGCCAATGCGCGCAGCGTGCGCAACGCGCTCGACCGCGCGCGCCTGCGCCAGGCCAGCCGCCTGTTTGCCGACCGCGAGCGCGAGTTGACGCAGGACGACCTGACCACCATCGAGGCGCAGGACATCCTGGCCAGCCGTCTGTTCAAGAGCGAAGGAGCCACGTCATGACCACCACAGCACTGCGGGCGCTGATCTTCGATGTGGACGGCACCCTGGCCGACACCGAGAGCGCGCACCGCGCCGCCTTCAACCGTGCCTTCGAGGAACTGGGGCTGGGCTGGCACTGGGACGAGGCGCTGTATACCGAGTTGCTGGACATCTCCGGCGGCAAGGAGCGGCTGATGCACTACTGGCGGCAGGTCAACCCGGACGTCAAAGATCTGAACGGCCACGCGGTACTGGACACGATCGCGCGTATCCATGAACTCAAGACCGCGCATTACGAAGCCGCGGTGTCCAGTGGCGCCGTGGCACTGCGCCCCGGCGTGCTGGCGCTGATCGACGAGGCGCTGGCCGCCGGCCTGCAGCTGGCGATTGCCACCACCACCTCGCCGGTCAACATCGCGGCGCTGCTGCGCCAGGCGATGGGACCTGGCTGGCGACACAGCTTCTCGGCCATCGGAGACGCCTCCAGCGCACCGGTCAAGAAGCCGCATCCGCAGGTCTACCTGCAGATGCTCGACGCCCTGCAGCAGCAGGGCCGCGAGTGCCTGGCTTTCGAAGACTCGGCCAACGGGCTGGCAGCGGCCACACTGGCGGGGTTGGCCACCATCATCACGCCGACAAAGTACACCCGGCACCACGATTTCGCCAATGCCTTGCGCGTGCTGCCCGATCTGGGCCAGACGCGCCTGGCCGACCTGAAACGCTGGCATGCAGCTCACTGGGCAGGTGAGCGCACGCCGGCCATGGAGTAACTGGAAATGCCCCTGTCCAAACGAACCACCCTCACGCAGTTCCTCATCGAGGAACGCCGTCGCTTTCCTGATGCCCGCGGTGATTTCAACGCCTTGCTGCTGGATGTCGCCCTGGCCTGCAAGGCGATCGCACGCGCCGTGGCCTTCGGCGAGCTCGGCGGCGTGCTGGGCAACCATAACGGTGACAACGGCGCTGCGGTGAACGTGCAGGGCGAGACGCAGAAGAAGCTCGATGTGCTGAGCAACGACCTCTTCACGCGCCTGAACGAATGGGGCGGCCATCTGGCCGGTATGGCCTCGGAAGAGATGGACCTGCCGTACCAGATCCCCGCCAAACACCCCCGCGGCAAGTACCTGCTGGTGTTCGATCCGCTCGACGGCTCCAGCAACATCGACGTCAACGTGTCGGTGGGCAGCATCTTCTCCATCCTGCGCGCACCGCAGGAGACGGTGCAGTCCGGTCGCGATGTGACGGAGGTCGATTTCCTGCAGCCCGGCACGCAACAGGTGGCGGCCGGCTATGCGCTCTACGGCCCGACGACCATGCTGGTGCTCACCGTGGGTAATGGCGTCAACGGTTTCACGCTCGATCCCAACCTGGGCGAGTTCATGCTGACGCACCCCAAGATGCAGATCCCGGCCGACACGCAGGAGTTCGCCATCAACGCGTCCAACAGCCGCTTCTGGGAGGCACCGGTCAAGCGCTATGTGGACGAGTGCCTGGCCGGCAAGACCGGCCCGCGTGGCAAAGACTTCAACATGCGCTGGATCGCCTCCATGGTGGCCGAGGCGCACCGCATTCTGATGCGCGGCGGTGTCTTCATGTACCCGCGCGACACCAAGGACCCGAGCAAGAACGGCCGCCTGCGCCTGCTGTACGAGGCCAACCCGGTGGGCTTCATCATGGAGCAGGCCGGCGGGCGCGCCAGCACCGGCCGCCAGCCCATGCTGACGGTGCAGCCCACGTCGCTGCACCAGCGCATTGGCCTGATCTTCGGCTCGAAGAACGAAGTCGAGCGCATCGAGCGCTACCACACCGAGCCGGCCAGCATCAAGGACGACAACCCGTTGTTTGCGGAGCGGGGGCTTTTTCGAGTATGACCCCCCTGAGTGCCCTGCGGGCCCTTCCCCCCAGAGGGGGGACGACACCAGTAGACCGGCGAAGCCGGTTCTACGGTGTCCCCCGATTGATACCGGCGTGGGCGCTTACGCAGGCGTTCGCTCGACCAAAAGAATTTTTAGCTCCAGGAGACCTTTGTGTCTGAACGTCATCCCATCATTGCCATCACCGGTTCATCCGGCGCGGGTACGTCCACCGTGACGCGTACCTTTGCCAACATCTTCCGCCGCGAGGGCGTGAAGGCGGCCATTGTCGAGGGCGACAGCTTTCACCGCTACGACCGCAAGGAGATGAAGGTCCGCATGGCCGAGGCCGAGAAGGCCGGCAACAAGCACTTCAGCCACTTCGGCGCCGACAACAACCTGTTCGGTGAGCTGGAGGAACTGTTTCGCACCTATGGCGAGTCCGGCCGGGGCCGGGCACGCAAGTACCTGCACAACGAGGAGGAAGCCGCGCCCTACAAGCAGGAGCCGGGTACCTTCACGCCCTGGGAGAGCCTGCCGGAAGACACCGACATGCTGTTCTACGAAGGGCTGCACGGTGCTGTGGTCACGCCGGAGCACAACATCGCTCAGTACCCGGACCTGCGCATCGGCGTGGTGCCGGTGATCAACCTGGAATGGATCCAGAAACTCTGGCGCGACAAGCACCAGCGCGGCTACAGCACCGAGGCGGTGACCGACACCATCCTGCGCCGCATGCCGGACTACGTGAACTACATCGTGCCGCAGTTCGCCCACACGCATGTGAACTTCCAGCGCGTGCCGATGGTGGACACCTCCAACCCCTTCATCGCACGTGACATCCCCTCTGCCGACGAGAGCATGGTGGTGATTCGCTTCGCCAACCCCAAGGGCATCGATTTTCCCTACCTGCTGGGCATGATCCATGACTCGTGGATGAGCCGCGCCAACACCATCTGCGTGCCCGGCGGCAAGATGGAACTGGCCATGCAGCTGATCTTCACGCCGTTTGTGTGGCGAATGATGGAGAGGAAGAGGCGTTCCCCCTGAGTCGGCTGACGCCGCCTTCCCCCATGGGGGGACAACGCCAGTGGCCCGGCGGAGCCGGTTCCACGGCGTTTCCCGCAATAAGCCCTTTCTCTGTTGCCTTTTGTGCTGTGGTTCAACTGACATGAATAAACCCTCTCCTGAACTGGCCCGTCGCATGGCCAATGCCATCCGCATGCTGGCGGTCGATGCCGTGGAGCAGGCCAAGTCCGGCCATCCGGGCGCGCCTATGGGCATGGCTGACATTGCCGAGGTGCTGTGGAACCGGCACCTCAAGCACAACCCGGCCAATCCGCACTGGCCCGACCGCGACCGCTTCGTGCTGTCCAACGGCCATGGCTCGATGCTGATCTACGCGCTGCTGCACCTCACGGGCTATGACCTGCCGATGGAGGAGCTCAGGCGCTTCCGCCAACTGCACAGCAAGACCGCTGGCCATCCGGAAGTGGGCATCACGCCGGGCGTGGAGACCACCACCGGCCCGCTGGGCCAGGGCATTGCCAACGCGGTGGGCATGGCGCTGGCCGAGAAGCTGCTGGCCGCCGAGTTCAACCGCGACGACGAGGAGGGCAGCCACACCATCGTCGACCACCACACCTATGTGTTCCTCGGCGACGGCTGCATGATGGAAGGCATCAGCCACGAGGCCTGTGCGCTGGCCGGCACGCTGCGCCTGTCGAAGTTGATCGCCTTCTATGACGACAACGGCATCTCCATCGATGGTCACGTCGAAGGCTGGTTCACCGACGACACGCCGGCGCGCTTTGCAGCCTACGGCTGGCACGTGATCCCGAACGTGGACGGCCACGACCCGGCGGCGGTGGAAGCGGCGCTGCTTGAAGCCCGCCACCAGTCCGAACTGCCGCATGGCAAGCCCACGCTGATCTGCTGCAAGACGGTGATCGGCCAGGGCTCGCCCAACAAGGCCGGCACGCACGACGTGCACGGCGCCGCACTGGGCGCCGCCGAGGTGGCGGCCACCCGCGAAGAGTTGGGCTGGACGGCCGCGCCGTTCGAGGTCCCGGCCGACATTGGCGCCGCCTGGGATGCACGCGAACGGGGTGCCGCCGCCGAGCTTGCCTGGCGCCAGCGCTTCGAGGCCTACCGCAGCCAGTACCCGCTGGAGGCGGCCGAGTTCGAGCGCCGAATGGCGGGCGATCTGCTGGCCGACTATGCCGCCCGCTTGCCGCAGCTGTTCGAGGCCATCGCTGCCAAGGCCGAGCCGACAGCCACGCGCAAGGCGAGCCAGAACGCGCTCGACCTGCTGGCTCCCCTGGTGCCCGAGTTCTTTGGCGGGAGCGCCGACCTGACCGGCTCCAACCTGACCAACTTCAAGGATTGCGTGCGCGCCGGCCGCGACGCCTGGGGCAACCACATGTCCTATGGCGTGCGCGAGTTCGGCATGGCCGCCATGATGAACGGCATGGCGCTGCACGGCGGCTTCATTCCCTACGGCGGCACCTTCCTTACCTTCAGTGACTACTCGCGCAACGCCATCCGCATGGCGGCGCTGATGAAGCAGCGCGTGATCCATGTCTTCACGCACGACTCCATTGGCCTGGGCGAGGATGGCCCGACGCACCAGTCGGTCGAACACGTGCCCTCGTTGCGCATCATCCCGAACCTGGACGTCTGGCGCCCGGCTGACGGGCTGGAGACGGCGGTGGCCTGGGCCTGCGCCATCGAGCGGCACGACGGTCCGAGCGCCCTGGCGCTGTCACGGCAGAACCTGCCGCGCCTGGCGGACCGTGCCGAGCTGGCGGCGCACATCCGTCGTGGCGGCTACATCCTTGCCGAGCAGGACGCGCCGCAGGCGGTGATCATCGCCACCGGTTCCGAGACCATGCTGGCCATGCAGGCGCATGAGTTGCTGGCCCGCGAAGGCATCGCCACGCGGGTGGTGTCCATGCCCTGCAGCAATGTGTTCGACCGCCAGCCACAGTCCTACCAGGACGCCGTACTGCCCCTGGACCTGCCCGCGGTGGCGGTGGAGGCAGCGCACCCCGACTTCTGGCGCAAGTACGTCGGCCGCACCGGCCGCGTGGTCGGCATTGCGAGCTTTGGCGAGTCGGCACCCGCGCCGGCGCTGTACCAGCACTTCGGCATCACCGCCGAGGCGGTGGCGCAGGCGGTGCGCGAACTGGTGGCCGCACCGGCCGTGGCCGCTGTGTAAGCTCGCCCCTTTTTTCCTGTTGCCATGACCCTGCGTACTGCCCCTGCCTTCGATCTTGTGATGTTCGACCTCGACGGCACGCTGATCGAGACGGCTCCCGAAATCTGCGATGCCGTCAACGACACGCTGCGGGCCTTCGAGCTGCAGACGGTGCCGCAGGACAACGTCAACCGCTGGATCGGCCACGGCACGCGCGAACTGCTGATCCAGGCACTGGCCCATGTGCGCCAGCAGCCGGTGGAGGCGATTCGCACTTCCGAAGTCCTGCCGATGATCGCGGCCGAGTTCGACTGCAACTACCAGCGCCGTTGCGGCACCCGCAGCGCGCTCTATCCGCATGTGCGCACGGCGCTCCAGGCCCTGCGTGGGAAAGGCGTGCGTCTGGCCGTGGTGACCAACAAGGAGGCGCGCTACACGCGCACCGTGCTGGAGGCGCACGACCTGGTGCCGATGTTCGACCGCGTCATCAGCGGCGACAGCCTGCCGACCAAGAAGCCCGACCCGGCTGGCGTGCGCAGCTGCCTGGCGCAGTTCGAGGTGGCACCGGCGCGCGCGCTGTTTGTCGGCGATTCGTCGATCGACGCCGCCACCGCGCGCAATGCCGGCGTGCCGGTCTGGCTGCTGCCCTATGGCTACAACATGGGCCAGCCGATCGAGGCCTGCGGGCCGGACCGCGTGATTGCAGATTTTTCGGTGCTACTGAATTTATAGCGCATTGCGCTTGTCAGATATGGGCGGAGGCCCGATTTATTCCATACAACAAACCAGGAGACAAGGGTGACGATCAAGGTAGGTATCAACGGCTTCGGCCGCATCGGACGCATGGTGTTTCGTGCTGTGGCGCAGGAGCAGGAGTTCTCGGACATCGAGGTCGTCGCCATCAATGACCTGCTGGAGCCCGACTACCTGGCCTACATGCTGCAGTACGACAGCGTGCACGGCCGCTTCCAGGGCACGATCGCTGTCGATGGCAAGGATCTGATCGTCAATGGCCGCCGTATCCGTCTGACGGCCGAAAAGGACCCGGCCGCCCTGGCCTGGGCCGCCGTCGGCGCCGACGTGGTGGTGGAGTCCACCGGCCTCTTCCTCACCGAGGAGAGTTGCCAGAAGCATCTGGTCGCGGGCGCCAAGAAGGTGGTGCAGTCCGCACCGTCCAAGGACAGCACGCCCATGTTCGTCTACGGCGTGAACCACGCCAGCTACGCGGGTCAGGCCATTGTGTCGGCGGCGTCCTGCACCACCAACTGTCTGGCCCCGGTGGCCAAGGTGCTGAACGACCAGTTCGGCATCAAGCGCGGCCTCATGAGCACGGTGCACGCCGCCACGGCAACGCAGAAGACGGTGGATGGGCCCTCCAGCAAGGACTGGCGCGGTGGACGGGGCATTCTGGAGAACATCATCCCGTCCTCTACGGGCGCGGCGAAGGCCGTGGGCGTGGTGATTCCCGAACTGAACAAGAGGCTCACCGGCATGGCCTTCCGCGTGCCGACCTCCGACGTGTCGGTGGTTGATCTGACCGTGGAACTGAACAAGGCTGCCAGCTATGAGGACGTGTGCGCCGCCATGAAGGCCGCCAGCGAGTCTGGCCCGCTCAAGGGCGTGCTGGGCTATACGACGGACAAGGTAGTCTCCACTGATTTTCGCGGTTGTGCCCTGCCGTCGATCTTCGACGCCGAGGCCGGCATTGCGCTGGACGCGACCTTCGTCAAGGTGGTGGCCTGGTACGACAACGAGTACGGCTACACCTGCAACATGCTGCGCTTCCTGCAGCATGTGGCGCGGGGCTGAAGCGGGGAGCAAGTCATGAAATTCCTGCGTTTCAGCGATGTCATCCAGAGCGGCTTTGCCAAGAACAAACGCGTCTTCATCCGCGCCGACCTCAACGTCCCGCAAGACGACAGTGGCGCCATCACTGAAGACACCCGCATCCGCGCCTCCATCCCCTGCATCCAGATGGCACTCGATGCCGGCGCCGCTGTCATGGTCACCTCCCACCTCGGTCGCCCCACCGAAGGTGAAATGAAACCCGAAGACAGCCTG
>JAULXO010000011.1:0-2228 GCA_032118555.1 Hylemonella sp. | reverse complement strand
GCCACGTGGCCGAATTGCTCATGCAAATCTCGCACTTCGAGGCGTACAGCGCCGAGTGCGAGCACCGCAACGCGGCCGACGCCGAACTGCACGCCTACTTGCGCCAGGTTGCCACGGCCTCGCGTATCCGCTTCGAGGCTGCGCTCGAGCATGTGGCCCTGCACGAAGGCCTGCTGTTGCCTTCATTGGCAAAGGCCGGCGATGCGGGAGTGGTACCGCATGCACGGCGCGTCAAGATCATCGCGGCCGCAAGGCCAGGCCATCCAACATGAACTGAATCTGGAACACGGGGCGCCGGCTTTCGCGGCCGCGCCCAACCCCTCAACCCTTGCTCAACCCGCACCCTGCCCATGCATCGCTTACTGCTTCTGCTGACACTCACCGCCTTGCCCTTGTTCAGCCACGCCATCGAAGAACCCAGGTTCGAGGTCATCAGGCAAATCGACACTGTGGAGTTACGCCAATATGCGCCCTACGTCGTGGCCGAGATGGTGCTGGACGCCGCGGCCGAAAATGCGGGTTGCAAGGCCTTTCCGATCATGGCGGACCACATCTTCGGCGAGAACAATGGCGAAAGAGAGTTCGTGCTGCCCGAGGGCGTGACGCTGGAATCCGCCCCCCACCCGATGGACCCGCAGGTGCAGTTGTGCCAGCTGCTGGCCAGCCAGTGGGCGACCATCCGCTACTCGGGCACCTGGTCTCGGGCCAACTGCGACGAAATCTGGTGGGCACTGCAATGAACCATTCCATCTTCCGGCGGTGCACCTGGGTTGCCTTGCTGCTGGCAGCCAGCGCCGCGCTGGCACAGCCCGCCGCATTCGCCACCCGCTACAGTCCCGTGCCGGCCAGCGCCGACGGCATCGGCAAGCGCTACATGGGGCGCGAGATCTCGGCGGTGATGGGCTGGCAGGGCGCGGCATGGCTCGAGCGCGAAGAACGTGACCGCGAAGAGCGCACCGACTTGCTGCTGGCCGCCCTGGCGCTGCAGCCTGGCATGGTGGTGGCAGACATCGGCGCCGGGACCGGCTATCTGTCGCGGCGAATGGCGCCATCGGTGATGCCGGGCGGCAAGGTCTGGGCTGTGGATGTGCAGCCCGAAATGATCAGCTTGCTGCAGGCCGGCGCCAAGCGCAGCGGGTTGACGCAGATCGAGGCGCGGCTTGGCGCGGTCGACGACGTCAGGCTGCCCGCTGCTTCGGTGGACCTGGCGGTCATGGTCGACGTCTATCACGAGCTGGCCTACCCGTTCGAGGTGATGACCAGCGTGCTGAAGGCCCTCAAGCCCGGCGGCCGTGTTGTCTTCGTTGAGTACAAGGCCGAGGACCCACGCGTGCCCATCAAGCCGCTGCACAAGATGAGCGAGGCGCAGATCAAGCGCGAGGCCGCCGTCTTCGCGCTGGACTGGGAGCGCACCGTGAGCACGCTGCCCTGGCAGCACGTGGTGGTGTTCCGAAAGCGGGGCTGATGGCCCGACTGGCCGGCCCCCGGTTATCTATCCAACTGAAGGAGCGACACCATGATGTTGTCCTTGGCTGTCCTGAGCACGGCCTTGTTGTTCGGTGGCATGACGCTGTACTCGTTCGGCTTTGCCGCTTTCCTGTTCACGGCGTTGCCTGCAAAGACGGCGGGAGAGGCTCTGCGTCGTGCATTTCCCTGGTTCTACACGTTCGTGATTGCCACGTCGGCGGCGGCCGCCTTGCTTTGGTGGCCCCGTGACGCCGTCTTTGCCGCCGTGATGGCGGCGGTGGCCGTCACCACCGTGCCCGTACGGCAGATCTTGATGCCAGCGATCAATCGCGCTACCGACGCCGGCCTGCGCCAGCGCTTCAAGTGGCTGCACGGGCTGTCCGTGGTAGTCACCCTCGGGCACATCGCAGCCACGGGATGGCTGCTGTCCAAGCTCGCTTGACAGCGGGATCAGGACCTTCCCCGTCCATACGCCAATCTGGACATCTGCCTTTCCATGTCGCGCCGCAGCTCACCCAACGCCATCGCTGATCTGGGCGAACTCAGCCGCTTAGCCGACTTCGTCTTCGACAAACGTCAACGTCAGCGCGTCAGGTTCACGTAGTCATCGGTGAACACCGGCAGCCCCGGGTCCGCCTGCAGCGGCTGCGCCACCTCGCGGATGGCGGACACCTGCCGCAAGCCGAACGCGCCCTGCGCCAAGCGGCGCCGGAGCTGGAGCGGATGTACCTCGACATCCCGGCCACGGAGGGCGCAGCGGC
>JAULXO010000010.1:46030-46574 GCA_032118555.1 Hylemonella sp. | reverse complement strand
GCGCTACGAGCAGCTCGCCATCGTGCTGGGCTGCTCGCAGCGCGCGCAGCACGAGCGCCTGTTGGCCGCGCACGGCGGCCCACCCATGGAAGTGCTGCTGCGCGACTCCGGCGGCGGCGCCGTGCTCACCGGCCGATGGATGCTGGGCCTGTCCCTCGTTTTGCCCAATGGCCACCCGTGGCTGGGCCAGGGCCTGCTGGAGAGCTACCGCCGCCTGGGGCAGTTGTTTGCGCAAGTGCTGGTGGAGCAAGGCGTACCGGCCCGCGCATTGCCACCGGCCGAGTTGCCGGCGCAACAGGTGGCCCTTGTTGCGCGCGGCTTGCCGGTGGTGGACTGGGCCTGCTTCGGCAACCTGTCGCCGTGGGAAGTGGTGGACGCGCAGGGGCGCAAGCTCGTGGGCCTGGCACAGCGCCGGCGGCAAACGGGCGTGTTGCTGGTGGCAGGGCTGCTTCTCACCAAGCCGCCGTGGGGGCTGTTGTGTGAGGCGCTGCGGAGCGGGGAAGATGAAAAGGTGCTGCGACAACGGACGGTGAGTTGCGGGGCG
>JAULXO010000010.1:0-46020 GCA_032118555.1 Hylemonella sp. | reverse complement strand
GATCGGCTAGATTGTTTTTTCGCTATGGACGGCTGATATCGGCCAAGAGCGGCCACTCGTTTGGCAGCCTAGAAGCGGGCCTTGGCTATCCTTTGTGTGGGATGGTTTGGGTGCGAAGCGCGCCTAGAATGCGCTTCACTGCTTGCGTGGTTTGTCGGTTTTATTTATACCTGCGCAGCCAACCAGCAAGACACCAGAAAACCCAGACGCGACAACAAGTTAGGGAGACTTCGATGGACGGTTTATCACGCAGCCACCGGTTTATCACGCAGGTTTTGCGATTTACATCACGTTAGAGCCCACTCGAACCGTCATGAAACTCGACGATCTAGTCAAACGAATCGACGAAGTCATTGCGATGGGTCGCGAGGTGCTAAAGACTCGGTACATGGAAGGCCAACGATATCCGGTGGCGCATGTGCGCGACGCCCCAATGAGTGGCTTCCGTACCGCGGCCCTCTCTTTCATCGAGCGGGTCTATGGCCGTGGCCACCCGCACTTTGAGCAGTTCACCGCCAAGGTTGATACGTCCTACGCGAGCGATGCAGAGCGCGGAATTTCAATACTAGAGGCCATACGCTCAGAGTTGGCGGGCGGGTGGCTCTTCTCAATCAAGGGACTCGTAGCAGCGGAGCTGTACTCCGACTTTCTGGATCAAGCGGAACACCTACTCGCACAAGGCTACAAGGATGCGGCCGCTGTGATGATTGGCTCCGTCTTGGAGGAGCACTTGCGGCAGTTGTCCATCAAGATGTCGCTTCCTACGACCGATGAACGCGACGGGAAGGTTGTTCCTCGGAAGGCAGATCGGTTGAGCTCTGAGTTGGCGAAGGCTGGCGCCTATTCCGCGCTAGACGCAAAGCAAGTCACGGCTTGGCTTGGCCTCAGAAATGATGCGGCCCATGGCAAGTACGCGGGATACACCAAAGAGCAAGTGAAGAATCTCTTATCTGGCGTTCTGGAGTTCATCGCGCGCGTCGCGCCGTAGTGGTGAGCTCTAGCCCCTCCATCGAGCGAACGTTAGACACTACAAATGACCGAAGCATCTGAGGAATGGTGGTCCGCCGTCGAAGCCGCCCTTGCGGTCGGGCAACGACTTGGCAACTCATCGGAAGAATTCGACCGCATCTGCGAACACATTGTTCAGCTCCTTGAGGACGCTTCAACGCTTCTCGCCGCAGGTTCGCATTCTACGGGGGCTTTCCTTTCTATCACTGCGCTTGAGGAAACATCAAAGGCACACATGGGTATGTATCGCCGAGGCGCAGCCCCCGTTAAGCGTTCAAAAGATCCTCTGTACAAGCACGGCGAGAAGCATCGCCTTGCGCTTGGCCCTACGGTTGCGATGGGCAGCAGACTTCAGGCCGCCATCGGCGAGGGCCGCATGCGCGAACTTATCGCTCTGGCTGGAAGCGGCGGCTTAGTCGTATTGCGTGAAGCGGCGCTATACGTTGAGCAGAAAGATGGGGCGCTTAGCACCCCAGAGACTTCTGTCCCGCGCTCTACGGCGCGTGAGTTACTGCTTCTTGCCGTTGAGGCGTTCGACGACGCTCTTGTGGGTTATACCTCACGCTCAATTGAGCTTAGCGCCAGAACAGACAAGGTGTTCGAGATGTGGGCAGGTGCCTGACAAATTGTTCATGCGGACGCGCATACTTCGCGCCGTTTATCTCAGACGCTGAACGACTGCTTTCCTAGTGAGGTGATCGACCGCAATGGGTCGATTTGCGTCACTAGGTGGGCAATTCAATCAGCAGCTTGAAGCAGCCTTCTCTTGCTTGGTAAACCGTCTGCAACTGCGCGCGCTCACGCATCAAACAAGCGCCCGTCACCGCTCTTGCTGAAAACCACCTCACCACTGGGAATATGGATGACACGAATCTCGCCACCGGGGGGCGAGGTGAGGCTCTTGGCCGCCAAGGCCACAGCCAGTTCACGGTTGCTCAGCACGGCGCCGTTGCGGATGCCGGCGCGCGACAGGCGGGACACGATGGGATGAGCGCTTTCGATCTTGTAGGTCGACGTGTTCATGATCTGCTCCCTGAGGCTCTTTAGGAGGAGCATAGTCTGCACGCCGAGTTTTACAAGCGTATGGCAGGTGTGCAAAAAAATGTATCGCTCGGGTCACAATGTTGCGAAGCAGCATGCTGCGTTGCCGCATAGGAGTGGCGGATGCGCCGGCCCATCAGGAGGATTCATGTACGTGGTGATATTTCGCGCCAAGGTGCGCACGCTGGACGAAGAGTATTCGCGCGTGGCGGCGCGCATGCGCGAACTGGCGCTGAGCGAGTTCGGTTGCCTGGCCTTCCACGCCGTGACGGAAGGGGCCGACGAGGTGGCGCTGTCCTACTGGCCGAGTGAAGAGGCCATCCGGGCTTGGAAGTCGCACCCCGAGCATGTGCTGGCGCAGCAAACGGGCCGCGCGCGCTGGTATGCGTCGTATTCCGTGGAGGTGGCGCAGGTCACGCGCGAGTACCGCGTGGCCTGCTGAGGCGGTGCCGCGAGGTGGATGGATCAGGGCGCGAGCTTCTGCACCCGTTGCCCGTCCTGCAGCGCGCTGGGCGGGAAGAGGATGACTTCGGTGCCGGGGGCCAGATCGCTCTTGATCCAGGCTTCGCTGCCGTTGCGCGCCAGCACCTCCACCTCGTGCTGGCGGGCACGACCACCTTCCAGCACATACAGTGCGGCGCGGGCGCCGGTGGGAAAGAGGGCGCTGACCGGCACCTTGAGCGCATCCGCCACGGTCTGCACCACGATGCGCACGTCGGCCTTGAAGCCGTCGCCCAGGGCGCTCCACTGCTCGGGCGGGGAGGTGATGTCCAGCACCACGTTGACGCGCTGTTCCTCCACGCCGAGGGCCGAGACCTTGGTGTAGGCGGCTGGCTCCACCAGGCGCACACGCGCCTGCAGCGCCTGCGGCCCGCCCCAGTTGGAGAGTGCGGCCGCCGTGCCGGGGCGCACCTGGGCGGCGTCTTCGGTCAGCAGGTCCACCACCACTTCGAGGTTGGCCGGATTGCCGACCTCCAGCAGCGGTGTGCCGGCCTGCACCACGCCTTCGCTCTCCTGGTTCAGTTTGAGCACTTTGCCGGCCACCGGGGATTTGATCTCCCACGAGCGCTGCGTGCTGCCGCCGCTGCTGAAGGTGCGGATGGCGATGCGCGCCTGCTGCAGCTCGTGGCGGGCGGCGTCTTCCTCCTGCCGCGCACCTTCCAGTTCTTTCTGGCGCAGGCGCACCGTCAGGCGGCCGCTTTCGTTCTGCGTGGGCGAAACGAAACCCTGCTGCGCCAGCGTCTCGCTGCGTTTGAGGTCGGCCACCGCCTGGTCCAGCGCGGCCTTGGCCCGTTCGACGTTGGTGGTGGCGCGGCGTACCGCGGCTTCCAGCGCGCCGATACGCTGGTCCTGCTCCAGGCGGGTGCGTTCGTCCAGCAGGCCCGGTGCAACAGGCCACAGCGTCGCCAGCACCATGTCGCGTTCCACCGCGTCACCCTGCTTGAGGGTGAGGCGCTGCACGCGGCCGGTGAGTGGGGTGGAGACGACGTAGCGCTCGCGCAGCCGCGTCTTGCCGTCTTCCTGCACGCCGCGCTCGAAGGTTCCGCGGCTGACCGCACCCACCTCGACTTCCGTTGGCCGCGGCGAGAAGGCCCACACCAGCAGCAGCACCGCCAGCGTGGCGCCGCCGGCCATCCACAGTTTTTTCTTGTTGATCATCATCCAGTCCCTGCCTTGAAGGTTTCTATTCTCGCGTCTTGAGCACGCCCACCAGATCCAGCCGGTCGATGCGCCGGCGCACGATCAGTGCGCTGGCCAGCCCGGCGGCCACCACGGTGACAGCGGCGTAGGCGTAGGTGGAGGCATGGATCACGAGCGGAAAAAAGAACTCGTCGGTCTTGATCAGCTGCACGATGCCGGCGGCCAGCCAGTAGCCGGCCGTGAGGCCGAGCGGTATGGCCAGCAGAATCTCCAGCGCCAGTTCGCCCAGCAGAAAGGCCGACACCTCGCCGCGCGTGAAGCCCAGCACGCGCAGGCTGGCCAGCTCCCAGGCACGCTCGGCCAGCGCAATGCGTGCGTGGTTGTAGACCACGCCGACGGCAATGATGCTGGCAAACACCGTGAGGATGGCGCTGAACACCAGCACGTTGCGCGCGGTGATCTCCTCGATGTTGCGCAGCATCACGCCCTTGCTGAAGGCCGCCACCACACGCGGCAGGCTCTTGAGGCGCTCCAGCAGTGCAGGTTCGAAACCGGGTTCGACCAGCAGCGACGCGCTATTGATCAGGTCGCCCTCCTGCAGCAGGCGGTTGAGGCTGCGGCGTTCAATGTAGGCGCCCATGCCCATCATTTCCTGCACCGTGCCGGTGACCGGCAGTTCCAGCACCTGGCGCCGGCCTTCCAGCAGTTCCACGCGCAGCGTCTGGCCGGGGCGGATGCGCAGCTTGTCAGCCAGGCGGTCGGTGAGCAGCAGGCCGTCGGGCGGCGGCGCATGGGCGCGCAGTTCGGTGTCCACGATGCGCTGCAGTTCCGGCTGCGCGCTGCGGCCCTGCACGCTGCCGCGCCAGTGGTGCTGGCCATTGACCAGCCGCACGTTGACACTGCGCACGCCTTCCACCGCCGTGACATGGGGCAGGCGCGCCAGCTCGTGCATGACACGCGCCGGCGTGGCTTCCACCAGGCTGATGATGACGTCGCCGCGCAGCACCAGGCGGAACTGGGTGTGCAGCAGCACATCCATGGTGTCGCGCCAGAAGGTGCCGCTGATGACGATGGCCATGGAGGCGGCGATGCCGGCGATGGTGAGCAGCGTGCGCAGCGGGCGGCGCTGCATGGTGCGCATGACCATGCGCGCGGCTGGGCTGAACCAGTCGCGCAGGCCCCAGGCTTCGACGAAGGTCGGCCGGAAGCGGCCCGGTGCCGGTGGACGCATGGCCTCGGCCGGTGCCAGTCGCACGGTGGCGGCAATCGCCTGCCAGGTGGCGCCCAGCGCCGCGACCAACGTCAGTCCGCCGGCGGCCAGCACGAGGTCGGGCCGGATGCGGTGGCGCAGTTCGGGAAAACGGAACACGTCGGCATACAGGCCCATGAAGGACTGGCCTAGCCAGGCACCGACGCCCAGACCGAGCAGCATGCCCAGCGTGACGATGAGCAGCACCAGCTTGACGTAATGCAGGCCGATGCCCCAGTTGTCATACCCCAGCGCCTTGAGCGCGGCAATCTGCTCGCGCTGGGTGGCGATCTGGCGGCTCAACACCACGTTGAGCAGGAAGGCTGCCACGGCCAGGAAAATGCTGGGCAGCACGGTGCCGAAGACGCGCTGTTCCTTGATCTCGGAGCTCAGCAGCTTGTCGGACATCTGCTCGTCGCGGCCATAAGCGCGGGCGCCGCCGTAGGGGGCCAGCAGCCGGTCCAGCCCCTCGATCACCTGGCCCTCGCTGGCGCCCGGTGCGAGGCGCACCGCAACCTGGTTGAAGGCGCCTTCCATGTTGTAGGCCGCAGCCAGGGCCTTGCGGTCGAGCCAGAAGACGCCGAAGCCGCGCAAATCCGGCGAGCCCCCCATGCCGGCAAACACATATTCCGGCGAGAGCGCGATGCCGACGATCTGCAATTCCTCGCGCTTGCCGTTGACCAGCGCGCGGATCTTGTCGCCGGGCCTGAGCTGGCGTGCGATGGCGAAGCCCTCCGACACCAGCACTTCCAGTGTGCGGTCGCGCCGCGCCGTGATCATGCGGCCATCGCGCAGGTGCAGGCGGTTGAGCTGTGGCAGTTGCTGCGGGTCGATGCCGATGAGGCGGCCGATCACCGGGTCGGAGACATTGGGAATGTCGATCTGCACCACCTCGCTGACCGACGTCTCCACATGCGCGGCGCCGGACAGGGCGGCCAGTTGCCGCTCCAGCGCCAGCGGGGCGCGCTTGAGGCTGGCAAACACGTCGGCGAAGCGCGCTTCGGTGTAATAGACCTCGCGCGACCACGACAGGCCGTCGTAGGCGCTGAAGGTGGCGATGAAACCTGCCACGCCGCTGGCGACCACCAGCGCGATGGTGATGGCCTGGCTCCACATCAGGCGCAGGTCGCGCAGCAGCTTGCGGTCCAGGGCTTTCATGGTCTGTATGCGTTTCCCGACTACCAGGACAGCTGCGACGGGCTGATCTTGTGGGGATTGACCTCGACGCGCTGGATGCGGCCGCCGCCCAGGTGCAGCACGCGGTCGGCCATGCCGGCAATGGCGGCGTTGTGCGTGATCACGATGGCCGTGGTGCCAAGCTCGCGGTTGATGCGCTCGATGACTTCGAGCACCAGCTTGCCGGTGACGTAGTCCAGCGCGCCGGTGGGTTCGTCGCACAGCAGCACTTCGGGCCGCTTGACGATGGCGCGCGCAATCGCCACGCGCTGCTGCTCGCCGCCCGAGAGCTGCGAGGGGAAGTGGTCCATGCGGTCTTCCAGGCCCACCATGCGCAGGGCTTCGGCAGCGGGCATGGGGCTGTGCGCGATGTCGGTCACGAGTTCGACGTTCTCGCGGCAGGTCAGGCTGGGGATGAGGTTGTAGAACTGGAAGACGAAGCCCACGTGCTCGCGCCGGTAGCGGGTGAGCTCGGCGTCGCTGGCGCCGGTGAGTTCATGCTCGGCAAAGCGGGCGCTGCCGCCGCTGGGGCGGTCCAGGCCGCCCAGGATGTTGAGCAGGGTGGACTTGCCACTGCCGGAGGGGCCGAGCAGAACGATGAACTCGCCGCGGTAGATGGTGAGGTTGACATCCTGCAGCGCGCGCACCTGCACTTCGCCCATCTGGTAGGTCTTGCTCAGGTCCTGGGCTACGAAGACGGCCGGGGGTGCCGCTACCGTGCTGCCGTGTTGCCTGATTTCTTCCCTGTTGTCGTTCATGACCCCGCCGGTCTGCTGTGGTGGTGACTGGACAGGATCATAGGGGCTCCGTATTGCCACACGATGAACGGCGCGCTGTCGGTACGCAGCACCGGGAGCGCACGCTCGGGGTCGGGCATCGTTACCCCACGGGGTTTCAAACGACTAAAATACCGGGTCTTTACCGTCCATTTTTCCGTGTTCGCCTCCTGGCGGCCCAGGAGCGCACGCGCGTATGCAAGAAGAACAATCCGAGTTGATCGATGTTGGCAAGCTTCGAACGGGCTTGTTCGTCGTGCTCGACATCGACTGGATGCAGCACCCCTTCCTGCGCGGGAGTTTCAAGATTGCCTCGGACAAGCAGATCGAGGCCATTCGCGATCTCGGCCTGCAGCAGGTCAGCTATGTGCCAGCGCGCAGTGATCCGGCGGCAGTAGCGGCGCTGGAGGTGACCCCCTCCAAGTACCCGGCCATGAGCGAGGCGGAACTGCTCGAAATGGAGCAGCAGCGGACCGAGGAGTTGCGACGGCGGCACGGCCGCGCCGACCAGTTGGCGGCGCAGCGGCTCAGCATGCAATCGTGCGAGCGACGTTACCGCGAGGCCGTCAACCAGTACCGTGACATGGCCAGCCACGCGCTGGCACAGCCGCAGGCGGCGGCGCAGCAGTGCATCGCCCTGATCAGCCACTTTGTCGAAGAGATTACCTGCGATGGCGATACGGCCATCCGTCTGCTGTCGGAAAACCTGGGCGAACGCGGGGCCGTGCATCCGGTGAATGTCACCATCCTGTCGCTGTTGCTGGGCCGGGCCATGGGGCTGCCGGCGGGCGATATGCGCGACCTCGGGGTGGCGGCCATGCTGCACGACCTCGGCAAGCTGCAGTTGCCGGAGCGGGTGCGTGCGTACGACGAGGGTTTTTCGGCCGCCGAGTACAAGCTCTACCAGGAGCATGTGGTGCAGGGCGAGCAGCTGGCGCGGCAGATGGGCTTGTCGAAGGCGGTGCAGCTGGCCATCGCCCACCACCACGAGCAGACCGATGGCAGCGGCTACCCGGCGCGCCTGCGCGGCGACAGTCTGCCGCTGCCATCCAAGATCTTGGCGCTGGTCAACCGCTATGAGGACCTGAGCAACCCGGCCCGGTCGTCCACGGCGATGACGCCGCATGAGGCGCTGTCGTTCATCTTCTCCCAGCTCAAGAACCGCTATGACAGCGTGGTGCTGAGCGCCTTCATCCGCATGATGGGCGTGTATCCGCCGGGTTCCATCATCGAGCTGGTGGACGGACGCTATGCGCTGGTCATGTCGGTGAATTCGTCGCGTCCGCTCAAGCCGCGCGTGCTGATCCATGATCCGACCGTGCTGCGCCATGAGGCGCTGGTGGTCGATCTGGAGCGGGCGCCGGAGATCGGCATCCGGCGCAGCCTCAAGCCGGCCGCGTTGCCGCGCGAGGCCTTTGACTACCTGTTGCCGCGCCAGCGCATCGGCTATTTCTTCGAGCCGGTGGAGCGGGAGCCCGAGCCGCCGGTCTCCTGAAACAAAACCCCGCGCCTTGTTACCAGGGGCGGGGTTGTGATACCGGTTGGCCGGTCCGCTTCAGATGACCTTGGCGGTGCGCAGTTCGTCGAGTTGGGCTTGGGTGTAGCCCATCTGCCGCAGCACCTCTTCGGTGTGTTCGCCCAGCAGCGGCGAGCGGGTGACTTCGGTCGGGCTGTCCGACAGCTTGATCGGGTTGCCCACCGAGAGGTACTTGCCGCGCACCGGATGATCCACCTCCACGATGGTGCCCGTCTTGCGCAGCGATTCGTCCTCAGCGATTTCCTTCATCGACAAAATGGGGCCGCAGGGGATGTCGAACTCGTTGAGGATGTCCATGGCCTCGAACTTGGTCTTGGTCTTGGTCCATTCCTCGATGCGGTCGAAGATCATCTTCTGGTGCGGCAGGCGCGCTTCGGGGGTGGCGAAGTGCGGGTTGGTGATCCAGTCTTCTTCGCCGATCACCTTGCAGATGGCCGGCCACACGGCGGCCTGGGTGATGAAGTAGATGTAGGCGTTGGGGTCCTTCTGCCAGCCCTTGCACTTGAGCACGGCACCCGGTTGGCCGCCGCCGGACGCGTTGCCCGCGCGCGGCACGGCTTCGCCGAACTCGATCTCGGGGTACTGCGGATATTCCTTGAGCACACCGGTGCGGTCCAGGCGCTGCTGGTCGCGCAGCTTGACGCGGCACAGGTTCAGCACGGAGTCCTGCATGGCGGCCAGCACCTTCTGGCCGCGGCCGGTCTTCTCGCGCTGGAACAGGGCGGTCACGATGCCCAGCGCCAGATGCAGGCCGGTGCCGGAGTCACCGATCTGCGCGCCGGTGACCATGGGCACGCCGTCCGGGTCGCCGGTGGTGGAGGCGGCGCCGCCGGTGCACTGGGCCACGTTTTCATAGACCTTGCAGTCCACGTAGGGGCCTGGACCGAAGCCCTTGACCGAGGCCAGGATGATGCGCGGGTTGATCTCCTGAATCTTCTCCCACGGGAAGCCCATGCGATCGAGTGCGCCGGGCGCGAAGTTCTCGACCATCACGTCGCATTGCTTGATCAGGTTGACCAGCACTTCCTTGCCCTTGGGATCCTTGGTGTTGAGCGTGATGGAACGCTTGTTGTGGTTCAGCATGGTGAAGTACAGGCTGTCCGCGTCCGGAATGTCGCGCAGTTGGCCGCGCGTGGCATCGCCTTCACCGGCCTTCTCCACCTTGATCACGTCGGCGCCGAACCATGCCAGCAGTTGGGTACAGGTGGGACCCGACTGCACGTGCGTGAAGTCCAGGATGCGTACGCCGTCTAGTGCCTTGCCCATCAACAATCTCCTGTTCAATATATAAGAATTGTTTATCGATCTGGCGATAAATCCGAGGCCATTGCTTATGCAAGTATAGAGGCAGCATCTTTGCGCTCAACCGCATGAGAGCCCATACATTTAGTGTAGGTTCGTCCGGCGCGCGTGGCGGACTTTTCATGAAAAAACGGCGCCCGGATGGGCGCCGTTGCAGCAGGTCTTGAGCGACCGGGCGACGTTCAGACGGCCTTGCTGGCGTGCATGGCGGCAATCTGCTCCTTGCTGTAGCCGAGCTCGGCCAGCACCTCGTCGGTGTGCTGACCCAGCAGCGGCGAGGCGGTGATCTCGGGTTTGAGGTCGGAGAACTTGATCGGGCTGCCCACCGTGTAGTAGCTGCCACGCACCGGGTGCGGCACTTCCACGATGGAGCCGCTCTTGCGCAGCGACTCGTCGCGCAGCAACTCCTTCATGGACAGCACCGGGGCGCAGGGAATGTCGAACTTGCGGAAGATGTCCACCGCCTCGTACTTGGTCTTGTCCTTGATGAAGTCTTCGATGGTGGCGAAAATCTTCTCGATGTGCGGCTGACGGGCCTTGGGCGTGGTGTAGGCCGGATCGGTCTTCCACTCGGGTTTGCCCAGCGCGTCGCAGATCGGCTCCCAGGCGTGGCCCTGGATGGTGAAGTAGATGTAGGCATTGGGGTCGGTCTCCCAGCCCTTGCACTTCAGGATCCAGCCCGGCTGGCCGCCGCCGCCGGCGTTGCCGCCGCGCGGCGTCACCTTGTCCTTGAAGTATTCCATCTCGTGCGGGTACTGCGGGTACTCTTCCAGGTAGCCGATCTTTTCCAGGCGCTGCTGGTCGCGCATCTTCACGCGGCACAGGTTGAGTACGGCGTCCTGCATGGACACGGCGACCTTCTGACCCTTGCCGGTCTGCTGGCGGCCGATGATGGCCGTCAGGATGCCGATGGCCAGGTGCATGCCGGTGTTGGAGTCACCCAGGGCTGCGGCCGAGATGGTGGGTGCCGAGTTTTCACCTTTCCACCAGCCGGTGGTGGAGGCGGCGCCGCCGGCGCACTGCGCCACGTTCTCGTAGACCTTGAGGTCTTCGTAGTGATGGCCTTCGCTGAAACCCTTGACCGAGGCCAGGATCATGCCGGGGTTGAGCTTCTGGATGTACTCCCAGGTGAAGCCCATGCGGTCCAGTGCGCCGGGGCCGAAGTTCTCGACCATGACGTCGGATTCGCGGATCAGTTTTTCCAGTACCTCCTTGCCGGCCGGGTTCTTGGTGTCCAGCGTCAGGGAGCGCTTGTTGCTGTTGAGCATGGTGAAGTACAGCGCATCGGCGTCGGGAATGTCTCGTAGCTGGCTGCGCGTGACGTCGCCGGCGCCCGGGCGCTCGACCTTGATCACGTCGGCACCGAACCAGGCCAGCAGCTGGGTGCAGGCAGGGCCGGCCTGCACGTGCGTGAAGTCGATGATCTTGATGCCCTTGAGGGGTTTGTTTCCAGACATTGCTCTATCTCCTTTTGAATGGCTCTTGTGAAAATTACTTTTTCTTGGCCGCGCTGGTGGGGTTCAGGCTGGTAATGCGGCCGCTTTCGGTGCCGGCGCCTTCGTCGATGACGGCGTTGATCAGGGTCGGTTTGCGCGATTTGATGGCTGCTTCCATGGCCTTGCGCAATTCAGCCGGCGAGGTGGCCTGCACGCCGACGCCGCCGAAGGCCTCCATCAGCTTGTCGTAGCGCGCGCCTTTGACGAACACCAGGGGCGACGGATCGTTGGAGCCGCCGCGCGCGAGTTCATCACCGCGGTAGACGCCGTTGTTGTTCATGATGACGATGCAGACCGGCAGGTTGTAGCGGCAGATGGTCTCGACCTCCATGCCGCTGAAGCCGAAGGCGCTGTCGCCCTCGATGGCGATCACCGGTTGGCCCGACTCGACCGCCGCGGCCACGGCAAAGCCCATGCCGATGCCCATCACACCCCAGGTGCCGACGTCCAGGCGTTTGCGTGGCTGGTACATGTCGACGATGGAGCGAGTGAAGTCCAGCGCGTTGGCGCCCTCGTTGACGAGGTAGGCGTCGGGGTTGGCCTTGATGATGTCGCGCACCACGTTCAGCGCGCTGTGGTAATTCATCGGCGAGGGATCCTTGGCCAGGGTCTCGGCCATCTTGGCGACGTTCTTGTTCTTGCGCTCGGCGACGGCGCCGGTCCACTCGGCCGGCGGCTTGGCCCAGTTGCTGCCCATGCCCGCGAGCAGGGCGGCCACGCAGGAGCCGATGTCACCGACCAACGGAGCGTCAATGGCCACGTTGCTGTCGGCTTCGGTCGGGGAGATGTCGATCTGGATGAACTTCTGGCCACCGGCGGCCTTGTGGTCCTTGCCGCCCCAGGTCTTGCCTTTGCCATGCGAGAGCAGCCAGTTCAGGCGCGCGCCGACCAGCACCACCACATCGGCCTCCGGCAACACGAAGGAGCGGGCGGCCGAGGCGCACTGCTCATGAGTATCGGGCAGGATGCCCTTGGCCATGGACATGGGCAGGTAGGGAATACCGGTTTTCTCGACCAGCGCACGGATGTCGGCATCGGCGCGGGCGTAGGCTGCGCCCTTGCCGAGCAGGATCAGGGGCTTCTTGGCGTTCTTGAGCAGGTCCAGGGCGCGCTGGACGGCGTCGGGAGCCGGGATCTGGCGTGGCGCGGGATCGACCACCTTGATCAGCGAAGCCTTGCCGGCGGCGGCGTCCATGGCCTGGCCGAACAGCTTGGCGGGCAGGTCCAGGTACACGCCGCCCGGGCGGCCGGAGACGGCGGCGCGGATGGCGCGGGCGACGCCGACGCCGATGTCCTCGGCATGCAGCACTCGGAAGGCGGCCTTGCACAAAGGCTTGGCGATGGCCAGCTGGTCCATCTCTTCATAGTCACCCTGCTGCAGATCCACGATTTCACGCTCGGACGAGCCGGAGATCAGGATCATGGGGAAGCAGTTGGTGGTGGCGTTGGCCAGTGCGGTCAGGCCGTTGAGAAATCCGGGGGCGGACACCGTGAGGCAGACGCCGGGCTTGCCGGTCATGAAGCCGGCGATGGCGGCGGCGTTGCCGGCATTCTGCTCATGGCGGAACGAGATCACGCGCATGCCTTCTTCCTGCATCATGCGGGTCAGGTCGGTGATCGGGATGCCCGGCAGGCCGTAGATGTTGGTGATGCCGTTGAGCTTCAGCGCGTCGATGACGAGGTGGAAGCCATCGGTGAGTGCGCCGGATTCTGCGGTTTGGGTCATGGTGTGGTCCCTTGGTCTGCCTCGAAGAATGCTGCCGCTGATGTCTGTCGCTTGCGGAACAGAGCTACAGCGGCATCGTCGAGTTATCATAGAAACGGGTCTTCCGTTCCTCCATTGACCACGGTCAATTTTCGAAACTTTTCCCAGACCGTGAATCGGTCGCCAGCATCCGCGCCGCGTCCCAGACTTCATGTCCTCCATCGAAAGCCACCCCGAGCGCAACATCATCCGGGTCCAGCTCAAGCAGAACATCGTGCTCAAGGAGCTGGACGAGCAGGCGTATGCCGAGCTGGAGCCTCTGCTGTCGACCATCGACTGCCACAAGGGCGACTACCTGCTGCACCAGGGCGTGCACGAGATGGAGCAGTACTTCATCCTCGACGGCATCCTCAAGCGTGTGGTGGCGAACCAGCAGGCCAAGGAAATGATCCTGCGCTTTGCGGCCGAACGCGACATGGAGACCAGCTACGCGGCCTGGTGTCTGAAGACGCCGACGCCCTACAGCATCGTGTCGGTCACCAAGGCGCGTGTCGTCAAGCTGCCGATGCCCCAGTGGATCGCCTTCATGGAGCGGCATCCCGAAGTGAAGAAGACCTTCGAGTACAACGTGATGAATCTCATGAGCGAGATCATGGCGCACACCATCACGCTGCACCTGCTTGATGCGCCGGGCCGGGTGCACCGCTTCCAGCGCAAGCATGCCGACCTGTTCGACCGTATTCCCAAGAAGGAACTGGCGGCCTACCTGAACCTCTCGGCCGAGACGCTGAGCCGCCTCAAGCAGCGCGGAAAAATCTGAACCCGGGCACGCGGGACGCGAGACCGGGGTTGTCGCTGCGGGCCGACCGGCTCAGGTGGTCTTGGAGTAGGTGAAGGTACGGGTCGGCGACATCAGGCGCAACCGGCTTTCCACCTGCGTCACGCCGTTCACCTGCGCAGCCACCTTCTCGACCTCTGCCTGCTCGCGCGCATGAAGCACGATGCCGCTGAGCACGACGCGGCCACCCTGCGCCTCGATGGTGATGTTCACCTCCTGCGTCGGCTCATGGCTCTTGAGCGCGGCGCGTACGCGGGCTACCAGCGTCATGTTGGCCAGCAACTGGCGCGAGGCTTCCGACTCCTGGAACTCCGGCCGCGTGGTGAGCTGACGGATCAGTTCGACGCAACTGGGCACGCTCAGGCGGTCGGTGTTGAGCACGAGGTCGTACAGCACCGGGTCGCCCCAGGTCACGCCGAACTGCTGGTGCATGCGGCTGGCGTGGGCATGGTCGCTGCGACGGATCTCGCTCTCGGCGAAGTCGCGATCGTCGGTTTCCAGGTGGTTCATCAGCCACTCGACGCGCTTGTGGAAGGAACGCGTGATGCGTACCGTCACCACATGGGGCACCGGGCGCAGCAGGCAGGTGGCCCCCCAGCCGCGCAGCACCACATTGCCCTGGTTCGCCAGGGCAAAGACCTCCTCGGCGGTGTACAGGGCAACGCGGTCGGTGTCGGTGGTGACGCGCTCGATCAGGCCGGCCTTGCCTTCGCGCAGGCGGTTGATCAGACTGGTAGAGACATGCATCTTGCCGGCCACGTGGTCCACCACTTCATGGCGCATCACGGCGAGGTTCATGCTGGCGGCCAGCTCCATGGCCACGTCCTTGGCGAGTGAACCCATCTCCTGGGTCATTGCGATCACTGGCATGGTCGTCTCCTTCTTCAGTCCACGGGCCGCTCGGCGGCAAACTCATCCTGCTTCGGTGCCTTCACCAGCGCGATCACCTTGGAGATCAGCGGCCAGAAGAGCATCAGCAGGGCCAGCGTGGTGATGCCGCCCACCAGGCCGTTGGAGAACATGATGCTGAGGTCGCCCTGTGACACCAGCATGGCCTGGCGGAAGGCGTCCTCGGCCTTGTCGCCCAGCACCAGGGCCAGCACCAGCGGCGCCAGCGGGTAGTCGAGCTTCTTGAACACGTAGCCGACGACACCGAACAGCAGCATGAACCAGATGTCGAGCATGGCGTTGTGCACCGTGTAGGCGCCGATGGCGCAGATCACGATGATCACCGGCGCGATGATCGAGAACGGGATGCGCAGGATCGAGGCGAACAGCGGCACCGTGGTGAGCACCACCAGCAGGCCGACCAGGTTGCCCAGGTACATGGAGGCGATCAGGCCCCAGACGAAGTCTTTCTGCTCCACGAACAGCAGCGGGCCGGGCTGCAGGCCCCAGATCAGCAGGCCGCCCAGCAGCACGGCCGCAGTGGGCGAGCCCGGGATGCCCAACGCCAGCATGGGCAGCAGGGCGCTGGTGCCGGCGGCGTGGGCTGCGGTTTCGGGAGCGACCACGCCTTCGAGTTCGCCGGTGCCGAACTTGGCGCCGTTCTTCGACATCTTCTTGGCCACGCCGTAACTCATGAAGGAAGCCGGCGTGGCGCCGCCGGGCGTGATGCCCATCCAGATGCCGATCAGCGAGCCGCGCAGCGAGGTGGCCCAGTAGGCGGGCAGCTTCTTCCAGGTCTGCAGCACCACCTTGGCATCGATGCGCGCACTCTTGCCGGAGAAGGCCAGGCCCTCTTCCATCGACAGCAGGATCTCGCCGATGCCGAACAGGCCGATCACGGCGATCAGGAAGTCGAAGCCGCGCATCAGCTCATGGATGCCGAAGGTCAGGCGCAACTGGCCGGTGACGGTGTCCATGCCCACGGCCGCCAGGCCGAAGCCGATGGCCATGGAAGCGAGAATCTTGAAGGGCGAACCTTTGCCCATGCCGACGAAACTGCAGAAGGTCAGTAGATAGACCGAGAAGAATTCCGGTGGCCCGAACTTGAGCGCGAACTTGGCCACCAGCGGCGCGAGGAAGGTGATCATGACCACCGCCACGAAGGCGCCGATGAAGGAGGAGGTGAAGGCGCCGGCAAGCGCCTCCCCCGCACGACCCTGCTGGGCCATGGGGTAGCCGTCGAAGGTGGTTGCCACCGACCACGGCTCGCCCGGGATATTGAACAGCACCGAGGTGATGGCGCCGCCGAACAGCGCGCCCCAGTAGATGCACGACAGCATGATGATGGCCGAGGTGGGGTTCATGCTGAACGTCAGCGGCAGCAGGATGGCCACCCCGTTGGCGCCGCCCAGGCCGGGCAGCACGCCGATGAGCACGCCCAGGATGATGCCGACCATCATGAGCAGGAAGTTCGTCGGTGTCATGACGACCGCGAAACCCTGGAACAGCGAGTTGATCTCTTCCATTTTTGTGATCTCCGTAGAGGCGGGCGGGGCGCGCCGTCTCAGTAACCCAGGCCGCTGAGGAGGTCGTAGGCGCCTTTGTGCAGCGGCACCTTGAACCAGACCTCGAACATCATGAAGAACAGCACGTTGACGACCAGTGCCGCCGCCACGCTCTTGACCCACGAGTACTTGCCCAGGATCACCATGAAAAGTGCGATGTAGATCGCCGAGGCGACGTAGATGCCGATCAGCTGGATGCCGCCGACATAGACCGCTGCCGGCAGCAGCACCGAGAGCACACGCACCAGCTGTTCACGGTCCACGAAGATGTCGGTGTTCCTTTTCTTGCCGGCCAGGGCCTGGTACAGCACGCCGGCGCCGGAGATGACCAGGATCAGGCCGATGTAGAAGGGAAAGTAGCCGGCGCCCGGGCCGTCACTGCCCCAGTCGGAACCCAGCTTCTGGCTGCCGTAGATGACCACGCCGCCCAGGAGCATCACGAGCAGGGCCACGACGGCATCGACGATGTAGGTGGCCACGCCGGTTCCACCAGTTTCTTGTGTATCCATATCCGGGCTCCCTCAGGAACTTTGACGCTGTGCGATTGATTGAGTGGCAACACCTCCCCCAAGCAGCCGTTGCTTCGAACGGCTGCCCTGATCCGGGTCGTGGGGGAGGGCGGGGCTTACTTGGCCAGGAAGCCGGCTTCCTGCATGAGGGTACGGTGGGTGGCTTCCGCGGTGGTGAGCCACTTGCTGAAGTCCGCCCCCGTCATGAAGGTCTGGTTGAAGGCACCTTTTTCCATGTACTCTTTCCAGTCTGGCGTGGCACGGATCTTCTGCATCAGATCGACGTAGTACTTCAGCTGGTCAGGTGTGATGCCGGGGGCGGCGAAGATGCCGCGCAGCATCACGTAGTCAGTCGGCACACCGGCTTCCTTGCAGGTCGGGATGTCGTTCCACGACTGGGTGTCGGTGACCTTGGCCTTGTAGGGCATGCGGGTGTCGTCGAACACGCACAGGGCACGCAGCTTGCCGGCGCGCCACTGGGCGACGGCTTCGGCCGGGTTGTTCACGCTGGAGTCGACGTGGCCGCCGACGAGCTGCACCGCCACCTCACCGCCGCCCTTGAACGGGATGTAGATGAACTTGGTGCCGGTGGCCTTCTCGATGCCGACGGTCAGGATCTGGTCTTCCTGCTTGGAGCCGGTGCCGCCCATCTTCATCTTGTTGGGGCCGGCGGCCTTTACGGCGTCCAGGTACTCCTTGGCGGTCTTGTACGGCTTCTCCGCGTTGACCCACAGCACGAACTGGTCGAGCGCCATCATGGACACCGGCGTCATGTCCTTCCAGTTGAAGGGCACACCGGTGGCCAGCGGCGTGGTGAACAGGTTGGACAGTGTGATGATGATCTTGTGCGGATCGCCCTTGGCTTCCTTGACCGAGAGGAAGCCCTCGGCACCGGCGCCGCCGGACTTGTTGACGACGATCATCGACTGGTTCATCAGCTTGTGCTTGACGATGATGCCCTGCATCAGGCGCGCCATCTGATCGGCACCTCCCCCGGTCCCGGCCGGCACGACGAACTCCACCGGCTTGGTGGGTTCCCAGGCAACGGCTTGCGTCGTCACCGACAGTGCGGCCACTGCGATCAGACCCGCAGCGGCTTTCAGCATTCCAGACCCTAATTTCGAACGAATGGCAGTGACCATGGTGTCTCCTTGATATGTCAGTCAAACCTGGTTCCCAGCTTTCGCGACTCTCTTTTGTGAGCGGAGTCTTGTGTGAAAGCATGGTCAAATCTTTTAATCGAAATTCTCTTGATGGTGGTCAACTTTTTGGATTTTTTACGTCGACCTAGGGTTTTCGCGGATGGGGCTTACGCGTAGCCGCGTCGGGCGGCGTGGTGCCTCTGTGCCGGCAAGAAAAAGGGCAGCCGCAGCTGCCCTTGGGTTGAGACTGGAACCCGGGACTCAGTTGCCCAGGCCGTGCGTGCGCGCGAACTCGGCAGCGCCCATCTTCTTGCCGCCCTCGGGGCGCAGCTTGAGTACTTCGATCTGTCCGCCCTGGGCATTGATGAAGAGCGAGCTGTCGGTGATCTTCACGATGTCGCCCGGCTTGCCCTGCACCTCGGCATAGCGGCGCACCGGATGCTTACGGCAGTCGAACAGCGCGACGCGCACGCCGGCCAGCTCGGTCCAGGCGCCGGGTGCCGGGTTGCAGGCGCGGATCAGGTTGTAGACCTGGTCCACATGGTTGGCCCAGTTGATGCGCGCCTCCTCGGTCTTGAACCACCCCTCGTAGCTGGCCAAGCCTTCGTCCTGCACCGTTTCCGTGTGCCTGCCGGCCACCACCAGGTCGGCAGCCTCCAGCAGTGCGCTCACGCCCAGCGGGAACAGCTGCTTGAAGTACACGTCGCCCAGCGTGTCGTCGGGGCCGATGGGGCAGGTCTTCTGCAGGATCACCGGGCCTTCGTCCAGGCCGTCGGTGGGGCGGAAGATGGTCAGGCCGGTTTCGCGGTCACCGCGGGCAATCGGCCAGTTGATCGAGGAGGGGCCGCGGTAGCGCGGCAGCAGCGAGGGGTGGTACTGGATGGTGCCGTGCTTCGGAATGCCGGTGAGCGACTGCGGCACGAACTGCAGCACATAGGCCATGACACCGAGGTCGGCATCCAGCCCGCGCATCGCCGCTTCAGCCTCCGCACTCTTGAGGCTGGCGAACTGGAACACCCGCAGGCCCCGGCTTTCGGCGGCGGCGCGCAGGGCATCGGGCTTTTCACCCGCGCCCTCGGGCTTGCAGAAGACGCCGGCCACCTCGTCGCCGCGCGCCAGGAATGCCTCCAGGACTGCCTTGCCGAAGTCCTGTTGGCCGATGATGGCGATTCTCATGAACGGTGTCCCCTCAGACGTGTTGTTGACGCACCCCAGTCCAGGCCGGCCGCGCGAGGGCATTATCCGTGCCCGACGCGGCGCCAACCATAAGGGTTGACGCTCAACGCATCAGGAAATAGGCCGCCAGCAGGTACAGCAGTACGGCGAAGGCGCGCTTGAGCGGCCGGATGTCCATGCGGTGCGCGGTGCGCGCGCCCAGCGGCGCGGTCAGGATGCTCATGGTGGCGATCACCAGCAGGCCGGGCAGATAGAGGTAGCCGAAGGCGCCGGCCGGCATGTCCGGCAGGTTGCGCCCGGCCCAGATGTAGCCCAGTGTGCCGGCCAGGGCGATGGGAAAACCCAGCGCGGCCGAGGTACCCACGGCGTGGTGGATCTTCACGTTGCACCAGGTCATGAAGGGTACCGAGATGAAGGCACCACCGGCTCCGACCACCGAAGACATCAGGCCGATCAGGCTGCCCATGCCGAGCATGCCGGGGGTTCCGGGCAGCGTGCGCGTGGGCTTGGGTTTGCGGTCGATGAACATCTGCGTGGCCGAGTAGGCAATGAAGAGCGAGAACACCATGCCCAGGATGCGTGTGGGCAGGGCGGCAGCGATCTGTGCACCGATCAGCGCGCCCAGCAGGATGCCCGGCGCCAGCACCCGAGCCACCGGCCACAGCACGGCGCCGCGCTTGTGGTGCGCGCGCACCGAGGAAAGCGAAGTGAAGCAGATCGTGGCCAGCGAGGTCGCCACCGCCATCTTGACCACGTACTCGGCCGGGAAGGCCTTGGCTTCCAGGATCAGCGTCATGAACGGCACCATGATCATGCCGCCGCCGATCCCCAGCAGCCCGGCCAGAAAGCCGGCGGTGATGCCCATCAGGGCCAGTTCAGCGATCAGTTGCGGTTCGAGAAACATGGTGTGTGCGACCGGGCTCGCGTGGAGCGGCGGCGCACGCCAGCGCTCGGGCGTCCCGGCCCGAGGGGGCAGCGGCGGGAAGGTCAGCGACGGGGAGGAATCAAGGTGTCTGCAAGTGCCACCGGACCGGCATCCTGAACCGGGGTTCAGGTGGGCGAGGTCAGCGTTGGCCTTGGGTTCATCTGACGCGAGACGATCACGCTAGCCAGGCGATGTTCCAAGCCCGGGCTCAATGAGCATTGGTTCAAGGAAATATAAAGCCCGGCGGCATTGCAGACGGTTGCCATTGTAGTTCGCTTGCAGCGGCTTGGCATAGGGCGCGTAGCCTTGGGGGTGCGTCAAATCAGCCGACCGTCTTCGCCGAGGACGGTGTCCAGGCGGTGCAGCAGCGCGTCCAGGCTGCTGTTGCGGTCGGCATTGCCATGGACCGGTGCCGCAGTGGCGGCTGCCGGGACGGCGGCCGCCGGCCGCTCGGCCTGGCTGGCGCGGTCCGACAGGTCGAAGGCGAGGTTGAGCGCGGCCAGCACGGCAATGCGGTCGCGTGCTTTCACCTTGCCGGCATCGCGGATCTTGCACATGGCGGTGTCGACGCGTTCCACCGCATCGAGCAGGCGGGCTTCGCCGCCTTCGGGGCAGCCGAGCAGGTAGCTCTGGCCCATGATCTGCACTTCGAGCTGTTTCATGCGGTGCCCTTGTGGGTGTCGGCCGTCTCCGGCAGGCGCTCCAGCAGCGCGTCCACGCGGGCGCGCGCGGCGCTCAGGCGTGACTTGAGCGAATCACGCTCGGCGGTCAGGGTTTCGACCTGCGTGGCCAGCAGCGCATTGGTGCGCTGCAGCTCCTCGTAGCGCACCAGCAGACGCTCCACGCGCTCGATCAGTTGCTCGGTTTGGGTCGGATTCGACATAGGTGTAGAGGCCAAGACCTCGCATTGTAGGGTTGGCGACAGCTTGTCCGGCGTAAAATCTGCGGCGTTGGTGCTCGCGGTGTGGTTCACACGCCGCAGTTCAACGGGAAGCAGGAGGGAAGACCGGCCTTGGTCAACCTAACCTGCGCTGCCCCCGCAACGGTAAGTGGACGTGCCTCACGGCACCGCTTTCATCCACCAGCCACTGGAGCGTGAACCAAGCTCCGGGAAGGCGATGAAGGTTGTTTCCACCAGCCCGGATACCGGCCAACACGGTGGTTGTGCGCCTGGCGCGCAACCGTGACGTCCATGCCCTGGCGGGGAAGCCGGGGAGGGCATCCAAGTGTTCTTCTTTTCATGTCTTTCAACGTATCTGCCAAGAGGCTCGCCTGGCTGGCGCTGGCCGCAGCTTCCCTGTGCTCTTCCTGGGCGCTCCACGCCCAAACCCGTTCTGCGGCCTCGCTGCAGGAAACCGTGGTCACCGCCACCCGCATCGCCCAGCCGCTGGTGGATCTGGTGGCCGACGTCACCGTGGTCGATCGCGCCGAAATCGAGCGCAGCGGCGCCACCGGCGTGGCGGACCTGTTGGCGCGACAGCCCGGTCTGGAGATGGCGCGCAATGGCGGCCCGGGGACCACGACCAGTCTGTTCGTGCGCGGGGCGGAGACCCGCTTCACCGCTGTCTTCATCGACGGCGTGCGCGTCGACTCCCTGTCCACCGGCGGCGCGCCCTGGGAGGCCATTCCGCTGGCCCAGGTCGAGCGCATCGAGATCCTGCGCGGCCCGGCCGGCGCCGTCTACGGCTCCGACGCCTTGGGCGGCGTGATCCAGATATTCACCCGCAAGGGCGATCGCCCGTTCGCGCCCTATGCCGGCGTCGCCTTGGGCACCTACGGCACACGCAAGTGGGATGCGGGTTTCAGCGGTGTGCAGGGCGCGTTCGACTATGCGCTGGGCGTCGCGGGCGAATCCAGTGACGGCTTCAACGCGCGGCCGGTGACGGGCTACAACAAGGACGACGACGGCTACAAGAGCGAGTCGTTCAGTGGTCGGCTGGGCTGGCGGCTCAATGCGGCCCATCGTCTCGAGGCGACGGCCTTGTCCGGCAGCACGGATGCACAGTACGACGCATCCAACTCGGGGGCGGCGGCGACGCGCAACGACCATGCCCTCAACCTGGTGCAGGCCCGCAGCCTGAGCTGGCGCGGCCAGTGGAGCCAGTACTACAGCACCGTGCTCAGCGCCACCGAGTCGCGCGTGCAGTACGAGACCAAGCCCTCGGCCTACCTCACGATGACGCGGCTCAACGGCTACCTGTTCCAGAACGAGCTCCGTTTGGGCGCCCATCAGCTCACCGCAGCGCTGGAGCGCAAGGTGGATCAGCTGGAGAACCGACCGATCTACCGCGATCGCAAGCAGGACGCCGTGGCCCTGGGCTACGGTTGGCGCGCCGGCTCCCACTCGCTTCAGTTCAACGCGCGGCACGACGACGACAGCGAGTTCGGCGGCCAGGACACCGGCAGCCTCGCCTATGGTTTGGCACTGTCGTCGCAGTGGCGCGCCACCGCATCGGTCGGTACGGCCTTCCGTGCGCCGACGTTGTACCAGCGTTTCAGCAGCTATGGCGTCGCGAGTCTCAAACCCGAGACCAGCACCAACCAGGAACTGGGGCTGCAGTACGCGCAAGGCGCGGGGCGGTTCGGCATCGTGGTGTATCGCAACGAGGTCCGTAACCTGATCGCTTACGCCAACAGCAACACCGGCTGCACCAACAGCCCGAACGGCTGCTACGGCAATACAGCCGAGGCCGAGTACACCGGTTTGACCCTGAGCGCGCAAGTCCGTCACGCCAACGTCAACCTGAAAGCCTCGCTCGACGTGCAGAATCCCCGCGACACGCAGACCGGCAATCTGCTGGCGCGACGCGCCAGTCACCACGCCCGGCTCTCGGCCGATACGCTCCTGGGGCGCTGGCAGGTGGGGGCAGGCGCGCAGCTCTCCGGCGCGCGCTATGACACGGCTGCCAACACGACGGTGTTGCCGGGCTATGCCTTGCTGGACTTGTATGCCAGCACGCGCATCGGCAAGGACTGGTCGGTGCTGGCGCGCATCGACAACCTGACCGACACCCCTTACCAGCTCGCCAGCGGCTATGCCACGGCCGGGCGCAGCCTGTACGTCAGCTTGCGCTGGGCGCCCCTGTAATCGCGATGACAATCTGTTCCCATGTCTGATTCCATCCGCTGCCCCGCCGTCCTCATTGCTGCCCCGGCCTCCGGCCAGGGCAAGACCACCATCACCTCGGCGCTGGCACGGCTGCACACGCGCCAAGGGCGCCGCGTGCGTGTGTTCAAGTGCGGGCCAGATTTCCTTGACCCCTTCTGGCATACGCTGGCCAGCGGCGCGCCGGTGCACCAGCTCGATCTGTGGATGACCGGGGAGGCCGATTGCCGGACTCGGCTGCATGCGGCGGCGCAGGAGGCCGACCTGATCATCGTCGAAGGTGTGATGGGTCTGTACGACGGCCAGCCCAGTGCGGCCGACCTGGCGCAGCACTTCGGCCTGCCCATCCTGGCAGTGGTCGATGCCGGCGCCATGGCCGGCACCTTTGGCGCGCTGGTCTACGGCCTGCAGCATTACCGCGAGGGCCTGCGCTGGGCCGGCGTGCTGGCCAACCGGGTCGGCAGCGAGCGCCATGCCGGCATGCTGCAGGCCAGCCTGAAAGAGCCGCAGCAGTGGCTGGGCGCTTTGCTGCGTAATCCGGCACTGACCCTGCCTGAGCGGCATCTCGGTTTGGTGGCCGCCACCGAGCTGAGCGACGCCACCGAGCGGCTCGATGCCGCGGCCGATGCGCTGGCGGCCACACCGCTGGGGCAGATGAGTGGCGATGACCTGCAGCGCTGGGCGGTGGACTTTCCTCCGGTCGCTTCGTCCGCCGCCGTGCTGGAGCAGCCACTGCGCGGCAAGACTGTGGCCGTGGCCAGCGACGCGGCCTTCTGCTTCATCTACGCCGCCAACATTGAATGCCTGCAGCAGCTGGGTGCGCAGGTGGTGTTTTTCTCGCCGCTGGCCGATGCCACCCTGCCGGTCTGCGACGCCGTCTGGCTACCCGGTGGTTACCCCGAATTGCATGCCGGGCGCCTGGGCGCCAACCACGCCCTGCGCGACAGCCTGCGTGCGCATGTCGCGGCCGGCCGGCCGGTGTGGGCCGAGTGCGGCGGCATGATGGCGCTGTTCGAGACACTGGTGGACAAGCAGGGCCAGAGCCACGCCATGTGGGGCCTGCTGCCGGGCCGGGTGGTGATGCAAAAACGCCTGGCCGCGCTCGGGCCGCAGCAGCTGGCGGTCGACGGCCAGCAGTTGCGCGGCCACACCTTCCATTACTCGCTGAGCGAAACCTCGGTGCCGGTGTACGCGCGCACCACGCGGCCTGAAGGTAATGCCCATGACCATGAGGGCGAGGCCGTCTACGTGCGAGGGCCGGTGGCGGCGAGCTACTTCCACGCCTGGTTCCCTTCTGCGCCGGCGTTGGTGGCGCGCCTGTTCGGGGCCGGCTTGCGGCAGCTTGAGGCGGAGCCGGTGGCATGAACGCCAGCAGCCTCGGCCCGCAGCGCATCGTCTGCCTGACGGAAGAGACCACCGAGTGGCTCTACCTGCTGGGGGAGGAGCGGCGCATCGTCGGCATTTCGGGCTACACGGTGCGGCCGCGCCGCGCGCGCGAGGAAAAGCCCAAGGTCAGCGCCTTCCTGAGCGCGAAGATCGAGCCCATCGTCGCGCTTCAGCCGGACTGCGTGTTCGGTTTTTCCGACCTGCAGGCCGACATTGCCGCCGAGCTGATTCGTCGTGGTATCCAGGTCACGGTGTTCAACCAGCGCAGTGTGGACGAGATCTTCTCCATGCTGTACCAGGTCGCGGCCATGGTCGGTGCCGCGGATCGCGGCTTGCGGTTGATCGGGCAGATGCAGGCGCGCCTGCAGGCCATCCGCGAGGCGGCAGCACAGCTACCGCGGCGACCGCGCATCTACTTCGAGGAATGGGACGAGCCGCCGATCAGCGCCATCCGCTGGGTGTCGGAGCTGATGGGCATCGCCGGGGGGGACGACATCTTCCCGGAACTCGCGGCCGAGCCGCTGGGCAAGCAGCGCATCATTGCCGACCCGCAGGAGATCGTGCGCCGCAACCCGGACATCGTCATCGGCTCCTGGTGCGGCAAGAAGTTCCGCGCCGAGAAGGTGGCGGCGCGCCCCGGCTGGCAGGACGTGAGCGCGGTGCGACACGGGCAGCTGGCCGAGATCAAGTCGGCCGACATCCTGCAGCCCGGCCCGGCGGCACTGACCGACGGCGTCGAACAACTGCACCGCATCGTGCTGCGATGGAGTGAAGAACATGGGCGCTGAGCTGACCATTGCGAAGAGCGAACTCATCCTCGGCGGGCAGAGGAGCGGCAAATCGCGCCGTGCTGAGCTGCTGGCCAGAACGTGGCTGGCGCAATCGCCGCAGCACCGCGCCATGCTGATTGCCACCGCCCAGCCCTGGGACGCGGAGATGCGCGAGCGCATCGCGCGCCACCAGCGTGACCGCGCCGAGCGCGTGCCGGGGCTGCAGACGGTGGAAGAGCCGCTGCGCCTGGCTGAAACCATTGCCGCCCACAGCCGCCCCGACACCTTGCTGGTGGTGGACTGCCTCACGCTGTGGCTGACCAATCTGCTTATGCCCGCTGAGAATTCAACGTCAAATCCGGCCCTGGACCCCGATGCACAAGCGTCGATAGCTATGCTTTTAGGAGCAATCCGCGGGGCGGCCGGTCCCGTGGTGCTGGTCGGCAACGAGATCGGTCTGGGCGTCATCCCGCTCGGGCGCGAGGTGCGCGCCTTCGTCGATGCGCTCGGCCGTCTGAATCAGGACGTGGCACAGGCCTGCACGCGCGTGACGCTGATGGCCGCCGGCCTGCCGCTGGCGCTGAAGGGGGCCGCATGAAACGGCTGTGGTTCTGTCTCCTGCTCACGCTGTGGCTGCCGGCGCAGGCGCTGCAGATCACCGACGAGCGTGGCATCAAGGTCACGCTGGCGGCGCCGCCACAGCGCATCGTCAGCCTGCTGCCGTCCTTGACGGAAACCGTCTGCGCGCTCGACGCCTGCCACCGCCTGGTCGGTGTCGACCGCTATTCCAACTACCCAGCGCAGGTGCGCACGCTGCCGCAGGTCGGCGGTGGGCTGGACCCGAACATCGAAGCCATCGTGGCGCTCAAGCCCGACCTGGTGCTGATGTCCATGTCCTCGCGTGCGGCTGAGCGGCTGGAAGCGCTGGGGCTGAAGGTGGCCGCACTCGACACCAAGACCCATGCCGACGTGCGGCGCGTGCTGGAGAAGGTGGGCACGCTGCTGGGCGTGGGCGATGCGCAGCGCGTCTGGCGCGCCATCGATGCCGGTGTCTCGGCCGCCGCCCAATCGTTGTCGGCCAAGGCGCGCAACACGCGGGTGTATTTCGAGGTCAGCCGCGGCCCGTACGCGGCGGGTGAGACCTCCTTCATTGGCGAGACGCTGACACGCCTGGGCGTGAAGAACGTGGTGCCGGCCAGCTTGGGGCCGTTCCCCAAACTGAACCCGGAGTATGTGGTGCGCGCCAACCCGGACGTGATCATGATCGGCAACCGCAGCATGCAGGCGATGGTGCCGTACCCGGGCTGGCAGAGCATCAAGGCGGTGCGCGAGCAGCGCATCTGCGTCTTCCCGAACGATGATGCCGAGACCATCGTGCGGCCGGGTCCGCGCATGGCCGAGGCGGCGCGGCTGATGGCGCGCTGCCTGGAGGAAAAGAGCCGATGAACGCCATGGCCGCCTACCACCGCAAGGCGCTGCTGCTGGGCCTGGCCCTGCTGTTGGCCAGCGCGGCCTTGCTGCTGCTGGGCGCCGGTGTCGGCAGCACCGGTTTCGAGAGCGTGTGGCGCATGGGGCAGGACGCCATGGCCTGGCAGATCGTGAGCGAGATCCGGCTGCCGCGCACCGTGGGCGCTTGGCTGGCCGGCTCCTTGCTGGGCTTGGCCGGTGCGGTGGCACAGGGCCTGTTCCGCAACCCGCTGGCCGACCCGTACCTGCTGGGCAGCGCTTCCGGTGCCACCCTGGGTGTGGCCACGGCCATGGCGCTGTTCGGTGTCTCGCCGCTGGCCACGCACTGGCTGGTGCGCATCGGTTTCACCGGCGCGGCCTTTGTCGGCGCCGTGGCGGCCGTGCTGCTGACGCTGCTGCTGGCCAAGGGCGTGCAGCATACCTTGCGCTTGCTGCTGGCGGGCGTGATCGTCGGCGTGGTGCTGGGCGCGTTCAGTTCGCTCACGCTGTTGCTCAACCCGGACATCATGCAGGCCATGCAGTCCTTCATGCTCGGCAGCACGGCCTTCGTCGGCTGGAGTGCGGCCGGCGTGATGGCGGCGGCATTGGTCCTGTGCCTGCTGGCGGGTTGGCTGCTCAGCCCGGTGCTCGACGGCCTGGCGCTGGGCGAGGCTACCGCCACCAGCCTGGGCCTGCGCCTGCCGCAGATGCGCGCTGCGCTGATTGCCGTGCTGGCGCTGGCCACGGGCACCGCGGTGGCGCAGACCGGCCTGATTGCCTTCGTCGGCCTGGCGGCGCCGCATCTGGTGCGCTCGGTGGTCAAGACCACGCACGGCCGGCTGATCTTGCTTTCCAGTCTGTTGGGCGCCGTGCTCCTGACCGCCGCCGACCTGCTGGCACGCTGGCTGGTGGCACCGCAGGAGCTGCCGGTGGGCGTGTTGACCGCCGTGCTGGGCGGCAGCTACCTGTTGTGGCTGATGCACCGCGCCACCGCGCACGACGGAGGTGGGCGATGACGGCCCGCCGCGCCGCGCTGCAAGGGCAGGGCATCGCCGTGCGCTTCGGCGCCACCGAGGTGCTGCACGACGTCAACGTGGCGCTGCCGCGCGGCCGCTGGACCAGCATCGTCGGCCCGAACGGCGCCGGCAAATCCACCTTGCTCAAGGCGCTGGCCGGGCTGCTGCCGCACGGCGGCAGCGTGCAGCTGCTGGGCCGGCCGCTGGCCGACTGGCCGGCGCGTGAACGCGCGCGCCAGCTGGCCTGGCTGGGCCAGAACGAACACGGCGCCGACGACCTGACGGCCTACGACGTCGCCATGCTGGGCCGCCTGCCGCACCAGCCCTGGCTCAGCCCGCCCGGCCCGGGCGACCATGCTGCGGTGGAACGCGCCTTGCGCGCCACCCAGGCCTGGGACTGGCGCGCGCGGCCGCTGGGCCAGCTTTCCGGCGGCGAGCGCCAGCGTGTTCTGCTGGCGCGGGCGCTGGCGGTGCAGGCCGAGGTGCTGCTGATGGACGAGCCGCTGGCCAACCTCGACCCGCCGCACCAGGTGGACTGGCTGCTGCTGGTGCGCGAGCTCGTGGCCAGTGGTAAGACGGTGGTCAGCGTGTTGCACGAGCTGTCGCTGGCGCTGCAGGCTGACGAACTGGTGGTCATGGCCGCCGGCCGCGTGATGCACCACGGCGGCTGCAGCGAGGCGGCCACGCACCGCGCGCTGGAGCAGGTCTTCGACGGGCGCATCCATATCCAACAGGTGGCGGGCCAGTGGCTGTCGCTGCCCAAACTCTGAAACGAGCAAGCCATGCAGATCGAATCCCCCCCGACCGAGAAGCGCTACGAGAAGGCCGAAGGCCAGCGCCGCGGCCTGGTCATCGTCAACACCGGCGACGGCAAGGGCAAGAGCACCGCGGCCTTCGGCTTGGCGCTGCGCGCCCATGGTCGCGGCAAGGCCGTGAAGATCTACCAGTTCATGAAGGTGCCGACGGCGCGTTTCGGCGAGCACCGCATGTTCGCGCAGATCGGCCTGCCAGTCGAAGGGCTGGGGGACGGCTTCAGCTGGAAGAGCCGCGACCTGGCGCACTCGGCCCAGCTTGCGCGCGATGGCTGGGAGCGCGCCAAGGCCAGCATCCTGAGCGGCGAGTTTTTCATGGTCACGCTCGACGAGATCACCTACCCGCTGATCTACGGCTGGCTGCCGCTCGATGACGTGCTGCAGACCCTGCGCACCCGGCCCAAGGAGGTGCACGTGGTGCTGACCGGCCGCCGCTGCCCGCCCGAGATCATCGAACTGGCCGACACCGTGACCGAGATGACGCTCATCAAGCATGCGTTCAAGGCCGGCATTCCCGCGCAGCGCGGCATCGAGGACTGAGCCATGCACGCGCCAGCAGCCGATCCGCGCCATGCCTTCGGCGATGCCGAACGCGCGGGGGTCTACCGCGCCATCTTCGAGCGCCGCGACATGCGCCATTTTGCTGGCGGCGGCGTTTCCGACGAGGTTCTGCTGCGCCTGCTGCAGGCGGCCCACCACGCGCCGAGCGTGGGTTTCATGCAGCCGTGGCGCTTCATCCGCATACGCAACGGCGGCCTTCGCTGCGCGATCCACACGCTGGTGGAGGAGGAGCGCGTCAAGACCGCGCAGGCGCTGGCGCAGCGAGAAGACGCCTTTATGAAGCTCAAGGTCGAGGGTATCCGCGAAGCCGCGGAACTGCTGGTGGTGGTGTTGCCGCCGGGCCGTGAGGCGCATGTGTTTGGTCGCCGCACCATGCCGGAGATGGATCTGGCATCGGCGGCCTGCGCCATCCAGAATCTCTGGCTTGCCGCACGTGCCGAAGGTCTCGGCATGGGCTGGGTGTCGATTTTCGAACCGCAGCAACTGGCGCGGTTGCTGCAACTGTCATCTGGCAGCAAGCCGATCGCTGTCCTGTGCCTGGGGCCGGTGGCAGCGTTTTATGACCAGCCCATGCTGCAAGCAGAGCAATGGGCGAGTCGCGCCCGCTTGTCCGACATGGTGTTCGACGACGGCTGGGGACAGCCGGCCGTGACTGACAGCGGCGCCGCCGACGCGTCAACCTGAAAGACAGATCCCCAACCAACCTTCGAGCCTGACCATGCCCTTCGAGTCGTCCCTCTTTCAGCTCGCCCAGAGCTTTCTGTGGCCCGTGACACTGCTGGTGTTGGCGGTGTTTGCCTATGCCGTGATGAGCCTTGGTGCCTTTGCGGTCGAGTGGTCGCGCCGGCGGCGCGACCCCGGTGCCGTGCTGGTGCTGGCTGCCGTCAAGGCGACTTCGCCCGAGGCACTGGAGCTGCGCGTGCTCAAGGAACTGGAGGGCTTGCGTCTGTGCAGCCGGGTTGCGCCCATGCTGGGTCTGGTCGCCACCATGATTCCCATGGGGCCGGCCCTGGTCGCGGTGGCTTCCGGGCAGTCGCAAGGCGTTGCCGAAAGCCTGGCGCCGGCGTTTGCCGCAGTGATCGTGGCCCTGGTGGCTGCGTCCATCACCTTCGTCATCTACAGCGTGCGCCGGCGCTGGCTGTTGGCGGAACTGGTGACCGTGCTGGACGGGGAGGGACCATGAAGCCGTCCCGGGACGAATCCACGCCGATCGTGCCGGCACCGGCGGCAGCTCGGCCCCGCCTGCGCATTCTTGACGAGGACGATGATGATCCGGTGCTGTCGACCATCAACCTGATCGACATCTTCCTGGTCGTGATCGGCATGCTGCTGATCGCCGTCATCAACAATCCGATGAACCCCTTTGCCAGCGAGAAGGTCACGATCATCCGCAACGAGGGGCGGCCGAACATGGAGATCATCACCAAGGACGGCGAGAAGCTTACGCGCTTCAAGGCCAGCGGGGCTTCGGGTGAGGGGGATGGCGAGAAGGCGGGCGTCGCCTATCGCATGAAGGATGGCTCCATGGTGTACGTCCCGGTGGGCCAGCCGTGATTCTGCGGGTGCTGCTGTGGCCATGGCTGGCCGTGCTGCTTGGCCTGGGCCTGCTCGGACAGGCGCAAGCCCAGCCGGCAGCGCAGGAGCGTGCGCGCGAGATCGTGTTGCTCACCACCTACGTGGTCTCGCCCGCCCGTGTGAACCGTCTGATCGAGGGGGCGCGCAGCGCCGGCGTTTCCCTGCGCACCGTGTCCGCCGAGGCCGACAGCCCCGAGGTCCTGCAGCGGGCGCTGGAGCCGGCCGCTTTGCTGGTGATCGATGCGCCGCACCGCAGCGTGCTCAAGCAGGCGGCGGGCCGCTTCGGCGATACGGTGCAGCAGTCGGGCAGGCCGTATGTGGTGGTGGGCGAGTTCAATGGCGTGACGCGTGGACAGGCCGAGGCCGAGGCGCCGCTGCGCGCCGAGGCGGGCGTGAGCGCGGCTTGGGCGCAGCGCCTGCGCGAGTATTGGCGTTTTGGCGGCACGAGGAACCTGCAACTGGCCATGGCGGCGCTGCGCGCCGATGCCACCGTCTGGCGGGAGGCCGAGGTGCGGCTGCCGCCGGCCGAAGCGCTGCCGCTGGCGGGGCTCTACCACCCTGCGTGGCCACGCATCGAGAGCGACATCCGCGTGCTGGAGCGCGTCGCCGGTGGCGGGACGGTGGCGATTGCCGTCAACAGCGCCGTCTTCACGGCTGACGATACGGCGTGGCTCGACACGCTGATCGCGACGTTGAACCGGCGCGGTCTGCGCGCCTATGCCTTCTACGGGCCGCGCCAGCAGAAGGACCTGTATTTCCAGATGACGCATCTGCCGGGCGCGCAGGGGCCGCGGCGTGTGGCGGATGTGATCATCAACGCGGCACTGGTGTTCAACCCGACGGACCGGAAGGCCGAACTCGAGCGCATCGGCGTGCCGGTATTGCAGACCATGCCGGCACTGGCCATGACGCGCGAAGAGTGGGCGCAGAGTCGTGATGGCCTCGCGTTGAGCGATGTCGCGCACTACTACACGACCAGCGAGCTGGCTGGCATGGTCGACCCCGTCCTGGTCACCGCGCGCGACCGCGCTACCGGTTCGATGCAGCCCATCGCGGCACAGATCGACGCCGTGGCGGACAAGGCGGCCGCCTTGATCCGGCTGCAGCGGACCCGTCCCGCCGAGCGGCACATCGCCATGGTCGTCTACAACTACCCCTTGGGCGAGCGCAACTTCGGGGCCTCGTTCCTCAACGTACCGCGCAGCCTGCAGCGCATGCTGGGCGCCATGAAGGACGCCGGCTACCAGACGGCAGTGCCCTCTGCCGACGCCATGACCGAACAGGTGCAGGCGACGCTGGGCGCCTTCTACAGACCCGAGGCGCTGGCCGATCTGCCATCCCAGGGTTATGCCGATGTGTTGCCGTTGAGCCGCTATCTCGCATGGTTCCGGGCGCTGCCGGCGGAGACCCAGCGCCGGATCGAGGACTATTGGGGGCCGCCGGCGCAGTCCTTGATGGTCCGCGCTGCGCAGGTCCGTGCCGGCGATGGCCGGCTGGAGCCGGGGTTCATCATCCCGCGTCTGCAACTCGGCAACGTGGTGGTGCTGCCGCAACCGCTGCGCCACGAGGTCGCGGCACACACACCGGCCGAACTGCGGCGCCAGCGCATCGGGCATCGTTCGACGGTCCCGCTCAGCCACAACTACCTGGCGACCTATGTCTGGATGCGCCAGCAGTTCGGGGCGCACGCCGTCGTCCACCTGGGCACGCACGGAACGCTGGAGTGGGCGCCGGGCAAGGCGCGGGGGCTGTCGCGCTTCGACGATCCGCTGCTTGCGCTGGGCGACCTGCCCAACGTCTATCCCTACATCATGGACAACCTCGGCGAGGCGCTGACCGCCAAGCGGCGAGGCCGTGCCGTGATGGTGAGCCACGCAACGCCGATGTTCACGCCGGCGGGTTTCAGGCCGGGCGTCCAGGAGATGCATGACCTCATGCACGACTGGGAGGGCGTCGCTCCCGGTCCGGTCCGGCAGGAGGTCGAGGCGCGTCTGCTGGCCGAGTTCGTGCGGCACAACTTCCATCGCGACCTTGGCTGGAGCCAGGACCGCATCCGCAATGACTTTTCCGGCTTCATGGAGCAGTTGCATCCCTATCTGGACGAGATTGCCCAGACTGCGCAGCCGCAGGGGCTGGCGGTCTTCGGCGAAGTGCCGGATGCGCAGCGCCGCTTCGGCATGGTGATGCAGATGCTGCGCAAACCCCTCATCGACGCACTCGGCGAGGACATCGACGAGGTCTTCCTGCTGGACGCCAAGAAGGTCATGCAGTCGCGGCCGGCTCGCTGGCTGCAGGTGGCCCTGCGGGATCCGCAGGCGGCCAGCACCCTGGATCTGCGCGCAGTGGATGCGGCGGAGGCGGCCCGCAATGGTACGCACAGCGCCATACCCAACAGGGCGGCAGCCAAGGTGCTCGATCCGGCGGTCCTGCTGGCACTGGCACAGCGCGCCCAGCAGCTGGATGCGCTCCTGTCGCGCAACGAGGAACTTGAAGGCTTGCTGGCCGCCCTTGACGGTCGCCACTTGGCCACGCGCTACGGCGGTGACCCGGTGCGCAACCCCGACAGCCTGCCCACGGGCCGCAATCTCTACGGCTTCGATCCCAGTCGCGTGCCCACACGCGAGGCCTGGGAGACCGGCGTGACAGCCTTCGAGGCGTGGATGCGGCAGTACCGCGACGAGCATGGCGGGCGTTGGCCTGAAAAGCTGGCCTTCAACCTGTGGGCAGGGGAGACCATGCGCCATCAGGGCGTGATGGAAGCACAGGCCCTGTACGCGTTGGGTGTTCGGCCGGTGTGGGACGGGGCCGGTCGCGTCGCGGGTCTGGATGTCATGACGCCGGAGGAATTGAAACGACCGCGCATCGACATCCTGCTCAGCGTCACCGGGTCCTATCGGGACCAGTTTCCGCTGGTCATGCGGTGGATGGATGAGGCGGTGCGGCACGCTGCACGAAGCGGTGAGCGCGGCAATGTGGTCGGGCGCAATACGGAGAAGCTGGCGCGTGATTTTCGCGCCCAGGGGGCCAGCGCCGAACAGGCCCGGCGCTGGGCCGAGGCCCGTGTTTTTTCCAACGAGCAGGGCGCCTACGGCACGGGCTTGAGCGAAGCGGTTCAGGCCACGGACACGTGGCGCAAGGCGGGTGCCGGCGGCGGCGATGCGCAGATGGCGGAGCTCTACCTGGCGCGGATGGGGCACGCCCAGGGCGATGGACTGGAAGCGGGCGGTGCGGCGCATCTGCGTGCCTATGCGCGCAACCTGGCGCAGGTGGATGCGGCCCTGTTGTCGCGAACTTCGCATACTTACGGCATGTTGACCAGTGACGACGCCTTCCAGTACCTGGGCGGGATGGCGCAAGCCATGCGCCGGCTCACCGGCAAGGACCTCGCGTTGTACGTGCAGAACCTGCGCGATGACAGTGAGGTGCGTACCGAAAGCGCAGCCAGCGGCATCGCCAAGGAAATGCAGACACGCTATCTGCATCCGCAGTGGATCAGTGCGCAACAGGCCGAGGGCTACAGCGGCACGTTGCAGGTGCTCAAGACGGCGCAGTTCCTCTGGGGCTGGCAGGTCACCTCACCCGGGGCGGTGCGTCAGGACCACTGGCAGGCGCTACATGACGTCTACGTGCGAGACCAGTACCGGCTCGGTACCCGCGCATGGCTGGAGGGCAGCAACCAGGCCGCTTTTGCCCAGACCCTGGAGCGCATGCTCGACGCGGTGCGCCTGAAGTACTGGCAGCCGGACGCGGCAACGCGGCGGGAGCTGGCACAGGTCTACCGCGAAGCGCTCAAGGCCACCGGATTGCGGGAAAGCAACGCCCAAGTGCGCCGTTTTGCCGCGGAGCTGCTGCCAGATCGCGCACCAGCAAGTGCGTCCGCGGCCAATCCGGTGGAGGCCAATGCGGCGGCGGCCTCACCCACGCCGGCGCCGGTGCGTGGCATCAGACTGGAGCCGCAGACCGTCACGAAGACCCCCTCGCCGGTGGTGAACACCTTGGCGACGCTGTGGTTGACGGTGCTGTGCCTGGCCTGGGGTGGCTGGCGGCAGTGGCGCCGGCTGCCGTCTCTCTCTTCTGGCGTGGGGGCCTGACATGCTGTGGCTCGCTGTTGATGCGCCCGTCGTCTGTCTGGTCTGCCTGGCCGGCGCCCTGCTGGCGTCGCTGCTGATTGACGTGTTATGGGGCGAGCCGCCAGGTTGGCTGCACCCGGTGGTGGGCATGGGCCGCTATCTGGGGCTCTGGCGCGATGGTCTGACGTCCCTGCCGCCCGTGCCGGCTTTCCTCGCAGGTTCGGTGGCGTGGCTTGCCGGTGCGGTGGCCGTCGGGGGATGCGCCTGGGCCGTCGAGCGCCAGCTGTTTGCCTGGCTGCCTGCCTTGCCCGCGACCTTGCTGTTGGCGGTGCTGCTCAAACCCCTGCTGGCCTGGCGCATGCTGCGCGACGAAGTGCGGGCGGTGGAAAGCGCACTGGGCCTGTCCCTGGCCGCCGGGCGCGAGCGGCTGGCCTGGCTGGTCAGCCGCGATGTCAATGCGTTGAGCGAGGCCGAGGTGCGTGAAAGCGCCATCGAGTCGCTGGCCGAGAACCTGAACGACTCGGTGGTGGCGCCGGTGTTCTGGTTCCTGCTGCTGGGCTTGCCGGGCGCGGCGCTGTACCGCTTTGCCAACACGGCCGATGCCATGTGGGGCTACCGCGGCGTCTACCAGGGGCGGAACTGGGAGTGGGCTGGCAAATGGGCAGCGCGTGCCGACGACGTACTCTCCTGGCTGCCGGCACGGCTGACCGCCTTGCTGCTGGCGCTGGTGCGTGGCGGCCTGAATCTGAGGGCGGTGCGGGCCGAGGCCGCGCGCACGCCGTCGCCCAACAGCGGCTGGCCCATGGCCGCCATGGCGCTGGCGCTCGACGTCGGCCTGCACAAGCCGGGCGTCTATGTGCTGCATGCGTCGGGACGCGCGCCGCAGCCAGCCGACACCGCGCAGGCCCTGCGTTATGCGAGAAATGTGGTTCTAGCCCTTGCAATGATTGCGTCGGCAGCTCTTGTTTTGATAGCATTCGCCATGACCGGAGGCCGCCCATGACGACCCTACGCCTGCACGGCGGGCCGGACGCGCAGGGCGTGCCGCGCCACGACTTTTCCACCAACAGCCACGCCGCCGGCCCGTGCCCGGCCGCGCTGGCCGCGGTGCAGGCGGCCGATGCCACGCGCTATCCGGATGCCGGCTACCGGGATCTGCGCGCGCAGCTCGCAGCCTTTCACAGCGTGGCGCCTGAGCGGGTGCTGCTGGCCGGCAGTGCCAGCGAGTTCATCTTCCGCGTCACCGCCTGGGTGGCGCAGCAAGGGGGGCGTGGGGTCTGGCTGCCGCCGCACCATTACGGCGACTACGCTGCCGCGGCCCAGGCCTGGGGCCTGCAGCGCGTCGAGCGTGCGGAACAGGCCCAGCTGGCCTGGGCCTGTGACCCGTCCAGCCCGCTCGGGCAGGCGCAGCCGGGCTTGGGCGAACTGGTGGCTGCTGCCCCGGTGCTGGTGCTTGACCGCGCCTACGAGCCACTGAGGCTGGATGGTGCGCTGGCACTGACGCAGGAGCAATTGCTGCGCGTCTGGCAACTCTGGACGCCCAACAAGGCACTGGGTCTGACCGGCGTGCGCGCCGCCTACGTGATCGCGCCGCTGGGGGCGCTGGAAGCCGTCAAACAGCTGGAGCAGCTGTGCCCGTCCTGGCCTGTGGGCGCGCAGGGTGTGGCGCTGCTGCAGGCCTGGACGCAGGACACGGTGCAGGCCTGGCTGCGCGACAGCCTGGCCACGCTGCGGGCCTGGAAGGCGCGCCAGATCGGCGTCTGCGAATCGCTCGGCTGGCCTTGCGAGCCCAGCGTGGCCAACTACTTCTGTGCCCGCCCCGATCTGCAGGGCAGTGAGCTGGCGGTGGCGTTGCAGGCGCTGCGCGCGCAGGGCATCAAGCTGCGCGATGCCACCTCTTTCGGCCTGCAGGGCAGGGTGCGTCTGGGCGTGCTGCCACCCGCAGCGCAGGACGCGCTGGCCGTGGCGTGGCGACAGATACGCCAGGAACAAGGAGTCATGCGATGAGCGCCAAGGCCGTCATGGTGCTGGGCACCACCAGCGGCGCCGGCAAGAGCTGGCTGACCACTGCGCTGTGCCGCCACTACGCGCGGCAGGGTCTGAAGGTGGCGCCGTTCAAGGCGCAGAACATGAGCAACAACGCCAGAGTCGTGGCAGGCGGGGAAATCGGTTCCGCCCAGTACTTCCAGGCCTTGGCCGCCAAGGCCGAACCCGACGTGCGCATGAACCCGCTGCTGCTCAAACCCGAGCGCGACACACACAGCCAGGTGGTGCTGCTCGGCCAGGTGGATGAGGCGCTGACGCGCATGGCCTGGCGCGAGCGCAGTGCCCACGTCTGGCCGGCGGTGGCGCAGGCGCTCGATGTGCTGATGGCCGAGAACGATGTGGTGGTGATCGAAGGGGCGGGTTCACCGGCCGAGATCAACCTCATGGGCAGCGACATCGTCAACCTGCGCACGGCACGCCATGCCAACGCCCGCTGCCTGCTGGTGAGCGACATCGACCGCGGCGGCGCCTTCGCTCACCTGTACGGCACCTGGGCGTTGTTGCCGGAAGCTGATCGCGCGCTCATCAAAGGCTTCGTGCTCAACAAGTTCCGCGGCGACGCCAGCCTGCTGGCGCCGGCACCGCAGCTGCTGCAGGAGAAAACCGGTGTGCCCACCGTGGCCACGCTGCCGATGTGGCACCAGCACGGCTTGCCGGAAGAGGACGGCGTCTTTGACGACCGGCATACGGGAACCGGAGACATCAAGACGACGATAGCCGTCGTCGCCTACCCGCGCATCAGCAACCTTGACGAGTTCCAGCCGCTCAAAAACATCTCTGGCGTGCGCCTCACGTGGGCTCGTTGCCCGGCCGAGCTGCAGGGCGCGGACTGGATCATCCTGCCCGGCTCCAAACACACCAGCGGTGACCTGGCCTGGCTGCGCGCGCAGGGCCTGGACCATGCCATTGCGGCCCATGCGGCGCAGGGCGGGGCGGTGCTGGGCATCTGTGGCGGGCTGCAGATGCTGGGCGAGGCCTTGGTGGACCCCCACGGTATCGACGGCAACGCGCCCGGCCTCGGCCTGCTGCCGCTGGTGACGGCCTTCGAGCCGGCCAAGACGGTGCAGCGCACGCTTGCCACCTTTACCCATGTGGCGGGGCCGTGGTCGCCGTTGTCCGGCGTCACGGTGCAGGGCTACGAGATCCATCACGGCCAGACGGCGCAGCACCCGGCCATGGCGGCGGTGGGCAATGTGGCGCATGAGCTGGTGCCCGGCCTGGCCTGGCAAAACGCGGCCGGCAATGTGCTGGGCCTGTACCTGCACGGCCTGTTCGAAGACCCGGCCGCCCTGCAGGCCCTGTTCGGCCGCCCGGGGCTGCAGGTGCCCACGCTCGATGCCGTGTTCGAACGCATGGCCGACTTCATCGAACAGCATTTCGCGCCCGGCGTACTCGACGCCCTGATCCACGACTGAGATTTTTCGAACGAGAACACCATGAGTTTCACCCTGCCAAGCATTCCCGACCTGACGGATACCGCCCTGACCGCGCGCCTGCAGCACAAGATCGACCAGAAGACCAAGCCGCTGGGCTCGCTCGGCCGGCTGGAGACGCTGGCACAGCGCCTGGGCCAGATCCTGGGCAGCGAGTCGCCCGAACTGCGCGCGCCGCAGATGGTGGTGTTCGCCGGCGACCATGGCCTGGCCGCGCGCGGCGTTTCGGCCTACCCGAGCGACGTGACCTGGCAGATGGTGGAGAACTTCCTGGCGGGCGGCGCCTGCGTCAGCGTGATTGCGCGCCAGCACGGCATCGCGCTCACGGTGGTGGACTGCGGTGTGCGGCACGACTTCGCACCACGTCCGGGCTTGCTGGTGAAGAAGATCGCGCCCGGCACAGCGGATTCGGCCTCGGGCCCGGCCATGACGGCCGCGCAGCGCGACCAGGCGCTGGCCAATGGCGTGGAGCTCGTGAAGGGCCTGCCGGGCAATGCGCTGCTGCTGGGCGAGATGGGCATCGGCAACACCTCGGCCGCCTCGCTGCTGCTGGCGCGCCTGGCCGGCTTGGACATTGATGACTGTACGGGCGCCGGCACCGGGCTGGACAACGCAGCCATTGCACGCAAGACGGCGGTGCTGCGCGAGGTGTTGCTCAAGCATCCCGATGCGCGCGAACCGCTGGCCGCGCTGGCCGCGTTCGGTGGCTTCGAGATCGCCACCATGGTCGGCGCCGTGTTGCAGGCCGCGGCGGAGCGGCGTGTGATCGTGGTCGATGGTTTCATTGCCAGTTCTGCCGTGCTGGTGGCCAGCCGGCTGAACCCGGCCGTGCTGCAGCGTTGCGTCTTTGCCCACCGTTCGGGCGAGCGCGGCCATTCGCTGATGCTGCTGCAGATGCACGCCGAGCCGCTGTTGGACCTGGGCCTGCGCTTGGGCGAGGGCTCGGGCAGCGCGCTGGCCTGGCCACTGCTGGAGTCGGCCTGCCGCATGCTGCGCGAGATGGCCAGTTTCGAATCGGCCGGTGTGTCGGAAAAGTCGGTCTGAGTTACAAAGCGCCCCATGTCCTTCCTGCGTCATTTCCTGCTTGCGCTGCAGTTTTTCACCCGCATCCCGGTGACCGGGCGGCTGGCGGATTGGGTGGGCTTCAGCCCGGCCATGCTGCGTGCCAGCGCGGCGCACTTCCCCGGCGTGGGCTGGCTCGTCGGACTGGTGGCGGCAGGGGGCTATGGCGGTCTGATGGCGCTGCTGCCGGACAGCGTGTACGCGCCGCTGCTGGCCGCCGTATTCAGCACGGTGGTCACCGTGCTGCTCACCGGCGGCTTTCATGAAGACGGCCTGTCCGATGTGGCCGATGGCCTGGGCGGTGGTGGCACGCGCGAGCAGGTGCTCGACATCATGAAGGACTCGCGCGTTGGCGCCTTCGGTGTGCTGGCCCTCGCGCTGGCGCTGCTGGCCAAGGTGGCCTTGCTTGCCCTGCTGGGCGACCTGAATGTGGAACTGGCCTGCGCCGCGCTCTTGGGCGCGCATGTGGTGTCACGCTACTTGCCGCTGGGACTGATCCGCCTGCTGCCGCATGTGGGTGACACGGCGCGCTCCAAGTCCAAACCGCTGGCGGACCAGATCAGCGCGACCAGCCTGCTGGTGGCCAGCGCTTGGCTGCTGGCGGCACTGGCGCTCTTGCAGTGGCTTTACCCCGAGGTGCCTTGGGCTGCGGCGGTGGCCGCGGCCGTGCTGGCCACGCTTTGGCTGGGCTGGCGTTTTGCGCGCCGGCTGCAGGGCTACACCGGCGATTGCCTGGGCGCCACGCAGCAGGTGAGCGAGATCGCCTTCTACCTTGGCTTGTGCTTCAGCCTATGAAACTCTGGCTGGTCCGCCATGCGCAGCCGCAGGTCGCACCCGGTGTCTGCTATGGCGCAAGCGACCTGGCGGCCGATGCCCAGGCCACTCAGGCCTGCGCGGCGCAGCTGGCGGAGCTGCTGCCGCAGGGCCTGCCAGTGCTGGCGTCACCGCTACAAAGATGTGAGCAGCTTGCGCTTGCCCTGCAAGGGCTGCGGCCCGATTTGATATTGAATTTCGACGTCCGCCTGGCCGAGATGGATTTCGGCCATTGGGAGGGCCAGCGCTGGGACGCGATCCCGCGCGAAGCTTTCGATGCCTGGACGGCCGACTTCGGCGCCCACCGCTTCGGTGGCCGCGAAAGCGTGGACGAATTGCTGCAGCGCGTGGCCGCAGCCCATGCCGAGCAGGTACAAAAGGGCAGTGAGGCGGTGTGGATCACCCATGCCGGCGTCATCCGCGCCATGACGCTGCGGGTGCAGGGTATCACCCGCCTGGCGCGTGCCGAGCAATGGCCGCGCGAGGCGCCGGGCTGCGGCGAGTGGCTGCAACTCAGCTGCTGAGCCGCGCGGCTGGGGCGACTCAGGCCGACGCGATGCGGTTGTGCCCTTGCTCCTTGGCCTGGGTCAAAGCCTGGTGGGTGCGCGCCAGCAACCGCTCCAGCGTATCGCCGTCGGCCTGGCTGGCGGTCAGGCCGATGCTCACGGTGCAGCGGGGGCTGACAAAGGTGCGCTCGACCGTCAGGCGGATGCGCTCGGCCAGTGCCTCGGCGTCCGTCACCGCGGTCTCCGGCAGCAACAGCAGGAAGGCCTTGCCGCTGAAGCGGCCTAGCCGGTCGCGCGGGCGCAGCAGCGTTTTCACCTGGGCCACCAGCTCCACCAGCAGCTGGTCACCGCGCTGCTGGCCGTAGGTGTCGTTGACGGCCTTGAGGCCGTCCAGGTCGATCAGCAGCAGTGACAGGGTGTGGCCGTAGTAGCGGCTGCGCGCCAGCTCCTGCTGGCACAGCGTGTTCATGTGGTGGCGTGTGTAGGCGTCGGTCAGCGGGTCGCGCACGGTCTGCTGCTCGAATTCGCTGCGCAGCCGTTCGTTGGCCAGCAGCACCAGCCCGACCGACAACAGCAGCACGATCACCACATAGGCCACGATGAACAGCGGCGGCGGAACGGCCGGGTTGAAGCCGGTCCAATCGGGCGGCACCAAGCCCAGCACGATGAAGCGAAACAGCTGGTAGAGCGCGCCAACGCTGAGCACCACGAGCAGCAGACGCCCGCCAAAGCTGCGCGGGCCGCGGTTGTACATCAGGCGGGCATGCAGGCCCAACAGCAGCGCCATGGGCGGCGACATGATCAGCAGCCGGGCGCGGAAATCGGGCTCCACCACCGTGAACCACAGTGCTGGAATCGAGGTCACGGTGATGAAGGCCGTCCAGCGTGGCACGGCCGTGGGCTGGTCCAGAAAACGCTGCGTGCCCAGGTAGGCAAGGTACAGGCCGGCGAACAGCAGCACGCTGGGAATGGCAATGGTGAGCAGGTCCGGCAGGCTGCCGCGCAGCGCGCCCAGCAGTGTGGTGCACGACAGCATCAGGGGGGCCGCCGTCCAGTGGCCCAGGCCGCGGATGGTGGAGGGGTAGCTGCGCCACTGGAAGAACAGCACCAGCGACATCAGGGAGGCCATCAGGCTGGCCAGCAGCACCACGGTTCGTGCATCAACCATCGTGACGTATCAGTGCGTTGAAGTGAAGCGGAAGGCCAGGCGCATGGCATCTCAGGGCGCCGGCGTCTTGGGCATGAAGTCGCACCATGCCGCCACGCGGCAGTGCCAGCACTGCGGCGTGCGCGCCGTGCAGACATAGCGCCCGTGCAGGATGAGCCAGTGGTGCGCGTCGGGCAGGTACTCGGGCGGCACGCGCTTGAGCAGTTTCATCTCCACCTCGTAGGGCGTCTTGCCTGGCGCCAGGCCGGTGCGGTTGCCCAGGCGGAAGATGTGCGTGTCCACCGCCATGGTGGGTTCGCCGAAGGCCGAGTTCAGCACCACGTTGGCCGTCTTGCGGCCCACGCCGGGCAGGGCTTCCAGCGCCTCGCGGCTGCGCGGCACCTGGCCGCCATGTTGCTCCACCAGGATGCGGCAGGTCTCCATCAGGTGGCGGGCCTTGCTGCGGTACAGGCCGATGGTCTTGATGTAACTCTCCAGCCCTTCCAGCCCGAGGTCCAGGATCTGCTGTGGCGTGTTGGCCACGGGAAAGAGCTTGCGCGTGGCCTTGTTCACGCCCACGTCGGTGGCCTGGGCCGACAGCAGCACGGCGGTCAGCAGCTCGAACACCGAGGTGTATTCCAGTTCGGTCGCCGGGTGCGGGTTGGCGGCCTGCAGGGTGGCAAAGAACGAGGCAATGGCGGACGGCGTCATGGTGCGGCAGCGGCGGCAAAGGGCCGGGCTTACAGGCCCGAGATGTCAAAGAAGCTGTCGGGCGACGGCATGTGGCTGCGTAGCCACTCGCGGTTGAGGTCGAGCCGGCCCACCACGTCCTGCGGCAGCACGTCCATGATTTCAGGTTCGACAAAAGGCATGTCGGCCAGCCAGCCGGCCAGGTGCAGTACCGCACCCAGGGTGGAGAACGGCTGGGCGGCCAGCGGGTCGGCCGCCGTGTCCAGCGCACGCGAGATACCGGCCGGGAAGCGCCAACGCCGTGCCAGTTCGGCCGTGACTTGGGCTTCGGTGAAGCCGAGCAGCTGTTGTTCGCGCTTCCAGCGCTCGCCCGGGAGCTGCGGCTGGCGCTCGATGGTGGCCAGGCTGTCCGGCAGGCTTTGCACGATGAGCAGTTCGCCCAGACGCACCATCATGCCGGCCAGCCAGGCTTCCTGGCCGTCCAGCCCCACGGTGCCGGCCAGCCACTGCGCATAGCCGGCGCAGGCCATGGAGCCTTTCCAGAACTCGGTGCGGTTCAGGCCGTCGGCCACCGGGAAGGCCACGTTCATGCAGGCGGTCAGTGCCAAGGTGCGCACCTGCGCCATGCCGATCATGGCAATGGCCGTGTCCAGCGAACTGACCTCGCGTCGCAGGCCCATGGCCGCGCTGTTGGCCGCGCGCAGCACCTTGGCGGTGAGCGTCGGGTCCTTGGAGATGATGTTGCGCACATCGCCCAGCACGATGTCTTCTTCATGCAGGGTGCGGATCAGCGCGTGAGCGACCTCCGGCATCACCGGCAGCTTGACGGACTGGAAGAAGACGGAGAGGTCGGACATGGGTGTGCGTGTTCAGGCGGGAGCAGGGCCTATTTTGGCGTACGAAAGCGGCGCTCTGGGCGTTGCCGTGGCAGTCTTGCCACAATAGAGGTTTTGAAAATCGTTACATCATGCAATTCGCCGACCGCCTGAACAACGTAGAAACCTCCGCCATCCGCGAACTCTTCAAGCTGCTGGGCAAGCCCGGCATCATCTCCTTTGCCGGCGGTTTTCCTGACAGCGCCATGTTCGACGTGGACGGCATCCGCGCTGCCACCGAGCAGGCCCTGAGCGAAGAACCCGGCGCCGCACTGCAGTACGGCGCCACTGAAGGCTACAACCCGCTGCGTGAACAACTGGCCGCCTTCATCGCCAGCAAGGGCGCGCAGGACGTGACGGCCGAGGGCCTGATCGTCACCACCGGCAGCCAGCAGGCGCTGGACCTGATCGGCAAGACCCTGGTCAACCCTGGCGACAAGGTGATCGTCGAAGGCCCTACCTTCCTCGCCACCATTCAGTGCTTCCGCCTCTACGGCGCGCAGGTGATTGCCGCGCCCATCGACGCGCACGGCGTCAAGACCGATGAACTGGAGAAGCTCATCGCCGAGCACAAGCCCAAGTTCGTTTACCTCATTCCCACCTTCGGCAACCCCAGTGGCGCCACGCTGAGCCTGGCGCGCCGCAAGCAGGTGCTGGAGCTGGCGGTGCGCACGCAGACCGTGGTGATCGAGGACGACCCCTATGGCGACCTCTACTTCGGCGAGGCCCCGCCGCCCAGCCTGCTGGCCCTGAGTGCCCAGGTGCCCGGCAGCCGCGACTGGCTGGTGCACTGCGGCAGCTTGAGCAAAGTGCTCAGCCCGGGCCTGCGTGTGGGCTGGATGATCGCCCCGCCGGCGCTGCTGGCCCGCGCCACCATGTGCAAGCAGTTCAGCGACGCCCACACCAGCACCTTCGCCCAGGCCACCGCCGCGCAGTACCTGAAGGCCGGCCGCATGCCCGCCACCCTGGCCCATGTGCGCCAGGTCTACGCCGAGCGTGCCCGCGTGATGGGCGAGAGCCTGAAGCGCGAACTGGGCGATGCCATCGAATTCACCCAACCGGGCGGCGGCCTGTTCTTCTGGGCCCGCCTCACCGGCTCAGGAGGCAAGCTGAAGGACGCCAACGAACTGGCCAAGCGCGCCATCGAGCAGGGCGTGGCCTTCGTGCCGGGCGCGCCGTTCTTCGCCACGAATCCCGATGTATCGACGCTGCGACTCTCCTTTGCCACGGCGGATGTGGGGAAGATCGAGGAAGGCGTCAAACGATTGGGACAGGCAGTTTGATGAGAGGCCTGATGAATGGGGGGAATCCCCGTTGGGATGCGGGGCCGGGATTGCGGTCTCTGATCTTTCGGCGTTTATTGGTCATGGACATTGCGTTCTACGCCTTGATGGCTTGTGCGCTTATGGGCATGTGGGAGTCTGCTCACGCTCAGCCGTCCGTTTGCGCGGCGCCGGCTGTTGAGCAGGCACGCAAGCTCCTGAGCTTCCACGCCGACGGCGATGATCGGATCGCCATCGACGACAAGGTCAGGGAGCTGCCTTCGCTCAAGAACCCGGCTGACCCGCAGCAGCGCCTCCAAGTGCTGGAGGTCTGGGGCTACATCTACAAAGCGCGCTACCGCATGCGGCTGATCTATGCGCCCATGGCGGGCAGTTGCACGCTGGTGGGGCAAGAGGTGCTGGAGTACGCCAAGCTCTGAGCGTGTGCAGGGGGCGGTGCTGCTGGTGACACCGGGGGGGGCAGGCCGACGCCTATGATCGCGGCACCTCCGACTTTGAAAGGTGTGAGTCTGCATGTCCTCTGACCCTCGCGCTGCGCCGCCCGGTTTGGCCCTGTACCCGCATCTGCTGGCCCCGCTGGACCTGGGTTTCACCCAGCTCAAGAACCGCGTGCTCATGGGCTCCATGCACACCGGGCTGGAGGACGGGCGTGACTTGAGCAAACTGGCGGCCTACTTCCGCGAGCGCGCGGAAGGCGATGTGGCACTGATGGTCACGGGCGGTTTTGCGCCCAATGTGGCGGGCTGGATCAAGCCGTTTGCCGGCATGCTGGCCACCTCCGGCGCGGCGCGCCGGCACCAGGTGGTGACGCGTGCGGTGCACGAAGCCGGCGGCAAGATCGCGCTGCAGATTCTGCACACCGGGCGCTACGCCTACCACCCGCTGGCGGTGGCGCCGTCAGCCATCAAGTCGCCGATCTCGCCGTTCAAGCCTTTTGAGCTCTCCGCACGCGGCGTGGAGCGGCAGATCCGCGCCTTCGTCAACTGCGCCGTCAAGGCCCGTGAGGCGGGCTACGACGGCGTGGAGATCATGGGCTCCGAGGGCTATTTCATCAACCAGTTCCTCGCCCGCCACACCAACCAGCGCGACGATGAATGGGGTGGCGACTACAGCCAGCGCATGCGCCTGCCGCTGGAGATCGTGGCCCGCACGCGCGAGGCGGTGGGGCCGGACTTCATCCTCATCTACCGCCTGTCCATGATCGACCTGGTGCCGGGCGGCAGCGCCTGGGACGAGGTGGTGACGCTGGGCAAGGCGGTGGCGCAGGGTGGCGCGACGATCATCAACACCGGCATCGGCTGGCACGAGGCGCGCGTGCCCACCATTGCCACCAGCGTGCCGCGCGCGGCCTTTGCCTGGTTGACGCAGAAGATGAAGGCCGAGTTCGCGGCGGCGGGCATCGACACGCCGCTGGTCACCTCCAACCGCATCAACACGCCCGAGGTGGCC
>JAULXO010000009.1:0-1923 GCA_032118555.1 Hylemonella sp. | reverse complement strand
GCATGTGGAGGGCATCACCCAGCTGCAGGCGGCCGACATCCGCTACGCTGAGCAACTGGGCTACCGCATCAAGCTGCTGGGCATCACCCGTTGGCGCAGTGACGCCGGGCAGGGCCGCGGCGCCATCGAACTGCGGGTGCACCCCACGCTGGTGCCGGCGACGCGGTTGATCGCCAATGTCGAAGGCGCCATGAACGCCGTCATGGTGCAGGGAGACGCCGTGGGCACCACGCTGTATTACGGCAAGGGCGCGGGCTCGGAGCCCACCGCCAGCGCCGTGATTGCGGACCTGGTCGACATCGCCCGGCTGCACACGGCCGACCCGGGGCACCGCGTGCCCTCGCTGGCCTTCCAGCACGGCTCGCTGGCCGACACGCCCGTGCTGCCCATTGCCGAGGTGGTGACTTCGTTCTACCTGCGCCTGCGGGTGGCCGATGAGGCCGGGGTTCTCGCCAAGGTGACCGCGATCCTGGCCGAACGTGGCATTTCCATCGACGCCTTGCTGCAGCGCGAGAGCGGGCAGGGCGAGAGCCAGACCGACGTGATCATCCTGACCCACAGCACGGTGGAAGGCCGCATGCGCGAGGCGATAGCTGCCATGCAGGCGCTGCCCACGGTGCTGGCGCCCATCGTCAGCCTGCGCAAGGAAGAGCTGGCCTGAGGGCCGGCAAGCATCAAGGTCGGCGCCGCATCCAGCCCATGAAATACATCAGCACACGGGGTGACCGCACCGAACGCGGCTTCAGCGAGATCCTGCTGGAAGGGCTGGCGCCGGATGGCGGCCTGTACCTGCCAGTGCACTACCCCAAGGTGGACGAGGCGACGCTGCAGCGCTGGCGGGGCCTGAGTTATGCCGACCTCGCCTTCGAGATCCTGTCGCTGTACATCGACGACATCCCGCCGGCCGATCTGAAACGGCTGGTGTGCAGCACCTACACCGAGGCGGTGTTCGGCACACCCGAGATCGTGCCCCTGCGCCCGCTGGAACCCGGTGTGTGGCTGCAAGCCCTTTCCAACGGCCCCACCCTGGCCTTCAAGGACATGGCCATGCAGCTGCTGGGCGCGCTGTTCGAGTACGAACTGGCGCGGCGCGGGCAGACGCTGAACATCCTGGGGGCCACCTCGGGCGACACGGGCAGCGCGGCGGAGTACGCCATGCGCGGCAAGCGCGGTGTCAACGTCTTCATGCTTTCGCCACAGGGGCGCATGAGCCCGTTCCAGCAGGCGCAGATGTTCAGTCTGCAGGATGCCAACATCCACAACATCGCCATCGAGGGCGTGTTCGATGATTGCCAGGACATCGTCAAGGCGGTCAGCGCCGACCTCGAGTTCAAGCGCAGCTATCGCATCGGCACCGTCAACTCCATCAACTGGGCCCGCATGCTGGCCCAGGTGGTGTACTACTTCGCCGGCTACTTCCAGGCCACGGCGCACAACGCGCAGCAGGTCTCGTTCGCCGTGCCTTCGGGCAATTTCGGCAACATCTGCGCCGGCCATGTGGCGCGCATGATGGGCCTGCCCATCGCGCAACTCGTGCTGGCCACCAACGAGAACGACGTGCTTGACGAGTTCTTCCGCACCGGCACCTACCGCGTGCGCCGCAGCGCCGAGACCTACGAGACCTCCAGCCCGTCGATGGACATCAGCAAGGCCAGCAATTTCGAGCGCTTCGTGTTCGATCTGCTGGGGCGCGACGGTGCCCGCACGGCCGAGCTCTTCGGCCCGGCGATGGCGCGCACCGGGGGCTTCGCCGTGACGCCGCAGCAGCACGCGCAGATCGCCGGCTTCGGTTTCGTATCCGGCCGCAGCACCCACGCCGACCGCTTGGCCACCATCCGCGACGCCTGGACGCGCTTTGGCACCATGATCGACACCCACACCGCTGACGGCCTGAAGGTCGGCCGCGAGCACCTGCAGCCCGGC
>JAULXO010000008.1:0-43985 GCA_032118555.1 Hylemonella sp. | reverse complement strand
GCCCTTGCCGCACAGGTCTTCGTAGTTGATGCCGCTGCGACCGAGGTGGCGCTCGGCCAGGCTGGCCAGGCCGTGCGGCTTGTGCACTTCCAGCACGTAGCTCTGCAGCATGGTGTCGTGCACATAGCCCTGCACCTCGATGCCGTGGTTGGCAAACACATGGCGGTCGTACTTGACGTGCTGGCCCAGCTTTTTGTGCGCCGGGTTCTCCAGCCAAGGTTTGAGCTTGGCCAGCACCTCGTCGCGCGGCAGCTGCGCCGGCGCGCCCGGGTAGTCGTGCATGAGCGGGATGTAGGCCGCCTCGCCCGGCAACACGCTGAAGGAGATGCCGACGATCTCGGCCACCATTTCGTCCAGCGAGGTGGTTTCGGTGTCCAGCGCCACCAGCTCGGCCTCGCTGATGCGGTGCAGCCAGTGTTCGAAGGTGGACCACTCCAGCACGGTGGTGTAGTGCACCTGGCTGATGGTGGGTGCCGGCGGCTCAGGTTCGTCAAACAGACCGGGGTTGGGGTTGGGTGCCGCCGCACGGGCGGGCGCAGCCTCGCCGCCACCCAAGGCACGGGCCAGGCCCTTGAAGCCGAACTTCTCGTAAAAATCGCGCAGGGCGTCCGTCTCGTGGGCGCCGATAGCTATGGAATCGATAGCAGGCAGGCCGGGCACCCAGCCATTGAGGTCGCAGTCGGTCTTGATGGTCAGCAGCTGGCGGCCGGTGGGCAGCCAGGCCAGCGCCTTGCGCAGGTTCTCGCCGGCCACGCCCTTGATGGCGTCGGCGTTGGCAACGATGTTGTCCAGTGAGCCGTATTCCTGCAGCCACTTGGCGGCGGTCTTGGGGCCGACCTTCTCCACCCCGGGCACGTTGTCGATGGCGTCGCCCACCAGGGTCTGGAAGTCGATCATGCGATCCGGCGGCACGCCGAACTCGGCCTCCACGCCGGCCACGTCGCGGCGCTTGCCGTTCATGGTGTCGACGATGGTGATGTGCGAATTGACCAGCTGCGCCAGGTCCTTGTCGCCACTGCTGATGATCACCTCGATGCCCTGCTGCGCGGCGGTGACGGCCAGGGTGCCAATAACGTCGTCAGCCTCCACGCCCGGCACGTCCAGCACCTTCCAGCCCATCAGGCGCACCACCTCGTGGATGGGTTCGATCTGGGCGCGCAGGTCGTCGGGCATGGGGGCGCGGTGCGCCTTGTACTCGGGGTAGAGCTCGTCACGGAAGGTGGGGCCCTTGGCGTCGAACACGCAGGCGGCGTACTCGGCGTGGATTTCCTTGCGCAGGCTCTGCAGCATGTTGATCATGCCGCGGATGGCCCCGGTGGGCGGGCTGGTCGGGTCGCCCGGCACGGCGCGCAGGTCCGGCATGGCGTGGAAGGCGCGGTACAGGTAGCTGGAGCCGTCGACCAGCAGCAGGGTTTTCTTGTCGCTCATGGGCAGCATTGTGGCCGCTTTGTGGCGGGGCACCCGCGGGTTGGCCTGGCCCGGGCGGGAGGTTTTACAATGCCCCGATGCGCGCCGCTCACCTCCTCCCCCTCCTTCTGGGCTGCCTGGCCTCCGGCCTGGCACAGGCCCAGGCCCCCAGCCCGGCCCCGGCCGAACAGCCTGCCCGCAAGGAGCAGCGCATCGAGCAGATCCAGCACAAGGACGCCGGCTCGACCATCGACGAGCTGCGCGTGGGCGGCGAGACCAAGAGCATTACCGTCAAACCGGGCAACGCCCCGGCCTACGACATGGCGCCCGACAGTGCCAACCGCCCGCCGACCAACATGGACCGCGAGCGCGGCGGCAGCGGCGGCGGCGGCTGGAAAATCAAGAATTTCTGAGCCATGGCGGTCTTCACCGAGGTCTCCTTCGATGAGGCCAGCGCCCTGCTGCAAGCACTGAACCTGGGCCAGCTGCAGGAGTTGCGCGGCATCCAGAGCGGCATCGAGAACACCAACTACTTCGCCACCACCGATCAGGGCGCCTACGTGCTGACCCTGTTCGAGCGCCTGAGCGCCGAGCAGCTGCCCTTCTACCTGCGGCTGATGAAGCACCTGGCGCAAAAAGGCATTCCGGTGCCCGACCCGGCGGCCGACCGGTACGGCGACGTGCTGCACACGGTGTGCGGCAAGCCGGCGGCGGTGGTGAACCGCCTCAAGGGCAAGAGCGAACTCAGCCCCACCCCGGCCCACTGCGCCGCCGTGGGTGCCATGCTGGCACGTATGCACCTGGCCGGGCGCGACTACGAGCGCCAGCAGCCCAACCTGCGCGGCCTGGCCTGGTGGAACGAGACCGTGCCGGTGGTGCTGCCCTACCTGACGCCCGAGCAGGCCACGCTGATCCGCAGCGAGCTGGCCTACCAGAACCACGTTGCCGTACAGCCGGCCTACGCCGCGCTGCCGCGCGGGCCGGTGCATGCCGACCTGTTCCGCGACAACGTGATGTTCGACAGCGAGCCCGGTGCCGATAGCGCGCCGGTGCTGACCGGCTTCTTCGACTTCTATTTCGCCGGTGTCGACACCTTCCTATTTGACGTGGCGGTGTGCCTGAACGACTGGTGCATCGACCTCGCCACCGGTGCCACCGACGACGCACGCACCGCGGCCTTCCTGCAGGCCTACGCCGGCGTGCGCCCCTTCAGCGCCGCCGAGCGCGAGCTGCTGCCGGCCATGCTGCGCGCCGGTGCCCTGCGCTTCTGGACCTCGCGCCTGTGGGACTTCCACCTGCCGCGCGAAGCCAGCATGCTGCAGCCGCACGACCCGACGCACTTCGAGCGCGTGCTGCGCCAGCGCATTGCGCAACCGGTGCACGCCTCCGACGTGCTGGCCCGTCCGGTGCTGGAGGCGGCATGAGGCTCAACATCGTGCCGGCACGCACCGGCTGGTTATGGGTCCGCGAGGGCCTGCGCATTTTCTGGAAGCAGCCGCTGGCGCTGGCCGGGCTGTTCTTCATGTTTGTCATGGTGATGTCGCTGGCCAGCGTGGTGCCCTACCTGGGCAATGCGCTGGCACTCGGCCTGCTGCCGGCCGCCACGCTGGGCCTGATGGCCGCCACGCGCGAGGCCACGCAGGGCAAGTTCCCCATGCCGTCCATCCTGCTCAGTGCCTTCCGCGCCGGGCGCGAGCAGGCGCGCGGCATGGCGGTGCTGGGCGCCATCTACGCGCTGGCCTTCCTGGGGGTGCTGGGGGTGTCGGCGTTGTTCGACGGCGGCGAGTTTGCCCGCCTGTACCTGGTGGGCGGCTCCATCACGCAGGAGATGGTGCTCAGCCCGGCGTTCCAGAACGCCATGTGGGTGGCGATGGGCTTGTACCTGCCGCTGTCATTGCTGTTCTGGCACGCACCGGCGCTGGTGCATTGGCACGGCGTGCCGCCGGTGAAGGCGCTGTTTTTCAGCGCGGTGGCCTGCCTGCGCAACTTTGGCGCCATGACGGTCTACCTGCTGGGCTGGATGGCGGTGTTCTCGCTGGTGGGCGTGGTGCTGATGGTGATCACCCTCACGCTGGGCGCGCCGGCGCTGATGGCCACGCTGATGTTCCCGGCCGCCCTGCTGCTGGCCGCGATGTTCTTCACCTCGATCTGGTTCAGCTTCCGCGACAGCTTTGTGGCGGAAGAGCCCGCCGCGCCCGCGCCCGACGAACTGGTTTGACGCACGTCAAATCAGGTGCCCGGCCCGCTGTGCCAACGCAGGGGCCTGCGCTAGCATACTGACCAACGGGTCGGTTACCGACCTCACTGCCTAGGAAAGGACGGCACCGCCCCCTGCGCGGTGCCGGAGCGCATGCCATGAAGAACACGCTGAAGATGGTGCTGGCCGGCCTGGCCCTGCTGGCTGCGGCCGCCGGTGGCTGGTACTGGTGGCAAACCACGCACGACGACGGGCTGGGCGAGGGGTTCGTCAGCGGCAACGGCCGCATCGAAGCGACCGAGATCGCCGTGGCCACCAAGCTGGCCGGGCGGGTGAAGGACATCCTGGTGAGCGAAGGCCAGTTCGTGAAGGCCGGCCAGCCGCTGGCGCACATGGAGATCGAAAGCCTGCAGGCGCAGCGCGAGGAGGCCGAAGCCCGCCTGCAGCAGGCCAAGGAGGCCGTGAGCGGCGCCGAGGTGCAGGTGGCCCTGCGCCAGAGCGACCACCAGGCCGCGCTGGCCATGGTGACGCAACGCGAAAGCGAACTCGACGCCGCACAACGCCGGCTGCCGCGTTCGGAAAAGCTGGCGCAGGAAGGCTTTTTCTCGGGTCAGACACTGGACGACGACCGCGCCCGCGTACGCAGCCTGCAGGCCGCCGTGGCTGCCGCGCGTGCCCAGGCCAAGGCAGCGCAGGCCGGCATTGCCGCCGCGCGCACCCAGGTGACCGGCGCGCAGGCCAACGTGAAGGCGCTGGACGCCACGCTGGAGCGCATCGACGTGGAACTGGCCGACACGGCGCTCAAGGCGCCGCGCGACGGCCGCGTGCAGTACCTGGTGGCGCGCACCGGCGAGGTGGTGGCCGCCGGCGGGCGCGTGCTGAACCTGATCGACCTGTCCGACGTCTACATGACCTTCTTCCTGCCCGAGACCGTGGCCGGGCGCGTGGCGCTGGGCAGCGAGGTGCGCATCGTGCTCGACGCGGCGCCGCAGTACGTGATTCCGGCCAAGGTGTCCTTCGTGGCCAGCGCGGCGCAGTTCACGCCCAAGACGGTGGAAACGGCCAGCGAGCGGCAGAAGCTGATGTTCCGTGTGCGTGCGCAGATCGACCGCGAGCTGCTGCTCAAGCACCTGGAGCAGGTGAAGACCGGCCTGCCGGGCGTGGCCTGGCTCAAGATTGACCCGAACGCCCAGTGGCCGCAACGCATGGCGGTCAAGGTCGTGCCGTGACACCCTCCTCCGGTTCGGTGGCGCGGCTCGACGGCGTGAGCCTGCGCTACAAGCAGGTGACGGCGCTGGCGGACGTGACGCTGGACCTGCCCGCCGGCGCCATGGTGGGCCTGATCGGGCCGGACGGCGTGGGCAAGTCCAGCCTGCTGGCGCTGCTGGCCGGCGCGCGCGCCATCCAGCAGGGCCGTGTGCAGGTGCTGGGCGGCGACATGGCGCAGACGCGCCACCGCAATGCGGTGTGCCCCGACATTGCGTACATGCCGCAGGGCCTGGGCAAGAACCTTTACCCCACGCTGTCGGTGGAGGAGAACCTGCAATTCTTCGCCCGCCTGTTCGGCCACGACGCGGCCGAGCGGCGCCGCCGTATTGACGAACTGACACGCAGCACTGGCCTGCACCCCTTTCTGGATCGGCCGGCGGGCAAGCTCTCGGGCGGCATGAAGCAGAAGCTGGGCCTGTGCTGCGCGCTGATCCACGACCCGGCGCTGCTGATCCTGGACGAGCCCACCACCGGCGTGGACCCGCTGGCGCGCGCCCAGTTCTGGGAGCTGATCGCGCGCATCCGTGCGGCGCGCCCGGGCATGAGCGTGATCGTGGCCACCGCCTACATGGAAGAGGCGCAGCGCTTCGACTGGCTGGTGGCCATGGACGAGGGCCGCGTGCTGGCCACCGGCACGCCAGCCGAGCTGCTGGCGCGCGCGGGCCAGGACACGCTGGAGGCGGCCTTCATCGCGCTGCTGCCCGAGGCGAAGCGGCAGAACCACCGTGCGGTGACGATCACACCGCTGGCGCTGGACGTGCTGGCCGAGGTGGCCATCGAGGCGCAGGACCTGACGATGCGCTTTGGCGATTTCGTGGCGGTGGACCAGGTGAGCTTTCGCATCCGGCGTGGCGAGATCTTCGGCTTTCTCGGCTCCAACGGTTGCGGCAAGACCACCACCATGAAAATGCTCACCGGCCTGCTGCCGGCCAGCGCCGGCCAGGCGCGGCTGTTCGGCAAGGTAGTGGACCCGCGCGACATGGCCACGCGTCGGCGCGTGGGCTACATGTCGCAATCGTTCTCGCTCTACGGCGAGCTCACCGTGCGGCAGAACCTGGAGCTGCATGCACGGCTGTTCCACGTGCCGGCGGCCGAGCTGGCGCAGCGCGTGGAACAGATGCTGCAACGCTTTGGCCTGGTGAATGAGCAGGACATGCTGCCGGCGCAGCTGCCGCTGGGCATCCGCCAGCGCCTGTCGCTGGCGGTGGCCATGGTGCACCAGCCCGAACTGCTGATCCTGGACGAGCCGACCTCGGGCGTGGACCCGATTGCACGTGACAACTTCTGGCGCCTGATGATCGAACTGGCGCGGCGCGACCAGGTGACGATCTTCATCTCCACCCACTTCATGAACGAGGCCGAACGCTGCGACCGCATCTCGCTCATGCACGCCGGCCGCGTGCTTGACAGCGACACGCCGGCCAACCTGATGGCCAAGCAGGGCGCAGCCACACTCAACGACGCTTTCATCCGCTACCTGGTGCAGGCCGGCGGTGAAGCACCAGCCGCACAGACACCCGCGTCCCTGCCCGTCGCCACGGCGCCTGCGAACAAGCCGACGCCGGCTCGCCCGGCCCGCGCCGATGGTCTGCTGCCCCGCTTGCGCCAAAGCCTGGCGCGCATCCACACCTTCCAGTGGCGCGAGGCGCTGGAGCTGCAGCGCGATCCGGTGCGCGGCGCGCTGGCGCTGCTGGGCTCGCTGCTGCTGATGTTCGTGGTGGGCTACGGCATCAGCATGGACGTGGAGGACCTGCGCTTTGCCGTGCTCGACCGCGACCAGACCCAGCTCAGCCGCGACTACGCGGACAACCTGGCCGGCTCACGCTACTTCAGCCGGCGGCCGCCGATAAGCGACTACGCCGAGCTGGACCGGCGCATGCGCAGCGGTGAGATCTCGCTGGCGCTGGAGATTCCGCCCGGCTTTGCGCGCGACGTGGAGCGCGGCCACAGCGTGCAGATCGGCGCCTGGATCGACGGCGCCATGCCGCAGCGCGCCGAGACCGTGCTGGGCTACGCCCAGGGCATGCACCAGCACTGGTATGTGCAGCAGGTGCAGGCGCGCACCGGCCGCGTGCCGGTGGGCCTGGTCAACGTGGAGACGCGCTACCGCTACAACCCGGACGTGAAGAGCCTGCCGGCCATGGTGCCGGCCGTCATGCCCATGCTGCTGCTGATGCTGCCGTCCATGCTGACAGCGCTGGCCGTGGTGCGCGAGAAGGAGCTGGGCTCCATCATCAACTTCTACGTCACGCCGACCACGCGCACCGAGTTTCTGCTCGGCAAGCAGATTCCCTACGTGCTGCTGGCGCTGCTGAACTTCGGCCTCATGTGCCTGGCGGCCGTCACCGTGTTCGGCGTGCCCATCACCGGCAGCTTTGCCACGCTGACGGTGGCGGCGCTGCTGTTCTGCGTCTGCGCCACCGGCCTGGGCCTGCTGGCTTCCACCGTGACGCGCAGCCAGATTGCGGCCATGTTCTTCACCATGGTGGGCACCATGCTGCCGGCCATGCAGTTCGCCGGGCTGATCAACCCGGTGAGCTCGCTCGAAGGCGCGGGCCGCTTCGTCGGCGAGATCTACCCGGCCAGCCACATGTTCACCATCAGCCGCGGCGTGTTCAGCAAGGCGCTGGGCTTTGCCGACCTGCAGGCCCAGTTCTGGCCGCTGCTGGCCGCGGTGCCGGTGATCCTCGGCCTGGCCATCGTGCTGCTGAGAAAGCAAGAGAGATGATGCCCATGTGGACCCGCCGTCTGGCCAACATCTACCGCCTGGGCGTGAAGGAGCTCTGGAGCCTGTGGCGCGACCCGATGATGCTGTTCCTCATCGTCTACACCTTCACTGCAGCCATCTACACCGCCGGCACGGTGATGCCGGATTCGCTGCATCGCGCGGCGATTGCCATCGTGGACGAGGACGACTCCACGCTGTCGGGCCGCATCGTCACCGCCTTCTACCCGCCGCAGTTCGTGCCGCCGGTACGCATCGGCCTGCACGAGGTCGACCCGGGCATGGACGCCGGGCACTACACCTTCGTGCTGGTGATTCCGCCCGACTTCGAGCGTGACGTGCTGGCCGGCGAGTCGCCGACGCTGCAGCTCAATGTGGACGCCACGCGCATGAGCCAGTCCTTCATCGGCAGCGGCACCATCCAGCAGATCGTCATGGGCGAAGTGAGCGAGTTCGTGCAGCGCCAGCGCGGCACGGCGCCGCTGCCGGTGGAGCTGGTGCCGCGCATGCGCTTCAACCCGGGGCTGAATACGACCTGGTTCAGCGCGCTGATGGAGCTGGTGGGCCAGATCACCATGGTGTCCATCATCCTGACCGGCGCGGCGCTGATCCGCGAGCGCGAGCACGGCACCGTGGAGCACCTGCTGGTGATGCCGGTGCGGCGCAGCGAGATCATGCTGGCCAAGGTGTGGTCGATGGGTCTGGTGGTGCTGCTGTCGGCCGGGCTGTCGCTGGCGCTGGTGGTGCAGGGGCTGCTGCAGGTGCCGATCGAGGGCTCGGTGGCGCTCTTCATGGTGGGCGTGGCGCTGCACCTGTTTGCCACCACCTCCATGGGCATCTTCATGGCCACGGTGGCGCGCAGCATGCCGCAGTTCGGCCTGTTGATGATCCTGGTGCTGCTGCCGCTGCAGCTGCTCTCCGGCGGCATGACGCCGCGCGAGAGCATGCCGCTGTGGATCCAGTACCTGATGGCGCTGGCGCCCACCACCCACTTCACCGAACTGAGCCAGGCCATCCTCTACCGCGCGGCCGGGCTGGAGGTGGTGTGGGGCAACTTCCTGGCACTGCTGCTGATCGGCGGCGTGCTGTTTGCCCTCTCGCTGGCGCGCTTTCGCAAGACCATCGCGCAGATGGCCTGAAGACGCTTCAGGGCACCGGCGTGAGCTTGGCCACCGACAGCGCCAGCCACTTGGTGCCGTGGCGCGGGAAGTTGACCTGGGCGCGCGCATCGTCGCCCGCGCCTTCGAGCGTGAGCACCGTGCCTTCGCCGAACTTGGTGTGAAAGACCTTCATGCCGACCTTCAGACCAGTGGCCTCCGCGGCCTTGGACACCGGTTCGGGCGCACGCGCAGGGCGCGAAAAATCAGAGCCAAATTGGCCTGTAGCGCCCGTCCATCCTCCGCGGGATGCTCCTGAATAAGGAGCATTGTCGAAGCCGGAACCGAAGCCCTGGTGCTTGGGCGTGATCCACTTCAGCGTTTCTTCCGGCAGTTCGTCGAAGAAGCGGCTGCGGATGTTGTAGCGCGTCTGGCCGTGCAGCATGCGCGTCTGCGAGTGGCTCAGGTACAGACGCTGGCGCGCGCGGGTGATGGCGACGTACATCAGGCGGCGCTCTTCCTCCAGGCCGTCGAAGTCGCTCATGGAGTTTTCGTGCGGAAACAGGCCCTCTTCCAGGCCGGTGATGAAGACGCAGTTGAACTCCAGCCCCTTGCTGGCGTGCACCGTCATGAGCTGGATGGCGTCCTGCCCTTCCTGGGCCTGGTTGTCACCGGCTTCCAGCGCAGCGTGGGTGAGAAATGCTGCGAGTGGCGACATCACTTCTCCGGTCTCATCCGGCGCAGCCGGCTCGTCAGATACAGGCGCCGCCGCGTCCTGCGGCAGCGCCTCGGCCTCGCGGCCGAAACCTTCCAGCGAGACAAAACTCTCGGCGGCGTTGACCAGTTCCTCCAGGTTTTCGATACGGTCGGCGCCCTCGCGCTCGCTCCTGTAGTGTTCGATCAGGCCGCTGTGGTCCAGCACCAGCTCGATGATCTCGCGCAGCGTGAGGCCCTGGCTCTGTTCGCGCAGCACGTCGATCTTGGCGACGAAGGCGCCCAGGTTGGCGCCGGCCTTGCCGCTGACCGTGCTCACCGCGTCGTGCAGCGAGCAGCCGGCGGCGCGCGCGGCGTCCTGCAGGTGCTCCAGGCTGCGCGCGCCAATGCCGCGCGGCGGGAAGTTGACCACGCGAAGGAAACTGGTGTCGTCGTTCGCATTCTCCAGCAGGCGCAGGTAGGCCAGCGCATGCTTGATTTCGGCGCGCTCAAAAAACCGCAGGCCGCCATAGACCTTGTAAGGCATGCCGGCGTTGAACAGCGCCGTCTCCAGCACCCGGCTCTGCGCATTGGAGCGGTAGAGCACGGCAATCTCCTTGCGCTCGTGTCCTTCGCGCACCAGCTGCTTCATCTCGTCCACCATCCACTGCGCCTCGGCAAAGTCGCTGGTGGATTCGTACACGCGCACCGGCTCGCCCGCGCCCTGGTCGGTGCGCAGGTTCTTGCCCAGGCGGTGCTTGTTATGACTGATGAGCGCGTTGGCCGTGTCCAGGATGTTGCTGTGGCTGCGGTAGTTCTGCTCCAGCTTGATCTGGTGCTGCACGCCGAACTCACGCACGAAGTCGGCCATGTTGCCCACCCGCGCGCCGCGGAAGGCGTAGATGCTCTGGTCGTCGTCACCCACGGCAAACACGGCGCCGCCATCGGGCCGGCGCCGGCCTTCGCCGTCGAAACCGGCCAGCAGCTTGATCCAGGCGTACTGCAGCTTGTTGGTGTCCTGGAACTCGTCGATCAGGATGTGGCGGAACCGGCGCTGGTAGTGCTCGCGCACCGGGTCATTGTCGCGCAACAGTTCATAGCTGCGCAGCAGCAGCTCGCCGAAGTCCACCACGCCTTCGCGCTGGCACTGCTCTTCGTACAGCTGGTACAGCTCCACCTTCTTGCGCGTGTCTTCGTCGCGCGCCTCCACCATGTTCGGGCGCAGGCCGTCTTCCTTGCAGCCGGCGATGAACCACGCCAGTTGCTTGGGCGGGAAGCGCTCGTCGTCGACGTTGAACTGCTTGCACAAGCGCTTGATGGCGGAAAGCTGGTCTTGCGTGTCGAGAATCTGGAAGGTGGCCGGCAGGTTGACGCTCTGGTGGTGCGCGCGCAGCAGCCGGTTGCACAGGCCGTGGAAGGTGCCGATCCACATGCCGCGCACATTGACCGGCAGCATGGCCTGCAGGCGCGTCATCATCTCGCGTGCCGCCTTGTTGGTGAAGGTCACGGCCAGCACGCCGCCGGGCGAGATCTGCCCGGTCTGCAGCAGCCAGGCGATGCGCGTGGTCAGCACGCGCGTCTTGCCAGAGCCGGCCCCGGCCAGGATCAGCGCCGGCTCGGCCGGCAGCGTGACGGCGGCGCGCTGCTCCGCGTTCAGGCTGGCGGTCAGCGGCGTGTCGGCAGCAGGGGTGAACAAGGAAGAGGGAGAACCGGACGGCGGCAAAGCGGAAGACATGTCGCCATTGTAGAAAGCTGCCACGGCCCGCCGTGGGCAGCCACCGCGCTAGCGACCGGCCTGCAGCAGCCTGAGCACCGCCTGCAGTTCACGCGGATGGACCGGCTTGAACAGAATAAGCCAGCCGCTGGCGGCCACCTGCTCGATGAACTGGCTGGAGGTGTCACCCGTCAGCAGCACACCGGGGACGTCGCGCGGCGAACGGCTGCGCAGGGTTTCCAGGAAATCGATGCCGGTGAGCCGGCCCGGCAGCCGGTAGTCGCTGAGGTAGATGTCAGCCGAAGCGATGTCGGGTGCGGCCAACGCGTTCTCTGCCGAGGTGTGGTGCTCGACCACCGCACCGTGCGCCTGCAGCCATTGGCCCAGCGCCTGCGCCACCGCCGCATCGTCTTCCACCACCACCACCCGGGCGCCCTGCAGATCGAGCCGGCCGGTGGCGGCGTAGGCATCGACGTCGACCGCCTGCGGCGCACTGGCCACCAGCGTGATCTCCATGACTGTGCCCTGGCCGACGCGGGAACGGCAGGCCAGCCGCAGGTCCAGCAAGGCCGCCATGCGGTGCACGATGGCCAGCCCCAGGCCCAGGCCCTTGCTGCGGTCGCGCTGCGGGTTGTCCACCTGGTAATACTCTTCGAACACATGCGCCAGGTGCTCTTCGGCAATGCCGACGCCGGTGTCCCAGACCTGCAGCTTCCAGCCCGCGGCGGCGGGTCGCACCGCCAGCAGCACGCCGCCGTGCTGCGTGTACTTGATGGCATTGCCCAGCAGGTTGCGCAGCACCGAGGCCAGCAGCTGCTCGTCGCTCCGAACCCAGGGTGCGCGCCTGGGCAGGCGCAGGCGCAGCCGCAGGCCCTTGGCCCGGGCCTGCGGCATGAACTCCTGCACCAGCCGCGCCAGCAGGACGTCCAGTTCCACCGGCCGCAGGTTGGGCTGGATGGCACCGGCCTCCAGCTTGGAAATGTCGAGCAGCGAATTGAGCAGGTCGGTCAGTGCCTGGACCGACAGCTCCATCATGCGGGCCGTCTTTTCCTGCGCCGCATTCAAGCCCGATTCCAGCAGGCCGGCGAGCAGCAGGTGCATGGCCTGCAGCGGCTGGCGGATGTCGTGCCCGGCGTAGGCCAGGAACTTGGACTTGACCTCGTTTTGCTGGCGCAGCTCCTGGGTGGTGCGCTCCAGGCTGCGCGCCAGCTTCTCCAGTTCGGTGCGGGTGCGCTCGTTGACCATCAGGATGAAACCGACGCCGGCCGACAGCACGCCGCCGCCGAGTGAGGCGATGTAGAATGACTGCACCGGCGACGACTGGAACAGCTGCGATTCGCTGCCGACGGTGCCCACCGTCGCCAGGCGCAACATGACGCCGACCGCCGGCAGCACCAGCGCCAGCTGGGTGACACGCTCGCCGAACGTGCCCGCCACATGGCGCGACAGGTGCCACAGGGCAAAGGCAAAGGCGCTCAGCAGCGCGGCGGTGACCAGCGCCAGCCGCAGCGGGTAGTTCTCCAGCACGAAGGTGACGAACGCCACCGCGGTGAAGAAGGCCGCCCCGGTCAGCATGATCGGCCGCAACGGCGGCAGCTCGCCGTAGAAGCGCCGCAGGCCGTGGCCGAACAGCAGCACCGCCATGACGATGAGCGTGTTGGCCACCACCACACCCCAGAAGGGGTGCACCATGCTGCGCAGGTTCAGCAGCACCACCGCCAGCAGGAAACCCAGGTCGGCCACGATCCATTCATCCAGCCCCTTGATCTGCGCCGACACGTTGCGGCGCAGCGAGACCAGGATAAGCAGCGTGACCAGCGCCAGGAAGGCACTCATCACGATCACGGAACGCGGATCAAGCAGACTCATGGACACTCACAACCCGGTGACACACCTCGCACAGCACCTCCCCATCGGCCTCAGGCCTGGCCGAGCACCAGCCGGCTGGCCAGCTGGTGCAGGTGCGACCACGGGGCCGACAGGTCTTCCAGCACGCTGAAGTGGTTCTTGCCGGGAATGGTCTCGCACACCGGCACCACCTTCTTGCCCCAGGCCTGGCGGATCAGCTGGTTGTGGCGCAGGAACTCGGCGCTTTCATCGGCACCGGCCACGGTGTAGAGCACACCACGCTTGGGCGCCGGCAGCAGCGCCGGGCTGGCCAGGCGCACCTGCTCGGGCGTCAGGCGCAGCGAGTCCTTGAGGAAGGGGGTGTGCATGACGGGCTCCAGGTCGTACAGGCCGGAGATGGACAGCGCGCCTTTGACCAGATCGGCCGGCAGGTCCTTGGCATAGGTGGGCCACAGGCAGTCGAGCAGCATGGCGGCCAGGTGCCCGCCGGCGGAGTGGCCGATCACGGTGATACGCTTCGGATCGCCGCCGTAGCGGCGGATGTTGCGGTAGGTCCAGGCCAGCGCCTTGACCATCTGCAGCGTGATCTGGGGAATGGTGACCGCCGGGCACAGCGCGTAGTTGGGGATGACGACGCACGCACCCTGGTTGGCAAAGGCCGGGGCGATGAAGGCGTGCTCGGCCTTGTCGAGCGAGCGCCAGTAGCCGCCGTGGATGAACACCACCACCTGGGCGCCGGCCTTGGGCGCCGGCTGTGGCGCGAAGCGCGAGCGCGGGAACACGTCCAGCGTTTCCTTCGGGCCGTCGCCATAGGCCACGTCGGGCACGCACTCGTGCACCTCACGCACGTCATCGGACGCCTCGGCCCACTGGGCAAAGTGCGCAGCGTGCTCCGGGACCAGCGCCCGGTTGTTGTACATGCGGTCCAGCCACTTCGTGTCCCATGACGCCATCGCCGATCTCCTTGCTGTTCTGGTCTGGTTGTCGAAGCCGCGATCTTGGCATAAACCTGAAGCACAATAGCTGACAGGGCGCAAGGCGCAGTTCTGCCGTGGTGCGCTTCAACAAGGGAGATTACGGATCATGAAGCTGGCGTTTCTTGGCATCGGCCTGATGGGGTACCCCATGGCACGCAGGCTGTGCGAAGCCGGTCACGAGGTGCATGTGTGGAACCGCAGCCGCGACAAGGCCGAGCGCCTGGCCGGTCTGGCAACGGTGCACGACACAGCCGCCGCCGCCGCCCGTGAGGCCGAGATCACCATCACCATGCTGCAGGACGGACCGGTGGTCGAACAGGTGCTGTTCGACGAGGGCGTGGCGCAGGCCATGATGCCCGGCACGGTGGTGGTGGACATGTCCTCCATCAAACCCGACGAAGCCCGCGCCCATGCCGAGCGGCTGGGCAACTACGCCATCACCCACCTCGATGCGCCGGTTTCAGGCGGCACCATTGGCGCCGAGCAGGGCACGCTGGCCATCATGGCCGGCGGCAAGCCCAGCACCTTCGAGCGTGCGCGGCCGGTGTTCGCGGCGCTGGGCCGTGCCACGTTGGTGGGGCCCGCCGGTGCGGGCCAGCTCGCCAAGCTGGCCAACCAGATGATCGTCGGCGTCACCATCGGCGCCGTGGCCGAAGCCCTGCTGCTGTGCCAGAAGGGCGGCGCGATTCCGGCCAAGGTGAAGGAAGCCATCACCGGCGGCTTTGCCGACAGCCGCATCCTGCAGGTGCACGGCCAGCGCATGGTGGAACGCGACTTTGCGCCGCGCGGGCGCATGACTGTGCAGCTCAAGGACATGCGCAACGCGCTGGACACCGCCGCCGGCCTGGGCTTCGATGCCCCCATCACCCGCCTGCTGGAGCAGCTCTACGCCGAAGGCGTGGCCCACGGCCTGAACGACCTGGACCAGGCCGGCCTGTTCGTCGAACTGGCGCAGCGCAACGGGATGAAGTGAATCAGGGAATGATCCGTCAAGAAAAGTGACTCCTCCGGCTCCCACGGCTTACAAGCGCGACCCCGCCCCATTACTCTGAAGAGCATTCATCATGACCATTTGGCAACAGGTATGGACGACCGTCGCATCCGAGTTTTCCGACGTACCAGATGTGGCGCAGCTGACACGCATTACGCTGCGTCTGCTCGTCGCTGCGGCACTCGGCGGCATCCTTGGCTACGAGAGGGAACAGAAGGGCAAAAGTGCCGGCATACGCACCCATATGCTGGTCGCCATCGGCGCGGCGCTCTTCGTCATGATCCCCCAGCAAGCAGGCGCGTCGACGCAGGACATCTCACGCGTACTCCAGGGCCTGATCGCGGGCATAGGATTTCTCGGCGCCGGCGCAATCATCTCCGGGACTGAACTGGCCAAACCGCGTGGCCTGACCACGGCCGCCGGAATCTGGGTCACTGCGGCAATCGGGGTCGCGGCCGGGATGGGCCGTGAATTGACCGCAGTCCTGAGCACTTTCATCGCTCTGGCCGTCCTGTCCGCCGTCCCCCTGATCAGCAGGACCAAAGAGACACCCGACCAGGGAAAGCATTGAGGTTCGGGGTTATTTGACACACGACGCAGTCCCTATTGCTGGGGACGGCAAACGCGGAGCACTCTCAGCAGAGGACAGGCGCAGATGGAGACAAGGGGCGTAACCTTGTCTCCATCTTAGGAACGAGCCTACCCGGACAGCATGTCCGAGCCGTTGCGGATGCGGAACATGGTGTCGATCGGCACGGTCCAGACCAGCCCGTCGCCATACTGGCCGGTGCTGCAGATCATGATGATGGTGTTGCGAATCTCCTCCACCATGTCATCGTCGGCCAGCACCGACACCATGATCTTGGGCGTGTAATCAGTCAGCTCTTCTTTGACCGTGCGCTTGCCGATGGCAGCGGGCGCGGTGAAGCCCTCGGCCTTGAGCAGAGTCAGGCCGGGGAAATTGGGAATTGCGCGCAAGGCCTCGCGCAGCAGCGGCAGGCGGTTGGGGCGGACGATGGCTCTGATTTCTTTCATTTGGCAGGTACTCCTGAGCGCGGTCACGCTTCAATTTCTTTTTCCTCAAACCAGCGGTACAGCACCGGAACGAGCAACAGGGTCAGGCTGGTGGACGAGAACAGGCCGCCGATCACCACCACCGCCAGCGGGCGCGTGACCTCGGAACCCGGCCCGGTGGAAAACAGCATCGGGATCAGCGCCAGCAGCGCCACCATGGCCGTCATCATGACAGGGCGGAAGCGGTGGGTGCAGCCCTCCAGGATGGCTTCGTCGGTGGACAGGCCCAGCTCGCGCTTCTCACGGATGAAACTGACGAGCACCACCCCGTTGAGCACGGCAATGCCCCACAGGTTGATGAAGCCCACCGCCGCCGGCACGCTCAGGTACTCCCCGCTGAGCGCCAGTGCCACCAGTCCGCCGATGGCCGCCAGGGGCAGCACGGTGATGACCAGCGTGGCGTAGCGTACCGAGCCGAACAGCATGAACAGCAAGAAGAAGATGGCGGCGATGGTGATCGGAATGATCAGCGACAGGCGCTCGATGGCGCGCTCCATGTTCTCGAACTGGCCACCCCAGGACAGGTAGTAGCCGCTGGGCAACTGGACCTGCCGGTCGATGCGTGCCTGCGCCTCGGCCACGAAACCGCCCAGGTCACGCCCCTGCACGTTGACACCCACGACCAGCCGGCGCTTGCCGCCTTCGCGGCTGACCTGTGCCGGCCCGTCGCCCAGCGTGATCTGCGCCACGTCGCGCAAGGGCACGATGGCGCCGGTGGGCGCGCGCAGCACGAGGTTGCCGATCGACTCGACGTCCGAACGGTAGGCCGCCGGCAGCCGCACCACGGTGTCGAAGCGGCGCTCGCCCTCGTAGACCTGGGTCGCCACCTTGCCCTGCACGGCGATCTCGATCAGGGCGTTGACGTCCTCGACGTTGATGCCGTAGCGGGCAATGTCCGCGCGGTCAATCTGGATCGTCAGGTACTCCTGACCGCTGACCCGTTCCACCCGCAGGTCGGTGGCACCCGGCGTGGCCATGAGGGCCGCTGCCACCGCGTCACCCGTCTTGCGCAGCTCGTCCAGGTCGTCGCCGAAGATCTTGACCGCCACCTGCGAGCGCACGCCCGACACCATCTCGTCCACACGCGCGGCAATCGGCTGGCTGATCGCGATCTCGACCCCTGGCAAGAACTTGATCTTGTCGCGGATCTCGTCGGCAATGGCCTCCTGGGTGTAGCCGTCGCGCCACTGGCTGCGGGGCTTGAGCATCACGATCGGGTCGGACTCGTGCGGCTGCCCGGGGTCGGCGGCTGATTCACCGCGACCCAGGCGCGAGACCACGGTCTGCACTTCGGGCACGGTCTTGATCGCCGCCATGGCCTGGCTTTCCAGCTTGATCGACTCCTCGATCGAGATCTTGGGCACGCGCACGATCACCGGCGTGATCGAGCCTTCCTGCATGGTCGGGATGAAGGCCGTACCCAGGAAAGGCACCAGGGCAAAGCTGCCCGCCAGCGCCACCAAGGCGCCAGCCAGCACCTTCTTCGGCTGCGCCAGCGCCCAGTGCAGCATGCGCAGGTAGGGCCCCTTGAGCTTGCGCAGCAGCCAGGTGTCGTGCTCCGCCCCCCCCTTGAGGATGTAGCTGCACAGCACCGGGCTCATGGTGAAGCTCAGCACCAGCGAGATGGTCAGGGCGATCGCAATCGTCAAGGCCAGCGGCGCGAACATCTTGCCTTCCATGCCCTCCAGGCTTAGCAGCGGCAGGAAGACCAGGATGATGATGCCCACGCCATACAAGACGGGCTTGCCCACTTCGCTGGCGGCCTCGAAGATCACGCGCGGCTTGGACTTGCCGGCGTTGGACGGATCGCCCAGGCGGGCGAAGGCGTTCTCCACCACCACCACCGCGCCGTCGACCATCAGGCCGATGGCAATGGCCAGGCCGCCCAGCGACATCAGGTTGGCGCTCAGGCCGATGCGGTTCATGACGAAGAAGGTCAGCAGCGGCGTGAGGACGAGCGTGGCCACCACAATGATGCTGGAGCGTACGTCCCCCAGGAAGACGAAGAGGATCACCACCACCAGCAGGATGCCCTCGGCCAGCACCTTGGCCACGGTCTTCATGGCCGTGTTGACGAGGTCCGAGCGGTCATAGAAGGGCACGATCTGCAGGCCGTCGGGCAGCATCTGCTTCTCGTTGATCTCCTGCACCCGCGCCTTGATGCGCGTCACCACCTCGCGCGCGTTGCCGCCGCGGATCATCTGCACAATGCCGGCCACCGATTCGGTCTGGCCATCCTTGATGATCGCGCCTTGGCGCACCTCGGAGCCGAAGGCGACCGTGGCCACGTCCTTCACGAACACCGGAGTGCCCTGGAACTCCTTGAGCGCAATGTTGCCGACGTCTTCCAGCGAGGCGATCAGGCCCACGCCGCGGATCAGGTACTGTTCCGCCAGCGCCGGCAGCACACCGCCCGAGGAGTTGGCGTTGTTGCGCGCAATCGCCTCGTACACCTCCTTCACGCTCAGGCCGTAGTAGCGCAGCCGGTCCGGGTTGACCTTGACCTGGTACTGGCGCGCATAGCCGCCCTGACTGTTGATGTCCGCCACGCCGGAAATCGAGCGCAGCATCGGACGCACGACCCAGTCCTGCACCTCGCGCCGGCGCCGCAGTTCCTCCTCCGACAGCGGCTTGAGCCGCCCGGCGGCGTCACGGTCGTCTGGACGCTCCAGCGTGTACTGATAGACCTCGCCCAGACCGGTGGACACCGGCCCCAGCACCGGCGTGAGGCCGGCGGGCAGGCGCTGCGCCACCTCGACCAGCCGCTCGAGCACCAGCTGGCGCGCAAAGTAGACATCGGTCTTGTCCGTGAAGACCAGGGTGACGAGGGACAGGCCGTTGCGGTTCAGCGAGCGCATCTCCACCAGGCCGGGCAGACCGGTCATGGCAATCTCGATCGGCACAGTGACAAACCGCTCCACCTCGGTCGGCGGACGGCCCGGTGCTTCGGTGGCGACCTGGACCTGGACGTTGGTCACATCCGGGAAGGCATCGACCGACAGCCGCTTGATCGCGAACAGGCCGGCAACGAACAGGATGCAGCAGATGACAGCGACGAGTATGCGCTCCTGCAGCGACCAGCGAATCAGCGCTGCAATCATTTAGTGCCTCCGGCCGCCGGCGCCGCCTGGCCCGCCGTGAGCAGGCGCTGCACGCGCTCGTTGTTCAGGTGAAAGCCACCTTCCGTGACGATGGTGTTGCCGATGGCCAGCCCCTTGAACACCGGCCGCTGCTTGCCCACCACCGGGCCGAGTTCGACCTGGGTCAAGCGGAAACTGTTGGGTGCCACCTGCACGAACACATGGTCGCGATCGTTGTCACGCACCACGGCCGTCGTCGGCACCACCGGCATCATCTTCGGCGAACCCGCGATGCGCAGCGTGGCCAGCATCTGCGGCTTGAGTTCGCGGTGGCGGTTGTCCACCTCGGTGCGGATCGCCACGGTGCGGGTCTCGGGCTGGATGGTGTCGCTGACGAACACCACCTTGCCACTGAGTTCGCGCTCGATGGCCGGCACCTGGATGTCCACCGTCTGGCCGCGCTGGACCTTGCCCGCCGCCTGCTCCGGCAGGGCGCCGATGACCCAGACCGTCGACAGGTCGGCCACCGTGAAGAGTTGATCTCCCGGCTGCACCACCTGCCCCTGGCTGACCTTGCGCTCGATCACCACACCGGAGCGCGTGGCCACGATGCCACTCTCGGCCTGCAGGCTGCCCTGGCTGCCCAGGCGCTCGATAGCACCGGCCGGCAGGCCAATAAGCCGCAGCTGATCTTCCGCGGCGCGCCGTTCGGCCCGTGCAATCGCCAGCTCGGACTCCCGGCGCTGCAACTCGGCAGAGCCAATCACATCGGCCTGGATCAACTGGCGTGCACGCTCCACGGCACGCTCTGCCAGTTCCAGGTTGGAACGCGCGCGCAGGAAGGCCAGCTGGGCGGTGGTCAGTTCCGGGCTGCTGACCTGCGCCAGCATCTGGCCGGCGCGCACCGTGTCGCCCAGCTCGGCCATCACCTGCGTGACGCGGCCCGTCACGGAGGCACCGATACGGGTCACCTGCCGCTCGTTGGCTTCGATCCGGCCGGGGTGCTCCTGCACCAGCGCGACTTCCGCCTCCGCGACAGCACCGGTCTTGTAGTTGGCCGCCTGCTCAGCCGCGATGGTGATCAGCAGCGGGTCGTTGGCCGGCGCCGTTGCCACACCCGTGGTGGCATCCTCCTTGTCGCTGCAGGCCGTGATCGCCAACAGACTGGCCAGCAGCGCCAGTCCCGCCAGACTCTTGACCGGCTTGAAGCCGGAATGGGCAAAGAATTGCATGGGGTTTCCTCGGGAGCTTAAAGGGTGTCGTCGGCGTAACGGCCGGTCAGGTATTCCAGGTCAATGCGCGCAGCCTGCAGCTGGTAGCGCGCATCCAGCAGATCGGAGCGCACCGACTGCAGCACACGCTGAGCATCCAGCACGTCCAGGATGCCGCGCTCACCAAAACGATAGGCGGCCTGGGCCACGCGCAAGGCGGCTTCGGCCTCGCGCATGGCGCCCTCGGCCAGGGCGTCCACGCGCAGGCGGGCCATCTCCAGCGCTTTCCAGGCTTGCAGCACCTGTTGCCGCAACTCGGCCTGACGCCCGTCCAGCCGGGTGCGGACGCGCTCGATCTCGGCCGACGCCTCACCGATGGGACCGCGACGCTGGTCCAGCAGGGGAATCTGTATCTGCACCCCGAGCGTGGCGTGGCGCAGTTCAACGTCGGTGGATTCGCTGTAGCGGACGTCCAGACCAGGCAAGCGGCTGGCACGCGCCACGCCGAGCTGCTTGCGGGCGCGTTCCAGCTGGCTCTCCAGCGCCTTGAGCTCCGGGTTGCGTTCCTGGGCCTGACGCTGCAACTCGTCAAGCTCCGCCACGCGAAACTCCTCGTCCAGCATGCCGCTGAGCGACCATTGCGCCGGCAGATGACCGGCGGCCAGACGGTTGAGCGAAATCAGTGCCTGTTCGGCCAGCAGCCCGGCGTTGCGCTGGCGCTGGCGCGCATTGATGATTTCCGCATCGGCCTTGATGATCTCGTAGCGAGCCGCCTCGCCGCTTTCCACCCGCAGGCGCACGCGCTCACGCACCTGCTCCAGCAGCTTCACGTCTTCGGCCAGGGCTCGCGCCTCGGCCTGCCGCAACAGATATTCGAAGGCCCGCCGTTGGACCTGGGCCACCAGCTCGTTGCGCACCATCGCCACTTGGAACCCGCTGCCCCGTTCGACGGCACGTGCGCCCTCAACGCGCTCACCTCGCAACACCGGGTTCTCGATGAACTGCGACACCGCCCAGGCGTTGGTGCGCCCCGGCGTGGCCGAGGCCAGCCGGGCCGAGTTGTTGCCTTCGCTCCATTCCAGCCGGGGGTTCGCCAGGGCACCGGCGCTGATCACGCCCGCCGCCGCCTGCTCACGTGCACGCCGGGCCGCCTGCAGATCAGGGTTGTGCACCAGTATGGTTTCGATCAGTTGGGCCAGCCTGTAACTGTCGCCCTGTGCTGGCGCTGCAGACGCGGGCGCTTGCGACCAGGCCATCGGCGCCGTCAACGTCAGCATGCAAGCCAGCAGCTTGCCTAAAAACGGATGATTCATAGAAAAAGTAGTTTGAGCTCGTTCCAGTCAGGTTGCATTCAGCTTTTCTGTGGCTGGTGGCAGGAATTAAGCCACACCCGGGTTTTCCCGAGTGCTTGGATGGACTTGCAGCCCCGCCCTCAGACGCCGATGTAGCGGTGCCAGATCGCAGGCTCGGCCGCCAGCTGCGCCGAGGGACCGGCCCAGACCACGCGCCCGCGCTCGATGATGGTGTGCTGGTCGGCCAGGGCGATGAGTCGCTGTACGTACTTGTCGATCACCAGGATGCTCTGGCCCTGCGCACGCAAGGCAGCGAGGCATGACCAGATTTCCTCGCGGATCAGCGGCGCCAGGCCCTCGGTGGCCTCGTCCAGCACCAGCAGGTGCGGGTTGGTCATGAGCGCACGGCCGATGGCCAGCATCTGCTGCTCACCGCCCGAGAGCTGGTTGCCCATGTGGCGGTGGCGCTCGGCCAAGCGCGGAAACAATGCATACACCCGCTCCAGCGTCCACGGCTCACGGCTGGCGTTGCGCCGGGCGGCAAAGGCACGCAGGTTCTCGCTCACGCTCAGGTTGGGGAAGATCTGCCGCCCTTCCGGCACCAGCGCCAGCCCCATGCGGGCAATGCGATCCGGGCGCAGGCCGTCGATGCGCTCGCCCAGGAAGCGCACCGTGCCACTGCGTGGCGGCGTCAGGCCGAGGATGGAACGCACCGTGGTGGTCTTGCCCATGCCGTTGCGCCCCAGCAGCGTGGCCACGCCGCCGGCGGGCAAGGTGAGGTCAATGCCGAACAGCACCTGGCTGCTGCCGTAGGCCGTCTCCAACTGCTCGACTTCCAGCAGGGCCGTCATGCCGCCACCTCGAAGTCATCACCCAGGTAGGCGCGCCGCACCTCGGCGTTCCCCCGGATCGCCTCGGGCGTCCCGCTGGCGATCACGCGGCCGGCCACCAGCACCGAGATGGTGTCGGCCAGGCGGAACACCGCGTCCATGTCATGTTCGACCAGCAGCAGCGTACACGCGCCACGCAGGCTCTGCAGCAACGCCACCATGCGCTCCGACTCCTCGGCCCCCATGCCGGCCATAGGCTCGTCCAGCAACAGGAGCTTGGCCCCGGTAGCCAAGGCAATCCCCACCTCCAGCTGGCGCTGCTGGCCGTGCGACAAGGCGCCCGCAGGCCTCTGCAGCTGCTCACCCAGGCCCACGCGCTCCGCGACGGCCATCGCCTGCGCATAACGCTGCGCCTCGGCGCGCGCCGCGCGCCAGAAGCGCAGGCTGCTGCCCTGGTGCGCCTGCAGCGCCAGCGCGAGGTTGTCGAGCACCGGCAGGCGCGGGAAGATGCTGGTGATCTGGTAGGAACGCGCCAGGCCACGGTGCACGCGCTCGTGCATGGACAGCGGTGTGATGTCCGCGCCATCGAAGACGATCTGCCCGGCGTCGGGCGTGAGCGCGCCGGAGAGCTGCTGGATCAGCGTCGTCTTGCCGGCGCCGTTGGGGCCGATCAGGGCATGGATCTCGCCCGTGCGTACCTCCAACTGTGCCTGGTCGGTGGCCACCAGGCCACCGAAACGCTTGACCAAGCCCTGGACCTGCAACAGCATGCCCGTCATGCCCGTCATGCCCGTCATGCCCGTCATGCCCGCTCCTTGCGGCCCCACAGGCTCATGAGGCCGTTGGGTGCGACCAGCACCACCGCCAGCAGCGCGGCGCCGAGCAGGAACTGCCAGTAGATGGTGTAGTGGCTCAGCACCTCTTCCAGCAGCAGGAACGTCACCGCGCCCGCCACGCCGCCCCACAGGTGGCCCACACCGCCGAGGATGACCATCACCATCAACATGCCGGACTGGCTCCACTGCATCATGGCGGGGCTGACAAAACTGCCCAGATTGGCCAGCAAGGCACCAGCCAGGCCGGCCAGCGCACCAGCAATGACAAAGGCGGTGAGCTTGTAGCGGTAGACGGCAAAGCCGATCGCCTCCATACGGACCTCGTTCTCGCGGATGGCCTGCAAGGTGTGGCCGAAGCGCGCATTGAGCAGGCGCCACACGGCCACAAAGGCCAGCACCGCCAACGCCAGCGTGACGTAATAGAAAGTGCGTTCGTCGGCGAGGTCGAACCCGCCCCCCAGGGCGGAGCGGCCCGGCAGCGACAGACCGTCATCGCCGCCATAGGCCTTGTTGGAGACCGCCAGGTAGTACAGCATCTGCGCGAAGGCCAGCGTGATCATGATGAAGTAGACGCCGCGGGTGCGCAGGCTGATGGCGCCGATGACCCAGGCAAAACCGGCCGCCACCGCCATGGCCGCAGGCCAGACCAGCCACGCGGAGGTGATGCCGGCCTGGGCCAGCACCCCCACCGTGTACGCCCCCACGCCGATGAAGGCCGCATGGCCGAAGCTGACCATACCGCCGAAGCCCAGCACCAGGTTGAGGCTGGTGGCAGCCAGCGCGAAGATCAGGATGCGCGCCGCCAAACCCAGGTAGAAATCTCCGCCGACAAACGGCGCGAAGAAAGGAAACGCCAGCAGCAGCCCGAGCAGGGGCAGCGACAGCCACGGCGCCAACCGATGATCGAGCAGGCTGCGCGCGATCACGGGCGCTTCGGAACGCGGAGCAACTTCAGCCATGGGACGGAAACAACCCTTGCGGTTTGAAAAACAGCACGGCCGCCATCAGCACATAGATCAGGATGGAGGCCACCGCCGGGCCGGCGTTGCCCGCCACCTCGGGCCCGAACAGCGACTCGAACACCATCGGTATCAGCGTGCGGCCTGCGGTATCCACCACCCCCACCAGCAAGGCGCCCAGCAAGGCGCCACGCACCGAACCTATGCCACCGATGACGATGACCACGAAGGCCAGGATCAGGATGCTTTCGCCCATGCCGACCTGCACCGCCAACAGCGGCCCCAGCATGCCGCCGGCAACAGCACACAGCGCTGCACCGAGGCCAAAGAGTGCCGTGAACAGCGCGCGTACCGGCACGCCCATGGCCAGCGCCATCTCGCGGTTCGACGCGCCGGCGCGCACCTGCATGCCGATGCGGGTACGTGTGATGAGCGCCCACAGGCCCAACGCCACCGCCAGACCGACGCCGATGATGAGCAGGCGGTAGGCCGGGTAGTAGAAGCCGGGCAACAGCTCCACCGGGCCGGCCAGCGATTCGGGCGGACTCAGCAGCACCGGCTGCGAGCCCCAGATGAAGCGCACCGCCTCATTGCACATCAGCAGGATGGCAAAGGTGCCCAGCACCTGCGACAGGTGGTCACGTGCGTACAGACGCCGCAGCACCGAAAGCTCCAGCAGCACGCCGAACACCGCGGCGCCAACGATGCCTACGCCCAGGCCGACCCAGAACGAGCCGCTGGCCGCCGTGGCCGCGGCGACCAGGTAGGCGCCCACCATGTAGAGCGAGCCGTGCGCGAGGTTGATCATGTCCATGATGCCGAACACCAGCGTCAGGCCGGCGGCCAGCAAAAACAGCATGAGCCCGAACTGCAGGCCGTTGAGGGCCTGCTCGAGGATGAGGATACCGGTCATCGACAACAGTCAGCGAAAAGTCCGGCCCGGCGACCGCGGCCGGGCCACCAGAGGATCAGTTGGCCGGCATCTTGCAGTTGCCCACGTAGGCATCGGCATGGTTCTTGAACACCGTGCCCAGCGTGCGGTTGGTGATGCGGCCCTTGCTGTCCTTGATGATGACGCGCAGGTAGTAGTCCTGCACCGGGAAGTGGTTGCTGTTGAACTTGAAGCTGCCACGCACCGAGTCGAACTTGGCCGCCTCCAAGGCCTTGCGCACGGCGGCCTTGTCGTCCAGCTTGCCCTTGGTGTCGCGCACCGCAGCGCCGATCAGCTGCGCCGCGTCATAACCCTGCGCGGCATACAGCGTCGGCAGGCGGCCGTACTCCTTCTCGAAGGCGCTCACGAACTTCTTGTTGGCGGCGTTGTCGAGGTCGTGGCCCCACTGCGAAGTGTTGAACATGCCCAGCATGGGCTCGCCCACGGCCTTGATCACGTCCTCGTCGCCCGAGAAGCCGGGGCCGAACAGCGTCATGTCCTTGGACAGGCCGGCACCAACGAACTGCTTGATGAAGTTGATGCCCAAGCCGCCGGGCAGGAAGATGTAGACCGCGTCGGGCTTGGCGGCACGCAGCTTGGACAGTTCGGCACCGTAGTCCAGCAGGTTCAGCGGCGTGTAACTCTCGGACACCACCTCGCCCTTGAAGAAGCGCTTGAAGCCAGTCAACGCGTCCTTGCCGGCGGGATAGTTGGGCGCGATCAGCGCCACACGCTTGAAGCCCTTGTCGGTGACGGTCTTGCCCACCGCCTCGTGCATGTTGTCGTTCTGGTAGGAGGCGCTGAAGAAAAAGGGGTTGCACTGCTCGCCGGCGTACTGCGAGGGGCCGGCGTTGGCGCTGATGTAGAAGGTCTTGGACGCGAAGGTGGGCGTGCCCACGGCCAGCATGACATTGGAGAACACGATGCCGGTCATGAAGTCCACCTTGTCGCGCTTGACCAGCCGGTCGGCCGTCTGGCGGCCCACGTCCGGGCTGGCCTGGTCGTCGGCCACCACCACCTCGGTGGGCAGGCCGCCGAGTTTGCCGCCGTTCAGCTTGACTGCCAGCTGGAAGCCATCGCGGATGTCGATGCCCAGCCCGGCGCCCGGGCCGGAGAGCGTGGACAGCAGGCCGATCTTGACGGCATCGGCCGCCAGCGCCGGCGTCGACAGGCCGATCAGGCCCGCGGCAGCGGCGCAAAGCAGAAGACGCAAGGGGAAGCGGACAGGAGCAGCGTTCATGGGTTTCCTCGGGAGTAATGGTTATTGGATCGTGCAGGCCGCCAACATGATAACGAAGCCGTATGCAGCGTCGCCAGCGCCAACATGGGACCCTGGACCAACCGGCACAAGCTCGGTGCACGTTGCACGGGTTCAGTGCACCCCAAGGGTTTTTCGGGATGCCATGGGAGCGCAAGCGCATCAAAATTTGTATACAAAGCTGTTTTCAATCCGCGTGCGGAGAATCCGCATCTGGCACCGTTCTTGCTCAACACCTAGCGTCCGACGCCTGCCGTCGTTTTGTACCCCGCCTGTGCGCAGGCCCAGCCCTGGAGAAACTCATGTCCAAACGCCAACTGCTCAAGACTGCTGCCGCCCTGGCCCTGGCAGCCAGCTTCGGTGCCGCCCAGGCCCAGACGAAGCCGCTGAAGTTCCAGCTCGACTGGCGCTTCGAAGGTCCCGCCGCCCTCTTCCTGGTGCCGGTGGCCAAGGGCTACTTCAAGGCCGCCGGGCTGGACGTCACCGTCGACAGCGGCAACGGCTCCGGCGGCACCGTCACGCGCGTGGCCTCGGGCACCTATGACATGGGCTTTGCCGACATGGCCGCGCTGATGGAGTTCCACGCCAACAACCCCGACGCGCCCAACAAGCCGGTGGCGGTGATGATGGTCTACAACAACACGCCGGCAGCTGTGCTGGCGCTCAAGAAGTCAGGCATCAAGACGCCGGCTGACCTGAGCGGCAAGAAGCTGGGTGCGCCGGTGTTCGACGCCGGGCGCAAGGCCTTCCCGATCTTCGAGAAAGCCAACAAGGTAAGCAACGTCGCCTGGACGGCCATGGACCCGCCGCTGCGCGAAACCATGCTGGTGCGCGGCGACATCGATGCCATCACCGGCTTTTCCTTCACCTCGCTGCTCAACCTGGAAGCCCGCGGCGTCAAGGCCGAGGACGTCGTCGTCATGCCCTATGCGGACTACGGCGTGAAGCTGTACGGCAACGCCATCATCGCCAGCCCCAAGCTGATCAAGGAGAACCCCGAGGTCGTCAAGGCCTTCCTCAAGGCCTTTGCCAAGGGCGCCAAGGACGTGATGGCCAACCCGGCCGCCAGCATTGACACCGTGAAGGCCCGCGACGGCATCATCAACGTGGCGCTGGAAACCCGCCGCCTGCAGATGGCCATTGACGCCGTGGTCGCCAGTCCCGACGCGCGCAAGGAGGGCTTCGGCCAGATCAACCCGGGCCGTCTCTCGTTGATGGCTTCGCAGGTGTCGGACGCCTTTGCGACCAAGAACCGTGTTGATGCCACCGCGATCTGGAACGGCTCCATGCTGCCGACAGCCGCTGAGCTGAATGTGCTGCCCCCGGCCAAGAAGTGAACCGAACGACCGACTGAATCACCTGGCCAGCACGTCTGGCCATTTTTTTGCGACGCCCCATGTCCACTGCCCCATCCTCTGCGCCCTTCGTCCAGTTCGACGACGTCTGGCTGGCCTACAACGACGAGCTGCTGGCCAAGAACCAGTTCGCGGTCGAGGCCATCAACCTGAACGTGCAACAGGGCGAGTTCATCGCCATCGTCGGCCCTTCGGGCTGCGGCAAGTCCACCTTCATGAAACTGACCACCGGTCTCAGGAAGCCCAGCATGGGCCGCATCCGGGTGGATGGCCAGCCGGTGGACGGGCCGCTCAAGATCTCCGGCATGGCCTTTCAGGCGCCTTCGCTGCTGCCTTGGCGTACGACGCTGGACAACGTTCTGCTGCCGCTGGAGATCGTCGAGCCTTACCGCTCACAGTTCAAGGAGCGGCGCAAGGAGTACGAGGAACGCGCGCTCAAGCTGCTCGACACCGTGGGCCTGGGCGGCTACGCCAAGAAATTCCCCTGGGAACTCTCCGGCGGCATGCAGCAGCGCGCCAGCATTTGCCGCGCGCTGATCCACGAGCCCAAGATGCTGCTGCTGGACGAGCCGTTCGGCGCGCTCGACGCCTTCACACGCGAAGAGCTGTGGTGCACGCTGCGCGACCTGCATGCGGCGCAGAAATTCAACGTCATCCTGGTCACGCACGACCTGCGCGAATCGGTCTTCCTGGCCGACACGGTCTACGTGATGAGCAAGAGCCCCGGCCGCTTCGTGGTCCGGCGTGACATTGACCTGCCGCGCCCGCGCGACCTGGAGATCACCTACACCCCCGAGTTCACCAACATCGTGCACGAGCTGCGCGGCCACATCGGCGCCATGCGCAAGGCCGGCGCTGTGATCAATCAGTAACAGAGCAGGAACGCCATCATGAAACCCCGCAAAGAACTGGAACGCTGGTCCCCGCTGCTGCTGATGCTGGCCATCGTCGTCCTGTGGCAGATCGTCACCTCGGCCTTCAACGTCTCGGAATTCATCTTCCCCAGCCCGTGGCGCATCTGGGAGCAGACGCTGGAGCACAAGGCCACCATCGCCGGCCATGCCTGGCGCACCTTCTGGGTCACCATGGCGGGCTTCGGCCTAGCCATTGTCGTCGGTGTGCTGCTGGGCTTTCTGATCGGCAGCTCGCGCCTGGCCTACGCCGCCATCTACCCGCTGATGACGGCCTTCAACGCCCTGCCCAAGGCCGCCTTCGTGCCCATCCTGGTGGTCTGGTTCGGCATCGGCATCGGCCCGGCCATCCTGACGGCCTTCCTGATCAGCTTCTTTCCCATCACCGTCAACATCGCCACCGGCCTGGCGACGCTGGAGCCGGAGTTGGAGGACGTGCTGCGCGTGCTCGGCGCCCGGCGCTGGGACGTGCTGATGAAAGTCGGTCTGCCGCGTTCCATGCCCTACTTCTTCGGTTCGCTCAAGGTGGCGATCACCCTGGCCTTCGTCGGCACCACCGTGTCGGAGATGACGGCCGCCAACGAGGGCATCGGTTACCTGCTGATCTCGGCCGGCTCGGCCATGCAGATGGGCCTGGCCTTCAGCGGCCTGCTGGTGGTGGGCATCATGGCCATGGCCATGTACGAGCTGTTCAGCTTCATCGAGAAACACACCACGGGCTGGGCGCACCGTGGTTCGCAGAGTGCGTGATTCGGGCCAGGTTCAGACGTGAGCCCGGAGCAGGTCCTGCGTCATCTGCGGCGTGCCAACGCCGTGGCACGCCGCGCGCGTGACGAATTGGGACGCCACCCCTTCGGTGCCATCCTGGTCGCCCCCGACGGGGAGACCGTGCTGGCCGAACAGGGCAATGTGGACACGGTCAACCATGCCGAGGCGGTGCTGGCGCGCACCGCCGCGTTGAACTACACGTCGGACTACCTTTGGCGCTGCACCCTGGTCACCACCGTGGAGCCGTGTGCCATGTGCGCCGGCACGCAGTACTGGGCCCACATTGGCCGCCTGGTCTACGGCCTGAGTGAACGGCGTCTGCTCGAATTGACAGGCAGCCACGCCGAGAACCCCACCATGGACCTACCCTGCCGCAGCGTGTTCGCGGCCGGGCAGAAAGCGGTGGAGGTCATCGGGCCAGTGGCCGAGGTGGAAGAAGAAATCGCTGCCCTGCACCGCGGCTTCTGGCGGGACTGACGCCGCGCGGGACTTCAGTCGGCCCGGGCGCCGGCACGGAACCATTGCGCCACCAGCGCCCGCTCCTCCTCCGTCATGCCGGTGGCGTTGTTCATCGGCATGAGCCGGCTCACCACCACCTGCTGGTAAACCTGCTGCGCGTGCTTCTGCAGCTCAGCCGGACTGTCCAGCCGTACCCCCTTGGACTGCAGCGCCTCGCCATGGCACATGACACAACGCTGGGCCACCACCGCCCGCACCTCAGCCAGCCCGGCCAGTGGCGCGGACGCCACCGGAATGGCCGGTGCCGGGCGCAGCCAGGCCACCAGGGCCAGCAACAGCGCCACGCCAACCGCCGCATAGGGCCAGGGGTGTGCGTTGCGGCCCAGCTTGTAGCCGTGCCGCAGCACAAAGAACTGACGGATGGCGGCACCGGCGGCCATGATGGCGATCAGGAACACCCAGTTGTACTCGGACGCATAGGTGAAGCTGTAGTGGTTGCTCAGCATGGCAAACAGCACCGGCAGCGTGAAATAGGTGTTGTGCACGCTGCGCTGTTTGCCACGCTGGCCGTGCACCGGGTCCACCGGCTGGCCCGCCTTGAGGGCCGCCACCACCTTGCGCTGGCCCGGGATGATCCACATCGCCACATTGGCGCTCATGGCCGTGGCCAGCATGGCGCCCACCAACAGGAATGCCGCCCGCCCGGCGAAGAGATGGCAGGCCAGCCAGGCGGCCAGCGCCACCAGTAACGCCACGGCGACGCCCACCTTCGCATCGCCGTTGCGCCCCTGCCCCAAGGTGCGGCACGCCAGGTCGTACAGGACCCAGAACACCACCAGAAAGGCCAACGCCGCAGCCACCGCCGCCCCAGGCGACCAGGCCATGACACGCGGGTCGATCAGGTAGACCGAGGGACTCCAGAGATAGGACACCAGGAACAGCCCGAAACCGCTGAGCCAGGTGCTGTAGCTCTCCCAGTAGAACCAGTGCAGGTGCGGCGGCAGCGCGGGCGGCGAGACGGCGTACTTCACCGGATGGTAGAAGCCGCCGCCGTGCACGGCCCAGAGTTCACCGGTGGCGCCGTCGGCGCGCAGCTTCTCATCGGTGGGCAGCGTAAGGCTGCTGTCGAGAAAGACGAAATAGAAGGAGGAGCCGATCCAGGCGATGGCGACGATCACGTGCAGCCAGCGCAACAGCAGGTTGGCCCAGTCAAGCAAATAGGTTTCCATGGCAACTCGAAAAACGGAACGGAGCGTTCCAAGCAAGTTCCAGGCTCACCACTGCGGGCGCTGTGAGCCCCTGGGGTCGCGCCGTGGCAGGACGATTGCCCCACCTGCGCCGCTGCGACACGGGTCGATAAGAGTACAGGAAGCCGCTCAGCTCCCGCGGTAAGTGGAATAGCTCCAGGGGCTGACCAGCAGCGGCACATGGTAGTGCTGGCTGGCGTCGGCCACGCCAAAGTCGATCGCCACCTGGTCCAGAAAGGCCGGCTCCGGCAGCGCCACGCCGCGCGCACGGAAGTAGCCCTTGACGTCGAAGCTCAGGCGGTAGGTACCCACCTTCAGGCTGACGTGGTCGTACAGCAGGCCTTCGGGATTGCGCCCGTTGCTGTCGAGCGCGAAGCGCTTCACCAGTTCGGCCTGGCCGCCCTGGGTGGCGTAAAGCGCCACCTGCATGCCGGCCGCAGGGCAGCCGTGCATGGTGTCGAGTACGTGGGTGCTGAGTCCCATGGCTTGCGTCCTTTCTGCTGTCTGTCACCGCCGGTGCGCACGCTTCTTGCTGCATCAAACCGGACGGCCTGCGGGGCTTGCAAGAACCGCGCCGGTCGACCAAAGTGTATACAATTTTTGACGCAACAGATATCATCGTCCGCATGGAAACGTCCAGCACCCGCCAGATCGTCGAATCGCTCACCCGCGCCATCGTCGAGCACCGACTGCACCCCGGCACCAAGCTGGCGGAACAGAAGCTGGCCGACCATTTCGGGGTGTCGCGCACGCTGGTGCGCCAGGCGCTGTTCCAGCTGGCGCAGAACCGGCTGATCCGGCTGGAGCCCGCGCGCGGCGCCTTCGTCGCCAGCCCGTCGGTGGAAGAGGCGCAGCAGGTCTTCGAGGTCCGGCGCATGCTGGAGCTGCAGATGGTGCGCAGCTTCCTGCAGCAGGCCACGCCCGCCAAGATCCGCGCCCTGCGCGCCCACGTGGCGGAAGAAAAGAAGGCCGTGGCGGCCAACGATGTACCGGGCCGCAATGAGCTACTGGGCGACTTCCACGTGCGCATGGCCGAGCTGACCGGAAACCGGGTGCTGGCCGAGCTGCTGGACGAGCTGATCTCGCGCTGCGCCCTGATCACACTGGTTTACCAGTCGCGCAGCGCGGCCGAACACTCCAACGATGAACATGTCGAGATCGTCAAGGCGCTGGCGGCGCGCAACGAAGAACTGGCGGTACGCCTGATGGACGAGCACCTGCAGCACGTCATGGCCAACCTGACTTTCGACCGCAAGCCGCCATCCAGCGACATCAGCCAGGCCCTCACCTGAGCCGCGAACCCTCATGATCTACGACAGCACCGCGCCCTACCCTCGTGACCTCGTCGGCTATGGCCGCAACCCGCCGCATGCCCGCTGGCCCGGCGGGGCGCGCATTGCCGTGCAGTTCGTGCTCAACTACGAAGAAGGCGGCGAAAACTGCGTGCTGCACGGCGACGACGCGTCCGAGACCTTCCTGTCCGAGATGTTCAACCCGGCGGCCTTCGCCGCCCGGCACATCAGCATGGAAGGCATCTACGAATACGGTTCACGCCAGGGCGTCTGGCGCATCCTGCGCGAGTTCGAACGGCGCGGCCTGCCACTGACGGTGTTCGGTGTCGCTACCGCGCTGCAGCGCCACCCCGAAGTGTGTGCGGCGTTCACCGAACTTGGTCACGAGATCGCCTGCCACGGCCTGAAGTGGATCCACTACCAGCACGTCGATGAGGCCACCGAGCGCGCCCACATGGCCGAGGCCATGGCCATCATCCGCCAGCTCACCGGCGAGCGCCCGCTGGGCTGGTACACCGGGCGCGACAGCCCGAACACCCGCCGCCTGGTGGCCGACGACGGCGGCTTCGACTACGACAGCGACTACTACGGCGACGACCTTCCGTTCTGGATGAAGGTGAAGAAGAGTGACGGCAGCGACACGCACCAGCTCATCGTGCCCTATACGCTGGACTGCAATGACATGCGCTTCTCGCTGCCGCAGGGCTATTCGCACGCGGACCCCTTCTACCAGTACCTGAAGGACAGCTTCGACGCGCTCTACGCCGAAGGCGATCCGGCCGGCCTGGACCGCCCCAAGATGATGAGCATCGGCATGCACTGCCGCCTGCTGGGACGGCCCGGCCGCATCACCGCGCTGCAGCGCTTTCTGGACTACCTCCAGACACATGACAAGGTGTGGATCGCGCGGCGCATCGACATCGCGCATCACTGGCGCGCCACCCATCCCTGCCCGGCGACCTGAACTCACCATGCCCATCACTCTGGACCAGATCAATACCCTGCCTCGGGCGCAGGCCGCTGCGCTGCTCGACGGGCTCTATGAGCATTCGCCCTGGATCGCCGAACAGGCGTTGCAGCAACGCCCCTTTACCAGTCTGGCCGCGCTCAAGCAGGCTTGCATCCACGTGCTGGCCACCGCTGGCGCAGATGCCGAGGTGGCGCTGATCCGGGCCCACCCCGAGCTGGCGGGCAAGGCCATGGTGGCCCAGACGCTCACCGCCGAGTCCAGCAACGAGCAGAGCACCGCCGGCCTCACGCACTGCACGCCTGAAGAGTTTGCCCACATCCAACAGCTCAATGCCGACTACAAGGCACGCTACGGCTGGCCGTTCATCCTGGCCGTGCGCGGACCGCGCGGCACCGGGCTGACGCGGCGGCAGATCATCGCGGCCTTCGAACGCCGCCTGCACAGCACCCCGGACGCCGAGCGCGCCGAGTGCATCCGGCAGATCCACCGCATTGCCGAGATCCGCCTCAACGACAAGTTCGGCTTCGAGCCCATGCTGGGCCAGCAGGTCTGGGACTGGCAGGAGACGCTGGCGGCGCACAGCGAGCCGGGTTATGCCGAGCGTGGTGAGTTGACGGTGACCTACCTCAGCGCGGCACACCAGGCCTGCGCCGCCGCCATCGTCCGCGCCATGCAAGAAGCTGGTTGCGACGCGGTGCAGATCGACGCCGTGGGCAATGTGGTCGGCCGCTACGAGGCGGCGGCGCCCGGTGCGCCCGCCCTGCTCACCGGCAGCCACTACGACACCGTCCACAACGGCGGCAAATACGACGGTCGGCTGGGCATCTACGTACCGCTGGCCTGCGTGCGCGAACTCAAGGCGCAGGGGCGCCGGCTGCCCGTGGCACTGGAGATCGTGGCCTTTGCCGAGGAGGAAGGCCAGCGCTACAAGGCCACCTTTCTGGCCTCCAGTGCGCTGACCGGCAGCTTCGACCCGGCCTGGCTGGACCAGCGGGACGCGCAGGGCATCAGCATGCGCACGGCCATGCAGGCTGCCGGCCTGCCCGGCACGCTGGAGGCCATCGCGGCCCTGAAACGCGACCCGGCCAGCTACCTTGGTTTTGTCGAAGTCCACATTGAACAGGGTCCGGTGCTGAGCCAGCACCAGCTGCCCTTGGGCGTGGTCACCTCCATCAACGGCAGTGTGCGCCTGCTGGGCGAAGTGCGTGGCACGGCCAGCCATGCCGGCACCACGCCCATGCACCTGCGTGCCGACGCCGCGGCCGCGGTAGCAGAACTCATCCTGCACGTGGAGCAGGCCGCCCAGCGCCACGCAGCTTGCGTCGGCACGGTAGGTCTGCTCGAAGTACCCGGCGGCTCGATCAACGTCGTGCCCGGGCGCTGCAAATTCAGCCTGGACCTGCGCGGTCCCAGCAATGCGCTGCGCGACGCCCTGCTGGCCGATGTGCAAACGGGGCTCGCCGCCATCTGCGCGCGCCGCGGTGTGCAGTACACGCTGGAGGAAACCATGCGCGCCAGTGCGGCGCCCAGCCACCCTGCCTGGCAGGCCCGCTGGGAGGCCGCCGTGCAGGCGCTGGGCTTGCCGGTATTCCGCCTGACCAGCGGCGCCGGGCACGACGCCATGAAGCTGCACGATCTGCTCCCCCAGGCCATGCTCTTCGTGCGCGGCGAGTATCTGGGCATCAGCCACAACCCGCTGGAATCCAGCACCAGCGATGACATGGACCTTGCGGTTCGTGCCTTTCAGAACCTCTTGCAACAGCTGGCTGAAGCCGGCCCTGCCCCCGCACCATGACCACCCACACCTACGCCGCGCTCGATCAGTGGATTGCCGAGCATTTCACGGAAGAGACCGCCTTCCTGCAACAACTGGTACGCGTGCCCACCGACACGCCGCCGGGCAACAACGCGCCGCACGCTGAACGCACCGCCGAACTGCTGCGCGCCTGGGGCTGGGAGGTAGAGACCTACCCGGTGCCGCAGGCCGAGGTGCAAGCGGCCGGTCTGCAGAGCATCACCAACCTGATCGTGCGCCGACGCTATGGGGCCCCCAGTGATACCGGACCGACCATCGCGCTCAACGCCCACGGCGACGTGGTACCGCCCGGCGAAGGCTGGACACACGACCCCTATGGTGCCGCCATCGTGGACGGCAGGATGTACGGCCGCGCCACCGCCGTCAGCAAAAGTGACTTTGCCACTTACACCCATGCGGTGCGCGCCCTGGAAGCCGTGGCCCGACCCACGCACGGCTGCATCGAACTGCACTTCACCTACGACGAGGAATTTGGCGGCGAACTCGGCCCGGGCTGGCTGCTGCAGCACGGCCATACCCGGCCGGACCTGATGATGGCAGCCGGCTTCAGCTACCAGGTGGTGACCGCCCACAACGGCTGCCTGCAGCTGGAAGTGACGGTGCAGGGCGACATGGCGCATGCGGCCATTCCCGACAGCGGTACCGACGCGCTGCAGGGCGCGGTGCATATCCTCAATGCGCTCTACCAACTCAATGCGGATTACCTGCAGATCAGCTCCGCGGTGGAGGGCATCAGCCACCCCTACCTCAACATCGGCCGTATCGAAGGCGGCACCAACACCAACGTGGTGCCCGGCAAGGTGGTGTTCAAGCTCGACCGCCGCATGATCCCCGAGGAAGACCCCGCCGAGGTGGAGGCCAGCCTGCGCCGCACCATTGCCGCCGCCGCGGACGGCTTTGCCCCGCCGCGCGGCGGCAAGCACCTTCAGGTGGAGGTGCGCCGCATGCTGCTGGCCCACGCCATGAAGCCGCTGCCAGGCAACCGGCCCCTGGTGCAGGCCCTGCAAAAACATGCCCAGGCGGTATTCGGCGAGGCCATCCCCGCAGTGGGAACGCCGCTCTACACCGACGTGCGGCTGTATGGGGAGCATGGCATCCCCGGCGTCATCTACGGCGCCGGCCCGCGTACCGTGCGCGAGAGCAACGCCAAGCGCGCTGACGAGCACATCGTGCTGGCCGACCTGCAGCGTGCCACCCAGGTCGTCGCCCGCACGCTGCATGACCTCTTGCGCTGAGCCGGGCATCGTTAGACACGCCCGACCCTGTTTGCTAGAATTTTTTTGCGTGTGGGGGGGTAGCTCAGCTGGGAGAGCGTCGCGTTCGCAATGCGAAGGTCGGGAGTTCGATCCTCCTCCTCTCCACCACATCATCACCAAGGCCTTGAGTTCCCAAGGCCTTTGTTTTTTTCCGCCGCCTCACCGTCCCTGACCACCCCCTTCCAAACATGGCACGCCCTGAAGGACACAAAGGCAACAAGCAGTGCCTGCCCAGCAAGCCCTGCAGTGCCTGCGGCCGGCCGATGAGCTGGCGCAAGAAGTGGGAGAAGAACTGGGAGCAGGTGAAATACTGCTCCGACGCCTGCCGACGCGCGAAGGGCAGCGCATGAGTGCGCTGCGGCGCCTGGTGCTGGTGCTGGGCGACCAGCTCGACCTGCAGACGGCCGCCTTCGACGGCTTCGATCCGCAGCAGGACCGGGTCTGGATGGCCGAAGTGGCCGAGGAATCCACCCACATCCGCAGCAGTCAGGCTCGCATCGCCCTGTTCCTGAGCGCCATGCGCCATTTCGCTATGGCCCTGCGCGCGGCAGGGCGGCCGCTGCATTACGTGCGGCTGGACGACGCTGGCAACCACGGCAGCCTGGCGGACCAGCTCGCGCATGACCTCACCGCACTGTGTCCACGCGAGTTGGTGCTTACCGCGCCAGGCGACTGGCGCGTGTTGCAGGCGCTGCAAGCCACCGCGCAGGCCGCCGGCCTGCCATTGGAGATCCGCGAGGACCGCCACTTCTACACCACGGTGCGTGAGTTCGCCGCCCACGCGCGCGGCCGCAAGACGCTGCGCATGGAGTATTTCTACCGCGAGCAGCGCCGCCGCCATGGGGTGCTGATGGAGGGCGAGGCTCCCGCCGGCGGCCAATGGAACTACGACGCGGAGAACCGCCAGGCCTTCGGCCCGGATGGCCCGGGCTGGCTGCCGCAGCCGCCGCATTTTGAGCCCGACGCCATCACACGTGCGGTGATCGCGTTGGTACGCACACGCTTTGCCGACCATCCGGGCTCACTCGACCACTTTGCCTGGCCCGTCACGCGCGAACAAGCCTTGCAGGCGCTGGATGCCTTCATCACCGAACGCCTGCCGCACTTCGGCCCCTGGCAGGACGCCATCTGGCCCGGTGAGCCCTGGCTCTACCACGCGCAGCTGGCCGCCGCGCTCAACCTCAAGCTGCTCCACCCGCGCGAGGTGGTCGCGGGGGCCGAAGCGGCCTGGCGTGCCGGCCAGGTGCCGCTGGCCAGCGCCGAAGGTTTCATCCGCCAGGTGCTGGGCTGGCGCGAGTACGTGCGCGGCGTGTACTGGACCCAGATGCCGCGCTACCTCGAACACAACGCCCTCGGTGCGCGCGCCGACCTGCCTGCCTGGTACTGGGACGGCCGCACCGACCTGGCCTGCCTGCGCGATGCCATCACGCAGACGCTGCAGCATGGTTACGCGCACCACATCCAGCGCCTGATGGTCACCGGCCTGTTTGCCCTGCTGCTGGGCGTCGAGCCCAAACAGGTGCATGCCTGGTACCTGGGTGTCTATGTGGATGCGGTGGAATGGGTCGAGTTGCCCAACACCCTGGGCATGAGCCAGTACGCCGACGGCGGCCTGCTGGCCAGCAAGCCGTATGTTGCCAGCGGCAAGTACATCGAGCGCATGAGTCCGCTGTGCCACGGCTGCCGCTACGACCCGGCGCAGCGCACCAGCGAGCGCGCCTGCCCGATCACCACCCTGTACTGGGATTTCCTGCTGCGCCACGAGGCGTTGCTGGCTGCCAACCCGCGCACCGCGCTGCAGGTGAAGAACCTGGCCCGGCTGGACGCACCCGAGCGCGCGGCGGTGCAGGCGCGTGCGGCGGCCATCCGGCGCGGCGAGATCGGCGGTCAGAAATGACAGCCGCCGCTGTCACGCCCGTCTGACACGCCGCCGCAAAACCCCAGGACTCGCCAGGCTGTGCAATTTGGCTAAGCTCAGCGCCATTTCCTCCCGAGCCTGACCCGATGAAAGCGAACAACGTTCTGGGCGCGCCGCTGGTGCCCTGCTCCTATGACCCGCTGACCGGTTACCTCCGCGACGGCTGCTGCCACACCGACGCCCAAGATGCCGGCTCGCACGTGATCTGCGCGCGCGTCACCCAGGCCTTCCTGGAGTTCTCGCTCGCCCGCGGCAATGACCTGGTGACGCCGCGCCCGGAGCATCGCTTCCGCGGCCTCAAGCCCGGTGACCGCTGGTGCCTGTGCGCCTTGCGCTGGAAAGAAGCCCTGGAGGCCGGCGTCGCGCCGCCGGTGGTGCTGGACAGTACGCATGAGCGCGCGCTCGACTACGTGACGCTGACGCAACTGCGGGCGCACGAATACACCGGCAGCACCAGTCGGACCTGAGCAAGAAGCGGCGGCCCGGCGGCAGGCTAGCCAGGGTTGGGCGGATGGCGCATGATGCGGACATCACGCAGCTCACACGCCATGCAAGCTTCCACGCCCCCTTCCCTGCAACTTGACGACCTGTTGCCGCAGGTTTTGCGCATCGCCCAGGACGCCGGGCTGGCCATCATGGCCATCTACAACACCCAGTCGGGCGCGGCCGGCGAGGTTAGCTACAAGGCCGATGGCAGTCCGCTCACCCAGGCCGACCTGGCGGCGCACGGGGTGATTGCTCGGGGGCTGGCGCAATTGACGCCCGACGTCCCGGTGGTGTCTGAAGAAGACAGCGCTTCTGAGGTGTTCCGCAAGCCCACAGGGCGCTTCTGGCTGGTGGACCCGCTGGACGGCACCAAGGAGTTTGTAGCGCGCAACGGCGAGTTCACCGTGAACATCGCCCTCATCGAAGACGGCCGCCCCGTGCTGGGCGTGGTGGTGGCGCCCGCACTGGGACAAAGCTACTGGGGCAGCGCGGGCCAAGGCGCTTGGCGGGACGCGGGCGGCAAGGTGGAGCCGATCCAAGTGGCCACGGCACAGCAGCGCGCCGGCCGCCCCGTACGCGTGCTGGCCAGCAAGAGCCACCTGAACGAGGAGACCCGAGCCTACCTGCAGCAACTCGGGCCGCACGAACTTGTGCAGGCCGGCAGCTCGTTGAAGTTCTGCCGGATGGCCGAAGGCAGCGCCGATCTCTACCCTCGGCTGGGTCCGACCTGCGAATGGGATACGGCGGCGGGACAGGCGGTGCTGGAAGCGGCCGGCGGCGCGGTACAGGACCGGCATGGCGCCCCGCTGTGCTACGGCAAGCCGACCAGCGCCAACCCTGCCTTCGTAGCCTGCCTTCGCTGACCACCTCAGCCCGGCCAAGCCTGACAACGAAGCGCTGCAGCCCTTCAGGCAGCGGGCATCGCGTTCACGCCGTCAAACCCCAGTTCGAACAGCAGCGTCGCATCCTCGGCGCGCGGCACGCCATCGGCAATGACCTGCAAGCCCATGGCATGGCCGATGCTGCACAGGCCGCGCAACAGCGTCTGGGCCGCGGCATCCTGCAGCGCGCCTTGCACCACCGCACGGCTGAGCTTGACGCTGTGCAGCCCCAACCCGTGCAGCCGCCCCAGGTGGCCGACGTGATGATCGAGCCCCTCGATGCCGACCCGGCAACCCAGCGGCCGCAGGCGCTCGCAAAAACGGGCGAAGGACGGCAGGTGTTCAAAGGCCACGCTCTCGTCGACATCGAACTGCACCCGTGCCGCCTGCAGCTTGTGCTGCGCCAGCAGTTCCAGGATGCGGTCCGTCAGCGCCATGTCGCACACTGACTCGTAGCCCAGGTCAATGCAGATGACCTGGCTGCTGCGTTCGGCCTCGGCCAGGGCCAGCGCCAGAATCTCGACATCCACCTGCCCCACCAGGCCGAAACGTCGCGCCTGCGGCAAGAAAGCGCCAGCCACCAGCACCTCGGCGCATACCGTCGAATGGATGCGCGCCACGGCGTCGGCACACAAGGCCCGGCCCCGACGGTCATGCACCGGCTGCAGCGTGAGCTGAAACTCGTGCCGGCGCAAGGCAGTGTGCAGGATCTCACCCCACTCACGTGTAGAACGCAGGGACAGCGGCGCGGCGTCCGTCGGCAGCACGACCGCCTCGGTGCCGGCTGGCGTCAAGCTCTGGTCGCAGGCTGACAAGAGATCGGACAGGCTGCTGCCGACCCCATAGCGCGTCGACCCGTAGCACAGGCGCAGCAAGGGCGCGTGCTCGGCCTGCAGGATCGCAGCATGCAGGCCCGGCAACACCGCCGCGGCCGCCTCCAGCCCCGGCAGCAGCAGGCCGAAGTCGGAGGCGTTCAGCCGTCCGAAGTACACACCCCGATACGCGCTCAGCATCGCTCGGATCTGCCCGGCCACCAGGCGTATCAGGCGGTCGGTCTGCAGGCGGCCGATCTCGCGGTTGAGCTCCTGCAGGTTGGCGATGCGTACCACCACCAGCACGCCTTGTAGTTCAGTGTCTTCACGCGCGATCTCAGCCGCGGCGTTGCGGCAGAACACCTCCCGCATCATGAAGCCGCTGCCCGCATCGATCTCGTGTTCCGTCTTGAGTCGGTCCAGGCGGGCCGCTTCGTCGTCCAGCATGCGCTTGGTCTTCTGCGACAGCCGGTTCATGGCTTCGATGATGCGCCGGAACTCCAGCGTGTGCGGCGGCGTGACCTCCAGGTAACGCCGCTCGGCCAGCGCCTCGGCCTGCTCCACCACATGGTCCAGCGGCCGGAGCACGCGCCGGATGGCCAGCACGCCCAGCGCACCGACCATCATGCCGCCCAGGACAAACAGCTGCGCCAACTCCAAGGCAGAACGCCAAAGCGAGTCGTAGGCGAACGACGGATCGCTGCGCAGCTGGATGCTGCCCAGTTGCTGCCAGCCGCTCTGGATCACGGCGTTGCCGGGCTCCGGTGCGATCGGGAACAGGCGCATGAACCAGCTCGGCACAGTCGACGGCTGCGTCGTGCGTTCGCGCTGCGCGAGCAGCCGGCCATCGGGCCCGAAATAGTCAATGTGCTGGTAATGCCCCAGGTCGAACTGGGAACTCAGCAGCAGTTCGACCTTGACCGGATCGCCGGCGCTCTGCGAGAGCGTGAGGGCCAGCGCGGTGGCGGTGTCGAGGTTCTTGACCTTGAGCTCGTTCTCCAGATAGTGCTGGGCCGAGTGGATGTTGATGATGCCTGCCGTCAGAACCGCGGCCAGGATGATCAGGCCGACGGCGACCCACAGACGTTTGACCAGTGACATGGTGCTACTCCCGAGTGTTCTATAGCGTGTGTTCCGCCTGCATGCGCGCCAGCACATCGCGCCAGCGCGAGATGCGGGTCGTGGGGTCCGAACTGGACGGGCTGGGGCCGCGGAACCAGAGTTGCGAAGCGTTGAAGGCGTACACCGGCGTCAGGTCGGGCCGGCGCGAGGCGGGCTTGATGTCGCCGTCGTAGTTGTCCAGGATCAATGGCTCGGCCAACGGATCGGCGTAGTAGGCCAGGATCATGTGCGCCTCCGGCTCACCGCGCTCGGGCCGCTGCATGCGCACGTAGGTCAGGCGAAGCCTGGCCTCCGGCACGCCCGCCAGCAGCAAGCTCACGTACTTGGCAATGGCAAAGTCCTCGCAGTCGCCCGCGCCCTTCGCCAGGGTTTCCAGCAGCGAGGCCCAGTAGTCTTCCTGCTGCCACAACTCCCGGTCGTCGACCCAGCGGATGCGCTGGTTGAAGTAGCGGTTGACGCGTTCGAGCTTATCCTGGTCGCTCGCGCCCTGCGGCGGCAGCACCATGGTGCGCCACTCGCCCACTCGGTGCGCCACGTCCGCGCCATAGCGGCTCAGCGCCAGTTGCTGCAGGCGGTCCAGGTTGGTCGCTGCCACCCCGGCCAGCACGACCAGGGCACAGGTACCGGCCCAGATCCACTTCGCTGCATACAACCGTACTCTCATGCCGGGCATCTTACGGAGATTTCGAAGGCCGACGCCGGCCCATTTGCGCTGGCACGCCGCGTCAGCGCGCACAACAGACCGTCAAACACCCGGAAATTCGTGCCATTGCATCGCCAGTGCCGCTCTATCATTCCCACCATGAAGGTCATCACCCCTGCCCTCCTGCTGGCGCTGTCATTGGCCGGCTGCGCCAAGATCAGCGACCTGAGCCAGAAGGCGCTGTCGTCCACCGCGCCCGCGCTGGCGGTAGTGAATGAAACGCTGCTGCGCGGCGAAGTGGAATTCTTCTTCGACCGCAAGGGCACCGTGCGCCTGCAGGCCGACGCCGGCATGTCCTGCATGGGTGGCCTGCGCTACACCGCCAGCCGCGCCGGCACCATCAACCTGCAGTGCAGCGACGGCAGCGAGGTCCGGCTTGATTTCGTAGCCGTCAGCGAAACGCGCGGCCACGCCAGCGGCCGCGGCGCCCAAGGACCGGCCACGCTGGCCTATGGACTGGCGCCGAACGATGCAGCGGCCTACCTCATACTGCCTCCGGGCAAACGCCTGGTGACCGGCAAGGAAGGCGGCATGCGCCTGCAGTGAAACCGCCCCCGAAAAAAAGCCCGCCGACGCGAGTCAGGCGGGCTTTTTTTTTCCAGCCGATCGCCAGGCGATCGGCTGCTCGGCATCAGCGTGCCGGGCGCGGCGCGCGCTTCTTGGCGTCGCGCGGCACAAACACCTTGCCGCCACCGTTGCCGGGCTTGGCAAAGGCCGGCTTGCGCGGCGCGAAGTCACCACGCGGTGCTCCGCCGTCACGGCGGCCGTCGCCGGCAAAGCGGTCGTTGAAACCACCCTTGCGCTCGTAGCTGAAACCTTCGCGACGCTCACCACCGCGCTCCTCGCGCGGGGCAAAGCCTCCACCAAAACCGCCCGCCGCCGGGCGCTCGGCGCCAAAGCCTCGACGGTCACCGCCGCGGTCATCGCGCGGCGCGAAAGACGCGCGATCACCACCAAAACCACCGCGGTTGCCACCGAAGCCGGAACGGTTGCCGTTGCCGAACTTGCGGTCACGCGAGAAGCCATCGCGCTCGCCGCCGCGGCTGTTGCGGCCGCCGAAGTTGGAACGCTCCGAACGGGCGTCGGGCATGCGTTGCTTCGGCTCCAGGCCGGGAATGGTCTCAGCCTTGAACGGCTGCTTGCTGTAGGCCTCGATATCGAAGATCTTGCGGCGGTCGCGGAACTCGGCAAAGGTCACGGCCAGGCCGTCGCGGCCGGCGCGGCCGGTACGGCCAATGCGGTGCGTGTAGTCCTCGGCCTTCATCGGCAGGCCGAAGTTGAAGACGTGGGTGATGGTGGGCACATCGATGCCGCGCGCCGCCACATCGGTAGCGACCAGGATCTGCACCTGGCCGTTGCGCAGCGCCATCAGGCGGCGGTTGCGCAGGCCCTGGCTCAGCGCACCGTGCAGCGCCACGGCACTGAAGCCGTCCTGCTGCAGGTCGGTGGCCAGACCGTCGCACTCCACCTGGGTGCTGGCGAACACGATGGCCTGGTCGATCGAGGCATCACGCAGCCAGTGGTCCAGCAGCTGGCGCTTGTGCTGGGCGTTGTCGGCCCAGAACAGCACCTGCTTGATGTTGGCGTGCTTCTCCTGCGG
>JAULXO010000007.1:0-110972 GCA_032118555.1 Hylemonella sp. | reverse complement strand
AGCTCATTGGCCAGAAATTCAACCATGGCTCTCACCTTTGGCAGTACGAACTTGCGGCTGGGATAGACGGCGTAGATGCCCAGCTCGACCGAACGGAACTGGGGCAGGATTTCCACGAGTTGTCCGCTGGCTAACTCGTCGTCTATCAAGAAAGTTGGCTGTAGTTGTATGCCGGAGCCTTGCAAAGCTGCTGCTACGCAGCTGTCTCCGTTGTTGGTCCACATTCGCGGCCTCACCTTGACGCTCACAGGGCCTTCGGGGCCGGTGAACTGCCACTGGTCGCCCATCGCCATGAGGCTGTAGCCCAACACGTCGTGTTGCGCGAGCTCTGACGGATGTGCGGGCGTGCCTCGACGCTTGAGATAACTAGGCGCGGCGCAAAGCACCAGGCGAGTAGATGCAAGCTGTCGCGAGATGAGAGAGGAGTCGGGCAGGCGGGCGATCCGCACGGCCAGGTCGAACCCTTCGTCCACAAGGTCAATGACTCGGTCGGCTAATTGCACATCCAGAGTCACTTGGGGGTGATCAGAGAGGAACTCGCTCCACAACGGAGCCAAGTGCCTTATTCCAAAGCTCACCGGCACGCTCACTTTGAGCAGCCCGCTGGCTGTCACGCTTCGGGTCGAAATCTCAGCCTCTGAGGATTCAATGCTGGCCAGGAGGTCCCGGCATCGCGCCAGGAACACTTCACCCTCGGGTGTCAGCGAGAGTTTGCGCGTGGTTCGGTGCATCAGCCTCACACCTAGACGCTGCTCCAGTTCGGACACATAGCGCGAGACGGCGGCTTTCGACATGCCCAAGTTGTCGGCGGCAGCCACAAAGCTGGAGGCATCTACCACCGCAGAGAACACGCGGATTTCCTGAAACTTATCCATTGTTCCGATATTTTAGACAGTCAGTTCATTTTAAGTGTGTTTATCTTTATTAATGGAATCAATACAGTGGAGTCCATGCCTGCATTGCGGGCCTAACTCAAAAAGGAAACACCATGACAACTGCCCTCAATACTTCTCCATCTGCCTCCATCGTGCAGCGTGTAATCTCGACCGACGACAGCCTTGCGCCTCTGGCTTTGCGTCTTGCGGGCGGCGCCATCTTCGTCGCTCATGGTGCCCAGAAACTCTTCGGCGCATTCGGCGGTTATGGCCTGGAAGGGACAGGCCAGTTTTTCGACTCTGTTGGCTTAAGCCCTGGGTACCTGATGGCCTTGCTGGCCGGAGCTGTCGAGTTTTTTGGCGGCCTGGCGCTCATCCTCGGATTGCTCGTTCGGCCGGCTGCCGCTGCTCTGGCATTCGCCATGTTGATCGCGGTTTTTGCCGTGCACTTCAGCAAGGGCTTTTTCCTTGACAAGGGGGGCTATGAGTACGCACTGGCGATGCTGGCGGTCAGCGTTTCGCTGGTCTTCTCGGGCGGCGGTCGCGTATCGCTGGACCGGGTGCAGAGCGCTAAGAGCGAATGACTTTGATCCAGGAACCAGCCATGAATGCCCTGCCAACTGTCTTTGTGTCCCACGGGGCTCCGACGTTCGCAATTGAGCCGGGTCTGGCCGGTGCCCAGTTGCGCGCCTTGGGGCTGGCCCTGGGCAAACCCCGCGCGGTGGTGGTGGTCTCGCCGCACTGGATGACGCAGGGCGTAGAGATCACAGCTACAGACAAGCCCCAGACGGTCCACGACTTCGGGGGCTTTCCCCGGGCACTGTACTCGTTGCAGTATCCAGCACCTGGCCTACCTGAACTGGCAGTGCGCATCCAGCAGCAATTGCAGTCCCAAGGCATTCCTGCCCGTCTCGATGGCCGCCGCGGCCTAGATCACGGCGCCTGGGTACCCTTGATGCATCTTTTCCCAGAGTCGGATGTGCCGGTGGTCCAGGTGTCCTTACCCTTTGATGTTGATGAAGACAAGGCGTTTGCCCTGGGTCGGGCGCTGGCGCCGTTGGCACAGGACGGAGTGCTGATCGTCGGCTCAGGAAGCCTCACGCACAACCTCTACGAGTTCCGCTCGGGCGAAGTTCAGGCCGCGTCTTATGCCCAGGAGTTTTCTGCCTGGGTGCGCCAAGCCGTGCTGGACGGTGACATGGCGCGTCTGCTGCGGACCCTTCAGATCGCCCCTCACGCCGACCGTGCCCACCCGACCACGGAGCACTTCTTGCCCTTGCTAGTGGCTGCGGGAGCCGCCAGCGCGTCCGGTGGGGTCACCGTACTTGATGGCGGCATCCGGCATGGGGTGCTGGCGATGGAGTCGTACGTGTTCGGCCAGGAACTGACTATCGATGCTAAGGAGCACGCGCATGCATGACAGCTCACTGATGCTGGCCCGTCCCGAGGCGAGTGACCAACTGGTGCTCCTGTTCCACGGCGTGGGCTCATCGGCCCAGGACCTTGCCCCTGTCGGGCAGGCGCTGGCAAAGGCTCGGCCCCGGGCCTCAGTGGTCAGTGTGGAGGCGCCACACCCGTCACAGCTGGGCCAAGGCAAGGAGTGGTTTTCTGTGGTCGGCATTTCTGAGGAAAACCGTCCACAGCGCATCGCCCAGGCCATGCCCCCTTTCCTGCGGGCGATCCAGCATTGGCAGAGCGTGACGGACATCGGTCCAGACCGCACGGTACTGGTGGGTTTTTCGCAGGGCGCGATCATGTCGATGGAGTCCACGCAGACTACGCTCCAGCCGAAGCAGGCGGCGCACACTGTCATCGCGCTGGCCGGACGCTTTGCCGGACTCGTGCGGCATATCTCCCCCGAGATAAGCATCCATCTGATCCATGGCGACAGTGATGGTGTGGTGATACCCCAGTGGTCAGTAGAGGCCGATAAGCAGATCAGAGCCTTGGGCGGTCGGGTCACTCTCGATCTCATACCTGGCCTGGTCCATGGCGTTGATGAACGAGCCCTACGGCATGTTGTGGATCACCTGCCGCAAGAGTGACTTGCCCCGAAAAGGCTGAACTCGCTGACTTCTCGGGGTTGAAATCTGATCTATTTAGGAGTGATGGTTCGAATCCCTGACGCCACCAAAAAATGATGCTTCTTGACCTGAGCAAGTTATTTATACAATCTCTACTGCTCCGCCAGACATGCCAAGCGGGCCACTTGTGATCAGGTGGCCCGTTTTTCATGGTGCGCCCCGGTCTGTATGCGGGGCTGCTGTAAGGTTCGTGGCCAACAATCCCCAGACACACATCCGCCAGACCATGCCCATGCTCACCACCCAGGACAAGACCCGCATCGACGACACCCGCATCGCCTGCGTGCGCCCGCTCATGACCCCGGCTCTGCTGGAAGAGCGCCTGCCGGCCAGCGAGCAGCAACTGGCGCTGGTGGAGCGCTCGCGCCAGGACATTTCGGCCGTGCTGCACGGCCGGGATGACCGCTTGCTGGTGGTGGTCGGCCCCTGCTCCATCCATGACCACGATCAGGCGCTGGAATACGCGCGACGGCTGAAGAAGGAAGCCGACCGGCATGCGCCGGACCTGCTGGTGGTGATGCGGGTCTACTTCGAGAAGCCGCGCACCACCGTGGGCTGGAAGGGCTACATCAACGACCCGCACCTCGACGGCAGCTTTGCGATGAACGAGGGCCTGGAGATGGCGCGCCGGCTGCTGCTCGACATCACCGACATCGGCCTGCCGGTGGGCACCGAGTTCCTCGATCTGCTGAGCCCGCAGTTCATCAGCGACTTGGTGAGCTGGGGCGCCATCGGCGCGCGCACGACCGAAAGCCAGAGCCACCGCCAGTTGGCCAGCGGCCTGTCGTGTCCGGTGGGCTTCAAGAACGGCACCGACGGCGGCGTCAAGGTGGCGGCCGATGCGGTGGTGGCCTCGCGTGCGCCGCACGCTTTCATGGGCATGACCAAGATGGGCCAGGCCGCCATCTTCGAGACGCGCGGCAACCAGGATGTGCACGTCATCCTGCGCGGCGGCAAGACGCCCAATTATTCCGCCGCCGATGTCGACGCCGCCTGCCAGGTGCTGCAGGCCTCCGGCCTGGCGCCGCAGGTGATGATCGACGTCTCGCACGCCAACAGCAGCAAGCAGTACGCGCGACAGATCGAAGTCGCGCGCGACGTGGCCCATCAGGTGGCCGGCGGCGACCGCCGCATCATCGGCCTGATGATCGAAAGCCACCTGCACGAAGGTCGGCAGGACCTGGTGCCGGGCCAGCCACCGGCTTACGGTGTATCCATCACCGACGCCTGCATCAGCTTCGAGCAGACCGCGCCGGTGCTGGAGAACCTGGCGCAGGCCGTACGTCAGCGCCGACAGGCCTGAGCCGCGACCTGCCAGAAACAACACACCCCGCTGATGGCGGGGTGTGTGATTGGTGTTGCCGGGCTCCCGGCTAGCATGGCCGTCAGTCCGGTGCCGACTCGTCGCCCGGCACTTCCGGCCAGACAAACACCACGCGTGCCGCCTCGCCCTTCTTCAGCACCACGCGTTGCCGCAAGGGCTTGCCGTCCAGCGTAGCGTCCGCGGTGTAGGTGCCGGGCGGCAAGCGCAGCAGGAGGAACGGCCCGTCGGCCTGCACCTGCAGCAGCAGCTTGCCCTGGCCATCGCGCAGACTGACCTTGGCGTCTGCGGTGTAGACGGCGCGCTGCCAGCGTCGGGCCGAGAACAGCAGGGTGAGCGGCCACTTGCGGCTCTCGGCCTCGATGGCCGTGGACTCTTCCAGCCCGATGCCACCGCTCAGGTACTCGATGCCGCCTTGCCGCTGCACGGAGGGAAGCTCATCGGCACTCGCCACTGTCAGCCCGCCGCAACCCGCCAGCACGAGCGCGCCTGCTCGAAGACAACAAAGCCAGGATGAAGTCATGAGGTGTCCTTCTTGGAAATAGGCAAGCGCCCGTTCGGCGACGCACGGCCGGTGCCGGCCGCGCTGCCGTGTCAGGAGCGGGTTTGCTGGAGTCGCTTCAGATCTGCCACCACCTCGGCCGAATGGCGCGAGGTGTTGACCGACAGGTAGACCTTGGCGATACGGCCCTGCGGGTCGATGAGGAAGGTGTAGCGCTTGGCGAACTTGAACAGCTTCCAGTCCGAGATCGCGCCGTAGCGCTGCGCCACTTCGCCCTGCGTGTCGGCCAGCAGCGGAAAGGGCAGCTTGTACTTCTGCGTGAAGGCCGCGTGCGAAGCACTGTCGTCCACGCTGATGCCTACCACCTCGGCACCGAGGGCGGTGAGCTGCTCCCAGTCGTCGCGGAAGGTACAGGCTTCTTCGGTGCAGCCCGGGGTGTCGTTCTTGGGATAGAAGTAGAGCACCAGCCACTTGCCGCGCCAGTCTGCCAGGCGGCGCGGCTTGCCGCTCTGGTCAGGCAGGGTAAAGTCCGGTGCGTTCTGGCCCACGGCCGGCACAGCGGCCTGCACACCGGCCGCCCCCAGGGGCAGCAGCAGGCACAGGGCGCGACGCAGGCGGGAGATCACGGCCGCAGCTCCTGAAGGCCGCCCATGTAGGGCTGCAGCGCCGCCGGCACTTCCACGCTGCCGTCGGCACGCTGGTAGTTTTCCAGCACCGCCACCAGCGTGCGGCCCACGGCCAGGCCGGAACCGTTGAGGGTGTGCACCAGCTCGTTCTTGCCCTGCGCGTTCTTGAAGCGCGCCTGCAGGCGGCGCGCCTGGAAGGCCTCGCAGTTGGAGACCGAGCTGATCTCGCGGTAGGTGTTCTGTGCCGGCAACCAGACTTCCAGGTCGTAGGTCTTGGCGGCGCCAAAGCCCATGTCGCCGGTGCACAGGCTCATCACGCGATACGGCAGGCCGAGCTTTTGCAGGATGGCCTCGGCGTTGCGCGTCATCTCTTCCAGCGCCTCGTAGCTCTTCTCGGGGTGCACGATCTGCACCATCTCGACCTTGTCGAACTGGTGCTGGCGAATCATGCCGCGCGTGTCGCGGCCGTAGGAGCCGGCCTCGGAGCGGAAACAGGGCGTGTGGGCGGTGAGCTTGATCGGCAGGTCGGCTTCGGCCACGATCTCGTCACGCACGAAATTGGTCAGCGTCACTTCGCTGGTCGGGATCAGGTACAGCGCCACGTCTTCCGCCGCCCCCTCCTGGCCGCCCTTCTTGGCGGCGAACAGGTCTTCTTCGAACTTGGGCAGTTGTCCGGTGCCGCGCAGCGTGTCGCCATTGACGATGTAGGGCGTGTAGCACTCGGTGTAACCGTGCTCCTGCGTCTGCACGTCCAGCATGAACTGCGCCAGCGCACGGTGCAGGCGGGCGATGGGGCCTTTCATCACGGTGAAACGCGAGCCGGTGAGCTTGGTGCCGGTGTCGAAGTCCAGCCCCAGCGGCTCGCCCACGTCCACATGGTCCTTGACGGTGAAGTCGAACTGCTTGGGCTTGCCCCAGGTACGCACCACCACGTTGCCAGTCTCATCTGAACCGACCGGCACGCTCTCGTGCGGCAGGTTGGGCACGGCCAGCAGCATGGCCTGCATCTCGGCCTGGATCTGGTCCAGCCGCGCGGCCGAACTGTCGAGCTCGCCTTTCAAGGCATTGACCTCTGCCTTGGCGGCCTCGGCCTCGTCCTTCTTGCCCTGGCCCATGAGCGCGCCGATCTGCTTGCTCAGGGTGTTGCGCTTGGATTGCAGCTCTTCGGTGCGGGTCTGGAGGGTCTTGCGCTCGGCTTCGAGCGCCCGGAAGCCTTCCACATTCAGGAAGGCTTGCGGTTTTTTGCGCGTCTCCAGACGGGCAACGACCGAGTCGAGGTCTTTACGGAGCAGGGTGATGTCTAGCATGGCTGAATTGTAGGTGGGCCGGCCCGGAAAGCGGCGTCCGATCAGAGTTCGGTCTTCAGTCCTTTGGGCAGCGGGAACTTGACCGTTTCCTCGATGCCTTCCATGGTGCGCACCGAGACAGCGCCGAATTCCTTGATGCGGTCCACCACCTGGCGCACCAGGATGCTCGGCGCCGAAGCGCCCGCCGTCAGGCCGACGCGGTGCTTGCCCTCGAACCACTCGGGCTTCAGTTCTTCCGCGTTGTCCACCATGTAGCTCGTGGTGCCGAGCTTCTGCGCCACTTCGCGCAAACGGTTGCTGTTGGAACTGGTCGGGCTGCCGACCACGATGACGATGTCCACCTGCGGGCTGAGCACCTTGACCGCATCCTGCCGGTTCTGCGTGGCGTAGCAGATGTCCTGCTGTTTGGGCTCGCGCACCTTGGGAAAGCGTGCCTTCACCGCCGCCAGGATGTCGGCCGCATCGTCCACGCTCAAGGTGGTCTGCGTCACCACCGCCAGTTTGTCGGTCTGCGCCGGCTGCACCCGCGCCACGTCGGCCACGTCTTCCACCAGGTGGATGCCGGAATCCAGTTGCCCCATGGTGCCTTCCACCTCCGGGTGCCCCTTGTGGCCGATCATGATGAATTCATAACCTTCCTTGTGCAGCTTGGCCACTTCCACGTGCACCTTGGTCACCAACGGACAGGTGGCGTCGAACACATGAAAGCCGCGTTTGGCGGCCTCCTGCTGCACGGCCTTGCTCACACCATGGGCCGAGAACACCAGGGTAGCGCCGGGCGGCACTTCGTCCAGTTCCTCGATGAAGATCGCGCCCTTGGCCTTGAGGTCGTTCACCACATAGGTGTTGTGCACGATCTCATGGCGCACGTAGATCGGGGCGCCGAACTTGTGCAGCGCGCGCTCCACGATCTCGATGGCGCGGTCCACACCAGCACAAAAACCGCGTGGCTCAGCGAGGATGATCTCGTCCAGCATCACAGCACTCCCAGCAGTTGAACCTCGAAGGTCACCGGCTGGCCGGCCAGCGGGTGGTTGAAGTCGAACAGCACCGCCTCCTCCCCCAGCTGCACCACCACACCGCCGAACTGACCCTTGCGGTCGGGCGTCGGGAAGTGCACCACGTCACCCACGGCGTATTGCTCGTTCGGGTCGCCCAGCTCGCGCAGCTCCTTGCGCGACAGCCACTGCTGCATGGCCGGGTTCTTCTCGCCGTAGGCACCGGCAGCCAGTTGCAGCGTGGTGTGCACCCCCTCCTCCAGCCCGATCAGCGCCTCTTCCAGCGCCGGCGCCAGCTCGCCGGTGCCGATGGTCAGCGTGGCCGGTTTGCCCTCGAAGGTGTTGATGATGTCGCCGGCCGGGCCGGCCAGGCGGTAGTGCAGGGTCAGGAAGGAACCGGCTTGCACACGCGGAAGGGTGGAGGTCATGGAAAGTCCCGATAAACTGGGCTCCATTGTAAAAAGCCCCGCATTTGACGCCTGTCATGCCGCTCAAAGACCTTCCCCCCGACGCGCGCCCGCGCGAAAAGCTGCTGGCCCGTGGCCCGGCCGCCTTGAGCGATGCCGAGCTTCTGGCGCTGCTGCTGCGCACCGGGCTGGCCGGCAAGGGCGTGCTGCAACTGGCGCAGGAGCTGCTGGACGAAGGCACAGGCTTCGGCGGCATCTCCGGCCTGCTTCACGCCACGGCCGATGACTTGAAGCGCATCAAGGGCCTGGGGCCGGCCAAACGCGCCGAACTGCTGGCCGTGCTGGAACTGGCGCGCCGTGCCTTGGCCGAGCAATTGCGCGAACGCGCTGCGCTCGACACGCCGGACACCGTCAAGCACTACCTGCAGCTGCAACTGGGCGCCAAGAAACACGAATGCTTTGCCGTGCTCTTCCTGGACAACCAGCACCGCCTGCTGGCGCTGGAAGAGCTGTTCCGCGGCACGCTGACGCAGACCAGCGTCTACCCGCGCGAAGTGGTGCTGCGCGCCCTGCACCACCACGCCGCCGCCGTGGTGCTGGCGCACAACCACCCCAGCGGCACGGTACAGCCCTCGCGCGCCGACGAGGCATTGACCCAGGCGCTCAAGGCGGCACTCGCCTTGGTGGATGTGCGCGTGCTGGACCATGTGATCGTGGCGCCGGGCCAGGCCCTGTCGATGGCCGAGCAAGGGCTGATCTAGGGCACCACGCATGGTCACCGTCAAATCGCTCGCCGACCTGAAGCAGGTCAAGAAGGCCATTGCCGAACAGGCCAAGCTGAACGCTGAACGCCAGGCCGAAGCCGAACGGCTGGCACGCCAGAACGTGGCCGACAAGGACCTGTTCCTCAAGGCGGCCGGCAAGGTGCAGCCCCTGGCGGCGCCCGCCAAGGCACCGCTGAAAACCGAGAAACCGAAGCCGGTTCCGGTACAACGTCAGCGCGACGAACAGGCCGTGCTGGGCGAGTCCATCAGCGACGAGTTCGACGTCAGCACCCTGCTCGACGCCGACGAGCACATGAGCTTTCGCCGCCCCGGCATCGGCCCGGACGTCACCCGCAAGCTGCGCCGCGGCGACTGGGCCATCCAGCGTCAGATCGACCTGCACGGCCTGCGCACCGAGGAGGCGCGCGAGGCGCTGGCGCAGTTCATCCGCGAGGCGCACAAGCACGGCATCCGCTGCGTGCGCGTGGTGCATGGCAAGGGCCTGGGCTCACCCGGCAAGACGCCGGTGCTCAAGAGCCGCGTGCACAGCTGGCTGGTGCAGAAGAAGGAAGTGCTGGCTTTTGTGCAAGCCAAGCCGGCGGAGGGCGGCGCCGGCGCTTTGGTTGTATTGCTGCAGCCATCTCCCGCGAATTGACAAACTATCGCTTACACGTATGCTGCCCAGATTGGCCGCCGTCTGAGCGCTCAATAACCGCGGTGAATCTGCTGACCTTGACTTGTCATATAGGTCAGTGGACGTTGGATCACGCTTCCGATGCTGCTGCATTCACACGCCATGTCGACGAACATCACACTTTTGTACCGTCAAACGCTTCAAAGTATGGAGTCGACTCTTCATTCATTGAGCGTGCGGGTTGAACCACCACAATGGGTTCAAATTGGTAATCAGTTTGCGTTTCGGTATGCAGAGAAATCGATACAGCAAGCCATCGTTCAAAAGCTCGCAAAGATAGTCAGCGCCCTCCACGCCGCGCACCTATTGTTGTCAACAGGCTTCATTCAGGAACAAGGGGCACTCCACAGAATGCTGGATGAATTCCAGGAAGATGCCGTTTTCTTGTGCTACGCCCTCATCAAGAACGACCTCACTCAACTTCATCAAAGTTATCTCCAAGCGTTCTACATGGAGGAATTCGACAAGCCGGATGACCCACTTGCGTCAACGCAGAAGCGCCCCATGATCAAACGCGACAAGATCCGTGCTTACTTAGCTCGAATTGATGGTGTGAACAATGATCCTTACACAGCCGAGCGAGCCCGTCGCTCCCTTTCTAAGGCGTTTTCTGGCTATGTGCATGGCGCGTCGCCACACATCATGGAAATGTATGGGGGCGAGCCCCCTCGATTTCATGTGCGTGGCTTGAAAGGTTCCCCTCTCTACGACGATCACGCATACGACTTGTGGAACTACTTCTACCGAAGTGCATGCACTTTTGCCATTGCAGCAAAAGCATTCGGAGATGATCCACTATTCGCACGTATTCAAAAATTCACGAATGACTTCGCGAAGGCTTCTGGCCGTGAATGTGACGTTCGACCGTAGCCTGTCACTCAAGTGAACCCCCATTTAACAATTCCCGCCCGTTGGCGTGTCAACTCGGCGTATTCCGCATCCAATCCGCCGTGCCGAAAAACGCCTCGCGCAGCTTGGCGCGCAGCGCCTCGTCAACGCCCACCTCGCCCATGGCCTGGTCCATGCAGGCCAGCCACTGGTCGCGCTCGACGAGGCCGATCTTGAACGGCATGTGGCGCGCGCGCAGACGCGGGTGACCGTAGCGTTCGATGTAATGGTTCGGGCCGCCGAGCCAGCCGCAAAGGAACCAGAACAGTTTCTGCCGCGCGTCGTCCAGATCGCTGCCGTGCACCGCGCGCAGTTCCTGGTAGGCCGGCTCCAGGTCCATCAGGTCGTAGAAACGGTCCACCAGCGCCTGCACCTTGGCCTCGCCGCCGAGCCATTCAAAGGCCGTGGCCGGGCTGGTCCGCTCTTCAGAATTCATGGTCAAATTGGCTTCCAGCGCTTATCTGACAAGCGCCAATAGCTATCAAATTAGTAGCAAACGATCATTCGGTGGCACGCCGCAGCGTTTCCACCACCGGCCGGCGCAGCACGTCGCGCAAGCCCCACCAGCCGGCCGACAGCGCCAGCACGGCCCCGGCCGCCGCCCCGGCCAGTGGCACGCCAAAGGAGACCGTCCAGTCGAACTCGAACACGAAGCGCGCCAGCGCCCAGCCCACAGCCACCGCCACCAGCGAAGCCAGCAAACCGGCCAGCAGGCCGACGCCGGCCAGCTCGGCGCGCTGCACCTGACGCAGCAGCGCGGCGCTGGCGCCCACGGCACGCATGATGGCGAACTCGCGCGCGCGCTCCTCGCGCGTGGCGCCCACCGCAGCCAGCAGCACCACCAGGCCGGCGGCGAGCGTGAAGCCGAACAGGAACTCCACCGCGCGGATCACCTGGTCGAGCACGCGTTGCACCTGCAGCAGCGTGGTGCTCATGTCCACCACGGTGATGTTGGGAAACTGGCGCACCAGGGTGTTGTCGAAGCCGCGTGCCTCGGGCGCACGGAAGGCGCTCATGTAGGTGGCGGGCACGCCCTCCATGCGGCTGACCGGGTAGATGACAAAGAAGTTGGCGCGCATCGAACCCCAGTCCACCTTGCGCAGCGAGGTGATGGTGGATTCGGTCAACACACCGGCAATGTCGAAGCGCAGCACGTCGCCGAGCTTGAGGCCCAGCGTCTTGGCAATGCCTTCTTCCACGCTGATGGCCCCGGCTTCTTCGGCCGTCCAGCGGCCGGCCGTCACCGGGTTGTGCGGCGGCAGCACGGCACTGTGCGAGAGGTTGAACTCGCGGTCCACCAGGCGGCGCGCGCGGTCCTCCGTATAGTCGTCCGGCTTCACGTCGCGGCCGTTCACCGCCACCAGCCGGCCGCGGATCATGGGGTACCAGTCGTAACCCGTTACGCCGGCGGCCTGCAGCGTCTGCTGGAACGCCTCGCCCTGGTCCGGCTGCACGTTGATGACGAAGCGGTTGGGCGCATCGGCCGGCGTGGCCTGGCGCCAGCCGGCGATCAGGTCGGTGCGCAGCAGCACCAGCAGCACCAGCGCCAGCAGGCCCACCGCCAGACTGCTGACCTGCACCACGGTGTAGGCCGGGCGCGCGGCGATCTGGCGCGTGGCCAGCATCAGCCAGCGCGGTGCACTGGCCTCGTTGACGCCGCGGCGCAGCAACCAGACGGCGCCCCAGCTGGCCAGCGCAAACAGCGCCACTGCGGCAGCAAAACCGCCCACGGCAATCAGACCCAGCTTGAGGTCGCTGCTCACCGCCAACAGCAGGGCGGCAAAACCGGCCACCCCCAGCGCCAGCACGCCGAGCGAGGCCGGGCGCAGGTTGCCGACGTCACGCCGCAGCACACGCAGCGCGGGCACCTGCGCCAGCTGCAGCACCGGTGGCAGGCCAAAGGCCAGCAGCAGGGTCTGCCCCATGCCCAGGCCGAACAGCACCGGCCAGACGCTGGCCGGCGGCAAGACGGTGTCCACCAGCCCGGCCAGCAGCAGCACGAAGACGTAATGCACCGCGTAGCCCAGCGCCACGCCCAGCGCACTGGCGGCCAGGCCGGCCAGCACAAACTCGAAGGTGTAGCTCCAGGCGATGGTGCGGTGGCCCAGGCCCAGCACACGCAGCATGGCGCAGTCGTCCAGGTGGTTGCTGGCAAAGGCGCGCGCGGCCAGCGCCACGGCCACGGCGCTCAGCAGCGCGGCCAGCAGCGCCACCAGGTTGAGGAATTTCTCGGCGCGGTCCAGCGTCTGCCCCATCTCGGGCCGGCCGCCCTGCAGCGACTCGACCCGCATGCCGCGCAGGCCCTGCTGCGCGATGGCTTCGTTGGCCCACGTCTCGAAACGCGCCACCGCCCGGTCGGCGCCGGCCACGGCCAGCCGGTAGCTGACGCGGCTGGCCGGCTGGATCAGGCCGGTGGCGGCCACGTCGCTGCTGCGGATCAGGGCGCGCGGCGCGAAGTTGATGAAACCGGCGCCGCGGTCGGGTTCGAGCACGATGACGCGCGCGATGCGAAAGCTGCGTTCGCCCAGCAGCAGCTCATCACCGGGCTGCAGGCCCAGCGCTTCCAGCAGCGGGGCGTCGACCCACACCTCGCCGGCGGCCGGAATGGCGTCGGTCTTCTCGCCCAGGGCCGAGACATCAGAAGCCACCGTCAGGCGGCCACGCAGCGGGTAACCGTCTTCCACGGCCTTGAGCGCCACCAGCCGGCTGGCACCACCGCGCTCGTCACTGGCACGCGCCATGGTGGGAAAGCTCAGCGAGGTCGCAGCCCGCAGGCCCAATGTGCGCGCCTGCGCGGCAAAAGCGTCCGGCGCCGGGTTGTCGCTGGCCACCACGGCGTCGCCGCCGAGCAGCTGGCGCGCATCGCGCTGCAGGCCGCCCTTGAGGCGGTCGGCAAAGAAGCCCACCGCCGTCAGTGCAGCCACCGCCAGCGTGACGGCCAGCAGCAGCAGGCGCAGTTCGCCGGCACGCAGGTCGCGCCACAGGGTGCGCCAGCCGAGTTGCCAGAAAGAGATGTTCATGGGCCGATTCTCGCCGCTGTGGCGCGGCCGCGGGGCCGTGGGGGCTATCCCGGGGGCGGCCGATAGAATTTCGCGCTACCCTCGCTGACACTGTGACCCAACCGCCCACGTCTTTTCCCGCCGCTGCCAAGGCCACCGATGGCTGGCCCTTCTGGTCCGTGCTGGTCGTCGATGACGAGCCCGGCATGCGCAACTTCCTGGTCAAGACGCTGACGCCGCGCTGCCAGTCCGTCATGGAAGCCGGCAGCGCCGAGGAAGGCGCCCGCCTGCTGCGCAACCACCATGTGGACCTGATCATCCTGGACATTGCGCTGCCGGGACAGAACGGCGTGGCCTGGCTCAAGGCCCTGCGCGAACAGGGTTACACCGGGCAGGTGATCCTGATCACCGCCTTTGCCGACCTCGACACCGCCATCGAGGCGCTGCGCGCCGGCGCCTCGGACTTCATCCTCAAGCCGTTTCGCGTGCCGCAGATCCTCAATGCCGTGCGGCACTGCTACGAAGCCGCCCGCCTGGCGCGCGAGAATTTCGTGCTGCGGCACACGCTCTCCAGCGCGCAGCACACCGGCCACGGCCTGGTGGGGCACTCGCCGCTCATCAGCCAGCTGTCGCAGACGCTGCACCGCGTGGCTGCCGTCAACAGCACGGTGCTGCTGCAGGGCGAGTCGGGTACCGGCAAGGAGCTCGCCGCGCGCGCCCTGCACGAATGGAGCCCGCGTGCCCAGGGGCCGTTCGTGCCGGTCAACTGCGCCGCCATGTCGCCCGAGCTGATCGAAAGCGAGCTGTTCGGCCATGCCAAGGGCGCCTTCGTCGGCGCCACCCAGGCACACAACGGTCTGTTCTATTACGCCCAGGGCGGCACACTGTTCCTCGACGAGGTGGCCGAACTGCCCCTGCCGCTGCAGGCCACGCTGCTGCGCGCGCTGGAAGACCTGAAGATCCGCCCGGTGGGCAGCGAACAGGACCTGCCGGTCAACGTGCGCATCATCGCTGCCACCAACCGTTCGCTGCCGGAGGAGGTGGCCGCCGGACGCTTCCGCAAGGACCTGTACTACCGGCTGCAGGTGGTGGACATCACACTGCCGCCGCTGCGCGAGCACAAGGAAGACATCCCCGAGCTGGTGCAGCATTTCATGGCGCAGCTGGCGCCAATGCTGGGCGCCGCGCCGCTGGAGATCACGCCCGCCGAAATGGACTACCTGATGCAGTACGACTGGCCGGGCAATGTGCGTGAGCTGCGCAACCTGATCGAGCGCTCGCTCATCCTCGGCTCGCTCAACGTCTCGGCGCTTTACTCCATGGACAAGCGCCCCTCCGGCAAGCGGGCGCCGGCGACGACCGATCTGCATACGCTGGAGAAGCAGCACATCCGCGCCATCCTGGAATCGGTCGGTGGCGACAAGACCCAGGCCGCGCAGCTGCTGGGCATTTCGCGCCGCACGCTGGAGCGGCGCTGCGCCGAGTGGGCCCTGTCGTGAGGTGGCTCTGGCGCACGCCGCGCTGGATCAGCGGCTCCATCCGCAACAAACTGCTGGCGATGGCACTGCTGCCGCTGCTGGTGGTGCTGCCGCTGCTGGTGAGTGCATTGTTCATCTGGGGCAATGCCGCCTACGACCGGCTGCTCATCACCAAGGTGCGCAGCGACCTGGCGGTGGCACGTGGCTACTTCGAGCAGGTACTGGGCGAGGTGGGTGCCGGCACGCAAGGCGTAGCCGCCTCGCAGGCGCTGCACCACGCGCTGCAGCAGCGCGACCTGGGCAGCGTACAAAAACTGTTGTCACGCGAGCGCCATCGCCTCGGCTTTGATTTCTTCAATCTGTACCGGCTGGACGGCCGCCTGCTCACCGCCGGCTGGCTGACGCAGGATGTGCCGTCGACGTCGCTCTACGCGCCGGCCAGCGGTCCGGCGGCGATCGATGCCGAGGTCAGTACCGGCCACGCCAGCGTGGCACGGCTGGAAGCCGCCGAGTTGCTGGCGCTGGCGCCACACATGGCGCCGCGTCTGCACATCCCGCTGATCGAGACGCGCGGCGCGGCGCCGACCGGGCGCCGCGCGGAAGACCGCGCACTCGTCATGATGTCCACCACCCCGGTGCGTGACACGGCCGGCCGCATCGTCGCGCTGCTGCGTGGCGGCATGGTGCTGAACCAGAACCTGCCCTTCATCGACCACATCAACCGCATCGTCTACCCGGAAGGCTCGTTGCCCTTCGGCAGCCACGGCACCGCCACGCTGTTCCTGGACGATGTGCGCATCACCACCAATGTGCGCCTGTTCCAGGACCAGCGCGCCATCGGCACCCGGGTATCGCAGGCCGTGCGCGACGCCGTGCTGGGCCAGGGCGCCACCTGGCTGGATCGCGCCTTCGTCGTCAGCGACTGGTACGTCTCGGCCTACGAGCCGCTGCTGGACGGCCGCGGCGAGCACGTCGGCATGCTCTACGTCGGTTACCTGGAGCAGCCGTTCCGCTATGTGAAGTACGGCATGCTGGCGCTGATCGTGGCCATCTTCCTGGTGGTGATGGTACTGGCGGCGCTGTTCTCGCTGCGCTGGGCGCGCAGCATCTTCCGTCCGCTGGAACAGATGAACCAGACCATGCAGCGCGTCGAGGAGGGCGAGGCTGGTGCGCGCGTCGGCCCGGTGGCCGCGCGCGACGAGATCGGCGCGCTGGCCAACCATTTCGACGAACTGCTCAACCTGATCGACGAGAAGACGCAGGCGCTCAAGCGCTGGGGCGACGAACTGGACGCCAAGGTGATCGAGCGCACGCGCGAGCTGGCGCAAAGCAATGCCTCGCTGCAACAGGCGCAGGAGCAGCTCGTGAAGTCGGAGAAGCTGGCCGCCATCGGCCAGCTCACCGCCAGCGTGGCGCACGAGATCAACAACCCGATTGCCGTCATCCAGGGCAACCTGGACCTGATGCGCGAGACGCTCGGCCCACAAGCGGCGCCGGTGCGGGCCGAACTGCAGCTGCTGGACCAGCAGGTCGAGCGCATGCGCCTGATCGTCACCCAGCTGTTGCAGTACGCGCGCCCGACCGAGTACGCCGGCTACGTCGAAGCGCTGGACGTGAACGCCACGCTGGAGAACTCGCTGGTGCTGGTGGGGCACCTGCTCGCGCGCACCCACATCGAAGTCGAGCGCGACCTGCAGGCCACGGCGCTGGCCGGCATCAACCGGCAGGAGCTGCAGCAGGTGGTGATCAACCTGCTGATCAACGCCATCCAGGCCATGCCCGAAGGCGGTCGCCTGCGCCTGCGCACGCGCGACCGTGACGATGGCCACACCGGTGTGCTGCTGGAAATCAGCGATAACGGCCCCGGCCTGAGCGCGCGCGTGAAGGAGCGCCTGTTCCGTCCTTTCTTCACGACCAAGAACGACGGCAACGGCCTGGGCCTGTGGATCAGCGTCGGCTTGGTGGAACGCTACGGCGGCCGCATCGAAGGCCTGAACCGTCAGGAACTCGGCGAAGCGGCAAGCGGCGCCACCTTCCGCATCTGGCTGCTGACCGAGCCGCTGTCGCCCGAGACGCCCAGCGGGCCAGGCGAGGCCCGCCGCGCCTGAGTCCTGCGGGCCTCAGGCGCGCATCAGTGACGCAACAAGCCGCTGTGGACTGCGGCATGGTGCAGCCAGTCGGCGTCCTGCGCCAACACCAGCGCCGCTTCCAGGGTGCGCGACACGCGCTCCGACGTCAGCACCATGAAGCCGATCTGCGTCTGCACGTCCGGCCCGGTCAGGGCCCGCGCTTCCAGTTCGCCATAGGCCTGTACCGCGCCCACCAGCGCGCCGGGCATGACGCTGCACACCGTGCCGCCCACGGCACCGAGCGCCAGCGTGAGCAGGGAGTTGGTCTCCATCGCCGGCCGCACGGCCACGCCGGCTTCGCGGAAGGCCGCGTCGACGATGGCGCGGTTGTGCATTTCGGACGTCATCAGGCACAGCGACAGCGTGGCCGCCTCCTGCCAGCGCACCGGCGCGCCGAACTGCAGCCCCTGGCTGCCGGCCGCCGTCGCCTTGCGCACCAGGAAGTAATGCTCGGTGTACTGCGGCAAAGCGCGCAGGGTGCCGCTGCCGGCGCGTATGCGCTCGATGAAACCCAGCCCCATGTCGAGCGTGAGCTCCTCCAGCCCGGCCTCGATCTCCTGCGAACTCATGGAGCGCACCACCGGCGTGATACCCGGGTGACGGGCGTGCAGCATGGCAGCAAAACGCGCCGCGATCGGTTCGGCCGACGGCACCACGCCGATGCTCAGCCGCCCCTTGGGCTGGCCACCGGTGCTGCTGAGGTCCTGCAGCAGCAGCTGCTCTTCGTGCAGCATCCGCCGCGCACTGGCCAGCAGGCGCTCGCCCTCGGCCGTGAAACCGACAAAGGTGCGCCCGCGCTTGACCAAGGGGCTTCCCAAGTCCTCCTCCAGCGCGCGGATGGCGTTGGAGAGCGCCGGCTGCGTGACGTGGCAGGCCTGGGCAGCACGGGCGAAGTGCTTGTGCTCGTCGAGGGCGACGAGGTAGCGCATGGAGACGAGCAGGTTCATGGTCTGTTCTTGTTGTCTGCACAGAGGGGCATGCGTCAAGCGTAACGCCTTTTGGCGTCATGCCCATGGGCGCTTACCCCGACTTACTGCCCGCCCCCGCTGACCACGGAACAGCCCCGGATCAGGTCTCCTTCGACACCGTGATCGTCGGGAACTTGCTCGAGAAGTCCTTGTTCCGCGCGGCAATCGCCACCGCCACCTGACGCGCCACCGCCTTGTAGATGCCCGCCACCTCACCGTCGGGGTCGGCCACCACGGTGGGCTTGCCGCTGTCGGCCTGCAGGCGGATCTGCAGATTCAGCGGCAGTGCGCCCAGATAGGGCATGCCGTACTCGGCAGCCATCTTCTTGCCGCCATCGACACCGAAGATGTGCTCGATGTGGCCGCAGTTGCTGCACACATGCACCGCCATGTTCTCCACCAGACCGAGGATGGGCACGCCCACCTTCTCGAACATCTTGACGCCCTTCTTGGCGTCGATCAGCGCAATGTCCTGCGGCGTGGTCACGATGACCGCGCCGGTCATGGGCACACGCTGGCTCAGCGTGAGCTGGATGTCGCCGGTGCCCGGCGGCATGTCGACGATCAGGTAGTCCAGGTCCTTCCAGTTCGTCTGGCGCAGCAACTGCTCCAGCGCTTGGCTGGCCATGGGGCCGCGCCAGATCATGGCGTCGTCGGCATTGACGAGGAAGCCGATCGACATGATCTGCACGCCGTAGTTCTCCAGCGGCTCCATGTTCTGCCCGTCCAGCGTCTCAGGCCGGCCGGACACGCCCATCATCATGGGCTGGCTGGGGCCGTAGATGTCGGCATCCAGCAGGCCGACCCTGGCGCCTTCAGCGGCCAGCGCCAGCGCCAGGTTGGCGGCCGTGGTGCTCTTGCCCACGCCGCCCTTGCCGGATGCCACCGCCACGACATTCTTCACCCCGGGCAGCAGCTGCACGCCACGCTGCACCGCATGCGCCACGATCCTGCTCTGGATGTTCACCGATACATTGCCGACGCCTGCCACGCCCTTGGCGGCCGTCACCAGGGCCTGCCGCAAGGCGGGCACCTGGCTCTTGGCCGGGTAGCCCAGTTCGATATCGAAGGCGACGTCGCCCCCCTGGACGGCCAGGTTCTTGAGGGCCTTGCTGGAAACGAAATCCTTGCCGGTGTTGGAATCGACAACGGTCTTGAGGGCGTCCAACAACGCCTGTTCTGTCACTGCCATGGGGGTATTGCTCCTGTTGTGGGCATAGTCTAGCGGTGGCGCCATACACCCCACGCCGGTAGGCATATCGACAGGACCGGGTTAACCCCAGTCTGCCGGCCACTTGGCGGCGCAGGTCGGCCCGCATAATCAAATCATGCACCACACCACCCCGCCGAACATCGGCCTGCTGCTGACCGGCGGTGGTGCCCGCGCGGCCTACCAGGTGGGGGTGCTGGAGGCGGTGGCCGACCTGCGGGTGGCCTGCGGAGCGGGTGCCGAGCGCAACCCCTTTGCCATCATCACCGGCACCTCGGCCGGCGCCATCAACGCAGCCGCCCTGGCCTGCGGGGCCGACAATTTCGACCTCGCGGTACGTCGCATCGTGGGCGTATGGCAGAACTTCGAGGCGCATCAGGTCTACCAGTCCGACGTGCTGAGCGTGATGCGCAGCGGCGCCAAATGGCTGAGTCTGCTGTCGCTGGGCTGGGTGGCGGCCAAGTGGCGCCGCCTCAAGCCGCGCTCGCTGCTCGACAACTCGCCACTGGAGGAGCTGTTGCGCGACATGGTGCCGCTGGAACGGTTGCCCGAACTGGTGGCGCAAGGGCACCTGCAGGCGCTGGCCGTCACGGCGTCGAGCTACAGCTCGGGCCACCACGTGACCTTCTTCGACGGCAGTGAGCACATGCAGCCCTGGGTGCGCTCACAGCGGCTGGCCGTGCGCCACCCGATCACCTACGAGCACCTGCTCGCGTCCTCGGCCATCCCTTTCATCTTTCCGGCCATGCCGCTGCCGATCCAGGGCCGCACCGAGTACTTTGGCGACGGCTCCATGCGCCAGACCGCGCCGGTGGCGCCGGCCATCCACCTGGGCGCCGAGCGCATCCTCGTCATCGGCGCAGGGCGCATGCACGAGCCGCGCGACACCACCGAGACCGGCGTCAGCCATGCCTACCCATCCTTGGCACAGATTGCCGGCCACGCCATGTCGAGCATCTTCCTGGACGCGCTGTCGGTCGACATCGAGCGCATCCGCCGCATCAACCACACGCTGACGCTGGTGCCGCCCGAAGCACGCCGGGCCAGCGCGCTGCGGCCGGTGGAGCTGCTGGTCATCTCCCCCTCGGAGCGGCTGGATCAGCTGGCCGCACGTCACATCGACGCCCTGCCCGCGGCGGTGCGCACGATGCTCGGTGCCCTGGGCGTGTCGTCGAGCGCGAACGACGTCAAGGGCGGCGCGCTGGCGAGCTACCTGTTGTTCGAGACCGCCTACACGCGCGAGCTGATGAAGCTGGGTTATGCCGACGCGCTGAAGCAGCAAAACGAGATCCTGCACTTCTTCGGCTGGCCGTCGCCGGACGGCGACACGCAGTCATCCGGGCCCGCATACCCCGAGCGCCGGCGCGATCCCTTGCGGCTGTAAGCGCAGGCAGCCGTGGCACGGGCCGATTAAAATGGCCGGTTACCCCGAGAAAGCCGTACCACGATGACCCGCAAGCTTTTCGTCACCACCGCCCTGCCCTACGCCAACGGCAATTTCCATATCGGCCACATCATGGAGTACATCCAGGCCGACATCTGGGTGCGCCTGCAGCGCATGCTGGGCCACGAGGTGCATTTCGTCGGGGCCGACGACGCGCACGGCGCGCCCATCATGATCGCGGCCGAGAAGGCCGGCAAGACACCGCAGCAGTTCGTGGCCGACATCGCTGCAGGCCGTCCGCAGTACCTGAACGGCTTTCACATCCAGTTCGACAACTGGAGTTCGACCGACAGCCCCGAGAACCACGAGATCTCCAAGGCCATCTACCGCGACCTCAAGGCGGCCGGCCTGATCTACACCAAGACCATCGAGCAGTTCTTCGATCCCGAGAAGAGCATGTTCCTGCCGGACCGTTTCATCAAGGGCGAGTGCCCGAAGTGCGGCGCCAAGGACCAGTACGGCGACAGCTGCGAGTCCTGTGGCGCGGTCTACGCGCCCACCGAGTTGAAGAACCCGTATTCGGCGCTGTCGGGTGCCACGCCGGTGCTGAAGAACTCCGAGCACTACTTCTTCAAGCTGTCCGATCCGCGCTGCATCGAGTTCCTGCAGAACTGGACACAGTCGGGCAAGCTGCAGAACGAAGTAGCCAACAAGATCCGCGAGTGGTTCGCCAAGGACGAGCAGGGCAACGGCGGCCTGGGCGACTGGGACATCTCGCGCGACGCGCCCTACTTCGGCATCGAGATCCCGGATGCACCGGGCAAGTACTTCTACGTCTGGCTTGACGCGCCGGTGGGCTACCTCGCTTCGCTGAAGAACTACCTGGGCAAGATCGGCGTCGACTACGAGCAGTACATCAAGGACCCGGCGGTAGAGCAGTACCACTTCATCGGCAAGGACATCACCTACTTCCACACCCTGTTCTGGCCGGCCATGCTGCACTTCAGCGGCCGCAAGACGCCGAGCAACGTCTTCGTGCACGGTTTCATCACGGTCAGCGGCGAGAAGATGAGCAAGAGCCGCGGCACCGGCATCGACCCGCTCAAGTACCTGGCCATCGGCATGAATCCCGAGTGGCTGCGCTACTACATCGCTGCCAAGCTCAACAGCCGGGTGGAGGACGTGGACTTCAACCCGGACGACTTCGTCGCCCGCGTCAATGCCGACCTGATCGGCAAGTACGTCAACATCGCCTCGCGCGCGGCCGGCTTCATTGCCAAGCGCTTCGGCGGCAAGCTAGGCGAGATTTCGGCCGACGGCGACCAGGTGCTGGAGCACCTGCGTGATGCCGCGCCGCAGGTGGCCGAACTGCTGGGCGAACGCGAATACGGCAAGGCGCTGCGTGAGGTGATGCTGCTGGCCGACCGCGTGAACGAATACGTAGACCAGAACAAACCCTGGGAGCTGGCCAAGCAGGAAGGCATGGAGACGCGCCTGCACGATGTCTGCACGGTGTGCATCGAGTCGTTCCGGCTGCTGACCCTTTACCTCAAGCCGGTGCTGCCAGCGCTGGCCGCGCAGGTGGAAGACTTCCTCAGAATCCAGCCTCTGCAGTGGGCTGATGCACAGAAAGCGCTGGGTCCCGGCCACACCATCGGCGAGTACAAGCACTTGATGCAGCGTGTAGACCCCAAGCTGCTCGACGCCCTGTTCGAGCCACCGGCTGCACCCGAGCCGGAAAAAGTGCCGCCCGGCGGTGAAGAGATTGCACCCGTGATCAGCATCGACGACTTCAGCAAGATCGACCTGCGCATCGCGCAGATCGTCAACTGCGAGCCGGTGGAAGGCTCCACCAAGCTGCTGCGCCTGACGCTGGACGTGGGTGAAGGCAAGACCCGGAATGTCTTTTCCGGCATCGCCAGCGCCTACAAGCCCGAAGACCTGGTGGGCAAGCTCACCGTGATGGTGGCCAATCTGGCGCCGCGCAAGATGAAGTTCGGTGTGTCGGAAGGCATGGTGCTGGCCGCCAGCCACGCCGACGAGAAGGCCGAGCCCGGCATCTATGTGCTGAACCCCTGGCCGGGCGCACAGCCCGGCATGCGGGTGCGCTGAAGCCCGGCTGACCGCGGCTCAGGTCGACACCACCTCGAAGCGCGCCCGGCCCGAGCCCTTGGTGCGATAGAGCGCCGCATCGGCGCACTGCAGCAGGCTTTCGGGCAGCTGGTTGGCGTCCGCCACCGCCGTGGCCACGCCGATGCTGATGGTCAGCCAGGGTGCCACCGGCGAATCGGCATGCGGGATGGCTGCCTTGTGCAACTCGTCCATGCAGCGCTGCGCCATGACGCGCGCCGCCTCGACATCGGCCCCAGGCAACAGCATGACGAACTCTTCGCCGCCGTAACGCGCCACCACCTCACCGGCGCGCTGGGCGCAGTCGAACAGGATGCCGGCGATCTGACGCAGGCAGGCGTCCCCGGTCGGATGGCCGTAGTGGTCGTTGTAGCGTTTGAAGTAGTCGATGTCGATCATCAGCAACGAAATCGGCTGCTGGCTGCGCGCGCTGCGCAGCCATTCGGTCTGCAGACTCTGGTCGAACTGACGCCGATTGGCCAGCCCGGTCAGGCTGTCGGTGGTGGACAGGCGCGACAGCAGTTCGTTGGCGCGCTCCAGCTCCTGGCTCTTTTCCACCAGATCGGTCACGTCCATGCGCACCATGATCAGGATGCCCGACGGAGCGCGTGTCTCGTAGTAGTGCATCCAGCGGCCTTCGCTGGAGCGACGCAGCACCGGCACCTTGAGCAGGCCGCGCGCCGCCAGGCGCTGACGCAGCCATTCGTCCTCGCGCCCGAGCGCCTCTTCGATCTCACCGCGCGCCAGGCTGCGCCGCAGCAGGGTCTCGTAGGTGAGGCCCACCATCTCCCCGCCGGCATTGAAGGGCGCCATGTCCACCACTTCGCGGTTGTACATGATGAGCCGGTCCGCCTCGTCGTAGATCGCCACGCCGGCCGGCATGGCGTCGATGGCTTCATGCAGGCGCACCCGCGCCGCGTGGGCTTCGGCACGTGCGGCGCTCAGCACCTGGCGCTGATGCACCGATTCGGTCACATCCACCCGCACCGCCACGATGCAGCCCGATGAGGTGCGCGCCTCATACAGATGCGCCCAACCGCCGCCCGGCAGGCGACGCAGTTGCGGCGCCTGGCTGCGGCCACGGCCGGCCAGGCGCAGCGCGATCCATTCCTCTTCCTGCCCGGCCGGGGCATCGATCAGCATGCCCTGCTGCTGGGCCCGCCGCAGCAGGTCTTCGTAGCGCAGGCCCACCCCCTGGGTGCGGGCACTGTTCGGGTAGAGCTGTTCCATGCGCCGGTTGCAGATCACCAGCCGGTCTTCGGCGTCATAGAGCTCGATGGCCGCGGGCATCTCGTCAATGGCCTCCCGCAGGCAGGCATAGTCCCGCTCACGCTGCTGGTGCGCCTGCTCCAGGCGGGCCGCCTGACGCAGCAGCATGTAGACCAGGGTGCCCAGCAGCAGCAGACTGGCCAGCGCCAGGCCGGCCACCGACGGCACCATGAAGGCCAGGTTGCCGGCCAGGGCAAGGCCGAGCATGGCCACCTGCAACAACAGGACCAAAGCCACGACGATGAGCCACCCCGGGGTGGCCAGACGCAATGCGCGGTGATGTTTCACGGAAGATTTCCCGGTGGCGGAGACATGCGCGGAATCCCAACACCCTGCAGATGGCCTCGGCCTGTGGTCGACCGATGACTTTTCTTCCCCGATGGCTGTGACAGCAGCCCGTAAATGTAAGCGGGCCGCAAGCTCAGCAGCCATCCCCCAAACGGGGGATAGGGTTTACCGCAGTAAACTGACACCCTTCCTCGTCGTCTCTGTCTGTCAGCAGCACGCACATTCCATGCCCGGATCCACACCGTCGATGCATCCACCGCACCACCTGCACTGGTGGACCGACATCCATCGTTCGGCAGCGGTCAACATCCGACTGGGCATGACCTTGAGCTTCATTGCCGGCGCCACCAATGCCGGCGGCTTTCTGGCCATCGGCCACTACACCTCCCACATGACGGGCCTGCTGTCGTCGGTGGCCGACCATCTGGTGCTGGGTCAATTCGGCCTGGTGATGGCCAGCTTGGCGGCGATTGCGGCCTTCGTGGGCGGCGCCATGACCACTGCCATGATGGTCAACTGGGGCATGCGACGTCAGTTGCGCAGTGCCTTTGCCCGCCCGCTGGTCCTGGAGACCGGCCTGCTGCTGGTGTTCGGCCTGTTCGGCGCCGCCATCAACCTGCACGCCGAACTGTTCGCACCGCTGACCGTGCTGCTGCTGTGCTACATCATGGGACTGCAGAACGCCGTCATCACCAAGATCTCCAACGCCGAGATCCGCACCACCCACGTGACCGGACTGGTCACCGACATCGGTATCGAACTGGGCAAGATGGTCTACATCAACCGTTCGCCCCTGCCGACGCGTGTACAAGCCAACCGGCGCAAGCTGCGCATTCACCTGCTGCTGGTGGGTGCCTTTTTCACCGGCGGCGTGCTCGGCGCCCTGGGCTTCAAGCTCTGGGGCTATGTCACCACCGTGCCTTTGGCGCTGCTGCTGGGTCTGCTGGTGTCAGGCCCGCTGCTGCACGACATCCGCAGCGGTCGCCTGGCGCCGGCCGCAGGAGCAGACTGACACCAGCGCGGGCGACCGGCGGGTACACTCGGTCGCCATGCGCGATGCCGAACCCGCCCACACGCCGGCGTTCTTCCGCCCCAGGTTGCTTGATGCGCTGCCGGGCTACAGCCGCGAGCGCTTCCTGCGCGACCTGAGCGCCGGCGCCACCGTCGGCATCGTGGCGCTGCCCTTGGCGATGGCTTTCGCCATGGCCAGCGGTCTCAAGCCCGAGGCGGGCCTGTTCACCGCCATCATCGCCGGCTTCCTGATCTCGGCCCTGGGCGGCAGCAGGGTACAGATCGGCGGGCCGGCCGGCGCCTTCATCGTCATCGTCTACGGCATTGTGGAGCGCTATGGTCTGGCCAACCTGATCATCGCCACCGCCATGTCGGGCGTGCTGCTGTTCCTGATGGGCTTCTTCAAGCTCGGCACCTTGATCCGTTTCATTCCAGTGGCGGTGGTGATCGGCTTCACCAACGGCATTGCGGTGCTGATCGCGCTGTCGCAGGTCAAGGACTTCCTCGGCCTGCGGGTGCAGAGCATGCCGGCGGACTTCTTCGGCATGCTGCGCACCCTGTACGGCGCGCTGCACACCGTCAACCTGCAGGCGCTCCTGCTGGCGCTGGCCTGCCTGGCCATCATTGTCTTGTGGCAGTCGGCCGCACCCAGGCTGGGACCGAAGGGCACCCGCGCCGGCCGCCTCACCACCATCCCCGGCAGCGTGGTGGCGCTGGTGCTGGCCACGCTGGCGGTGACGCTGATGGACCTGCAGGTGGACACCATCGGCAGCCGCTTCGGCGGCATCCCCTCTGCCTTGCCAGCCTTCCAGTGGCCGGCATTCTCGTGGGAGACGGTACGCTTCCTGGTGATTCCGGCCACCACACTGGCGCTGCTGGGCGCCATCGAGTCGCTGCTGTGCGCGCGCGTGGCCGACGGCATGACCGAGGACCGGCACGACCCGAACCAGGAGCTGATGGCCCAGGGCATAGCCAATTTCGTCACGCCGTTCTTCGGCGGCATGCCGGCCACCGGCACGATTGCCCGCACTGTCACCAACATCAAGAGTGGCGCCACCTCGCCGGTGGCCGGTATGGTGCATGCCGGCGTGCTGCTGCTGGTTGTGCTGGTGGCCGCCCCGCTGGCCGGCAACGTGCCGCTGGCGGCGCTGGCAGCCATCCTGATGTTCGTGGCCTGGAACATGGGCGAGTGGCGCGAGTTCGTGCACCTGCGGCAGTTCCGCCTGCCCTACCGCATCACGCTGCTGGCGGTGTTCTTCCTGACCGTGGTGTTCGACCTCACGGTGGCGGTGGAAGTCGGCCTGATTGCTGCCTGTGTCACCTTCATCTACCGCATCTCCAGCCTGTCACGCTCGGAAGCGGTGAGCGCACTGGACCACCCCGTGCTGGCCGGCCTGGGGGCGCGCGTGAGCGCTTACCGCCTCTATGGCGCCCTGTTTTTCGGGGCCGTCAAGCTGGTGGAGGACATGGAGAACCACCTGCCCGAACACACGCTGGTGCTGGACCTGAAGAACGTGATCTACATCGACTCCTCCGGCGCCGACACCCTGATGGACCTGGCGCGCACCTGCCAAAAGGCCGGCCGGCGCCTGGTGCTGTGCGGCCTGCAGCACCAGCCGCTGGACATTGCGCGCCGCTGCGGCCTGCTGGATCTGGTGCCCGAGGCCGACCGCAGCCCCGACCTGGCCACCGGTCTGGCGCTGGCCGCCGCCGGGGCGGCTGCAGCCTGAGACGCTGCCGCTAAAATGGCTGTCGCCTGTCGCGTACAGGCCCCAAACGAGGTCTGCCCATGCATATTTTCCGCCGCCCTGATTACCAATCCGACACCACCCAGTTCATCGAGCAGCTCAAGGCCAGCCGGCCCGAGCTCGAAGCCGGCCAGCGCCAGGGGCGCGAGCTGCTGTGGGACAAGGCGGTCGACCGCGAAGCCTGGGCCGACTATGCGGCGGCGCGCGTGGCGCAAAAGCCCTACGTCTACCAGAGCGAAGCCCAATAATTCAACATCAAATCTGCCACCAGCTCTTGCTGCGCAAGCGCAAGCAGCTCCTGATTTGATAGCAACTTCATGAGCGACACCGTCGACAGCACCGGCCTGCAGGCCGCCGAGCCGGCTTTGCCGGCGGACATGCCCGAGGTCGTGGACCACGTGGCGGTGGCACGTCTGTACGGTGAGCCGCTGTTCGCGCTGCCGCAGGACCTGTACATCCCGCCCGACGCGCTGGAGGTGTTCCTGGAGGCCTTCGAAGGCCCGCTGGACCTGCTGCTGTACCTGATCCGCAAGCAGAACTTCAACATCCTCGACATCCCGATGGCCGCGGTGACGCGCCAGTACCTGAGCTATGTCGACGAAGTCCGCAGCCGCAACCTGGAGCTGGCGGCCGAGTACCTGCTGATGGCGGCCATGCTGATCGAGATCAAGTCGCGCATGCTGCTGCCGCCCAAGAAGACGGCCGAGGGCGAGGAGCCGGAAGACCCTCGCGCCGAGCTGGTGCGCCGCCTGCTGGAATACGAGCAGATCAAGCTGGCCGCTGCCAGCCTGAACAACGTGCCGCAGTACGGGCGCGACTTCCTGAAGGCTCAGGTCTACATCGAACAGGCACTCACCCCGCGCTTTCCCGATGTGCATGTGGTCGACCTGCAGGAGGCCTGGGCCGACATCCTCAAGCGCGCCAAGCTGGTGCAGCACCACAAGATCTCGCGCGAGGAACTGTCGGTGCGCGAGCACATGAGCATCGTGCTCAAGGCGCTGCAGGGCCGCAAGTTCGTCGAATTCGAGCAGTTGTTTGATCCGGCCAAGGGCGTGCCGGTGCTGGTGGTGACCTTCGTCGCCCTGCTGGAGCTGGCCAAGGAAAGCCTGATCGAGATCACCCAGGCCGAGGCCTTCGCCCCGATCTACGTGCGGCTGGCGTACTCGCCGGTCTGAGCACGCCCCCACTCGCAGCAAGACGCATTCCGTGACTTCCTCCCATCATTTCGACGTCCTGATCGTCGGCAGCGGTCTGGCCGGCCTGAGTGCCGCGCTGCACCTGGCGCCGACCCACCGCGTGGCCGTGCTGACCAAGCGCGAGCTCAACGACGGCTCCAGCCGCTGGGCCCAGGGCGGCATTTCCGCCGTCATGTCGGCCAGCGACAGCTTTGACGCCCACGTGCACGACACGCTGGTGGCCGGCGCCGGCCTGTGCGATCCGGTGGCCACCCGCTTCGTGGTGGAGCACGCACCGGAGAACATCCGCTGGCTGCAGGCGCTGGGCGTGCCCTTCTCGCAGGAAGACGGCCAGTTGCACCTGACGCGCGAGGGCGGGCACAGCGCGCGCCGTGTGGTGCACGTGACCGATGCCACCGGCGCAGCGGTGCAGGACACGCTGATGGCCCGGGTGCGCGCCACCCCCAACATCACGCTGTTCGAGCACCACATGCTGGTGGATCTGATCACCGGCAGCAAGCTCGGCCGGCCCGACCGGCGCTGCTACGGCCTGTACGCGCTGGACGAGACCACCGATCAGGTGCTGACCTTCAGTGCGCCGCACACCATCCTGGCCACCGGCGGCGCCGGCAAGGTCTATCTCTACACCACCAACCCCGACACCGCCACCGGCGACGGCATTGCGGCGGCGTGGCGTGCCGGCTGCCGGGTGGGCAACATGGAATTCATCCAGTTCCACCCGACCTGCCTGTACCACCCGCAGGCCAAGTCTTTCCTCATCAGCGAGGCGGTGCGCGGCGAGGGCGGCAGGCTCATCCTGCCCGAATCGGCGGGGGGCACCCGCTTCATGCCGGCGCACGACGCGCGCGCTGAACTGGCGCCGCGCGACGTGGTGGCGCGCGCCATCGACTTCGAAATGAAAAAGCGCGGCCTGGACTGCGTCTACCTCGACATCTCGCACCAGCCCAAGGAATTCCTGCTGGAGCATTTCCCGACCATCTACGCGCGCTGCCTGGAGCTCGGCATCGACATCGCCCGGCAGCCCATTCCGGTGGTGCCCGCCGCCCACTACACCTGCGGCGGCGTGGTCACCGACCTGAGCGGTCGTAGCGACCTGCCCGGCCTGTATGCCATCGGCGAGACCAGCTGCACCGGCCTGCATGGCGCCAACCGCCTGGCCAGCAACTCGCTGCTGGAATGCATGGTGTTTGCGCGTGCCGCGGCGCTGGACATCGCGCGGGACACCGACGTCGCCTGCCCACCCCTGCCGGCCTGGGACGACAGCCGTGTGATCGATGCCGACGAGTGCGTGGTGATCTCGCACAACTGGGACGAGCTGCGCCGCTTCATGTGGGACTACGTCGGCATCGTGCGCACCAACAAGCGGCTGGAGCGCGCAGCCCACCGCATTGCGCTGCTGCAGAGCGAAATCCAGGAGTTCTACGCCCAGTTCCATGTCACGCGCGACATGCTGGAGCTGCGCAACCTGGTGCAAGTGGCCGACCTGATCGTGCGCAGCGCACAGAGCCGCCACGAAAGTCGCGGCCTGCACTACAGTCGCGACTATCCGCAAACCGAACCGACGCCCCGGCCCACCCTGCTGGTGCCGCCGGCCCCCTGACCCTCTCCTACCAGGAGTTCCCGATGCAACGTACCCTGCTTAAATCCAAGATCCACCGCGCCACCGTCACCGACTGCGAGCTGCACTACGAAGGCTCCTGCGCCATCGACGAGGACCTGCTGGACGCCGCCAACCTGATGGAGAACGAACAGGTTCACATCTGGAACATCAATAACGGCGAGCGCTTCATCACCTACGCCATCCGCGGCGAACGCGGCTCCGGCATCATCTCGGTCAACGGCTCAGCCGCGCGCCGCGCTGCGGTAGGTGATTTGCTGATCATCGCCGCCTTCGCCCAGGTACCCGAGGCGCAGTGCAAGGGCTTCGAGCCCAAGCTGGTCTTCGTCGACGGCGCCAACCGCATCAAGGAACAGCGCAGCCACATCCCGGTGCAGGAAGCCTCTCACGTGCCGGCTCATGCGGAACACCATGGCGGCGACAGCGCCTGATCTGACGCCCCGCCACGTTAAGGAGACATCATGAGTGCCGTGACCGAACAGACCATCACCCTGCACCGCCCCAAGGCCGCGCCCGCCGCTGCGCCCAAGGCCGAACGCTGGAGCGTGGACGCCATCGAAGCGCTGTTCCAGCTTCCCTTCCCCGAACTTCTGTATCGCGCCCAGACGGTGCACCGGGCACACTTCGATCCGACGCAGGTGGAGTTCGCCACCCTGCTGTCGGTCAAGACCGGTGGCTGCCCGGAAGATTGCGGCTACTGCCCGCAGTCGGCCGCGTTCGAGACCGGCGTGAAGGCCTCCAAGCTGATGGAGCTCGAAGAGGTGCTGTTCGCTGCGCGCCGCGCCAAGGACGCCGGCGCCACCCGTTTCTGCATGGGCGCCGCCTGGCGTGCACCGAAGGACCGCGACATCGAGAAGGTGGCCGAGCTGGTGCGCGGCGTCAAAGGCCTGGGCCTGGAAACCTGCGCCACGCTGGGCATGCTGGAAGACGGCCATGCCGAGCAGCTGCGCGACGCCGGCCTCGACTACTACAACCACAACCTCGATACTGCACCCGACTTCTACGGCGACATCATCAGCACGCGCGACTACCAGGACCGGCTGGACACGCTGGCCCGGGTGCGCAACGCCGGCGTCAAGGTCTGCTCGGGTGGCATCGTCGGCATGGGTGAGAGCCACCGCCAGCGCGCCGGCCTGATCGCCGAGCTGGCCAACCTCGACCCCTACCCCGAATCGGTACCCATCAACAACCTGGTGCGCGTGGAAGGCACCCCCTTGGCCGACCAGGCACCGCTTGACCCCTTCGAGTTCGTGCGCACGATCGCGGTGGCCCGCATCACCATGCCGAAAGCACGCGTGCGCCTGTCGGCCGGGCGCCAGCAGATGGGCGAGGCCATCCAGGCCCTGTGTTTCCTGGCTGGCGCCAACTCCATTTTCTACGGCGACAAACTGCTGACCACCGGCAACCCGGACACCGAAGCCGACGTGCAGTTGCTGGCGCGCCTGGGCATGCAACAGGCCCAGCAGCCGCCCGGCAAGACCTGAGCCGCGGCCGCGGTCCACGCCTTTCGTCAACCTGCGACCTCTGGAGACCCCTGTGAGCAATCCGACCTCCACCCCCAGCAATGGCGCCACCCCTTACGGCACGCTGCCGCCGGCCTCGGCGCCCGCCACCCGCAAGCCGATCAGCCTGCCGCGCCTGCAGGAAATGCACGCCCGTGGCGAGAAGATCACCATGCTCACCGCCTACGACGCCACCTTTGCCGCCGTGGCGGACGCCGCCGGCGTGGAATGCATCCTGGTGGGCGACTCGCTCGGCATGGTCTGTCAGGGCCTGTCCAGCACCGTGGGCGTGACACTGGAGACCATGCGCTACCACGTCGAGAGCGTGACGCGCGGTGTGCGCCGCGTGCAGGGTACAGCCTGGATCATCGGTGACCTGCCCTACGGCACCTACCATGAGTCGAAAGAGCAGGCCTTCCGCAGCGCCTCGGTGCTGATGCAGGCTGGTGCGCACATGGTCAAGCTCGAAGGTGGTGGCTGGACCGCCGACACCGTGCGCTTCCTGGTCGAGCGCGGCATTCCGGTCTGCGCCCATCTCGGCCTGACGCCGCAGACGGTGCACGCGCTGGGCGGCTACCGGGTGCAGGGCAAGACCGACGAGTCGGCGGCCACCCTCAAGCGCCATGCGCTGGAGCTGCAGGACGCAGGCGCCGCGCTGCTGGTGCTGGAGATGGTGCCAGCCGGGCTGTCGGCCGAACTCACCAAGATGCTGCCGCAGTGCGCCACCATCGGCATCGGCGCCGGCGTGGACTGCGCCGGCCAGGTGCTGGTGCTGCACGACATGCTGGGCATGAACCTGGGCAAGATGCCGAAGTTCGTGCACAACTTCATGGCGGATGCCGGCAGCGTACGCGGCGCCATGGAAGCCTACGTCAAGGCGGTGAAGGAAGGCAGCTTCCCGATTGATTCGGTTCACGCCTGGTAGATAGGATTCCCCCTGAGCCGCCTGCGGCATCATCCCCCCAGGGGGACGGCGCCAGCGGCGCGGCGAAGCCGGTTCCGCGGCGCCCCGCGGTTCGCTCCCCTGCACTCGTACTTATGAAGCTGATTCACACGATTTCTGAACTCCGCACGGAACTGGCCCGCTACCAGCGCCCGGCCTTCGTGCCGACCATGGGCAATCTGCACGACGGGCATCTGGCACTCGTCAAGCAGGCCAAGCCGCTGGGCGATGTGACGGTGGCCAGCATCTTCGTCAACCGGCTGCAGTTCCTGCCGCACGAGGACTTCGGCACCTACCCGCGCACGCTGGAGGCCGACTGCGACAAACTCAAGACTGCGGGCTGCGACATCGTCTTTGCCCCGAGCGAAACCGAGCTCTACCCCGAGCCGCAGGGCTACAAGGTGCAGCCGCCCACCGAGCTGGCCGACATCCTGGAAGGCCACTTCCGCCCCGGTTTCTTCACTGGCGTGTGCACCGTGGTGCTCAAGCTGTTCAACATCGTGCAACCGCGCTACGCCGTGTTCGGCGCCAAGGACTACCAGCAGCAGATGGTGATTCGTCGCATGGTGGCGCAGCTGGCGCTGCCGATCGAGATCCACACCGGCGCCACGCTGCGCGCCGACGACGGCCTGGCGCTGTCCTCGCGCAACGGCTACCTGAGCGCAGAGGAACGCGCGGAGGCCGTGCAGCTCTCGCGCACGCTCAAGAGCATGATCGCCACGCTGCGCGCGGGTGAGCGCAATGTCGCCGCCATCGAGCAGCACGCCCTGCAGACACTGGCCGGCCGCGGCTGGAAGCCCGACTACATGACGGTGCGCCGCCGCCACGACCTGCAACCACCGCAAGCCGGCGATTTCGGCCCGGACCAGCTCGTCGTCCTGGGCGCCGCCCGCCTAGGCACCACCCGTTTGATTGACAACCTGGAAGTCTGAGACTTCCAGGTTGCGTCGCAGGCTAACAATTGCCCGCAGGGCTTGTTATGCCGGAGACACAACATCGAGGTGTAGACCTCGATGTTGCGGTGAAGACTAACAATTGCCGCAGGCTTGTTAGTCGGAACCACAATCAATGCTTCCAGGTTGCGTCGCAGGCTAACAATTGCCCGCCAGGTTTGTCAGCCGAAGACACACACCAGGACACGATCTCTCAACTGGACCCGAACCGAGGTCCGGGTTAACCTTCGCGTCGACTACGTGACGACAGGAGAAGCTCATGCGTATCGGCGTCCCCAAAGAGATCAAGAACCATGAATACCGCGTCGGCCTGACGCCGGCCAGCGTGCGCGAACTGTGCGCCCATGGACATTCGGTGCTGGTGCAAAGCGGTGCCGGCGCCGCCATCGGCCTGTCGGATGACGACTACCACGCCGCTGGCGCCACACTGCTGCCCGACGCCACCAGCGTGTTTGCGCAGGCAGAGATGATCGTGAAGGTCAAGGAGCCGCAAGCGTCGGAGCTCACGCTGCTGCGCCCGGGCCAGCTGCTCTACACCTACCTGCACCTGGCCCCCGATCCGGCACTGACGGCGGCGCTGGTCAAGACCGGGGCCATCTGCATTGCCTACGAGACCATCACCGGCCCCGGCCACAGCCTGCCGCTGCTGACCCCGATGAGCGAAGTGGCTGGCCGCATGGCGGTGCAGGTGGGCGCCCACCATCTGGAGAAGTCCCAGGGCGGCATGGGCGTTCTGCTCGGCGGCGTTCCGGGCGTGCCAGCGGCCCATGTCGTGATTCTTGGCGCGGGCACGGTGGGCGCCAACGCGGCCCAGATGGCCATCGGCATGGGCGCGCGCGTGACCGTGCTCAACCGCAGCGTGGACAAGCTGCGCACGCTTGACGCACGCTATGGCAATCGCCTCCAGTCCCTGCTGGCCAGCGCACACAACGTCGAGCAATCGGCGCTCGATGCAGACCTCGTGATCGGCAGCGCGCTGGTCGCAGGTGCGGCCGCGCCCAAGCTGGTCAGCCGTGCCCTGGTGTCGCGCATGAAAAAGGGCGCCGTCATCGTCGATGTGGCCATCGACCAGGGCGGCTGTTTCGAGACCTCCCGTCCCACCACCCATGCCGAGCCCACCTACGTGGTGGACGGCGTGGTGCACTACTGCGTGGCGAACATGCCCGGCAACGTGGCCCGCACCTCGACCTTCGCCCTCAACAACGCCACCCTGCCGCACGCCTTGGCGCTGGCCGACAAAGGTTGGCAACAGGCCATGCGTGACGACCCGCACCTGCGAAACGGATTGAACGTGGCCCAGGGCCACGTCACGCACGAAGCCGTGGCCCAACAACTCGGCTACGCCTATGTGCCCGCCGAACGCCTGCTCGGCTGAAGACGCAAGCTACCTCGAGCGCCAGCACCCAAACCGCAGAACGCCGTGGAACCGGCTCCGCCGGGCCACTGGCGTTGCCCCCTTGAGGGGGGGCGGCGACCGCCGCCACGGGGGTGTTCGTCCGCTACGCCGCCCCGATGTTCGGCACCAAGCCGGTCGTCGGTTGGCCGGCCTTGAGCGCGGCCGTGAAGGCCAGCATGCGATCGATCGGCACGCGCGCGCGCGGGATCAGCGCCGGATCAACCTGAATCTCGTTGGCGCCAGTCTCCAGCACATGCGCCACGCCGGCCAAGCCGTTCATGGCCATCCAGGGGCAGTGCGCGCAGCTCTTGCAGGTGGCGCTCTGGCCCGCGGTGGGCGCCTCGTAGAAGACCTTGCCGGGGTTGAGCGTGCGCAGCTTGTGCATCATGCCCTTGTCGGTGGCAACGATGAATTCGGTCGCATCCAGCTCCTGCGCCGCCTTCAGGATGCCGGAGGTGGAACCCACGGCATCGGCCAGCGCCGTCACCGCGGCAGGCGACTCCGGGTGCACCAGCACCTTGGCCTTGGGGTGTTCGCGGATCATCTGTTCCAGCTCGAAGGCCTTGAACTCGTCGTGCACGATGCACGAGCCGTTCCACATCAGCATGTCGGCGCCGGTCTCGCGCTCGATGTAACCGCCCAGGTGCTTGTCAGGCGCCCACAGGATCTTGTGCCCCTGCTCCTTGAGCGCACGCACGATGTCGAGCGCGCAACTGGAGGTCACCAGCCAGTCGGCGCGCGCCTTCACGGCAGCGCTGGTGTTGGCGTAGACCACCACGGTGCGGTCGGGGTGGGCGTCGCAGAAGGCCGAAAACTCGTCGATCGGGCAGCCGAGGTCCAGTGAGCACGTGGCATCCAGGTCCGGCATCAGGATGCGCTTTTCCGGCGACAGGATCTTGGCCGTCTCGCCCATGAAGCGCACACCCGAGACCACCAGCGTCTTGGCCGGATGGTTGTGGCCGAAGCGCGCCATCTCCAGCGAGTCGCTGACGATGCCGCCGGTTTCCTCAGCCAGGTCCTGCAGGTCGGGGTGCACGTAGTAGTGCGACACCATGACCGCGTTGTGCTCCTTCAGCAGGCGGCGGATCTTGTCCTTGAGCGCGGCGCGCTCTGCCGGCCCGGGCTCCACCGGCACGCGCGCCCAGGCGTGGCGCGTGGTGCAGGCCGGTTGTTCGTATTCGACATCGATGACTTGGTTGGCGGCGGTATTCATGGCAATTCCTGGCATGCAGGGTGGTCAATGCACTCGGGCTCAGGCCGGCCCGGCGCTGAAACGCATGGAGAAATCAACGGCCTTGACATCCTTGGTCAGGGCGCCGATGGAGATGCGGTCCACGCCGGTGGCGGCAATGTCGCGCACCGTGGCCATGCTGACGCCACCGGAGACCTCCAGAATGGCGCGCCCGGCGTTGAGGTGCACGGCCTCGCGCAGCATGTCCAGGCTCATGTTGTCCAGCAGCACCATGCGTGCGCCGGCCTCCAACGCCTCGCGCAGCTGCGCCAACGTCTCGACCTCGATCTCGACGAACTTGGCGGTAGGCGCCACGGCAGCGGCCTGCTGCAGCACGGCCGTGACGCTGCCGGCGGCGGCGATGTGGTTTTCCTTGATCAGCACCGCATCAAACAGGCCGATGCGGTGGTTGGTGCCGCCGCCGGCCAGCACGGCATACTTCTGCGCCATGCGCAGGCCCGGCAGCGTCTTGCGCGTGTCAACGATCTGCGCGCGGTTACCCGGCACCGCCTGCACGGCCGCCACATAACTGGCCGTGTGCGTGGCCACGGCACTGAGCAGCTGCAGAAAATTCAGCAGCGTGCGCTCGGCGGTGAGCAGGCCGCGGGCGCTGCCCTCGATCTCCAGCACCACCTGGTCGGCGTTGCAGCGCTGGCCGTCGCGCACATGCCAGGTCAGGCGCGCCGCGGGCTCGATCTGCTGCAGCGTGGCCTCGACCCAGGCCGCGCCGCAGATGACGGCACTCTCGCGCGCCAGCACGCGCGCGTGCGCCTGGCGCGCAGGGTCGATCAGGCCAGCGGTCAGGTCGCCGCTGCCCACGTCTTCGTGCAGGGCGCGGGCTACATCGGCCTGCGCCAGAGCGCGCAGGGCCGTGTCGGAAAAATCAAAAACGGGATTCATCGGTCGGAACTCAAATGGCCGCTCACATGAAGCGGTCGAGGATCTTGCGGCTGTCGCGGCCGAGCTGGCTCAGGTCGCGGATCAGGAAATGGATGCCGTGCGAGTCGGTCACCAGCAGGGTATTGCCGTTCAAGCGGCGGATGTCTTCGTCGCCCTTGAGCACGAAGCGGGTCTCGCCGCGGTCGGTGAGCACCTGCCAAGTGCAGGGCGTGGCAAAGCTGGTGACGCTGAGAATGGCCTGGATCTCGGGCATGAACTCGCGCGCGCCCAGCGCCTCGCGGATCAGGCCCTGCTGCGGCTGCGGCACGTCGGCCAGCGCCTCCACCCAGGCGACCTCGTGGCCGTCAGCGTCGAGCAGCGAAATACCGCGCTCGGGCGACTGGATCGGGAAGGCCCGTACCGGCTGCACGCCTTCGTACACCTGGCCGTCCGGCGTGGTGAGCACCAGCTTGCCGAATGCGTCACGGCTCAGCTCGAACGTGGTGGGGGCGGTGCCCACCATCAGGGGAGTGTTCATTGGGGCGCCTCCTTCTTGTCGGCGGTGGCCTGTTCGACGGCGTCGTCCATGTCGACGTCCACATTGCGCGCCTGCGCCTGGTACAGGTTGTAGTAGGCGCCCTGGCGCGCCATCAGCTCGTCGTGGCTGCCCTCTTCCACCACCTGGCCACGGTCCAGCACCACCAGCCGGTCGGCCCGCTGCAGCGTGGACAGGCGGTGCGCAATGGCAATGGTGGTACGGCCCTGCACCAGGTTGTCGAGCGCCTTCTGGATTTCCTTCTCGGTCTCCGAATCCACGGAGGCAGTGGCCTCGTCGAGGATCAGGATGCGCGGGTCGATCAGCAGCGCACGCGCGATCGAGATGCGCTGACGCTCGCCGCCGGACAGGCCTTGGCCGCGCTCACCCACCATGGAGTCGTAACCTTGCGGCAGGCGCAGGATGAACTCGTGGGCATGGGCGGCGCGCGCCGCGGCGATGATCTGCTCGCGCGTGGCGTCGGGCTTGCCGTAGGCGATGTTGTCAGCGATGGTTCCGAAAAACAGGAAGGGCTCCTGCAGCACCAGACCGATGTTGCGGCGGTACTCCGCCACCGGCAGGGCGCGGATGTCGACGCCATCGATGCGGATCGACCCTTCAGACACATCGTAGAAGCGGCAGATCAGGTTGACCAGCGTGCTCTTGCCCGAGCCGCTGTGGCCCACCAGGCCCACCATCTGGCCCGGCTCGATGGTGATGTTGATGCCGCGGTTGACCTCGCGGTTGCCGTAGCGGAAACCGACATCGCAGACATCGATGCGACCCCGCACCTCCTTCAGATGCACCGGCTGCGCTGGCTCGGGCACGCTGGAGACGTGATCCAGGATGTCGAAGATGCGTTTGGCCGCCGAGGCCGACTTCTCGGTATGCGACACGATGCGGCTCATGGAATCGAGCCGGCCGTAGAAACGGCTGATGTAGGCGATGAAAGCCGTCAGCACACCCACCGTGATCTGCTCGTGTGCCACCAGCCAGACGCCGAAGCCCCAGACCACCAACAGGCCGACCTCGGTCAGGAAGGAAACGCTGGGCGCGAACAGCGACCAGACGCGGTTGAGCCGGTCGTTGACCACCAGGTTGTGGCGGTTGGCATCGTGGAAGCGCCTGGATTCGCGCTGCTCCTGGGCAAAGGCCTTGACCACGCGGATGCCGGGGATGGTGTCAGCCAGCACGCTGGTGACTTCCGACCAGACGCGGTCGATCTTCTCGAAGCCGGTCTTGAGCCGGTCGCGCACGACATGGATCATCCAGATGATGATCGGCAGCGGGATCAACGTGACCAGGGCCAGCCAGGGGTTGATGGAGAACAGGATGGCCGCCGTCATCACCAGCATCAGCACGTCGGTGGCGAAGTCGAGCAGGTGCAGGGACAGGAAGACACAGATGCGGTCGGTCTCGCTGCCGATGCGGGCGATCAGATCACCGGTGCGCTTGCCGCCGAAGTATTCGAGCGACAGGCGCAACAGGTGGTCGTAGGTGGTGGTACGCAAGTCGGCGCCGATGCGCTCGGACACCAACGCGAGGATGTAGGTGCGCGCCCAGGTCAGTCCCCAGGCCACCACCGCCGCCGCCAGCAGGCCGCCAAGGTAGAGCGCCACCAGCTGCGGGTCGATCTTCTGCCCGTTCTGGAACGGGATCAGCACCTCGTCCATCAAGGGCATGGTCAGGTAGGGCGGCACCAGGCTGGCCGCCGTCCCCAGCAGTGTGAGAACAAAGCCCCAGAACAGCTGGAACCGGTAAGGCCGGGCAAAGCGCCAGAGCCGGAACAGGGTCCAGGTCGACGGCGGGGTGTGCATGACCTTGGTGCAGATCGGGCACTCGTCCTGATCCGGCGCCAGCGGTGCCTTGCAGCTGGGACAGAAGTGTCCCTCCGGCTGCGCGACCGGCTCGCCGCTCAGGCGGCTTTGCAGGTGCAGCCGGAACTGCTCCACCAGTCGGATCGCGTGCAGGTTCTGCCCCAGGGTGAAACGCCAGCTGGCCTGCAGGCCCAGGCCGTCCATCAGATCCAGGTGGCCGACCCCCGCATGGTCGTGGTGCTGCAGCGTCAGGCCGGGCCGATAATCCCAGCTGATCCAACCGGAGGCACCCGGGGCGCGGCTCAACAGGCGGCGGTCGGTCACCAGCACCAGGCCACGGACATAGCGAAGTTGGGTGTCGAGGTCAACCTCCAGCACAGCCTGAACGTTCTCTTCCGGTTGGAGCTGTTGTCGGGCTTCCTGGCGCCAGTCGGCCGGAATCTCGTTGATCGATAATTCGTCAGCAGCCGGATTTTGGGGAGTCATGGGGTCCAGAGTGTGTACGGGTTGATGGCTGAAGACCCGGCTGACGTCGGGCAAAGGGCTGGACGTTGAACGATGGGCGCCGTTTTTATGTAGAGACTGTTGGGATACGACTTTGCCGAAACCAGGGTCAGTTCACGCGAGCCAGAAAGCCGACTGCGGTACGTGATTGCCAGACCTGCTTAGATTCATGACAACGAAAAACATTCAATTCCTGCGGGTCACCCATCTGCGCGGCCCCAACCTCTGGACCTACCGGCCCGTCATCGAAGCCTGGGTCGACATCGGCGAACTGGAGCACTACCCCTCCAACACCATTCCCGGATTCTACGAGCGTTTGACCGCCATGCTGCCCGGGCTGATCGAGCACCGCTGCGGCGTCGGCGAACGCGGCGGCTTCCTGCAGCGACTGCGTGAAGGCACCTGGGCAGCCCACATCCTGGAACACGTGGTGCTGGAGCTGCAGAACCTGGCCGGCATGCAGACCGGCTTTGGCAAGGCTCGCATGACCTCGGCCCACGGCATCTACAAGCTGGCCTTCCGCACCCGGCAGGAAGACGTCGGCCGCGCCGCGCTGCAAGCCGGCCGCGACCTGGTGATGGCCGCCATCGAGGACCGCCCGTTTGATGTGACTGCCGCTGTGCAGCAGCTACGCGAGCTGTGCGACAGGCTCTGCCTCGGCCCGAGCACGGCCAACATCGTCGACGCGGCCAGCGACCGCCGCATCCCCCACATCCGCCTGACCGAAGGCAATCTGGTCCAGCTGGGCTACGGCGTGCGCCAGCACCGCATCTGGACCGCCGAGACCGACCGCACCAGCGCGATTGCCGAAAGCATCGCCAGCGACAAGCACATGACCAAGAGCATGCTGCAGACCTGCGGCGTGCCGGTGCCCGAAGGCCAGGAAGTCGACAGCCCGGCTGCCGCCTGGGACGCGGCGCAGGACATCGGTCTGCCCGTGGTGGTCAAGCCGACCGACGCCAACCATGGCCGAGGCGTTTTCACCGACCTCACCACCCGGGAGCAGATCGAAAAGGCCTATGTGGCTGCCAACGCCGAAGGCAGCGGCGTACTGGTGGAGAAGTTCATCCGCGGCGACGCCCACCGCCTGCTGGTGGTCGGCAAGCGCGTGGTGGCCGCGACGCGCGGCAAGATGCAGACCGTCACTGGCGACGGCCAGTCCACCATCCGCCAGCTGATCGAAAGCCAGATCAACAGCGATCCGCGCTGCGGTGTCGAGGAGGAATTCCCGCTTGAGCCGCTGGTGCTGGAGAAGGAACCCATCGCCCAGCTGGAACTGGAACGCCAGGGCCTGCACGGCGACTCGGTGCCCGCCGCCGGCCAGGTGGTGCTGCTCAAGCGCCACGGCGACCTGGCTTACGACGTCACTGACCTGGTGCACCCGCAGGTAGCACGTGCCGCCGCACTCGCGGCCCGCGTGGTCGGGCTGGACATCGCCGGCATCGATCTGGTAGCCCAGGACATCGGCCGCCCGCTGCAGGAACAGGGCGGCGCCATCATCGAAGTGAATGCCGGCCCCGGTCTGCTGATGCACCTGAAACCGGCCGAAGGCGAGCCGCGCAACGTCGGTCAGGCCATCGTCGAGCATCTCTTCCCCGGCGAGGAACAGGGGCGCATCCCGATCGTCGGCATCACCGGCACCCGGCACACCACCCGCATCGCGCGCCTGGTGGCCTGGCTGCTGCACATCAACGGCACCCAGGTCGGCCTGGCCTGCCAGGACGGCTTCTTTCTCGGCGCACGCCAGGTCGATGCGCGCGACAGCACCCACTGGGACGCCGGCCAGCGCCTGCTGATCAACCGCTCGGTGGAAGCCGCCGTGTTCGAGCACACCCACCGCGCCATCCTCGGCGAAGGCCTGGCCTACGACCGCTGTGCGGTCGGCGTGGTGACCGATATCGGCGATTTCGAGGCGCTCACGGACTTCTACATCGACGATGCCGACCGGCTGTACAACGTGGTACGCACGCAGGTCGACGTCGTGCTGCCCAGCGGTACCGCCGTGCTCAATGCCGCCGACCCACAGGTCGTCCAGATGGCCGAGCTGTGCGACGGCAAGGTGATCTTCTACGGCCTCGACGCGACCCTGGACGCGATAACCAGCCATCGCGCCAGTGGCGACCGCGCCGTATTCCTGCGCGAGCGGCAGATCGTGCTGGCCCGGGGCGAGGACGAGGTGAGCCATATTCCGCTCGACTCGCTGGCCCCGACCAAGGCCGAAAAGCCCGAAATGGTGATGGCGGCTGTGGCCGCTGCCTGGGCCCTGGGCATCGCGCCCGAACTGATCGGTGCCGGCCTGCGCACTTTCAACCCGTCTCCGAAGAAGAGCTACTGACCCATGGAAGTCTCCCGCATCCGCGCGCTGCGCGGCCCCAACCTGTGGAGCCATCACACCGCGATCGAGGCCATTGTGAGCTGCGCGCCGGCCGAGCGCGAACTCCAGACGCGCAGCGGCTTCGGCGTCCGGCTGCGGGCCCGCTTCCCGCAGATCCAGCCGCTGACCCCGACCGGCCACGACACCACGGCACCACTGGCCCATGTGCTGGAAATCGCCGCCCTCAGCCTGCAGGCCCAGGCCGGTTGCCCGGTCACTTTCAGCCGCACCACCCAGACGCCCGATGCGGGCGTGTACCAGGTGGTGGTCGAATACACCCAGGAGGAGGTCGGCCGGCTGGCGATGGAACTGGCGCAGCGCCTGTGCCAGGCCGCGCTGGACGACACCCCCTTCGACCTGGAGCAGGCACTGGAGCAGCTACGCGAACTCGACGAAGACGTGCGCCTGGGCCCCAGCACCGGCTCCATCGCCGACGCGGCCGTGGCGCGCGGCATCCCCTACCGCCGCATGACCTCAGGCAGCATGATCCAGTTCGGCTGGGGCAGCAAACAACGCCGCATCCAGGCGGCCGAGATGGACGTCACCAGTGCGATTGCCGAATCCATCGCCCAGGACAAGCAGCTGACCAAGAAGCTGCTGGCGGCCGCCGGCGTGCCGGTGCCGCAGGGTTTCGAGGTCACCTCACCCGAAGAGGCTTGGAAGGCCGCACGCGAAATCGGCCTGCCGGTGGTGGTCAAACCCAAGAACGGCAACCAGGGCAAGGGCGTCACCGTCAACATCACCACCCATGAGCAGCTCCTGACCGCCTACGCCGCCGCTGAGGAATACGACGACGAGATCCTGGTCGAGCGCTACCTGCCGGGTAACGACTTCCGCCTGCTGGTGGTCGGCAACAAGCTGGTGGCCGCCGCCCGGCGCGACCCACCGAGCGTGGTGGGCGACGGCATGCACAGCGTGCGCGAGCTGGTGGACGAGGTCAACAAGGACCCGCGCCGCGGCTCCGGCCACGCCACCTCACTGACCAAGATCCGCTTTGACGATATCGCGCTGGCCTGCCTGGCAGGCCAGGGCATGCATGCCGACTCGGTGCCGGCCAACGGCCGCCGCGTCACCCTGCGCCACAACGCCAACCTGTCTACCGGTGGCGCCGCCACCGACGTCACCGACGACGTGCACCCGGAGGTGGCGCAGCGCGCCGTGGCTGCGGCGCAGATGGTGGGGCTGGACATCTGCGGCGTGGACATCGTGGCCGACAGCATCCTGCACCCGCTCGAAGAGACCGGGGGTGGCGTGGTCGAGGTCAACGCCGCGCCGGGACTGCGCATGCACCTGTCGCCGTCCTACGGCAAGGGCCGCCCGGTCGGCGAAGCCATCATCTCCACCATGTTCCCCTACGGCGAGAACGGCCGCATACCGCTGGTGGCCGTGACCGGCACCAACGGCAAGACCACCACGGTACGCCTGATCGCCCACCTGCTGACGCAAAAAGGGCTGTGCGTCGGCATGACCAGCACCGACGGTGTCTACATCGACGGCGAGCGCATCGACACCGGCGACTGCAGCGGCCCGAAGAGCGCACGCAGCGTGCTGCAGCACCCCGACGTGGATGCTGCGGTGCTGGAGACGGCACGCGGCGGCATGCTGCGCGAGGGTCTGGCCTTCGACCGCTGCGATGTGGCGGTCGTCACCAACGTCGGCAGCGGCGACCACCTGGGCTTGAACTACATCACCACGGTGGAAGACCTGGCGGTGCTCAAGCGCGTCATCGTGCAGAACATCGCCGACAAGGGCATGGCAGTGCTCAACGCGGCCGACCCGATCGTCGCCGCCATGGCCAACCACTGTCGCGGCGCCGTGACCTACTTCGCCATGGATCGCAACCACCCGGTCATGGCCACCCATCTGGCGCAGGGACGCCGTGCCGTCTACGTCGAGGACGGCCAGTTGGTCGCGGCCGAGGGCGCGGCCGCGCACCGCATTGCGCTGGCCGACATCCCGCTCACGTTGAATGGCACCATCGGCTTCCAGGTCGAGAATGTGATGGCGGCCGTGGCCGCCGTCTGGGGCCTGGGGCTGGACTGGATGCTGGTGCACCAGGGCCTGGCAAGCTTCGACAACGACAGCAACAACGCGCAGGGCCGCTTCAACCTGTTCCGCTACCGTGGCGCCACCGTGATTGCCGACTATGGCCACAACCCGGATGCCATGCTGGCGCTGGTGCGCGCTGTCGAGGCCATGCCGGCCAAACGGCGCTCGGTGGTCATCAGCGGTGCCGGCGACCGCCGTGACGAAGACATCCGCGAGCAGACCCGCATCCTGGGCAACGCCTTCGATGAAGTCATCCTGTACCAGGACGCCTGCCAGCGCGGCCGCGCCGACGGCGAGGTGCTGGCCCTGCTGCGCCAGGGCCTCGAGGGCGCCCAGCGCACGCGCGAGATGCAGGAGATCCACGGCGAATTCGTGGCCATCGATCTGGCCATGGACAAGTTGTGCGAGGGCGACCTGTGCCTGATCCTGGTCGATCAGGTTGAGGAAGCACTGGCCCATATCGCGGCAAGGGTGAGCCAAGAGCAAACGACGAACTAACACGGCTTGCTTGCAACCCACCCCTGCGTGGAAAGAGGGACGTCAAGCGTGAAACGCCGTGGAACCGGCTCTGCCGGGCCACTGGCGTTGTCCCCCTCGGGGGAGAGGGGCGCTACACGCAGTGAGCGCCCAACAGGGGGCTTCAAATCTCCTTCGCCGGATCCCGCCCCATCAAGACGGCGACGGCCTGCGTCGGCTGCAGACGACCGTCGAGCAGGGCCACCACGGCCTGCGCAATCGGCATCTCCACCCCTAGGCTCTTCGCGCGCTGCACCACGGTACGCGCGCTGTAGACGCCCTCGGCCACATGGCCGAGCGAAGCCACCGCCTGCGCCAGGGTCTGGCCCTGCGCCAGCAGCAGGCCGACCTTGCGGTTGCGGCTGAGGTCGCCGGTGGCGGTCAACACCAGGTCACCCAGGCCGGACAAGCCCATGAAGGTTTCCGTCTTCGCGCCCAGGGCGACACCCAGGCGGGTCATCTCGGCCAAGCCGCGCGTGACCAGGGCCGCCCGGGCATTGAGGCCAAGGTTCAGGCCGTCGCACAAGCCGGTGGCAATCGCCAGCACGTTCTTGACCGCGCCACCGACTTCCGCGCCGACGATGTCGTCATTGGCATAGACACGCAGGCTCGGGCTGTGGAAGGCCTGCACCAGCCGCTCGCGCACCACCGCATGGCGGCTGGCCGCGACCAGGGCCGTGGGCTGGTTGCGCGCCACTTCCTGCGCAAAGCTGGGGCCGCTGAGCGCACCGGCCAACAGGCCCGGCGCCACTACGGCCTGGATCTCGTGCGCCATCAGGCCGGAGACGCTGTGATCAGCCTGCTCGAAACCCTTGCACAACCAGGCCACCGGCTGCTGCACGTCACGAACCTGCTGCAGGACGCCGCGCAAGCCGGCCATGGGGGTGGCAATGATGACGAGGTCCTGCCCCTGCGCCAGCGCCGCCAGCTGGTCGACCCGGCCGTCAATGACACGCAAGGCCGGCGGCAAGGGCAGGTCCGGCAGGTAGCGCGCGTTGACGCGCTGCGCCTGCATGTCCGCCGCCTGGGCCGGATCGCGCGCCCACAGCGTCACCTCGTGCGTGGCCTGCGGGTTCTGACTGGCGCTCATGGCCAGCGCCGTGCCCCAGGCGCCAGCGCCAATGACTATGATTTTCATAGCGTCTTGCGCTTGATGGACAAGGGCTGGAGCCCGATTTCTTACTGAACCTGGATCTCGCTGGCCTGCGCCTGCTGTTGCTGCTCGTACATGGCCTGGAAGTTGATTTCCGACAGGTGCACCGGCGGGAAGCCGGCGCGCTGCACGATGTCAGCCACGTTGCCGCGCAGGTAGGGGTAGACGATCTGCGGGCAGGCAATGCCCATGATCGGGCCCATCTGGTCTTCCGGCAGGTTGCGGATTTCGAAGATGCCAGCCTGCTTGGCTTCGACCAGGAACACGGTCTTGTCCTGGACCTTGGTGTGCACGGTAGCGGTGACGCACACCTCATACACGCCGTCGGCCACCGGCGTGGCTTCCACGCCGAGCTGGATGTCGACCGCCGGCTGCTCCTGCTGCAGCAGGATGGCGGGCGAATTGGGCTGCTCCAGCGAGGCCTCCTTGAGGTAGACGCGCTGGATCTGGAAAACGGGTTCTTGCATGTCGGCCATGGCTTGCTTTCAGGTGTTCAATTCAAAATGACGAAGCCCGCCCGGAACAATGCCGAAGCGGGCTCACGATCGGGCTGGCCGGATTATGTCAGGAGCCGAGGGGCCGCGTTTCGCCTTGGGCCGGCCCGGCGCCAAAACCATCCACGGCTCAGGCAGCGTTGAGCAGCGACACCAGGCCGCCCTTGGCATCCAGCGCCATCAGGTCGTCGCAACCGCCGACGTGGGTGCTGCCGATGAAGATCTGCGGCACGGTGCGTCGGCCGGTGATTTCCATCATGTGGTCGCGGGCGGCCGGGTCAGCATCAATGCGGATCTCCTCGATCTGCTCGACACCCTTGGCCTTGAGGATCTGCTTGGCGCGCACGCAGTAGGGGCAGACCGCCGTGGTGTACATCTTCACAGCTTGCATGGCTTGGTTTCCTGTCTGGTTTGAATCTGAAACGAAAGACCGGGCTCAGCCCTTTTCCACCGGCAGGCTGGCCGCGCGCCAGCTGGACAGGCCGCCGCCGAGCGACAACGCCTTCTGGTAACCCAGCCCCTTGGCGATGCGGGCCGCGCTGCTGGAGCGCATGCCGCTCTGGCAGACGAAGATCACCGGCAGGTCCTTGTTCTTGACCACCGCCGGCAACTGGTTGGCCAGCTGGGCCAGCGGAATGTGCTTGGCGCCGGTGACGTGCCCCGCCGCGAACTCGGCTGCCTCGCAGACATCGACCACCACCGCCTTTTCCTGGTTGATGAGCTGCACCGCCCCACTCGGGGTAAGCGAGCCGCCCGCCACACCACGCAAGGCAGGCCACAGCAGCAGGATGCCGGATGTCAGGGCGACCAGGATCAGCGTCCAGTTGTCGAGTATGAATTTCACAATATTCCTTGCAGGGTACGAAACGGGAAGCCGGCATTTTAGAATGGCGGGCTGTTTGCCGCTGGGCATGCGGCTTTTGCCACCGCCCGCCTGTCAATTTCCTTCGAACCCGCACCACCATGTACAAACTCGTGCTCATCCGCCACGGCGAATCGACCTGGAACCTGGAAAACCGCTTCACCGGCTGGACCGACGTCGACCTCACCCCCACCGGCGTCACCCAGGCCATGTCGGCCGGCAAGCTGCTCAAGGCCGAAGGCTATGAATTCGACCTGGCCTACACCAGCGTGCTCAAGCGCGCCATCCACACCCTGTGGTACTGCCTGGACGAGATGGACCGCACCTGGCTGCCGGTGGTGAAGAGCTGGCGCCTGAACGAGCGCCACTATGGCGCCCTGCAGGGCCTGAACAAGGCCGACATGGCCAAGCAGTACGGCGACGACCAGGTGCTGGTCTGGCGCCGCAGCTACGACACGCCGCCGCCGGCCCTGGAGCCGACCGACCCGCGCTGCGAGCGCAGCGACCCGCGCTACGCCGGCCTGGCGCCGGCCGACGTTCCGTTGACCGAATGTCTGAAGGACACCGTGGCACGCGTGTTGCCGTTCTGGAACGAGACCATGGCCCCGGCCATCAAGTCGGGCCAGCGCGTGGTGGTGGCCGCGCACGGCAACTCGATCCGCGCCCTGGTCAAGTACCTGGACGGCATCTCGGACCAGGACATCGTGGGCCTGAACATCCCCAACGGCATTCCGCTGGTGTACGAACTCGACGCCAACCTCAAGCCGATCCGCCACTACTACCTGGGCGATGCCGAGGCGGCCGCCAAGGCCGCTGCCGCGGTGGCCTCGCAGGGCAAGGCCTGAGCTGGCAACGGGAGGCCGGCCGCCGCATCACGACGTTCCGGTAAACCGCCGGTAAAGACGCAGCGTTTTATGGACGGCCGCCGGGAACCCCGGCGGCCGGCTTGCTTCTAAGCGTGTATATTGAGGCGCAGAGGGACGTTACATGGGTCAGAAACTGAAAATTGCGGGTTGGATTTCGCTGGGCGTAGTTGCCGGGGCGCTCACCACCGTCTCGCTGCAGACCGTGGCGCGCAACGCCATGGCGCCGCTGCCGCTTGAGGAGCTGCAGCAGCTGGCGGCCGTTTTCGGCATGGTCAAGACCGACTATGTGGAACCGGTGGACGAAAAGAAACTCATCACCGACGCTATCTCCGGCATGGTGGCGAGCCTGGACCCGCACTCGCAGTATTTCGACAAGAAGTCCTTCAAGGAATTCCGTGAGGGCACGACCGGCCGCTTTGTCGGCGTCGGCATCGAAATCACGCAAGAGGACGGCCTGGTCAAGATCGTTTCGCCGATCGAAGGCTCTCCGGCCTATCGCGCCGGCCTCAAGTCCGGCGACCTGATCACCAAGATCGACGACACCGCCGTCAAGGGTCTCACGCTCAACGAGGCCGTCAAGCGCATGCGCGGCGAACCCAACACCAAGGTCATCCTCACGGTGTTTCGCAAGGACGAGAACCGCACCTTTGCCGTGACCATCACGCGCGAAGAGATCAAGACGCAGTCGGTCAAGGCCAAGCTGGTCGAGCCGGGCTATGCTTGGATTCGCCTGAGCCAGTTCCAGGAACGCACGGTGGACGACTTCGTGCGCAAGGTGGATGAGCTCTACAAGCAGGACCCGGCGCTCAAGGGCCTGGTGCTCGACCTGCGCAACGATCCGGGTGGCTTGCTCGATGCGGCGGTCGCCATCTCCGCGGCCTTCCTGCCCGAGAACGTGACCGTGGTCTCCACCAACGGCCAACTGGCCGAGAGCAAGTTCACCTACCGGGCTTCGCCGGAGTTCTACCAGCGCCGCGGCAGCAATGATCCGCTCAAGCGGCTGCCGGCAGCGCTCAAGACCGTGCCACTGGTGGTGCTAGTCAACGAGGGCTCAGCCTCGGCCAGCGAGATCGTTGCCGGCGCGCTGCAGGACCACAAGCGTGCCGTCGTCATGGGCAGCCAGACCTTCGGCAAGGGCTCGGTACAGACCGTGCGCCCGCTCGGCCCCGACACCGCGCTGAAGATCACCACCGCGCGCTACTACACCCCCAGCGGCAAGTCGATCCAGGCGCGTGGCATCGTTCCCGACGTCATGCTCGACGAAACCGCCGAGGGCAATGTGTTTGCCGCCCTGCGCACGCGCGAGGCCGACTTGGACAAGCATCTCTCCAACGGACAGAGCGCGGAGCAGAAGGACCCGGAACGCGAACGCGCCCGCGACGCTGCCCTGAAGAAGCTGGAAGAGGAAGCCAAGAAGCCGCCGCAGGAGCGCAAACTGCCCGAGTTCGGCAGCGACAAGGACTTCCAGCTGACGCAGGCCTTGAACCGACTCAAGGGCCTGCCGGTGGTCGCCAGCAAGACGCAGACCGAGCGCAAAGAGGAATCGAAAGAGAACTGATCGCGAGCCCGCGACCCATGACGCTGCCCAAGCCCCAGGCGTGGGCTCCCGTGGAACCGGCTCGGCCGGGCCACCGGGAGCTTCCCCTTGAGGGGAAGGCGCGCAGCGCCTCAGGGGTGCCCCCTTATGAACGATGACCAGTTGCTGCGCTATTCGCGGCACATCCTGCTAGAAGAGATCGGCATCGAAGGCCAGCAGCGCATCTTGGACGGCCACGCACTCGTCATCGGTGCCGGCGGTCTGGGCTCACCGGTGGCGTTGTACCTGGGCTCGGCCGGCGTCGGCCGCATCACCGTGGTGGACCATGATGTGGTGGACGTCACCAACCTGCAGCGGCAGGTAGCCCACACCACGGCGCGGGTGGGCCAGGCCAAGGTCGAGTCCATTGCTCAGGCCATCGCCGCCATCAACCCCGAGGTACGCGTCACGCCGGTGGCCGAGCGTGCCGATGCCCCCCTGCTCGACAGGCTGGCGGCACAGGCCAATGTGGTGCTGGACTGCACCGACAACTTCGTCACCCGCCACGCCATCAACGCCGCCTGCGTCAAGCACCGCAAGCCCCTGGTGTCCGGTGCGGCGATCCGTTTCGATGGCCAGATCACGGTCTACGACCCGCGCCAGACCGACACGCCCTGCTACGCCTGCGTCTTCCCGCCCAGCGATGACTTCGAGGAGACGCGTTGCGCCACGCTGGGCGTGTTCGCGCCGCTGGTGGGCATCATCGGCACGCTGCAGGCGGCGGAAGCCCTCAAGCTGCTGGCTGGCACTGGCCACTCACTGGCGGGCCGACTGCTGATGCTTGACGGCCGGCTCATGGAATGGACGGAGGTCCGCCTGCCGCGCAACCCAAGCTGCCCGGTCTGCGGCCATCCGTCAGACTGACACGCGCGTCGCGTCTTTCAGTGGCAAGGACCATGCCGCTGGCGAAAAGCGCGTGGCCGCTCAGGACGCCCTTGCCACAGGCCCAGCCGCTGCGCCCGGGCCTGTGACTCAACCGCCGCATACGGCCCGGCTTGCGAGCGGTAGCGGTAGGACCAGGCATATCCTTGGCGCACCATCCAGCGCCCGACATCCTGGTCCTGCACCTCGATGCGTGCCAACAAGCGACCGTAGTCATCCACGCGACGCGGCAACACGCGCACCTGCCGGCCTTCGACCTGCTCGGCCAGCCGGTCGCGTGCCATCGGGCCATGGGCCTGGCAGATCTCCGGCGCGTCGATGCCGTCGAGCCTGATCGTGCGCGCCGGCCCACCGCGCGCGGGCTGCACGCGCAGGGTGTCTCCATCGGTCACCTGCGCGACGCGCCCCTGCCAGGGCTGCGCGCGCCCGCCGGCCTGGGCGGCCACACTGCTGCCCAGGCAGAGCACGGCCACTGCACTACCCGCCACCCAACGTCGCCACACACCGTTCTTCACTTGCATCACCCTCCAGCACCACCTTGGTGAAAACCCCGTCAAATGGGGCGATCCAGCCTTTTTCCTTCTTTGCCGCTAAGCAAACCTGTTAGACTTTTCCGAGTTCATTCTCGATGCGCGCCGTGACCTCCGTCAGCCCCAGCCCCATTACCCTGCGCGACCTGCGTCTGGACGACGCACGTGCGTTGCTGGAGCACGGTGGCACCACCGATCTGCCCGCACCCGACGCAGAACCAATCGCCTACCTGCAGCGGGTGATCGACGGCCTGTGCGAACTGTCGCAGACCGACCCGCTCACGGGACTCGCCAACCGGCGCCACTTCCGCGCTGCGCTGGCACGTGAAATCGAAGTCGTGATCCGCTCCGGCAATCCTGCCCTGCTGCTGATGCTCGACATCGATCACTTCAAATCCATCAACGACGCCCACGGTCACCTGGCCGGTGACCGCGTGTTGCAGGCCGTCGGGCGCTGCCTGGCGAATTGCGTGCGGCCGCAGGACACGGTGGCCCGCTACGGCGGCGAGGAATTCGCCATTGTGCTGCCGGATTGCCAGCTCAACTACGGCGAGGCGGTGGCCGAGCGCATCCGGCAGGCGGTGGCGGGGCTGTCGATCGAGGTCGCGCCCAACGTGCGGCTGCAGATCACCCTGAGCATCGGCGGCGCCTTTGCCCTGGCCCAGACCGGCCAGACCCGCGGCACCACCGAGCAGTGGGTCCAGCGGGCCGACACGCAGCTCTACCAGGCCAAGGCGCAAGGACGCAACCGCGTCTACATCGATCACCAACAAGTCATTTCTGTCAGTGCAGAAGAGAAGAGTCTCCTGTTCGACCCCATGTCCATGGGCGAGCCGGAATGGAGTGACAGTGTTCCCGACACCGGCCCCGACAGTGCCATGCAGAAGGTCAACCCATGAGTGACGTGCTCAATCCTCCGCAGGACAAACCTACGCCCCCGCCTTCGCCTGCCGCGCCGCGTGGCAAGGTGCTGGCCGTGACCAGCGGCAAAGGCGGCGTGGGCAAGACATTCGTCTCGGCCAACCTGGCAGCCGCCCTCGCCAAGCGAGGCCACCGCGTGCTGGTGATCGATGCCGACCTTGGCCTGGCGAATCTGGACGTGGTGCTCAACCTCTACTCCAAGGTCACGCTGCACGACGTCTTCACCGGCAAGGCCAAACTGGAAGAGGCCATCATCAAGGCGCCGGGCGGCTTCTCGGTGCTGCTGGCCGGCTCGGGCATGGTCGAGTACTCGCGCCTGACCGCCGAAGTACGCGACGATTTTCTGCGCATCATTGAAACGCTGGCGTCCAAGTTCGACGTGTTGCTGCTCGACACCGGCGCCGGCATTTCCGACGTGGTGCTGTTCGCGGTATCGCAGGCCTCCGAGGTGCTGCTGGTGGCCACGCCGGAGCCGACCTCGCTGACCGATGCCTACGCCACCATCAAGGTGCTGGTGGGTCAGCAGAAACGCCAGAACATCCGCATGATCATCAACCAGACGGCCCGCCTGGGCGATGGCCGCGCCATCACGGTGCAACTGCAGCAGGTGCTGGACCGCTTCGTGACGGGCGAACCGGGCCGGCCGGTGCGCCTGATCCACATGGGCGACATTCCGGAAGATCCGCAGGTGCGCCAGGCCATCATGCGCCGCCAGTTGCTGATGGCGAACACGCCAGGCTGCCCGGCCGGGCTGGCCATCTCGCAGCTGGCCATCAAGCTGGAAGAAACCGTCCTGCCCAAAGACGCCTGAGCGTCAGCGCCGCCCGCACCCGCGTCAGGCGCTGACAATCCAGCCCTCCAGCGGATCCATGTTGGCTGGCAAGCCATAACGCGGCGCGCCCTGCTGCTGGGCCCAGGCGGCCTGCAGCAGGCACAGCACGGCATCCAGCGCATCGCCCCGTGCATCGTCCACCAACGCGTCGCGCTGCGCATGAGAAAGCTTCAGGCACAGACCGAGCCGCGTCTGTCCGTGCTCCAGCGCTGTCAGCAGATCCTTGCGCGCGATCAGGCGCTCGGTGGTCTGCTTGGCGCGTTCATCGCTCTTGTAGCTGCGCGTCCCCAGCACCTCGCGCGCCAGCAGGCCGGGATAGCCTTCCAGCGCCACCCGGCGCGGATCGCCAGCCACGTTCACGTCCTGCGGATCGCCGGCGTGCAAGCCGGGCAGGTGCACGCCGGCCGCCAGCAGCCGAGGCATGCCTGCATGCAGCATGAAGGCCACCGGCGGATTGACCCATTTCATTGACGGGCTGGAGCCGGCCGGGAGGTCGGTCGCACGGTGGGCAAACTTGCCGCCGGTCGGGCGGGCCGCACAGAAGGCGGCAAAGCTGGCACGGATCTCGTCGCGGCTCAGCGCCGCGTAGTGGCGCATGCAGGCCGCCCAGTCCAGCGGCCAGCCCAGGTGCTGCACCAGTTCGCGTGGCAGGCCGAAGGGAAAGTCAAAGGCACCGAGCCAGTCGCCGGGCTGGCGCAACCAGTCGGCAAACGCATCGAGGGACGGCAGACGCTCCAGTTTTGACAGCTGAAGACGCCCCCTCTGCAAGGCGCCGAGTGCCATAACGATGGGTTTGCGATGGGACGGGCTGCTGGAGAAATCGCAACCCACCAGCAGGGGGGCCGACACGGGTGGCAGTGTTTCAGCTGCGGCCGATGATGGAGGCTGTGGCCATCAACTCTTCCAGCAGCGCCATCGAGACCTTGCCAGAGACCGCGTAAGGATCGAGTTCCGGCTTCTCCGAGTACTTGAGCACGATCGAAGCGTTGACGCGCGACAGGTTGACCTGGCCCATGGTCCAGCCGCCGAAGCGACGCTCGCTGATTTCCTCGTAGTGCAGCAGTACCACGTCCTTGTGGCGTGCATCGCGCTGGATGTGGCCGTAGAGATCGCTCACCGCATTGCGCCCGCCTTCGATGGCCTGCAGGAAGATGCCGCCGCCGTAGCACAGGATGCCGGTGATGCCGCAGGTCGGGTTGAACTGGCGCGACTGCGACAGGATGGCTTCGATGGCGTCGGGGCTGGCGTCGACGGCACGGCTGGCGTAGAGCAGACGGACGAGCATCTTCAGGACCTCTGGGGAATCAGGGAAAGGAATTCACGGCGCAGCGTCGGATCCTTCAGGAAGACGCCGCGCATGACCGAGTTGATCATCTTGCTGTCCATGTCCTTCACACCGCGCCAGGCCATGCAGTAGTGGCTGGCCTCCATGACGATGGCCAGGCCGTCGGGCTGGGTCTTCTCCTGGATCAGGTCGGCCAGCTGCACCACGGCTTCTTCCTGGATCTGCGGCCGGCCCATGATCCACTCGGCCAGGCGCGCGTACTTGGACAGGCCGATCACATTGGTGTGCTCGTTGGGCATGACGCCGATCCAGATCTTGCCGATCACCGGACACAGGTGGTGCGAGCAGGCACTACGCACCGTGATCGGGCCGACGATCATCAACTCGTTCAGGTGCTCGGCGTTAGGGAACTCGGTGATGGTCGGCCCCTTGACGTAGCGGCCACGGAACACCTCGTTGACATACATCTTCGCCACACGCCGTGCGGTGTTGCCGGTGTTGTGGTCGTGTGCGGTATCGATTACCAGGCTGTCGAGCACGGCCTGCATTTTGACCTCGACTTCGTCGAGCAGCTGCTCCAACTCGCCCGGTTCGATGAACTCGGCGATGTTGTCATTGGCGTTGAAACGCTTGCGCGCAGCCTGCAGCCGCTCCCGGATCTTGACGGAAACGGGGGTTCCCTCGTCGGTGTCACTCGGATTCATGAGGCTCTGGCTTTTCTTCAGCATGGCCCTATGGTACCAGCGATTCACCCATGTGGTTATTCGCCTCCAGCCCTTCCACCGCGGGCGCCGTCAGCTATCAATATGATAGCTAATAGCGGTTGCCGGTCAGGAAGATGCCGACCCGCATCAGACCGAAGGCGAGCCGGTCCAGCAGGCGCTGCTGCCACGGGCGGTGGGCATAGACGGCCGGATCGACCCGGCGCCCCTCCTGCTCCATGGCGTGCACCAGGCGGGCCCGCAGGTCCGTCGCGAACGCGGCGTCCACCACCACCACGTTGGCCTCACGCGCCAGCAGCAGGCTCAGGGGATCCAGGTTGGACGACCCCACGGTGGCCCAGCGCCGATCGATCACCGCCACCTTGGCATGCAGGAAGCTGGGCTCGTACTCGTGGATCTCGATGCCGGCACGCAGCAGCACGCCGTAGACCATGCGCACCGCGTGGTACTGCATGAAGTACTCGTAGCGCCCCTGCAGCAGCAGGCGCACCCGCACGCCGCGCCGCGCGGCATGGATCAGCGCCTGCCGCAGCTTGCGCCCGGGCGCGAAGTAGGCGTTGGCGATGATGATCTCCTCGCGCGCTTCGGCAATCGCCTTGCGGTAGGCGCGCTCGATGCGACTGCGATGGCGCAGGTTGTCGCGCAGCAGCAAGGTGGCGCCGGCACCCGTCGGTGCTGCCTCGGCGTCGGCATACCAGCCGGTCTGCCCCATCAGGGCCGCCTGCACCGCCTGCTCCAGATCGTGCCAACTGGCCGCCAGGTCGATGTTGCGGACATCGCGCACCGCCTGCAGTCGCCACCAGAATTGCACCATGACTTCGTGCACTGCACGCACCAGCGGCCCGTGCACCCGCACCGCAAAATCGAACCGCGGTGCCGTGAGCGCGCCGTGGTTGGGGTCGTACCAGTCGTCCAGCACATTGATGCCGCCACAGAACGCGACCTGACCGTCGACCACGCACAGCTTGCGGTGCAGGCGGCGCCAGCGGCTCGGGATCAGCAGACCGAGCCGGCCCAGCGGCAGAAAGATGTGCCAGTGCACGCCGGCGGCGTCGAAGCGCTGCGCCCATTCAGGCGGCAACGCCGGCGTGCCGACGCCGTCCATCACCAGGTACACCGCCACACCGCGCTCAGCCGCGCGCACCAGCGCCGCTGCCAGCTGCTCGCCCGAGGCATCGAAGTGAAAGATGTAGGTTTCCAGACGCACCTCGCGCACACTGCGCTCGATGTAGCGCAGCATGTCTGGAAACAGGGCCAGCCCGCCCTGCAGCAGCTGCACATGGTGCGGCGGCAGGTGCTTGTCCTTCATGCCGGCATGCCGAATTCCGCAATCAGCGGCAGATGGTCCGACATGCGCCACCAGATGCGCCCGCGCGGCACCTCCACCCGCAGCGGCGTCAGGCCGCGGGCGTAGATGTAATCCAGCTGCACCAGCGGCAGACGCGCCGGGAAGGTGGGGTGTGCCGCCGGCTCGAAGGTCTGCATGCCCATGGCCGCGAAGTGACGGTGCACGCGTTCGCCCCAGTCGTTGAAATCGCCCGCCACGATCAGCGGCGCCTCGGCTGGCACCTCGCGCTCGATGAAACGCTCCAGCTGGACCGCCTGGCGCACCCGGCTGGCTCGAATCAGGCCGAGGTGCACCACCACCACATGGATAGGCAGGTCGTTGACCAGCACTTCACTGTGCAACAGGCCGCGCTGCTCGAAGCGGTGGTCCGACATGTCCTCGTGCTGGTGCGCCAGCACCGGCCAGCGCGTCAGCATGGCGTTGCCATGTTCGCCATGCCGGGTGTAGGCATTGGTACGGTAGACCGCCTCGTAGCCTTCGGGGGCCAGGTAGTCGGCCTGCGGCAGCTCGGGCCAGCGGGTGAAGTACTGGGCCTCGCGCCGGTTCATCTTGCGCACTTCCTGCAGGCAGACGATGTCGGCATCGAGCTGCTCCACCGCCAGGCCCAGGTTGTGGATCTCCAGCCGGCGCTGCGGCCCCAGGCCCTGGACGCCCTTGTGGATGTTGTAAGTGGCAACGCGCAGGGTCTTCATGGCATGAATTTTGGCAGCATCAGACAGGCCTCGGCATTGCTGGGCGAGTAACAGATCGCAGCCGCCTCGCGCCAAGGCAGCCAGCGCCAGGCCGTGTGCTCGCGCGGATTGAGCTGCACCGGTGTGCCGACCGGCACTTGCAGCCCGAACAGGTGCTCGGTGTTGCGCGTCACACCCGGCGCGTAACGGTGGCGCCAGCGCGGGTAGATGTCGTAAACATTTTCGAGGCCCCAGTCGCGCAACGTGTGGCCGGGGGCCCGGGCATCGATGCCGGTCTCCTCCAGCACTTCGCGCACCGCGGTCTCGGTGTAACCTTCATCCGGGTAGTCCTTGGCACCAGTAACCGACTGCCAGAAATCCTGCGCATCGGCGCGCTGGATCAGCAGCACGTCACGCTGCGGGGTGTGGATCACCACCAGCACGGATTGCGGGATCTTGTAGGGCGTGGACATGAAAAAAGGGCACCGTGTGGTGCCCTTGATTCTGCCGCAAACCCCACGATCAGGCCGTCTTCACGGCATCCGGGTTGCGCAGGCGGATGTGCAGCTCGCGCAGCTGCTTCTCGTCCACCGGACTCGGCGCCTGGGTCAGCAGACACTGGGCGCGCTGGGTCTTGGGGAAGGCGATCACGTCGCGGATCGACTCGGCGCCCGTCATCAGCGTGACGATGCGATCCAGGCCGAAGGCCAAGCCGCCGTGCGGCGGGGCACCGTACTGCAGCGCATCCAGCAGGAAGCCAAACTTGAGCTGAGCTTCCTCGGGCGTGATCTTGAGCGCGTCGAAGACCTTCTGTTGCACGTCAGCACGGTGGATACGCACGGAGCCGCCGCCGATCTCCCAGCCGTTGAGCACCATGTCGTAGCCCTTGGCGATGCACTTCTCAGGCGCCGTGACCATCCAATCCTCGTGGCCGTCCTTCGGAGCCGTGAAGGGGTGGTGCACGGCGGTATAGCGCTGCGCCTCGTCGTCGAACTCGAACATCGGGAAGTCGACCACCCACATCGGGCGCCAGGCATCCTCGAACAGGCCACGCTTCTTGCCGAACTCGCTGTGACCGACCTTCAGGCGCAGCGCGCCGATGGCGTCGTTGACGATCTTGGCCTTGTCGGCGCCGAAGAAGATCAGATCACCGTCCTGGGCACCGGTGCGCTTGAGCACTTCGGCAATCGCCGCGTCGTGCAGGTTCTTCACGATCGGCGACTGCAGGCCGTCGCGGCCCTTGGCCACCTCGTTGACCTTGATCCAGGCCAGGCCCTTGGCGCCGTAGATCTTGACGAACTCGGTGTAGCCATCGATCTCGCCACGGCTCATCTCGCCGCCGCCGGGCACGCGCAGCGCCACCACGCGGCCGCCCTTGGTGGTGGCGGGGGTGGAAAAGACCTTGAAGTCCACATCAACCATCACGTCGGTCAGCTCGGTGAATTCGAGCTTGACGCGCAGATCCGGCTTGTCGGAGCCGAAGCGGTGCATGGCTTCGGCGTAGGGCATGACCGGGAACTCGCCCAAGTCCACGCCCAGCACGTTCTGGAACACGCTTTTGATCATGCCCTGGAACATGTCGCGGATGTCCTGCTCGGTGAGGAAGGAGGTCTCGATATCGATCTGGGTGAACTCGGGCTGGCGGTCGGCGCGCAGGTCCTCGTCACGGAAGCACTTGGTGATCTGGTAGTAGCGATCAAAGCCGGCCACCATCAGCAGCTGCTTGAACAACTGGGGCGACTGCGGCAGCGCGAAGAACTGGCCGTCGTGCACGCGGCTGGGCACCAGGTAGTCGCGCGCGCCCTCGGGCGTGCTCTTGGTCAGCATCGGCGTCTCGATGTCAATGAAGCCGTTGGCGTCCAGGAACTTGCGTACCTCCATCGCCACCTTGTAGCGCAGCATCAGGTTGTTCTGCATGTAGGGGCGGCGCAGGTCCAGCACGCGGTGCGTCAGGCGTGTGGTTTCCGACAGGTTCTCGTCGTCGAGCTGGAACGGCGGCGTGACCGACGGGTTGAGCACAGTCAGCTCGTGGCACAGCACCTCGATCTTGCCGCTCTTGAGGTTGTCGTTGGTCGTGCCTTCCGGACGGGCGCGCACCAGCCCCTTGACCTGGACGCAGAACTCGTTGCGCAGGCCTTCGGCGGTCTTGAACATCTCGGGACGGTCCGGGTCGCAGACCACCTGCACATAACCCTCGCGGTCGCGCAGGTCGACAAAGATCACGCCACCGTGGTCGCGACGGCGGTTGACCCAGCCGCACAGGGTCACGGTTTGCCCGAGCAGGGCCTCGGTCACGAGACCGCAGTAATGGGAGCGCATGGCCATAACAATTTCACTTTCAGCTGTGGGTCGGCAGGCCGCGGGCGGCCTGCTTCAGGTGCGGGTTCTTCGCGCCGCCGGGCACGATCACGCCCATGGAGATGACGTAGGTGAGCGCCTCGTCGACGCTCATGTCGAGTTCGATGCAGTCGCTCTTCTTGAGCATGACGAAGTAGCCACCGGTGGGGTTGGGCGTGGTCGGCACATACACGCTCAGGTACTCGCCGGCGAGGTGGTTCACCAGGTCGCCGCCGGGCGTGCCGGTCAGGAAGGCAATGGTCCAGACGCCCTCACGCGGCCACTGCACCAGCAGCGCCTTGCGAAAGGCGTTGCCCTTTTCGGAAAACAGGGTATCGGACACCTGCTTGACGCCCGAATAGATCGAGCGCACGACAGGAATGCGGTGCAGCAGCGCATGCCACCAGTTCACCAGCTTGTTGCCGACGAAGTTGGAAGCGATGGCGCCGATGGCCAGCACCACGGCCAGCGCGAACAGCACGCCCAAACCGGGGATGTGCAGACCCAGCAGCCGGTCCGGCTGCCAAGCCTCGGGCAGGATGCGCAGGGTCTGATCCAGCGTGGAGATCACCCACTGCAACACCCAGACGGTGATGCCCAGCGGCGCCAGCACCAGCAGGCCCGACAACAGCCATTTGCGCAGCTTGGCCATCGGGTTCAGCTCAGCTGGCCGCACTGGCGGTCGCGCCGGCCGCCGGGCAGGCAGCGCAAGCGCCGCCTTCGGACGCGGCCGGTGCGGCACAGGAGCCGCCCTTGAAATCGGTTTCGTACCAGCCCGAGCCTTTGAGCTGGAAGCCGGCGGCCGTCAGTTGCTTCTGGAACGAGGCTTTACCGCAGGCCGGACAGTCGGTCAGCACCGGATCGGAGACTTTTTGCAGCACATCCTTGGCGTGGCCGCAGGATGCGCACTTGTAGGCGTAGATTGGCATGGCGCAAAGGGGTGGGTTGATGCAAAACCCTTAATTATAGGTGGAGGCCCACTCTTCAAGCCCCCGTCCCGGACGAGGCGTCCGCTCAGCCTTTGTGATGCGCCTCGTCGCGCAACGCCTGGGCGATCGACAGCCCCTGCGGTTGCACGATCTGCGGCGCCAGCGAGCCGATCAGCATGCCGACGATGGAGGCCAGCAGCCCGACCAGCTGCGGCGGGAACGCCGCCTCGGCCGCGCTGAACTCGGCGCCGATCCAGAACAACAGCCCGAGCACAATGGACAGGAAGGCGCCCTGCGTCGAGGCACGCTTCCAGTAGGCGCCTGCCGCCAGCGGAACGAAGGCCGCCACCAGCGTCACCTTGTAGGCGTTCTGCACCATGTCGTACATGGTCGAGCGTGAATTCAGGGCGAACAACAGTGCGCCGAGGGTGAAGGTCACCAGCACGACCCGCAGCAGCAGCAGGAACTGGCGGTCGCTCATCTTGGGGGCAAACGGCCGGAGCACGTTCTCGGTGAAGGTGGCCGTGGGCGCCAGCAGCGTCCCGCTGGCGGTGGACAGGATGGCGGACAGCAGCGCGCCGAAGAACAGAACCTGGGCCCACAGCGGCATCTTGCTCAGCACCAGCTCGGGCAGAATGCGTTGCACCACGCGGCCGTCCTCGTCGCCGAAGAGCTGAGCCAGCGAGGGGTCGAGCACCAGGGCGGCGTAGGCAATGAAGATCGGCACGGCGGCGAACACGAAGTAGACCGCCGCGCCGATCACGGTGCCGCGCACCGCGGTCTTCTCATCCTTGGCGCTGGTCATGCGCTGGAACACGTCCTGTTGCGGCACCGAACCGAAAGCCACCGTCAGAAAAGCCGCCAGCATGGCCCACAGCGCGCGGCCGTCCGCCTCCGGCGGGATCAGCGTCAGGCGCCCATTTTCGGCCGCGTGCAGCAACACCACGTCCACGCCGCCCGCCATCTGGCCGACCAGAAAGGCCACCAGGCTCAGGCCGACCAGGATGACGATCGACTGCATCAGGTCGGTAAAGGCCACTGCCCACATGCCGCCGAACAGGGTGTAGAGCATCACCACGGCGGTGCCGCCGAGGATGGCGTGGTCGAGCGCGATGGCGCCGCCGGACAGTACATGGATGACCAGCCCCAGCGCGGTCATCTGCGCCGACGTCCAGCCCAGGTAGGACAAGGTCACCGCGACACTCGTCAGCACCTCCACGCCGCGGCCGTAACGCTTGCGGTAGAAGTCACCGATGGTCAACAGGTTGAGCCGATAGAACAGGCGGGCAAACAGCAGCGCCGCCAGGATCAGCGCCATGGAAGCGCCAAAAGGGTCGCCGGGAATGGCCGACACGCCGCCCATCACGAACTCGGCCGACACGCCCAACACGGTCTCGGCGCCGAACCAGGTGGCAAACACCGTGGCGATGCACATGTACAGCGGCAGACTGCGACTGGCCACCAGGTAATCCTTGGCGTTGTGGACGCGGCGCGAGGCGATCAGGCCGATGACGATGGTCAGGGCCATGTAGGCCAGCACCAGGGTTACCAGGGTGTTCATGCAACGACTCCGTACAGCATCAGTCAGTCTTCAACAGGGCAAGGCGACAAGTGCCGCGCATTCTAGCGAGGCACGCGGGAAAATCACCAGAGCGCGACGCGCAGCCAGAACTGCATCGCCAGCAGCCCCAAAGCAAAACCGATGCCCGCGTAGACCAACCCCTGCAGCAGGCGGTTGGTACGGCGCTGCTCGGCCAGCAGGGCCAGCAATTCGCGCCGCTCGCGGTCAGGCTGCTGGCGCAGGTAGTCGTGCAACAGGCGCGGCAGGTCGGGCAGCAGCTTGGCGTAGCGCGGCGCCTGGTTCTTCAGCTCCTCCCAGAAGCGGCGCGGCCCGATCTGGTCGGTCATCCACTTCTCCAGGAAGGGCTTGGCGGTGCTCCACAGGTCCAGATCGGGGTCGAGTTCGCGGCCCAGCCCCTCGATGTTGAGCAGGGTCTTCTGCAGCAGCACGAGCTGCGGCTGGATCTCCACATTGAAGCGGCGCGAAGTCTGGAACAGGCGCATCAGCACCATGCCGAGCGAGATCTCCTTCAGCGGCCGGTCGAAGTAGGGCTCGCACACGGCGCGGATGCCGGCCTCCAGTTCGTCGACGCGGGTCTGCGGCGGCACCCAGCCGGATTCAATGTGCAGTTCGGCCACGCGCTTGTAGTCGCGGCGGAAGAAGGCGGTGAAGTTCTGCGCCAGGTATTCCTTGTCGTACTCGGTCAGCGTGCCGACGATGCCGAAGTCGAGCGAGATGTAGCGGCCAAACGTTGCCGGGTCGGTGCTGACGAAGATGTTGCCCGGGTGCATGTCGGCATGGAAGAAGCCGTCGCGGAACACCTGGGTGAAGAAGATGGTGACGCCGTCGCGCGCCAATCTCTTCATGTCCACACCGGCCTCGCGCAGGCGCGCCGTCTGGCTGATCGGGATGCCCTTCATGCGCTCCATCACCAGCACGTCGTTGTGGCAGAAGTCCCAGAACATCTCGGGGATCAGCACCAGGTCCAGCCCCGCCATGTTGCGGCGCAGCTGGGCCGCGCTGGCGGCTTCGCGCATCAGGTCGAGTTCGTCGTGCAGGTACTTGTCGAACTCGGCCACCACCTCGCGCGGCTTGAGGCGCTTGCCGTCGGCCGACAGACCTTCCACCCAACCGGCCATCATGCGCATCAGGCTCAGGTCCTTCTCGATCACCGGCAGCATGCCCGGGCGCAGCACCTTGACCGCCACCTCACGCTCGCGCCCGTCGCGGTCGCGCAGCGTGGCAAAGTGAACCTGGGCGATCGAGGCGCTGGCCACCGGCTGGCGCTCGAACTCAAGGAAGATCTGGTCGATCGGCTTGCGGAAGGCGCGCTCGATGGTGGCCACCGCCACCTCCGAACTGAAAGGCGGCACCCGGTCCTGCAGCTTGGCCAGTTCCTCCGCCACATCGGGCGGCAGCAGATCGCGCCGGGTCGACAGCACCTGGCCGAACTTGACGAATATCGGCCCCAGTCGCTCCAGCGCCTCGCGCAGGCGCTGGCCGCGCGGCGCGTTCAGGTTGCGACCGATGGAAACGATGCGGGCAATGACGCGCAGCCAGGGCTTCTGGAAGCTGGTCAGTACCAGTTCATCCAGACCGTAGCGCAGTACGATCCAGACGATGAAGACGCCGCGCAACAGCCGCCTCATGCAACGGCTCCCGCACCGCCGCGCTGCACCAGCCATTGGCGCACGGTCTCGCCAAGACGACGCGCCGCCTGCCCCAGGGCGTGGGCCGGCGCATCGCCGATGATGCGGGCCAGGTCTTCCTCAATGTCCCAACGCACATGGTCGGCCAGCCAGTTGATGTCGGCCGCCAGTTGCACATCGCCCTCAATGCGCACTGCCGGCTTGGCACCGGCCAGCGCCGACTGCACCAGCGCCGCCGGGGACTCTTCCGTCAATGCCAGCGTCAGGTCAGCTGCCACCTCCGCGCCGGCCAGATCGAGCAGGCCGGCAGGCGTCAGCAGCAGCTTGAAATGGAACTGGCGCCAGTGAAACAGCACCACGCGCCCCTTCTGACGCGCCAAACGCGCCATGGCCTCGGGCTCCTGCATCAGCACATGGTTGAGCAGCAGCACGACGCGGCGCTGGGCTTCCTGCACCGCCCAGGCCGGCGGTTGCAGCGTGCTGCCGAGTTGCTGGATAACGTCGTCCAGCAAAGAAAACGGGGACTGTGTTGCCATAGTCCCCGATTATCGATTGAAAAGAGTGGCGACTTACTGCAGCGCCTGCACCCCGGCCACCAGCCAGCCGCTGCTGCCGTTCTTGGGCTTGGTCATGTTCCAGACCTCACGGAACGGGCTCGGGCCGGCGGATGGCTCCTCACGGATCATGCCGGAGAACTCGACGCTGGCCATGTAGGCATCACCCAGGTCCTCGATGCCCAGCAGCTGCGCCTCCAGCATCACCACATCGGTGCTGTTGACCGGACCGCCGGTGTGCGCCTCGCGCTCGGCCAGCTGCTGCCGGATCTCGTCCAGCATGGTGTCGGTCATCATCGAGCGCAGCGTGGCGAGGTCGGCACGGTCCCAAGCCCCTTGCAGCGTGATGAAGTTGGCCTTGGCCGCCTTCAGAAAACCTGCCGCATCGAAACCGGCCGGCACGCCCCAGTTCTGCGAGCCGCTCAGCGCCGAGCCGATCACGATGCCGGATGTGCCTTGCGCGGCGGAGGCGTCAAACGCCGTGGCCGAACGCTCCCAGGGGCGGGCCGAGGCATCGTTGCCCACGTTTTCCGGACGGTAGGCCGGCGGGGGCGTCACCGCCTGGCCGGCGGCGGCACCCTGAAAGGCATAAGGGCTGCGCGCCGACGGCGCGGCACGACGACGCATCAGCCAGCCGAACACCACCATCGCGAGCAGCACAAACAGGCCGATGAGGAGGAACTGGCCAAAGGCCTCACCCAGACCGAGCGAGCTGGCCAACCAGGCCAGGCCGAGGCCGGCCGCCAGACCGCCAAGCATGGCGCCCCAGGGCTTCTTCGGCGCGGCCGCCGGGGCCGCCGCCGGAGCGGCGGGCTTGGTCGCAGCGGGCGCCGCAGCATTCTGCGCCGGCGCAGCGGGGGCCGCGGGCGCAGCTTCGCGCTGCGTCACGTTGCTCGACTGCTTGCCAACCGACTTGCCGCCACCCAGACGTTTGGCTTCCGCGTTCGCGGCGCCAAGGGCCAGGGCCAGTGAGAGGGCCAAAGTCCAGAGTTTCATGTCTCGTCTCCGATCAATCCAAGAAGTTCAGCAACAGGTTCAGGCTGACAGTCTGAAGTTAACGCAAATCAGGTGTGTCAGCACTTGATTCCAACATGCAAGGCCACAATCCCGCCAGTCATGTTGTGAAAATCCACATGACCGAATCCGGATTTGTGCATCAGGGTCTTGAGTTCTTCCTGGCCCGGATGCATGCGGATGGATTCCGCCAGGTACTGGTAGCTGTGCGCATCGCCCGCCACCAGCTGACCCAGCTTGGGCAGCACCTTGAAGGAATACCAGTCGTACAGCTTCTCCAGCGGCGGCGCCACCTTGGAGAACTCCAGCACCAGCAGCTTGCCGCCGGGCTTGAGCACACGGCGCATCTCGGTCAGCGCCACATCCTTGTGCGTCATGTTGCGCAGGCCGAAGGCCACGCTGACCAGGTCGAAATGCTGGTCCGGGAAAGGCAGCTTTTCGGCATCGCACACCACGGTGGGCAGCACCACGCCGGCGTCGAGCAGCCGGTCGCGCCCGACGCGCAGCATGGCCTCGTTGATGTCGGTGTGCACCACCTGGCCGGTCTTGCCGACCTTCTTGGCGAAAGCCAGCGCCAGATCACCGGTACCACCGGCAATGTCCAGCACCCGGTCGCCCTCCTTCAAGTTGGCTACCGTGACGGTGTAGGCCTTCCACAGGCGATGCAGGCCGCCGGACATGAGGTCGTTCATCACGTCGTACTTGGAGGCGACGGAGTCGAACACGCCACGCACACGCTTGGCTTTTTCGGCCTCGTCGACGGTTTCGAATCCAAAGTGGGTCTGGCTCATGGCTTCTTTCAATGATGGCCGCAGCTGGCGCCAGCCTTTCCCGGCATCGCCGCGTCGCGGTCGACGCCGGCGGCCTGCAGGCGCGCGAGGTAATCGTCCCACAGCTTGTCCTGCTGCGAACCGAGGAAATAGAGGTAATCCCAGGAGTAGATACCGCTGTTGTGGCCGTCCGAGAAGGTCGGCTGCACCGCGTAGTTGCCCACCGGCTCCAGCGCCACCAGGTCAACCTCGCGCTTGCCGGTCTGCAGCACCTCCTGACCCGGGCCATGACCCTGCACTTCGGCCGAGGGCGAGTACACGCGCATCAGTTCGAAGGGGATGCGAAAGGTCTGGCCGTCGGAAAAGCTGATCTCCAGCACACGCGACTTGCCGTGTACTGTCAGATCCTGCGGCGTCGGCGCGCCGGATTGCAAACCTGCCATCGGAGTGATCCCTCGCTTGAAAAGCCGGATTATCCCAAGAGCGCCGTCAGCGCCTGCGCGATGGCCCCATCGATGGCGGGCAATTGCGCCTGCACGGCCGCCAGTGCCGCGCTGTCGGCCGCGCGCACGGCGCCCGCCCAGACCGGCGCCGGAAAGTGGCTGTCCCACTCAAAGCGGGCGATCACATGCCAGTGCAGGTGCGGCACCACATTGCCCAGCGTCGCCAGGTTGATCTTGGTCGGTCGCAGGCGTTCGCGCAGTACCTGCTCGATGCGCGTCACCGCCTCCATGCACAACGCGCGGTCAGCCGGCGACAAGTCGGAGAACTCGGCCACATGGTCGTTCCAGACCAGGCGGTAAAAGGCCGGGAAGCCGGCCTCCTCGGCGCGAATGACGCGAAAGCGCACACCGCGCCAGACGGGCACCCCGCCCTCGGTCTCGCACAGCGTGCAGCCGGCCACCTGCATGGTGTCAGACCAGCACGCGCTCGATGCCACCGGCGTTGGCCGCCGCCACGTACTGCGGCAGCCAGTCTTCGCCCAGAATCTGGCGCGCCATCTCGACCACGATGTAGTCGGCCTCCAGCAGGCCGTTGTTCAGGTCGTTGCCGTAGCGCGTCAGGCCCTGCAGGCAGCTCGGGCAGCTGGTCAGGATCTTGACGTTGTCCGTCTCGCCCGCCAGACCGGTGGCGCGCAGCGCCGCCTCGCCCTTGCGGATCTCCTCTTCCTTGCGGAAGCGCACCTGGGTCGAGATGTCGGGCCGCGTCACGCCCAGCGTGCCCGACTCACCGCAGCAACGATCGCTCTTGAGGACGTTGTTGCCGGTGTCGCCGGCCAGCAGGGTCTTGACCGTCTTCATCGAGTCGCCCAGCTTCATCGGGTTGTGGCACGGCTCGTGATACAGGTAACCGCCCTGCTCGCCGCTGAGCTTGATGCCTTTTTCCAGCAGGAACTCGTGGATGTCGATGATGCGGCAGCCGGGGAAGATCTCCTCGAACTTGTAGCCCTGCAGCTGGTCGTAGCAGGTGCCGCAGCTCACCACCACGGTCTTGATGTCCAAGTAGTTCAGCGTGTTGGCCACGCGGTGGAACAGCACCCGGTTGTCGGTGATCATCTTCTCGGCCTTGTCGAACTGGCCGCTGCCGCGCTGCGGGTAGCCGCAGCAGAGATACCCCGGAGGCAGCACGGTCTGCACGCCGGCGTGCCACAGCATGGCCTGGGTGGCCAGGCCCACCTGGCTGAACAGGCGCTCCGACCCGCAGCCGGGGAAGTAGAACACCGCCTCGGTCTCAGGCGTGGTGGCCTGAGGGTCGCGGATGATCGGGACGTAGTCCTTGTCCTCGATGTCCAGCAGCGCACGTGCCGTCTTCTTGGGCAGGCCACCGGGCATCTTCTTGTTGATGAAGTGGATCACCTGCTCCTTCACCGGCGCAGCGCCCACGGTGGCCGGCGGCTTGGCTGTCTGCCGTCTGGCCGCCACGCGCAGCACCTGGTTGGCCAGGCGCTGGGCCTTGAAGCCGACGTCCACCATGGCCGAGCGCATGAACTTGATGGTCTCGGGGTTGGTGGCGTTGAGGAAGAACATGGCGGCCGCATTGCCCGGGCGCCAGGTCTTCTGCCCCATCTTGCGCAACAGGTTGCGCATGTTCATCGACACGTCACCGAAGTCGATCTTCACCGGACAGGGCGAGAGGCACTTGTGGCAGACGGTGCAGTGGTCGGCCACGTCCTCGAATTCCTGCCAGTGCTTGATGCTGACGCCGCGGCGGGTCTGCTCTTCGTACAGAAAGGCTTCGACCAGCAGCGAGGTGGCCAGGATCTTGTTGCGCGGGCTGTACAGCAGGTTGGCGCGCGGCACATGGGTGGAGCACACCGGCTTGCACTTGCCGCAGCGCAGGCAGTCCTTCACGCTGTCGGCAATGGCGCCGATGTCGCTCTGCTGCATGATCAGCGACTCGTGCCCCATGAGGCCAAAGCTCGGCGTGTAGGCGTTGGTCAAATCGGCCGCCAGCGCTTGGCCATCGGGCGCAGAGTGCTCCTGATTTCGTAGCAGCTTACCCTTGTTGAAGCGCCCTTCGGGGTCGACGCGTCGTTTGTAGTCGGCAAACGGCCGCAGCTCCGCGTCACTGAGGAACTCCAGCTTGGTGATGCCGATGCCGTGCTCGCCCGAGATCACGCCGTCGAGCGAGCGCGCCAGCGCCATGATGCGCTTGACCGCGCCGTGCGCGGCCTGCAGCATCTCGTAGTCGTCGCTGTTGACCGGAATGTTGGTGTGCACATTGCCGTCGCCGGCGTGCATGTGCAGCGCCACCCAGACCCGGCCCTTGAGCACGCGCTGCTGGATGGCGTTGCATTCGGCCAGCATGGGCTCGAAGGCCCGGCCGGTGAAGATGTCTTCCAGCGGTGTACGGATCTGGGCTTTCCAGCTGGCGCGCAGGGAGTGGTCCTGCAGTTGCGGGAACAACTCGTCCACCCGGTCCAGCCAGTCCTGCCACTGGGCGCGCACCGTGCGCACCAGTTCGCGGGCCTGGGCCACGCGTTCTTCCATCAGCTCGACCGAAGGCGCCTCGCTGGCGTCGTCCGGCTTGCCGATGGCCAGCAGGTGGGTCAGACTGTCCTCACCGAAGAACACTTCCAGCTCGTCACACAGCTTGATCTTGTTGCGCAAGCTGAGCTCGATGTTGATGCGCTCGATGCCGTCGGTGTACTCGGCCATGCGCGGCAATGGAATCACCACGTCCTCGTTGATCTTGAAGGCGTTGGTGTGGCGGCTGATGGCCGCCGTGCGCTTGCGGTCGAGCCAGAACTTCTTGCGCGCTTCCGGGCTGATGGCAATGAAGCCCTCGCCGCTGCGCGAGTTTGCGATGCGTACCACCTCGCTGGTGGCGCGCGCCACGGCGTCGGTGTCGTCGCCGACAATGTCGCCGATCAGCACCATCTTGGGCAGGCCGCCGCGCTTGCTCTTGGTGGCGTAGCCCACGGCGCGCAGGTAACGGTCGTCCAGGTGCTCCAGGCCGGCCAGCAGCACGCCGCTGCGCTTCTGCTCGGCGAACATGAAGTCCTTGATCTCGACGATGCTCGGCACCGCGTCACGGGCGTGGCCGAAGAACTCCAGACAGACGGTGCGGGTGTGCGCGGGCATGCGGTGCACCACCCAGCGGCTGCTGGTGATCAGGCCATCGCAGCCTTCCTTCTGGATGCCGGGCAGGCCAGCCAGGAACTTGTCGGTGACGTCCTTGCCCAGGCCTTCCTTGCGGAAGCTCGGGCCCGGGATGTCCAGCCGTTCGGTCTTCACCAGCGTCTTGCCGTCGGCCTCGAAGTACTTCAGCTCGAAGCTCGCCACGTCGGCATCGTGGATCTTGCCCAGGTTGTGGTTCAGGCGCGTGACTTCCAGCCAGCCCGCATCCGGGGTGACCATGCGCCACGACGCCAGATTGTCCAGCGCCGTGCCCCAGAGCACGGCCTTCTTGCCGCCGGCGTTCATGGCGATGTTGCCGCCCACGCAGGAGGCTTCGGCCGAGGTCGGGTCCACCGCAAAGACGAAACCGGCGCGCTCGGCCGCATCGGCCACGCGCTGCGTCACCACGCCGGCTTCGGTCCAGATGGTCGGCACCGGCTTGTCCAGGCCAGGCAGCTGCACCATCTCGACCTCGGTCATGGCCTCGAGCTTCTCGGTGTTGATGACCGCGCTCTTCCAGGTCAGCGGCACGGCGCCGCCGGTGTAGCCGGTGCCGCCGCCACGCGGGATGATGGTCAGACCAAGCTCGATGCAGCCCTTGACCAGGCGGGCCATCTCGGCCTCGCTGTCGGGCGTGAGCACGACAAAGGGGTATTCGACACGCCAGTCGGTGGCGTCAGTCACATGCGACACGCGGGAGAGGCCGTCGAACTTGACGTTGTCCTTGGCCGTCAGGCGGCTGAGCGCCCGCTGGGCCTTGCGGCGCAGGATGGCGATCTCCTGGAAAGCGGCGTCGAAAGTTTCGACCGCGCGGCTGGCAGCCTCGAGCAACTCGCCCACCAAGGCATCCCGCTGCGGGTCGGCCTGAGGCGTACGGCGCTTCTGCACTTCACCCAGGCGGTGGTGCAGGGCCTCGACCAACTGCTGGCGACGTTTGGGGTTGTCCAGCAGGTCGTCCTGCAGGTAGGGGTTGCGCTGCACCACCCAGATGTCGCCCAGCACCTCGTACAGCATGCGGGCCGAGCGGCCGGTCCGGCGCTCCTCGCGCAGCTGGTTCAGCACCTCCCAGGCGCGGCTGCCGAGCAGGCGGATCACGATCTCGCGGTCGGAGAACGAGGTGTAGTTGTAGGGGATTTCGCGTATGCGTTCGTGGCCGTGCGGCGCCTCGCCGGACGCGTTCGCCAGATGATCAAGCGGAGTCGGTGCGTTCATGGGAAATCTGGAATTTCAGCCAGAACGGTAGAACCCGGCTGAGGAGCGATGTTACCGCAGCGCAACATTCACCTGCCCGCCTCATGGTAACCCCGGGTCCCCGGCCGGCAGCGGTGGCGGTTTAATCAAACCGTAATCAGTCTGTCACACGGCCTGACTAGGCTCGACGCCTTGACTTAAGGAGGTTTCCCGATGCGTTTCAAAGCGAAATTGGCGGTCGCCGCCCTCTCCGGCCTGTTGCTGGCTCCGGCCCAGGCCCAGACGGACATCCAGTGGTGGCACTCGATGGGTGGCGCCCTGGGCGAATGGGTCAATGACCTGGCCAAGGACTTCAACGCCAGCCAGAAGGAGTACCGGATCGTGCCCACCTTCAAGGGCAGCTACGACGAGTCCATGACAGCCGCCATCGCCGCCTTCCGGGCCGGCAATGCGCCGCACATCCTCCAGGTCTTCGAGGTCGGCACGGCAACCATGATGGCCAGCAAAGGCGCCATCGTGCCCGTGGGCGAAGTCATGAAGAAGGCCGGCGTGACCTTCGACCCCAATGCCTACGTGCCCGCCGTGGCCGGCTATTACACGGCGCCCAACGGCCAGATGCTGAGCTTCCCGTTCAACAGCTCAACCACGGTCTTCCACTACAACAAGGACGCCTTCAAGGCCGCCGGCCTGGACCCGAACAAGCCGCCCCGGACCTGGCCCGAAGTGGCCCTGGCGGCCGCCCAGCTCAAGGCGTCCGGGCACAAGTGCCCCTTTACGACCAGCTGGGTCAGCTGGACACAGCTGGAGAGTTTTTCTGCCTGGCACAACACCGAGTTCGCCACCAAGGGCAACGGCATGCGCGGCATCGACGCGCGCCTGAGCTTCAATGCGCCGCTGCATGTGCGCCACATCGAGAACCTGGGCAACATGGCCAAGCAGGGTCTGTTCGTCTACAAGGGGCGCGGCAACGCGGCTGACGCCACCTTTGTCTCGGGTGAATGCGCCATGACCACCGGCTCGTCGGCGCTCTACGGCAACATCAAGCGCAATGCCAAGTTCGCCTCCGGTATCTCCACCTTGCCCTACTACCCGGATGTGGCAGGCGCGCCGCAGAACACCGTGATCGGCGGCGCCAGCCTGTGGGTGATGGCCGGCAAGAAGGAGAACGAGTACAAGGGCGTGGCGCAGTTCTTCGCCCATCTGTCCAAGGCCGAGGAAGCGGCCAAGAGCCACCAGCGCACCGGCTACCTGCCGCTGACCAAGGCCTCGTACGAGATGACCGAGAAGTCCGGCTTCTACAAGCAGAATCCGGGCACCGACGTCTCGGTCGAGCAGATGATCCGCAAGACCACCGACAAGTCGCGCGGCATCCGCCTGGGCAACTTCGTCCAGATCCGCACCATCAACGACGAGGAGCTGGAGCAGGTCTGGGCTGGCAAGAAGTCGGCCAAGGAAGCGCTGGACGCCGCCGTCAAGCGCGGCAACGAACAGCTGGAGCGCTTCCAGAAGGCCAACCAGGGCAAGATGTGATCAAGCGTCCGGCGGCACGTCCGCCGGGCAGTCCGGCCTTCTGACACCGCCCGCGGGCACCCCTTGCGGGCGGTGCGGCTATTGACAGAACCCTCATGGAAAAACGCGTCCGCTTCCAGTCTGCCTGGCTGCCGTGGCTGCTGGTGGCCCCGCAGATGGCCATCGTGCTGGTCTTCTTTTTCTGGCCGGCTGCGCAGGCGCTCTACCAGAGCGTGCTGCAGCAGGACGCCTTCGGCACTTCAACCGAGTTCGTTGGCCTGGAGAACTTTGCGCGTCTGTTCAGCGATGAGACCTACCTCGCGTCGTTCAAGACCACCGCCCTCTTCTCGGCCCTGGTGGCTGTCTGCGGCCTCAGCATCGCACTGCTGCTGGCCGTGATGGCCGACCGGGTGATGCGCGGCGCCGGCGTCTACAAGACGCTGCTGATCTGGCCCTACGCAGTAGCACCAGCGGTCGCCGGCGTGCTGTGGGTCTTCATGTTCGCCTCGCCGATGGGCGTGGTGGCCTACGCGCTGCAGTTCGCGGGCGTGGAATGGAACCATATGCTCAGGAGCGACCATGCCATGGCCCTGATCGTGATGGCTGCGGTCTGGAAGCAGATCTCCTATAACTTCCTGTTTTTCCTCGCCGGCCTGCAGTCCATCCCGAAGAGCCTGATCGAGGCCGCCGCCATCGATGGCGCCTCGCCCGCACGGCGTTTCTGGACCATCGTATTCCCGCTGCTCTCGCCCACCACCTTCTTCCTGCTGGTCATCAATGTCGTCTACGCGTTCTTCGACACCTTCGCCATCGTCGATGCGGCCACGCAAGGAGGGCCTGGCAAGGACACGGCCATCCTCGTCTACAAGGTCTACTACGACGGTTTCAAGGCGCTGGACATGGGCGGCTCGGCCGCGCAATCGGTGATCCTGATGGCGATCGTCGTCGCGCTGACCGTGATCCAGTTCCGCTATGTCGAGCGCAAGGTCCAGTACTGAGTCCGTGCCATGATCGAACGACGCCCCTTCCTTGACCTGCTGGCCCACGCCACCCTCATCCTTGGCGTGGCCGTCGTGGCCTTTCCGGTCTACCTGACCCTGGTCGCCTCCACCCAGTCCGCCCAGGAGATCGCCCAGAGCCGGCCGCTCTCGCTGCTGCCGGGCACCCACTTTCTGGACAGCTATCGCCTGGCCCTGTTCGGCGGGGAAACCTCGGCGGGCAGCAAGCTGCCGGCCGGTGGTCCCATGATGCTGGTCAGCCTGATCAGCGCGCTGGTGATCGCCATCGGCAAGATCGCCATCTCGCTGCTGTCGGCCTTCGCCATCGTCTACTTCCGGTTTCCGCTGCGCAATCTGGTGTTCTGGATGATCTTCGTCACCCTGATGCTGCCGGTGGAGGTGCGCATCGGCCCTACCTACGAGGTCGTCTCCAGCCTCGGGCTGCTCAACACCTATGCCGGCCTGACCGTGCCGCTGATCGCCTCGGCCACCGCCACCTTCCTGTTCCGGCAGTTCTTCCTGACCGTGCCCGACGAACTGGTGGAGGCCGCCCGCGTCGACGGCGCCGGTCCGATGCGATTTTTCAAGGACGTTCTGTTGCCGATGTCGAGCACCTCGATCGCGGCCCTGTTTGTCATCCAGTTCATCTACGGCTGGAACCAGTACCTGTGGCCCCTGCTGGTCACCACCGACGAATCCATGTACCCGGTTGTGCTGGGCATCAAGCGCCTGATCGCCGGTGAGGCCTACACCGAATGGAACGTGGTCATGGCCACCGCCATGCTGGCCATGCTGCCGCCGGCGCTGGTCGTCATCCTGATGCAGAAGTGGTTCGTCAAGGGCCTCGTCGACACCGAAAAATAAGAGACTGAACTCATGGCCTCCCTGACCCTCTCCAACGTCATCAAACGCTACGGCCACGGCCCGAAGGCCAACCAGGTCATCCACGGCGTCAACGCCGAGATCGCCGACGGCGAATTCATCGTCATCGTCGGTCCCTCGGGTTGCGGCAAGTCCACCCTGCTGCGCATGGTCGCCGGACTGGAGGAAATCAGCAGCGGCGAGATTCGCATCGGTGCGCGCGTGGTCAACCAGTTGGAACCCGCGGAACGCGACATCGCCATGGTGTTCCAGAACTACGCGCTCTACCCGCACATGAGCGTGTTCGACAACATGGCCTACGGCCTGAAGATCCAGAAGCTGCCCAAGGACGAAATCCGCGCCCGGGTCGAGAAGGCGGCCGGCATCCTGGAGCTCTCCCACCTGCTGGAGCGCAAGCCGCGCCAGTTGTCGGGCGGCCAGCGCCAGCGCGTGGCCATGGGCCGCGCCATCGTGCGCCAGCCGCAGGTCTTTCTGTTCGACGAACCCCTGTCCAACCTGGACGCCAAGCTGCGCGCCCAGACACGGCTGGAGATCCAGAAACTGCACCGCGACCTGGGCATCACCAGCCTGTTCGTGACGCACGACCAGGTGGAGGCCATGACACTGGCGCAGCGCATGATCGTCATGAACGCCGGCGTCATGGAACAGTTCGGCACGCCGGAAGAGGTCTACCGGCGCCCCGCCAGCACCTTCGTGGCCAGCTTCATCGGCTCACCGCCGATGAACCTGCTGTGCGACGCGCCGGGCGGCCAGCCCGGCCGGGTGCTGGGTATCCGCCCCGAGCATCTGACAGTGGGGGATCACGGCTGGGCCGTCGTGGTCGAGGCCTGCGAGTTGCTGGGGGCCGAAAGCATCCTCCACGCCCACCTGGGCACAGAACGCCTCAGCGTGCGTGTCGACGGCGCCATGCACGCGCCCACACCCGGCAGCACCATCCATGTTCAGCCACGGGAAGAGTGCATCCAGTGGTTTGATGCCGACACCGGAAAGCGCCTATGACCCCCGATCTGCCCCGCTGGCCCTACCCCCGCTGGATTGCCCACCGCGGCGCCGGCCTGCTGGCGCCCGAAAACACGCTGGCCGCCATGCGGCTGGGCGCCAGCCATGGCTATCGCATGTTTGAATGCGACGCCAAGCTGTCGCAGGACGATGTGCCCTTCCTGCTGCACGACGCCACGCTGGAGCGCACCACCACGGGCCAGGGCACCGCTGGCGACCTGCCCTGGCAGGCCCTGGCGCAGCTCGACGCCGGCCGCTGGCACTCGCCCGCCTACGCCGGTGAGCCGCTGCCGACACTGGAAGACGTGGCCCGCTACTGCCAGGACCAGCAGCTGCTGCTCAACATCGAGATCAAGCCGACGCCGGGCACCGAACGGCACACCGGTGAGGTGGTCGCCGCGGCCGCTGCCACCTGGTTCCAGGGCGCCGCCGTGCCGCCACTGCTGACCTCCTTCCAGCCCGAGGCGCTGCAAGGGGCACGCACTGCGGCACCGGAACTGCCTCGTGGTCTGCTGCTGCACCAGCTGTGGCCGGACTGGGATCGGATCGCGCTGGAACTGGGCTGTGTGGCCGTGGTATGCCATTACCCCCTGTGGGATGCCAACTCCCATGCCCAGGCGCGCGATGCCGGCCTGCGTACCGCCAGCTACACCGTCAACGAGGAAGCGGTGGCGCAGCGGCTGCTGGCGCTGGGCGTCGACAGCTTGATCACCGACCGGGTCGACCTATTTGCGCCAGGCACGTGACAACAGCCACTGGCTGCTGGCCAGCGCCAGCACCAGCAAGGCGTAAGCGGCCATCTTGCCGTCGCGCCCCAGCCACCACAGGCAGCCCGTCAGCGCGGCCACGCCAACTACAAAATTGATAGCAGCCTGCGCCCACCAGGCGAGGCCTGGGGCCGATTTTTTCCACAAAAAACGGGGCACCCAGGGCAGCAGCAGCGCCAGTGCCAGTGCCGGCGCGACGAAGTTCAGCAGGTGCAGCAGGATGTCGGTCAGGCTCATGCTGAATCAGCTGCCAAAAGAGGCCGGGGCTTGTTGCATGGCGAAATTTTATAATCCGCTCATGGCAGTCTGGGCTTTGGGCATCAATCACACGACCGCGCCGCTGGACTTGCGGGGCCGGTTTGCGTTCGCCCTCGACCAGATCGGCCCTACCCTGCACGGCCTGCGCACCACCCTGGCGCGCCCGCCCGAGGCGGCCCTGATCTCCACCTGCAACCGTACCGAGATCTACTGCGCCGGCGAGCAGTTGGAGGTGCTGCCCACACTGGAATGGCTGGCCCACAGCGGCGGCGTCTCGCCGGCCCTGCTGCGCTCCCACACCTACCTGCTGGAAGACGGCCAGGCCGCGCGCCACGCCTTCCGCGTGGCCAGCGGGCTGGACTCCATGGTGCTGGGCGAGCCGCAGATCCTGGGCCAGATGAAGGACGCGGTGCGTGCCGCCGAAGAGGCCGGCGCCTTGGGCACCACGCTCAACCAGCTGTTCCAGCGCTCCTTTGCCGTGGCCAAGGAAGTGCGCACCTCCACCGAGATCGGCGCCCACTCCATCAGCATGGCTGCTGCCAGCGTGCGCCTGGCCGGCCAGCTGTTCGAAGACCTGAGCGACATCCGCGTGCTGTTCGTCGGCGCCGGCGAGATGATCGAACTGGCCGCCACCCACTTCGCGGCCAAGCAGCCGAAGGCCATGGTCATCGCCAACCGCTCCATGGACCGTGGCGAGAAACTGGCCAGCCGCTTCGGCGCCGAAGTCATGCGCCTGGCCGACCTGCCCAGCCGCCTGCACGAGTTCGATGCCGTCATCAGCTGCACCGCCAGCACGTTGCCGCTGATCGGCCTCGGCGCGGTCGAGCGCGCCTTGAAGCTGCGCCGCCACCGCCCGATGTTCATGGTCGACCTGGCGGTGCCGCGCGACATCGAGCCCGAAGTCAAGGCCTTGTCGGACGTCTACCTCTACACCGTGGACGACTTGGCCGCCGTGGTACAGACCGCGCAGGCCAACCGGCAGGCCGCCGTGGCGGAGGCCGAAGTCATCATCGACGCCGGCGTGCAGAGTTTCCTGCACTGGCTGGACCAGCGCAGCAGCGTGCCGCTGATCCAGCAACTCAACGCCCAGGCCGACGAGTGGCGTGCCGCCGAGATCGCCCGCGCGCGCAAGGCGCTGGCCCGCGGCGAGGACGTGGACGCGGTGCTCGAAGCGCTGTCCAAGGGCCTGACGCAGAAGCTGCTGCACGGCGCCCTGGCCGAGCTGCATGCCGGCGACGCGGCGGCACGCGAGCGCGCCAGCACCGCCATCCAGCATTTCTTCCTGCGCAAAGAGCGCTAGCGGCGCCCGCTTGCCGCGTCTGGTCTCCGGCATGGTCCGGAGCTGTTCTCCCTGTTGTCCCGCCCCGTCATGAAACCGTTTTTGCGTCACCAACTCGAACGCTATGCCCAGCGCCTGGAAGAGCTGAACTTCCTGCTCTCGCGCGAGGACATCATGGCCGACATGAGCCAGTTCCTCGTGCTCTCGCGCGAACACAACGAAGTGACGCAGATCGCCGGCCGCTATGCGCGCTACCAGCAGCGCGAAGCCGATCTGGCCGGCGCACAGGAGATGCAGGCCGACCCCGACATGGCCGAGATGGCACGCGAGGAGATCGCCGCCGCCACCGCCGAGCTGACCCAGCTGGAAGACGAACTGCAGCGCCTGCTGCTGCCCAAGGACCCGGACGATGCGCGCAACGCCTTTATGGAAATCCGCGCCGGCACCGGCGGCGACGAGTCGGCCCTGTTCGCCGGTGACCTGCTGCGCATGTACACCCGCTACGCCGCCACCCGCGGCTGGAAGACCGAGCTCATGAGCGAGTCACCCAGCGAACTGGGCGGCTACAAGGAGGTGGTGCTGCGCATCGAAGGTGACCATGTCTACGGCGACCTGCGCTTCGAGTCCGGTGGCCACCGCGTGCAGCGCGTGCCGGCCACCGAAACGCAGGGCCGCATCCACACCAGCGCCTGCACCGTGGCCGTGCTGCCGGAACCGGACGAGGCCCAGGCGGTGCAGATCAACCCGGCCGACCTGCGCATCGACACCTTCCGCGCCAGCGGCGCCGGCGGCCAGCACATCAACAAGACCGACTCGGCGGTGCGCATCACGCACATTCCCACGGGCATCGTGGCCGAGTGCCAGGACGACCGCAGCCAGCACCGCAACAAGGCCAAAGCGCTGCAGGTGCTGGCCGCGCGCATCCAGGAGAAGGAGCGCAGCGAGCGTGCCGCCAAGGACGCGGCCATGCGCAAGGGCCTGATTGGCAGCGGCGACCGCAGCGACCGCATCCGCACCTACAACTTTCCGCAGGGACGTCTGACCGACCACCGCATCAACCTCACCCTGTACAAGCTGGACCGGGTGATGGAGGGCGAACTGGACGAGGTGGTGGCCGCGCTGCGCCACGCCCGCGAGGCCGAACAGCTGGCCGAGCTGGAGGTAGGTGCGGCCTGAAGTTTGCGCTGGCTTGATGAATCGAATTGGCATAGAACCCTTATCCATCAAGCGCTAAAAGCTCCTTTTTTGATAGCAATTTCATGACGATCACGCAAGCCCTCGCCGCCGTCCAGACCCTGGGCCTGGAGCGGCTTGACGCCCAGTTGCTGCTGCTGCTGGCACTGGGGCGCCCGTCGCACGAGCGCGCCTGGCTGCTGGCCCATGACAACGACGCACTGGCACCGCAGGATGAAGCACGCTTCCTGGCGCTGGCACAGCGCCGCGCCGCCGGTGAACCGCTGGCCTACCTGAGTGGCGTCAAGGAGTTCTACGGTCTGCCGCTGCAGGTGGATGCACGGGTGCTCGATCCGCGGCCCGATACCGAGACGCTGGTGGACTGGGCATTGGATTGCTTGCGCGAAAGAGCCGCCCCGCAGGTCATTGACCTGGGCACCGGCAGCGGCGCGATTGCGCTGGCGCTCCAGCACGCGCGGCCGGATGCGCAGGTGACGGCCGTTGACGCCAGCGCGGACGCGCTCGCCGTGGCGCGTGCCAATGCGCAGGCACTGAAGCTGCCGGTCGATCTGCGGCAGGGAAACTGGCTGGACGGCGTGGCGGCGCGCTATGACCTCATCGTCTCCAACCCCCCCTACATTGCTGAAGGTGACCCGCACCTGCCGGCATTGCTGCACGAGCCGCACCAGGCGCTTGCCGCCGGCAGCGACGGGTTGGACGACATCCGCGCCATCGTGGCGCAGGCGCCGGCCCGTCTGCAACCCGGCGGCTGGCTGCTGCTGGAACACGGTTGGGATCAGGCACCGGCCGTGCGTGACCTGTTGCAGGGCGCAGGACTGACCGAGGTGCAGTCACGCCGCGACTTGGCCGGCATCGAGCGCTGCAGCGGTGGCCGGCTACTGCCGGCCTGAGCGACAGCGTACGCTTACTTCAGCTGCACGTAACGGCCGTCGCGAATTTCGGTAAAGAACACCTTGCGCTGGGTGTCGCCATTGACGTCGAACACGATCTGCTGCTGCAGACCCAGGTAGGGACCGTTCTTCAACGCTGAGCTTTTGAGGTTCTCGCCCTTGTCGCGTTTTTTCAGCGCCGTCAGCACCACGGTGGCAGCATCGTAGGCCGACACCGAGCTGTAGCCCGGATTGCGCTGGAAACGCTTGTAATAGGCCTCGGTGAATTCCTTGAACTTCGGCGACTCGTCGTCGCGGTCGTAGTTCTGCACGATCAGCAGACCCTGCACCACGTCGCCGCCCAGTTCGATCAACTGCTCGGTGGCGGCCCATTCGGCGGCGCCGATGGGCAGCCTGGGCGCCTGCTTGCGCGCCTGCTGCGCCAGCCGCGCCACATCGAGCGCGCCGGAGATGAAGAACAGGCTGTCGGGCCGGCTCACCAGCATCTTGCGCACCGTGCCCTCCCAGTCGGCATCCGGGTGGGACTCGTAGGGCACACTGCTCACCACGCTGCCGCCGGCGGCAGCCACTGCCTCGCGGAACTCGTTCAGCCACGATTCGGTGAAGTTGCGGTTACGGGTGTCGTAGGCCACCGCGATCTGACGCTGGCCGCGGCTGACCATCACACGCGCATAGTCGCGCGCATTGTCGCGCGTGGTGCGGTTGATGCGAAACAGGTTGTCGTCCTTGCCGTAGAAAGCCATCGAGGTGATGGTCGGGCTGACCTGGAAGATGCCGGCCGCGCCCGTGATGGGCACGATGATTTCCGCCATGCCGCTGGTGAAGGGGCCAATCACCGCTTCCACCTTGGCGTCCACCAGCTCGCGGGCAGCCTTGGCGGCGGTTTCCTTGTTCTGCGCGTCGTCCTTGGCGATCAGCTCCACCATGCGGCCATCCAGCCCGCCGGCACGGTTGAACTGCTCCACGGCGAGAATGACGCCATTCAGGCCCGACTGGCCGTTGTCGGAGTTGCGGTCGCTCAGGCCACCGATGAAGCCGATGTAGACCGGTTGCTGCGGCCCGCAGGCGCTGAGCAGGCTGGCGACCAGCAACGCCAGCGTGACGTGGATGAATGAGCGTTTGAACATGCGTACTTCCTCACAGCGCAGAGCGCAAGGGTCGTCGTCTGCAATTTGCATATTTTATCATATTTGATAGAATTCTCAATACATACCATGCCCATCCCTGCCCCATCCCCTCTCGCCGCGGATGAGACTTGCCACGCCCGTGCGCTGCCCTGGCGGCACCGCTGGCAAGCGGCCTGGCGCGGCTCGCTGCGGTTTCGCCTGCTGGCGCTCGGGTTGATGCCGCTGCTGGCGGCCTTCCCCTTCGTGATCGCCGTGCTGGTGCTGGTGGGCGGCGAGCGGGCCCACAGCCTGCTGACCTCGAACCTGCGGGGCCATCTGGCCGGCAGCCACAACTACCTGGACCAGATCAAGTCGCAGGCGCGCCTGCGCGTCAGCCAGCTGGTGCGCTCGGAGCGGCTGATCGAACTGCTGCGGCAACCCGGCCGGCAGGCGGAACTGGAGCGCACCCTGGCCACCGCGGCCGAAGGCAGCGGCCTGGACTACCTGCTGGTGGCCACGGCCGACGGCCGGGTGCTGGCGGCCAGCTCCGGTGCCAGCGTGGATCGCCGCCTGCCGGATTCCTACGTCACCCGCCAGGCCCGGATCGGCGTGGCCAGCGCGGCCTATGAGCGCTTCGACGCCGAGGCGCTGCGCGCGCTCTCGCCGCGCTTTCCCGCGCAAGCACAACCGCCGCACAGCGACGCGGCCGGCGCGCCCAGCGGCGAAACGGCGGAAACCCGCGGGCTGCTGATCAACGCGGCAGCGCATTTCCCGCTGGCCGTCAACACGCCGGACGTCATCCTGCTGGGCGGCATCCTGCTCAACCGCAATGCGCCGCTGATCGAGCACATGCGCGAGATCATCTACCCGATCGGCTCGCTGCCCGGCGACACCGAAGGCATGACGGCGATCTTTCTCGACGGCGTGCGCATCGCCGTCAGCCGCCAGCACCAGCAGGGCCAGCGCAGCGTCGGCAGCCATATCGAGGACGAGATCGTCCACACCGTCATCGGCCGCAACCAACCCTGGCTGGGCAAGACCGAGTTCAACGGCCAGACCTTCCTGAGCGGCTTCGATGCGCTGCTGGACGGCAGCGGGCAGCGTATCGGCATGATCAGCGTGGGCTTCCCCTACGGCCCGTACCAGCGCGTCATGCTGCTGCTGCTGGCCATGATCGCCGGCCTGCTGGCGCTCACCATGCTCGGGCTGTCCTACCTCTTCATCCGCGCCGGACGCGACCTGACACAGCGGCTGCAGACCATCGGCCACACCATGACGGCGGTCAGCCAGGGCCGGCGCCAGGCCCGCGTCGGCACGCCGGACCGACCGGACGAGATCGGCGTGCTGGCGTACCACTTCGACACCCTGCTCGACACCATTGCCAGCCAGGACGCGCAGCAGCGTATCGCCCAGCAGGCCATTGCCGATGAGGCCTCGCGCCGGCGCGCGCTGTTCGAGCACGAACGCGACGGCGTGGCCATCCTCAACCTCGACGGCAGCGTGTTCGAGGCCAATCCCAAATGCGCCGAGATGCTGGGCTACCGCCATGACGAGCTGATGCAGATGCGGCTGCCGGACTGGGACGCGCGCTTTCGTCCGCACGAGCTCGACGCTCTGCTCGGCAATGTCGGCCCCGCCGGGCGCTTCTTCGAGACCGTGCACCGGCGCAAGGACGGCAGCACCTACGCCGCCGAGGTCTCGCTCAGCCGCGCCACCTGGGGCGAGCGCACCTTCGTCATCGCGCTGCAACGCGACATCTCCGAGCGCAAGGCTGCCCAGGCCGAACTCGCGCGCTACCAGCTGCAGCTGGAAGACCTGGTGGAGCAGCGCACCCGGGAGGCCAACGAACGCTCGGCACAGCTCGACGCCATCTTCACCCTGAGCCCGGACGGCTTCGTCTCCTTCGACCGCCAGGGCCAGGTGAACTTCGTCAACGAGGCTTTCCTGCGCATGACCGGGCTGGCCCGCGCCGAGCTGATCAGCCTGCACGAGACCACCTTTTCCGAGACGCTGGCGCGCCGCAGCCTGGCCAGCGCCGGCTTTCCCGGCGTGGCGGCGCTGCGCGCGGCGCGCCACAGGCTGGATGCGGGTGGCAGCGAAGCCGCGGACCAGCGCCAGCAGTTCGAGCTCGCGGCGCCGGCCAGCCGCGTGCTGGAGGTGAGCCTGCGTTTATCGGACGCGGCCCAGGTGTCGCAGATCCTGTACTTCCGCGACATCACACACGAGACTGAAGTCGACCGCATGAAAAGCGAATTCCTGTCCACCGCCGCGCACGAGCTGCGCACGCCGATGGCCAGCATCTTCGGCTACTCCGAGCTGCTGCGCGTGAAGGAGTTCGATGCGCCCAAGCGGCAGGAAATCCTGGCCACCATCTCGCGCCAGTCGGCGCTCATGTCCTCCATCATCAACGAGTTGCTCGATCTGGCGCGCATCGAGGCGCGGCGCGGCAAGGACTTCGTGCTGGAGCGGGTGACACTGCAGGACATCGTGGCCGACGCCGTGGCCGGCTACAAGCCACCGGAAGGGCGGCAGCCGCCCGAGCTGGCGCCGGCTCTGCAGCCTATGCCGGTGAACGTCGACCGCAGCAAGATGCAGCAGGCCCTGCTCAACATCCTGTCCAACGCCTACAAGTATTCACCCGCAGGCGGCGCCGTGCAGATCGGCTTTCGCATTGCGCCTGCCGACGGCGTGCCGCGCGTCGGCGTCGAGGTACGCGACCAGGGCATCGGCATGAACGCCGAACAGCTCAGCCGCGTCTGCGAACGCTTCTACCGTGCCGATGCCTCGGGCAAGATCCCCGGCACCGGGTTGGGCATGAGCATCGTGAAGGAAATCGTCGAACTGCATGGCGGCGAGGTCGAGCTGAGCAGCGCACCCGGCGCCGGCACCGCGGTGACCCTGTGGCTGCCCCAAGCCTGAGGCCATCGCCACCAATTTGACGCACCTCAAGGCACCGCCTCGCAGCCGGCGCTATGGTGGAGCCCCGACCACCATCCGCAGGGCCATCGTGACGACTGACGTCTCCATCGAATGCATCCTCCAGCCGGACATCCTGACCTGCAGCGCCGACACGCCGCTGGCCACCGCCGTGCGGCGCATGATGGAAGCGCGCTGCAGTTCCATCCTGGTGCTCGATGACGCCGGCGCCGTGCTCGGCATCTGGACCGAGCACGATGCGCTGGCGCTGGACATGGCCGATGCACGAACCTTCCAGTCGCCGATCGCGCGCCACATGAGTTCGCCGGTCAAGACCCTGCCGGCCGGCACCGGCCTGGGCGAGGCGGCGCAACGCTTTCGCGAGGAGCGCGTGCGCCACTTCCTGGTGGTGGACAACATCGGCACGCGCCTGGGCATCGTGACCCAGACCGACATCGTGCTCAACCAGGGCATCGAGTATTTCCTGGCGCTGCGTGAGCTCAGCTCAGTGCTGAACCGACGCTACGCGGTGGTGGCCAGCAGCATGCCGGTGCGCGAGGCCGTCACCCGCATGCATGCGGACGGCACCGATGCCATCCTGGTGGCCTATGAGGACGGCAACCACGGCATCCTGACCGAGCGCGACGTCATGCGCCTGATCAGCGCCACCATTGCCACGGCCAGCGTCGGCGAGGTGGCCAGCCGGCCGCTGATCTGCGTCGGCGCGGAGGTGAGCCTCTACCACGCGCGCCACCTTTTCACCGACCGGCACATCCGGCACCTCGGCGTCACCGATGGCCAGGGTCGACTGCTCGGCCTGGTAGCCTTTGCCGACATCCTGTCCAGTATCGAGCACGAGTACGCGCACCGGCTGCGCGAGACGCTGAAGGAGCGCGAACACAGCCTGGCCATCTCACTGCAGCACCAGCGGCTGGCGGCCAAGGTGTTCGAAAGCACGCTGGAAGGCATCGTGGTCACCAATGCGCAGCAGGTGATCGAGTCGGTCAACCCGGCGTTCACGCGCATCACCGGCTACACCGCGCAGGAGGTGATCGGCAAGTCGCCGTCCCTGCTGTCGTCGGGCCGGCACGATGCCGCCTTCTATCGGCGGATGCGGGAGGACCTGCAGACCCACGGCCACTGGCAGGGCGAAATCTGGAACCGACGCCGCAACGGCGAGGTCTACCCGGAGTGGCTGACCATCAACACGGTGCGCAATGAACAAGGCGAGATCGTCAACTACGTCGGCGTGTTCTCCGACATCACCCGGCGCAAGGCGGAGCAGGAACAGATGCAGTTCCTGGCCTACCACGACGGCCTGACCGGCCTGCCCAACCGCGGCCTGTTCCTCGACCGGCTGCACCACGCGCTGGCGCACGCCCATCGTTCCCGCACCCTGGTGGCTGTGCTGTTCATCGACCTCGACAACTTCAAACCGGTCAACGACGCACTGGGCCACCACGTCGGCGACCGGCTGCTGCAGACTGTGGCCGAACGCCTGACCGCGGTTGTGCGCGAAGCCGACACCGTGGCCCGGCTCGGCGGCGACGAGTTCACCGTCATCCTGGAATCGCTCAACGACGCGAACGACGCGCCCCTGATCGTTCAGAAAATCGTCGACACCGTCTCGCAGCCGATGCAGATCGACGGCCAGGAGGTCCTCACCACCGCCAGCATCGGCGTCAGCCTGTACCCTCAGGACAGCACAGACGCCGAAGACCTGCTGCGCCACGCCGACACGGCGATGTACCGCGCCAAGAACAGCGGGCGCAACAGCTTCTGTTTCTTCGAGGACCGGGCACAGGCAGCGGCACCGCAGGACACGCCGGCCTGAAAGACGGCCGAAGTGACGGCCCGGCGAGCAGGCCGGGACGCCACCGCGTGCGCCTTTGCCGCGCCGCGCGCAGGGGTACGCCGAAAATGAAATAATTGCGGCATTCCGGTTTCCAGGACACCCACCACCATGAGCGACACCCAGCAACGCATCGACGACCTCGTCAAGACCAACGACATCCTGCTGTTCATGAAGGGCAGCGCCAGCTTCCCGATGTGCGGCTTCTCCGGCCGCGCCGTGCAGATCCTGAAGGCCTGCGGCGTCGACCCCAAGGCCCTCAAGACCGTCAACGTGCTGGAAGACGATGCCATCCGCCAAGGCATCAAGGAGTACAGCAACTGGCCGACCATTCCGCAGCTCTACGTCAAGGGCGAGTTCATCGGCGGCTCCGACATCATGATGGAGATGTACGAGAGCGGTGAACTGCAGAAGGTGATCAGCGGCCAGGCCTGATCCCCGCGTTCCCGACCGAACCACCGCGGCCGAATGCCCCGGTGGTTTTTTCATGCCGGCGCCGATGGCGTGAAAAAGCCGACCGTCGTACCGCTTATCCGGGCTCTCGCGACTTGAGCCGTGCCACGGCTTGTGCTTGAATGAAGTCGTGTGCAGCAAGCACGCGATGAGCACACGGTACAGCAGGAGTCAAAGATGGAGTCGCATCCCATAGTCCCCCATGACCACGGGTTTCGTCTGCCGATCGCGCAGGTGCGTAGCGTGTTCCAGCCCGACGAGGTGGAGCGCAAGCTGGCCAAGCTGGCCGAGCGCGAACACGACAGCCTGCGCAGCACCTACCAGCGCATGCTGGAGCGCGGCCCCGAGCGGTTCCAGGTGAAAACCTCTGGCGTGCCGGACATGGCGGCGCTCTATGACGATCTGCCCAACTTCACCGAGGTGCTGGACGACGTCAAGCGCCACGTGGCCTTGAGCCAGGACAGCCGTGACGGTCTGGAGGTCACGCCCATGCTGTTGCTCGGACCACCGGGCATCGGCAAGACGCACTTCGCGCGCCAGCTGGCTGACCTGCTGGGCACCGGCATGAACCTGGTGCCGATGAGTTCGATGACGGCCGGCTGGCTGCTCTCCGGCTCCTCCTCGCAATGGAAAGGCGCCCGCCCGGGCAAGGTGTTCGAAGCGCTGGTGGACGGACAGTACGCCAACCCGGTGATCGTGGTGGACGAAATCGACAAGGCCTGCAGCGACGCGCAATACGACCCGCTGGGCGCGCTCTACAGCCTGTTGGAGCACGACACTGCGCACACCTTCGTCGACGAGTTCGCCGAAGTGGCCATCGACGCCAGCCAGGTGATCTGGATCACCACCGCCAATGACGCGCGCGGCATCCCCGATCCGATCCTCAACCGCATGAACGTGTTCGAGGTGCAGGCGCCGACGCGCGAGCAGGCCCGCACGATTGCCCGCAAGCTCTACCAGACCCTCCGGCGCGAACACGACTGGGGGCAGCGTTTCGTACCCGAACCGGGGGACGCGCTGCTCGACCAGTTGGCGGAGGTGGCGCCGCGCGAGATGCGACGTGCGCTCATGACCGGCTTCGGCAACGCCCGTCTGGCCGGCCGCGACGAGATCCAGAGCAGCGATCTGCCGCGCGCCGCCACGACCCGGCCGCGCGTGGGTTTCGTGCAGTAGTCACAGCGTGCGCGGGCGGCGCCCGCTAAACTTGGGGCGGCCGTGCGGGCGATCAATGCGCCCGCGCGCGCGCCCCATGAGCCTGACCCAAAGCCTGATCCTCATCGCTGCGCTGATCGCGGCCAGCGCCTTCTTCTCCGTGGCCGAAATGTCCCTGGCCGCCGCGCGGCGTCTGCGCCTGCGCCAGATGGCTGACGAGGGCGACGTGCGGGCGGCACAGGTGCTGCGCATCCAGGAACAGCCGGGGCACTACTTCACCGTGGTGCAGATCGGCCTCAATGCCGTCGCCATCCTGGGCGGCATCGTCGGCGAAGGCGCGTTCAGCCCGCTGTTCAACCGCCTGCTGGGCGTCTGGCTGGCGCCGGGGCCCGCCCAGAGCGCGGCGTTTGCGCTCTCCTTCGTGCTGGTGATCTCGCTCTTCATCGTCTTCGCCGACCTGCTGCCCAAGCGGCTGGGCATGGCCGAGCCCGAGAAGCTCGCCACCTGGGTGGTCGGGCCGATGCAGCTGTGCCTGTCGCTCTTCAAGCCCGTGGTCTGGCTCTACAGCCGCACCACCGATGGGTTGTTCCGGGTGCTGGGCCTGCCGGCGCAGCGCGACGAACGCGTCACCCCCGACGACATCCTCGCCCTGGCAGAAGCCGGTGCCGAGTCGGGTGCGCTGGCCCGCAGCGGCCAGCAGGTGATCGCCAATGTGTTCGAACTGGACACCCGCACGGTCAGCAGCGCCATGACGCCGCGCGACCGCATCGCCTGGTTTGATGCCGACGACAGCGACGCCATCGTGCGCGCGCGCATCGCCGCCGAGCCGTTCTCGACCTACCCGGTCTGCGCCGGTGACATCGACCATGTGGTGGGGTATGTGGATGCGAAGGACCTGTTCCAGCGTGTGCTCAACAACCAGCCGATCCGCCTGACCGACCCGGCCCTGCTGCACAAGGCGGTGATGGTGCCCGACCGGCTGACGCTGGCCGAAGTCCTGACACATTTCCGCCAGGCCCATGAAGACTTTGCCGTCATCGTCAACGAATACAGTCTGGTGGTGGGGGTGGTCACGCTCAACGACGTGATGAGCACCGTGATGGGCGACCTGGTCTCGCCGCAGGACGAGGAGCTGATCGTGCGGCGCGACGAGCATTCCTGGCTGATCGACGGCATCACGCCGATCCAGGACGTGCAGCGCGCCCTCGGCCTGCAGGAGCTGCCGCACGAAGGCGAGTACGAGACCCTGGCCGGCTTCCTGATGGAGATGCTGCGCCGCGTGCCGCGCCGCACCGACCGCGTGGTGTGGGGCGGCTACACCTTCGAGGTGATGGACGTGGACAGCTTCCGCATCGACCAGGTGATGGTGACTCGCGAGGTCGCTCAGCCGGCGGATGCGCCAGCGTCCACCTGAAAGCACAACTGCCGGCGCTCAATTGCCGGCGTCAACCCAGGCGCGCTGCGCCGCCAGCACGGCATCCGGATAGGCCGCCTTGCCGCGCGAGCCGTTGTAACGACCCAGCGCCATGAACAGGTTGCCGCGCTCGCGCTCCAGGTAGTGGCGCAGGATGACGCAGCCGAAGCGCAGATTGCTCTGCATGTGGAACAGCTTGCCCGCATCGCCGTCGCCGATGACCCGGGTCCAGAACGGCATCACCTGCATGTAGCCGCGCGCACCGGCACGCGAAATGGCGAACTTGCGGAAATTGCTCTCGACCTGGATCAGGCCCAACACCAGCGAGGGCTCCAGGCCGGCCCGCTTGCTCTCGTACCAGACCGTCTGCAGGAACTCGGTGCGCTCCTGGAAAGCGTGCTTTTTCTTCTTCAGCCGCTCGCTCATGACGCCCAGCCAGCGCAGGTAGCGCAGGCGCGACTCGGTGTCGGTGAACTCGGGCACCGGCGGCGCGTTGTTGGCAATCGCGGCACTCAAGGCCGTGCGCACGGCATCGGCAAGCGGCTCCTCAATCTGGGCGCCGGCCTGCGCGTGCTCCTGAATCAGTAGCAGCCCTGGCCCGACCAGCAAGGGTAGAAGGCCAAAAACCCTTCTATTCACCCCCTGCGGCCCGGCCGGTGCGGCCATGCTCAGACGCCCAGCTTGGATGTCACGAAGGCCAGCACGTCGGCCACGGCCACCTGCGTCGCTGCCGCATCACGGCGATGCTGGTACTCGACGCGGCCTTCCTTGAGCGTGCGGTCGCCGATGGTTACGCGATGCGGCACCCCGATCAGTTCCCAGTCGGCGAACATGGCGCCGGGGCGCTCGCCACGGTCGTCCAGGATCACATCGACGCCGGCGGCCAGGAGTTCGCCATAGAGCTTGTCGGAGGCGGCTTTCACCTCCGGGCTGCGGTCCGGGTTGACCGGACAGATCACCACGGTGAAGGGGGCGATGGCGTCGGGCCAGATGATGCCCTTGTCATCATGGTTCTGCTCGATGGCGGCCGCCGGCAGGCGGGTGATGCCGATGCCGTAGCAGCCCATCTCCATCAGCTGTGGCTTGCCGTTCTCGTCCAGGAAGGTGGCGTTCATCGCGCGGCTGTACTTGGTGCCGAGGTAGAACACGTGGCCGACCTCGATGCCACGCTCGATCGCCAGTTCGCCTTTGCCGTCGGGCGACAGGTCACCTGCCACCACGTTGCGGATGTCGGCCACCAGGTCGGGCTCGGGCAGGTCGCGGCCCCAGTTCACGCCGGTGATGTGGGCATCGACTTCGTTGGCCCCGCAGATCCAGTCGGCCATCACCGCCACCTCGCGGTCGGCGATCACGTTGAGCGGCTGCTTCACCCCCACCGGTCCCAGGTAACCCGGCTTGCAGCCGAAGTGCGCCAGGATCTCGGTCTCGGTAGCGAAGCGGAAACCACCTTCCATGCCCGGCAGCTTGCCGACCTTGACTTCGTTCATGTCGTGGTCGCCACGCAGCAGCAACAGCCAGACCGTGGTCTTGCCGATCTGCTCCTTGTCGGTGATCTCGTCGGTCGCCAGCACGATGGACTTGACGGTGCGGCTCAACGGCAGGCCGAGCAGCTCGGCCACCTCGGCACAGGTGCTCTTGCCCGGCGTCGGCACTTTCTGCATCGCCTGGCTGGCCGCCGGTCGCGACGCCTGCGGCGCCAGTGCCTCGGCCTTCTCGATGTTGGCCGCGTACTCGCTGCCCGGGCAGTAGACGATGGCATCCTCGCCGGTGGCGGCGATCACCTGGAATTCTTCGCTCAAATCGCCGCCGATGGCGCCGCTGTCAGCCGCCACGGCGCGGTAGGTCAGACCGAAGCGGTCGAAGATTCTGCGGTAGGCCTGCGCCATCACCTGGTAGCTGGCTTTGGCGGACGTCTGATCGCGGTCGAAGCTGTAGGCGTCCTTCATGATGAACTCACGGCCGCGCATCAGGCCGAAACGCGGCCGGCGCTCGTCGCGGAACTTGGTCTGGATCTGGTAGAAATTCTTCGGCAGCTGCTTGTAGCTGCGGATCTCCTGGCGTGCGATATCAGTCACCACTTCCTCGCTGGTCGGCTGCACTACGAAGTCGCGGTCATGGCGGTCCTTGATGCGCAGCAGCTCGGGCCCCATCTTCTCGAAGCGGCCGGTCTCCTGCCAGAGCTCGGCTGGCTGCACCACCGGCATGGTCAGCTCCACCGCACCAGCGCGGTTCATCTCCTCGCGCACGATGGCCTCCACCTTGCGGATCACGCGCAGGCCCATGGGCATGTAGTTGTAGATGCCGGCACCCAGCTTCTTGATCATGCCGGCACGCATCATGAGCTTGTGGCTCACCACCTCGGCATCGGCCGGCGCTTCCTTCAAGGTGGAGACGAGAAATTGGGAGGCTTTCATGAGCTAACTTTTCGAGGAGAAACGGACTGCGGACCTTGATGCGCGACGTGGGCCGTGCATAATGGACTCAGTTCAAAAATTTGGGGTTTGATTATGCTTGACCGGGACGGTTTTCGGCCCAACGTCGGCATCATTCTGCTCAACCAGAGAAACCAGGTTTTCTGGGGCAAACGCATCCGCACGCACTCGTGGCAATTCCCGCAGGGCGGCATCGACCGGGGTGAAACCCCCGAGCAGGCCATGCACCGCGAGTTGGGTGAGGAAATCGGGCTCAAGCCCGAACAGGTGCGCATCGTGGCCCGGACCCGCGACTGGTTGCGCTATGAGGTGCCGGACCGCTACATCCGCCGCGAGGCTCGTGGCCACTACAAAGGCCAGAAGCAGATCTGGTTCCTGCTGCAACTGCTGGTGCAGGACTGGCACCTGAACCTGCGCGCCACCGACCACCCCGAGTTCGACGCCTGGCGCTGGAACGACTACTGGGTGCCGCTGGACATGGTGGTCGAGTTCAAACGCGGCGTCTACGAAATGGCGTTGACCGAGCTGGCGCGCTTCCTGCCACGCGGCCATGAGCATCGCAGCCGCTTTCTGCGTCAGGGCAACCGTGGGCGCGACCTGGAACACGAAGCCGTGCAACCGCCAGCGGGCGCGATGATCGAGTTGCCGCCCGGTGCCACCTTCGAGCCTGATCCGCACACCAACGTCGACACGCACTCTGGAGAACGGCATGCGGGGTAAGCTCAAACCGCTGCTGGCGTTGCTGGCATTCGGGCTGTTTCCCCTTTCCGGCGCATTTGCCGATCAGGATTGGCAGGAAGCCGAAGCCCCCCCACCGCCGGCGTGGCGCATGGACAAGCTGATCCCGATCGACATGCCGATCCGCACCGACCTGAGCTTCGGCATTGATCCCGCGACCTTGAGCATCGGGCCTGACTGGGTGGTGCGCTACGTGGTGGTGGCCTACAGGCCAGGTGGCAGTACCAACGCCATCTACGAAGGGCTGCGCTGCAACACCGCCGAGGTCAAGACCTATGCGCGTGCCAGCGAACCTGGCAAGTGGAGCCCCGTCGGCAGCCCGATCTGGCGGCCCTTGGATGTCACGCAAAGCGCGACTCGGCATTCGCTGGCCTTGGCGCGTCAGGGGCTGTGTGAAAGCAGTGCCGTGGGTGGCCGCACACCAGCCGAGCTGGCGCGTCGACTCCAGGCGCCACGCTGAGCAACCTGCGCCGCTTCAGCGCATGAGCACCAGGTTGTCCCGGTGCAGCATCTCCGGCTCAGCCGCGTAGCCGAGCAGCTTCTCGAATTCGCTGGACGGCTTGCGCGCAATCAGGCGGGCCTCGGAACTGGCGTAGTTGGCCAAGCCGCGTGCTATCTCTTCACCCTGCGTGTTGCGCACGGCAATCACGTCCCCGCGCGCAAACTCACCCTCGACGGACGTCATGCCGATGGGCAGCAGACTCTTGCCCTCCTCCAGCAGCTTGGCTGCCGCGCCGGCGTCCACCACCACGGCACCACGCAACTGCAGATGATCGGCCATCCATTGCTTGCGCGCCTGGTTCTTCTGCGTCGGCGCCACCAGCAGGGTACCGATGGCTTCGCCGCCGGCCAGCCGCAGCAGCGCCTCGGGCTCACGGCCCCAGGCGATCACGGTGGACGCGCCGGAGCCGGCGGCGCGCTTAGCCGCCAAGATCTTGGTGATCATGCCGCCCCGGCCGATGCTGGAGCCGGCACCGCCGGCCATGGCCTCCAACGCCGGATCACCGGCCTGGGCCTCGTGCACGAACTGAGCCGCCGGGTCCTTGCGCGGATCGGCAGTGTAGAGCCCCTTCTGATCGGTCAGGATGATCAGTGCATCGGCCTCGACCAGGTTGGCCACCAGGGCGCCCAGCGTGTCGTTGTCGCCGAACTTGATCTCGTCGTTGACGACGGTGTCGTTTTCGTTGATCACCGGTACCACACCCAGCTTGAGCAACGTCAGCAAAGTGGAGCGGGCGTTGAGGTAGCGCTCACGGTCAGCCAGGTCAGCATGCGTCAGCAGCACCTGGGCGCTGCCCAGACCATGCGCACGGAAGCGCGTCTCGTACATCTGCGCCAGCCCCATCTGGCCGACAGCCGCAGCGGCCTGCAGCTCGTGGATCTCGTGCGGCCGGCTCGACCAGCCCAGGCGCTTCATGCCCTCGGCTATGGCGCCGCTGGACACCATGATGACTTCGCGCCCTTCACGCACCAGGGCGGAAAGCTGACGGCACCATTCGCCGATGGCCACCTCATCCAGGCCGCGGCCTTCGTTGGTCACCAAGCTAGAGCCGACCTTGACGACGATGCGGCGCGCATCGCGCAGTACGCCGGAAGCACTTTTTGAAGTCATTTTTGGCTTGCAGCCCTTGTCCACAGGGCAGGAGTAGCTACGAAATAAAGAGCAGATTCTAGGCGTCCGGCACATCCTTGAAGCGCGGATCGACCTCGGCCTCTGGCGGCTGCTCGGCCACCTGCTGCACCCTAACCTGCTCATAGACTGCCTTGACCAACTGGTCGCAGCCTTCGTGCGTGAGCGCCGAGATCTGGAACACCGGACCTTTGTACCGCATGCGCTTGACGAAGTCCTTCACGCGCGCCTCACGCTCCTCGGCCGGGATCATGTCAATCTTGTTGAGCACCAGCCAGCGCGGTTTCTCGTACAGCGCCGCATCGTATTTCTTGAGCTCGGCCACGATGGCCTTGGCCTGTACCACCGGGTCGACATTGTCGTCAAAGGGCGCCAGGTCGACCACATGCAGCAGCAGACGCGTGCGCTGCAGATGACGCAGAAAGAGATGACCCAGACCGGCCCCCTCTGCCGCGCCTTCGATCAGCCCCGGCAGGTCGGCCACCACAAAGCTCTGTTCCGGTCCGACGCGCACCACCCCCAGATTCGGGTGCAGGGTGGTGAAGGGATAGTCGGCAATGCGAGGGCGGGCATTGGAGATGGCGGTGATCAGCGTGGACTTGCCTGCATTCGGCAGGCCGAGCAGGCCGACGTCGGCCAACACCTTGAGTTCCAGTTTCAGGCTTCTGCGCTCACCCGGCCAGCCCGGCGTCTTCTGCCGCGGCGCGCGGTTGATCGCACTCTTGAAGCGCAGGTTGCCGAAGCCGCCGTCGCCGCCCTTGGCAATGGTGATGACTTCACCCGGTATGAGCAACTCAAACAGCACCTCGCCGGTTTCGGCGTCGCTGATGATGGTGCCCACCGGCATCTTGAGTGTGATGTCGTCGCCGGCGGCACCGAACATGTCGGAGCCCATGCCATGCTGGCCACGCTTGGCCTCGAAGCGGCGCGTGTAGCGGAAATCAACCAGGGTGTTGAGGTTCGGGTCGGCCACCGCGTAGACGTGGCCGCCGCGCCCTCCGTCACCGCCGTTCGGGCCGCCGAACTCCTTGTACTTCTCATGCCGGAACGAGACGCAGCCGTTCCCCCCATCGCCAGCGGCAATATCGATAAAGGCTTCGTCAACGAACTTCATGAAAGCAATTTTCCCAGATGGCAACCCGCCAGCGAGCTGCGTTGCAGGCTAACCACGCAACGCAGAGTAAAACACAGGAGGCCTAAAACAAAAACCCTGCGCTGAAGGCGCAGGGTTTCGCAGGGGGAACGTTAGCCGACAGCTCAGGCTGCGGTCACATTCACCGTGTGCTTGTTCAGCGCGCCTTTGGTGGTAAACGACACCTGGCCGTCCACGAGGGCAAACAGGGTGTGGTCCTTGCCGATACCGACGTTGGTGCCGGGATGGAACTTGGTACCACGCTGACGCACGATGATGGAGCCGGCGCTGATCTGCTGACCGCCAAACGCCTTCACACCGAGCATCTTGGGCTTGGAATCGCGCCCATTTCGCGTAGAGCCGCCGCCTTTTTTCTGTGCCATGACTGCTGCCCCTTATGCAGAAATTGCGCCGATTTGCAGTTCGGTGAACTGCTGACGGTGCCCTTGACGTTTCTGATAGTGCTTGCGACGACGCATCTTGAAGATGTGAACCTTGTCGTGCTTGCCGTGTGCCACCACAGTGGCTTTGACAGTCGCGCCGGACACCAAGGGCGTACCCACCTTCAGTTCAGCGCCGTTGCCGACAGCCAGAACCTGGTCGATGACGATCTCTTGGCCTACGTCCGCAGCAATCTGTTCTACTTTAATTTTTTCGCCAGCAGCAACGCGATATTGCTTGCCGCCGGTTTTTATGACCGCGTACATGTTGACCTCTTAGAAAGAACTCCGCAGACGGATTTCCGCAGAGCCCAAAAGTATAACATAGTTTGGAACTACTAACATCCCCCCACTGCCGACCCAGGCGGGCCGGGCGCCCGGGCTTCCTATAATCGTCGCCACCCACCGGTTTTCATGCCCGCCCAAGTGACCCCCTCTCATCCCGCCAACCCGCTCGCCCTGATCGCCGACGACATGCGCGAGGTGGACCATGTCATTGCCCAACGCCTCGACTCCGGCGTTCCGCTGGTCGGCCAGGTATCGCAGTACATCATTGCCGCCGGCGGCAAGCGGCTGCGCCCGGCCCTGCTGCTGCTGGCCTGCGGCGCCCTGGGCTATCGCGAAGCGCAGCGCTTCAATCTGGCCGCGGTAGTGGAGTTCATCCATACCGCCACCCTGCTGCATGACGACGTAGTCGACGAATCCGTGCTGCGCCGCGGCAACCCGACGGCCAACGAAACCTTCGGCAACCCCGCCAGTGTGCTGGTAGGCGACTTCCTCTACTCGCGCGCCTTCCAGATGATGGTGGAGGCGCAGAGCATGCGCATCATGCAGGTGCTGGCAGACGCCACCAACATCATTGCCGAAGGCGAAGTGCTGCAATTGATGAACATGCACAACGCCGGACTGGACGAAGCCGGCTACCTGCAGGTCATCCGCTCCAAGACCGCCAAGCTGTTCGAGGCCAGCGCGCGCGTCGGGGCCATCCTGGCCGGCGCATCGCCCGAACTGGAAACCGCCTGCGCCCAATATGGTCAGGCACTGGGCACCGCCTTTCAGGTGATCGACGACGTGCTCGATTACGCTGGCGATGCCGCCGTGATGGGCAAGAGCCTGGGCGACGACCTGCGTGAAGGCAAGGCCACCTTGCCGTTGATCGCCGCCATGCAGCGCGGCAGCGACAGCCAGCGCAACCTGATCCGCAGCGCCATTGAAAGCGGCTCCGTCTCGCAGCTCGAGGACGTCATTGCGATCGTGCGGCAGACCGGGGCGCTGGACGTCTCGCGCCAGGCCGCGGCCCGTGAAGCGGAACGCGCCATGGCCGCCGCGCGGCAACTGCCAGCCGGACCCCACACCGAGAGTCTGCTACAATTAGCGGCTCAATTGCTGGAGCGTCAGTCCTAGTACGACGTGTCAGTGGCAATCGATTTCGGAATGTAGCGCAGCCTGGTAGCGCACTTCGTTCGGGACGAAGGGGTCGGAGGTTCGAATCCTCTCATTCCGACCAGTTTTCTTGCGACGGTCCGCCGTGGATCGTCCTTAAGGCCGGAACCGGGCCACTTCAGCCCGCTACGCCAGCCCTCCTCCACCCGACGCCTGTGGCATTGCAACGTCTGCTTGCAATTTGCCGTCCCGGTCCAGATTTACATCAGACAGGCAATCGGCGATGATCCACGGGTTTCCGTCCGGAACCCAGAACATCCCCGCTACATGGCCGCTGTCGACACTGCTGCTCAACGAGAATCCGCCGCCTCCGCCCTGCCCGGCCTGGGTCGCGCCCTGATTCTGGCCGGCAAACTGGGACAACAATCGGCCGAAGATATCTGCCGCCGGGCCGACAGCAAGCACAGCAGCTTCATCGCCGAGTTGATGGCGTCCGGCGCCGTCTCCCCCGCCGATCTGGCCCACACGGTGTCGTCAGCCTTTGCCGCCCCCTTGGTCGACATCAACGCCATCGATCCGCAACGGCTGCCGCAGGGCGCCCTCGACAGCAGGATCTGCCAGGCGTTCCGGGTCGTGGTGCTGAGCCGACGCAACAACCGCTTGGTCGTCGCCACGGCCGACCCTTCGGACCAGGAGGCGGCCGAGAAGATCAAGTTCACCAGCCAGTTGGGCGTCGACTGGGTCATCGCGGAATACGACAAGCTGCTCAAACTGGTTGAGGCCCAGGCCAAGACGGTGACCGAAACCATGGATCACCTGATCGGCAGCGACTTCGAGTTTGACGACATCAGCGCGGACACGTCGGACAACGCCGAGGCGCCGAGTTCCGAAGTCGACGATGCACCGGTGGTCAAGTTCCTGCACAAGATGCTGCTCGATGCCATCGGCATGCGCGCCTCGGACCTGCATTTCGAGCCCTACGAACACCACTACCGGGTACGCTTCCGCATCGACGGCGAGTTGCGTGAAATCGCCTCGCCGCCGATCGCCATCAAGGACAAGCTCGCCTCGCGCATCAAGGTCATCTCCAAACTCGACATCTCCGAAAAGCGCGTGCCGCAGGACGGCCGCATGAAACTCAAGATCGGGCCGGAACGGGTGATCGACTTTCGCGTCAGCACCCTGCCCACCCTGTTTGGCGAGAAGATCGTGATCCGCATCCTGGACCCGAGCAGCGCTCGCCTGGGCATCGAGGCGCTGGGCTACGAACCTGAGGAAAAAGAACGGCTGCTTCAGGCCATCCACCGCCCCTACGGCATGATCCTGGTCACCGGCCCGACCGGCTCGGGCAAGACGGTGTCTCTCTACACCTGCCTGAACCTGCTGAACCAGCCGGGCGTCAACATCGCCACCGTCGAAGACCCGTCGGAGATCAACCTGCCGGGGGTCAATCAGGTCAACGTCAACGAGAAAGCCGGCCTGACCTTCGCCACCGCGCTGCGATCCTTCCTGCGGCAGGACCCGGACATCATCATGGTGGGCGAGATCCGTGACTTGGAGACGGCCGACATCGCCATCAAGGCAGCCCAGACCGGCCACCTGGTGCTGTCAACCCTGCACACCAACGACGCACCGACCACACTGACGCGGTTGCGCAACATGGGCATTGCGCCCTTCAACATCGCCTCCAGCGTGATCCTGATCACGGCCCAACGGCTGGCACGCCGTCTGTGCGCCACCTGCAAGACACCGGCCGAGGTGGCACCCCAGACGCTGCTCGACGCAGGTTTCGAGCCCAGCGAAATCGATGGCTCCTGGGTCTGCTACCGCCCGGTGGGTTGCGCGGCCTGCACCCAAGGCTACAAGGGCCGGGTTGGCATCTACCAAGTGATGCCCATCAGCGAGGAAATCCAGCGCATCATTCTGCGCGACGGCTCGGCGCTGGACATCGCACGTCAAGCGAGCGCTGAAGGGCTTCGCACACTGCGCCAATCCGGCCTGCAGAAGGTCAAACAGGGGCTGACTTCACTGGAGGAAGTCCTGGCCGTCACCAACGAATAACGACAGGGAACTCAGAGAAACGCATGGCAACGGCAAAACCCAAGGACAGCAAAGAATTCACCTTCGAGTGGGAAGGCAAGGACCGCAATGGCAAGGCCATGCGCGGCGAGATGCGCGCCAGCGGCGAGAACCAAGTTCTGGCCGCGCTGCGTCGCCAGGGCGTGCTGCCGAGCAAGATCAAGAAGCGTCGCATGCGCTCCGGCAAGTCCATCAAGCCCAAGGATCTCGCCATCTTCACCCGCCAGCTCGCCACCATGATGAAGGCGGGTGTACCGCTGCTGCAGGCCTTTGACATCGTCGGGCGCGGCAATGCCAACCCCAACGTCACCCGCCTGCTCAATGACATCCGCACCGACGTGGAGACAGGGACTTCGCTCAGCACAGCCTTCCGCAAGTTCCCGATGTATTTCGACAACCTCTACTGCAACTTGGTGGAAGCTGGTGAGCAGGCCGGCATCCTGGACCAGCTGCTGGACCGACTCGCGACTTACATGGAGAAGACCGAGGCCATCAAGTCGAAAATCAAGTCGGCCCTGATGTACCCAATTTCGGTGGTCGTAGTGGCCATCGTGGTGATCACCGTCATCATGATTTTCGTGATCCCGGCCTTCAAGGAGGTGTTCAGCTCCTTCGGCGCTGACCTGCCGGCACCGACGCTGTTCGTCATTGCCATGAGCGAGTTTTTCGTCGCCTACTGGTGGTTGATCTTCGGCAGCCTGGGTGGCGGCCTCTACTTCTTCTTCCAAGCCTGGAAGCGCAACGAGAAGATGCAGCAGGCCATGGATCGCCTGCTGTTGCGCATCCCCGTCTTCGGCCCGTTGATCGAGAAATCCATCATCGCCCGCTGGACCCGCACCCTGTCCACCATGTTCGCAGCCGGCGTGCCGCTGGTCGAGGCGCTGGATTCCGTCGGTGGCGCGGCCGGAAACTCGGTCTATCTGAGGGCCACGGAAAAGATCCAGCACGAAGTGTCCACTGGCACCAGCCTGACGGCCGCCATGGCGAACGCCAATCTCTTTCCGAGCATGGTGCTGCAGATGTGCTCGATCGGCGAGGAGTCTGGTTCGATCGACCACATGCTGGGCAAGGCGGCGGACTTCTATGAGGCCGAGGTCGACGACATGGTCGCCGGCCTGTCCAGCCTGATGGAACCCATCATCATCGTATTCCTCGGTAGCCTGATTGGCGGCATCGTGGTTTCCATGTACCTGCCGATCTTCAAACTGGGACAGGTGGTCTGATGCTGATCACCCCAATCGTTGATGCCGGTCTTGCCGGCCTCCTGGGGCTGCTGATCGGCAGCTTCCTAAATGTGGTGGTCTATCGCCTGCCCAAGATGTTGGAACGCCAGTGGGCCAAGGAATGTGCGGAACTCGACGGTCGCTCGGTGCCGGAGCCCGAAGCGGAGTGCTTCAACCTGATGGTGCCGCGCTCGCGCTGCCAGAAATGCGGCCACCAGATCCGCTGGTTCGAGAACATCCCCGTGCTGAGCTACCTGGCGCTGCGGGGCCGGTGCTCGGTCTGCCGCACACCCATCAGCCTGCGCTATCCGTTGGTCGAACTTGCCACCGGTGGCCTGTTCTTTTTCTGCGCCTGGACCTGGGGCATCACGCCCACTGGACTGGTCTGGAGCGCGTTTGGAGCGGCGATCCTGACACTGGGTTTGATCGACTGGGACACTACGCTGCTGCCCGACGACATCACCTTGCCCCTGCTCTGGGGTGGCCTGATCGCGGCCGCGCTGCAATGGACCACCGTGCCGCTGCCGTCGGCGCTATGGGGTGCTGTCGCTGGCTATCTTTCGCTCTGGCTGGTCTACTGGTCGTTCAAGCTGGTGACCGGCAAGGAGGGCATGGGCTACGGCGACTTCAAGCTGTTCGCCGCACTCGGCGCCTGGTTCGGCTGGCCGGCCCTGGTGCCGATCATCCTCATGGCCTCGGTCATCGGCGCCGTCGTCGGCATCGCGATGAAATTCAGCAGCGGATTGCGTGAAGGCGGCTACGTGCCCTTCGGTCCGTTTCTCGCCGCCGCCGGACTCACCGCCATGATCTTCGGGCCTCAAAGCATCCTGCGTTTCATCGGACTGTAACGATGCAGGGCAGCATCCGGCTCGGATTGACGGGGGGCATCGGCAGCGGTAAGAGCACGGTAGCCGGACTGCTGGCCAGCCACGGCGCTGCCGTCATCGATGCCGACGCGATTTCGCGGCAGACCACGGCCAGCGGCGGCGCCGCGATCGAGGCCATCCGCCAGGCCTTCGGACCGGCGTTCATCACCCCGGACGGCGCGCTCGCCCGGGAGCGGATGCGGGCCCATGCCTTTGACGATCCGTCGGCGCGGCAGCGGCTGGAGCAGATCATCCACCCCTTGGTAGGCCAGGAGACCGAGCGCCAAACCCAGGCTGCATTGGCGGTGGGTTGCCGCTGCATCGTCTACGACATTCCCCTGCTGGTGGAATCGGGCCGCTGGCGCGCACGACTGGACCAGGTGCTGGTGGTGGACTGCCGGACGGAGACCCAGATCGCGCGCACCATGCAGCGTAGCGATCTGAGCCGCGACGCCGTTGCCGCCATCATGGCCAACCAGGCCAGCCGTGCGCAGCGGCTGTCTGCAGCTGACCTCGTGCTCTACAACGATGGCCTGACACTGGAGCAACTGGCGCAGGAAGTCCGGCTGTTGGCACGCTGCTTCGGGCTATGATTCGATGTCCGGAAAAAACAGCGTGATCATCTACGAATATCCCTTCAACGAGCGCATCCGCACTTATCTGCGCCTGGAACACCTGTTCCAGCGCCTGGCGCAGCTGGTGTCGCGTGAGGATGCACTGGATCACCATTACGCCCTGGCGACCATCTTCGAAGTGATGGATGTCGGCGCGCGGGCCGACCTCAAGTCCGATGTGCTCAAGGACTTGGAGAAGCAGAAGCAGGTGCTGCACGCCTACCGCAGCAACCCGGCCATTGATCAGAGCGTGCTGGAGTCCGTGCTGCAGCAGATCGAGCGCTGCTTCACCGACCTCAACAGCCTGCCTGGCAAGGCCGGCCACGCGCTGACGGAAAACGACTGGCTCATGAGCATCCGCAGCCGCATCGGCATCCCGGGCGGCACCTGTGAATTCGACCTGCCGGCCTACTTCGCCTGGCAGCACCAGGCCAGCGGGGAGCGCCGCACCGACCTGGAGCGCTGGATCGCGACGCTGTCACCGCTGGCCGACTCCATCCACCTGCTGCTCAAACTGCTGCGAGATTCCGGCCTGCCGCAGAAGGTCATGGCCGCCGGCGGCCAGTACCAGCAGAACCTGCCTCAGGGCCGCACCTTCCAGTTGCTGCGACTGGCGCTTGACCCGGCACTCGGCCTGATTCCCGAGATCAGCGGCAACCGGCTGATCGTATCGATCCGCCTCATGCGCCATGAAGCGGATGATCGCCTGCATGCGAGTAACGAGGATGCTGCTTTCGAGCTGACCTTGTGCTCCTGAGGCCAGGCGACCTGCGCGCCTGACCGCCGATGACCATGAACGACGCCCAAGGTTCAACGCCTGCCAACGCCAAGCTCGTCCCCTGCCCGACCTGCGGCGGCGATAGCGTCTATGCACCCAGCAATCCCTACCGCCCGTTCTGCAGTGAACGCTGCAAGCAGATCGACATGGGCGCCTGGGCCAGCGAGGACTTCCGTATGCCAGCCGACACACCGCCAGACGAGCAGGCCTTCGGCGATCCCAAGGTCCAGTAGGTCGTACTGAATAAAAAAAGCCTTCATCCCTTGAGGGATGGGCGCCTCATGCTACAGAATATGTAGCAGCCGTGAAGCCGCGCTCTTCGGCCAGCCACTGCAGCACCGGCACCGTGCCGGGCAACACCGGGGTTACCTGCACCGGCAACTGCTGCCACGCAAACGCCTGGCCCTCGCGCATCTGCAGTTCACCCTGCCACGCCCACACCTTGCAGAAGTGGAGCCGCACCAAGGCATGCGGGTAGTCGACAATCTCAACCTTCCATGGGTCCGCAGCCTCGATCACGATGCCGAGCTCTTCCTCCAGCTCACGCCGCAAGGCCTGCGCCACGGTCTCCCCCGCCTCCAATTTGCCGCCGGGGAATTCCCAGTAGCCCGCATAGACCTTGCCCGGCGGGCGAGAGGTCAGCAGAAAACTGCCGTCGGCCTGCAGCAGCACACCGACGGCCACTTCCGTCACCGGGCGGTTACTGCCGCCCTCTCGGGGGTGGTCGGCATCGGCCACCAGCGGACCTTGCTTCATACGGGCGCCACATGCCGGCCCGCATAGTCACGGGCAAACTGGTAGGCCACCCGACCGCTGCGCGAGCCGCGCTCCAACGCCCAGACCAGGGCCTCGGGCCTGGCGGCCTCGATCGCCGCTGCCGTCACACCAAACGACGACAGCCACTGGGCCACGATGGTCAGGTACTCGTCCTGGCTGAAAGGGTAGAAGCTGACCCACAGGCCAAAGCGCTCGGACAGGGAGATCTTCTCCTCCACCACCTCGCCCGGATGGATCTCGCCGTCCTCGCTCGGCGCGTAGCTGAGGTTGTCCTTCATGTACTCGGGCAGCAGGTGTCGGCGGTTGCTGGTGACATACACCAGCACATTCGGTGTCGTGGCGGCCACCGAGCCATCCAGGATGGACTTGAGTGCCTTGTAGCCGGGCTCGCCTTCCTCGAAACTCAGGTCGTCGCAAAAGACGATGAACTTCTCTGGGCGCTGCGACACGACGTCCACGATGTCGGGCAGATCGACCATGTCGGCCTTGTCGACTTCGATCAGGCGCAGCCCCTGATCGGCATAGGCGTGCAGGCAAGCGCGGATCAGCGACGACTTGCCGGTGCCGCGCGCGCCCGTCAGCAAGACATTGTTGGCCGGCAAACCGCGCACGAACTGCTCGGTGTTGCGCTGGATCTTCTCCTTCTGCGGCTCGATCTCCTTGAGCTGGTCCAGTTGCATTGCGCTCACATGGCGCACCGGCTCGATCACACCATGCCCGGAACTGCGCTTGCGGTAGCGAAAGGCAATCGACGCCCCCCAATCCGGTTGGCCCAGGGGTTGCGGCAGGACGGACTCGATACGCGCCATCAACTGCTCGGCGCGTTCGATCAGGCGGAGGAATTGTTCGTTCATGGATAACAGTTTATTCGCAGGCACCCGCAGATCCGGCTCGGCCGGGCTGCTGGGTGCGCCCCCTGCAAGGGGGGTGGCGTAGCGACACGACGTGCGCGCAGCCTGGGGGTGTTCAACTCCGATAATCGGCGTTGATGGACACGTAGTCGTGGCTGAAGTCACAAGTCCAGACCGTCTCCTGTGCCCGACCACGCCCCAGATCGACGCGCACCGTGATCTCGCTCTGCTTCATCACACGCTGACCATCCTCTTCGCGGTAGGACGGGTTCCGCCCGCCCTGCGTCGTCACATGCACATCGTCCAGGAACAGTTCGATGCGGGTCTGGTCCAGATCGGCAATACCGGCATAGCCGACCGCCGCCAGAATGCGCCCCAGGTTAGGGTCGCTTGCATAAAAGGCCGTCTTGACCAGCGGCGAATGGGCGATGGCATAGGCTACTTGACGGCATTCGGCCGCCGTCTGGCCGCCCTGCACGCGGATGGTGATGAACTTGGTCGCCCCTTCGCCGTCACGTACGATGGCCTGCGCCAGCTTGCGCGCTACCTCCAGCATGGCCGCCTTGAGCTGCTGGCCTTCCGGGCTGTCCAGCGACTCGATCACCGGATGGGGGGCCTTGTTGCTGGCAATCACCACGAAGGAGTCGTTGGTCGAGGTATCGCCATCGACCGTGACGCGATTGAACGACCCTTCCGCCAGCTCCAGTGCCAATTGCTGCATGACGGCCTGGCTGACACGCGCATCGGTGGCCATGAAACCCAGCATGGTGGCCATGTTGGGCCGGATCATGCCGGCGCCCTTACTGACCCCGGTGATGCTCACACGCACGCCGCCGATCGTCACCTGGGTCCCGAAGGCCTTGGGGACGGTGTCGGTGGTCATGATGCCCTCAGCAGCGCGCGCCCAGTTGTCCTCGCGTGCGTCGGCCAGCGCGGCCGGCAGGCCGGCTTCGATACGCTCGTGCGGCAGCGGCTCCATGATGACGCCGGTGGAAAACGGCAATACTTGCTCCGGCGCAATCCCCAGTTGGCGTGCCAGCGCCACGCAGGTGCTGCGTGCACGCGCGAGCCCATCGGCCCCGGTGCCGGCGTTGGCATTGCCGGTGTTGATGACCATGGCACGGATGCCCCGACCCGCCGCTAGGTGCTCGCGGCACACCTGCACCGGCGCGGCACAGAAACGGTTTTGCGTGAACACTCCCGCCACCGACGCACCGTCGTCAAGCAGCACGACCGTGAGGTCCTTGCGGTTGGCCTTGCGCACCCCAGCCTCGGTGACACCGATGCGCACACCGGCAATCGCATGAAGTTCGGACGGGTTTGGAGCGGACAGATTGACGGGCATGGTGTGACTCGGAAATCAGAGGGGGCTCAGCTCAGGCGGCCGTGGCAGTGCTTGTACTTCTTGCCGCTGCCGCACGGGCAGGGCTCGTTGCGACCCACACGTGGCACCGCGGCGGCCTGCGTCGCCGTATCGACGGTGGTTTCGACCTCGCCGGTCTCCGTCGGCGCCGTGTAGGTGACATTGGCGATGTGTTCGGCCTTGCTCTCCATGGCATCGGCCGCTTCCTCCAGTTGTTCGCCGGACTGCACACGCACCGTCATCAGCACCTTGGTGACCTCGTTTTTTACCGAATCAAGCAACTGGCCGAAGAGTTCGAACGCCTCGCGCTTGTACTCCTGCTTCGGCTGCTTCTGCGCGTAGCCACGCAGGTGGATGCCCTGGCGCAGGTAGTCCAACGCACTCAGGTGCTCGCGCCAGTGGGTGTCGATGCTCTGCAACAGCACCACACGCTCGAACTGGGTGAAGTTCTCGCCACCGATCTGCGCCACCTTGGCTTCGAAGGCGTCATTGGCCACGGCCACGACCTTCTCCAGCACGTCCTCGTCCGTGATGGCGCTGGCGTCCTGCACCAGCTGCGTCAGCGGCAGCTCGATCTGCCACTCGTCGCGCAGCACGCGCTCCAGGCCGGCAATGTCCCACTGCTCCTCCACCGACTCGGCCGGCACGTACTGCCGCACCAGATCAGTAAAGCAGCCCTCGCGCAACGACGCGATCTGGGCCGACATGTCCGTGGCGTCCAGGATGGCGTTGCGCTGCTGGTAGATCACCTTGCGCTGGTCGTTGGAGACGTCGTCGTACTCCAGCAGCTGCTTGCGGATGTCGAAGTTGCGCGCCTCCACCTTGCGTTGCGCGCTTTCGATGCTGCGCGTCACGATGCCGGCCTCGATCGCCTCGCCATCCGGCATCTTGAGCCGGTCCATGATGGCACGCACGCGGTCGCCGGCAAAAATGCGCATCAGCGCGTCGTCCAGGCTCAGGTAGAAACGCGAGGAGCCCGGGTCGCCCTGGCGGCCGGAACGGCCACGCAACTGGTTGTCGATGCGGCGCGACTCGTGACGCTCGGTGGCGATGATGCGCAGGCCACCCAAGGCCTTGACCTTCTCATGGTCCTGGTTCCATTGCACACGCAGCGCATCGATCTTCTGCGATTTGGCAGCGGCGTCGAGTGACTCATCGGCCTCGATGGTCTGGATCGCCTTCTCGATGTTGCCGCCCAGCACGATGTCGGTGCCACGGCCGGCCATGTTGGTGGCAATGGTGACCATGCCGGGGCGACCGGCCTGGGCGATGATGTCCGCCTCGCGCGCATGCTGCTTGGCATTCAGCACCTGGTGCGGCAGTTTGGCCTTCTCCAGCAACTGGGCAATGATCTCGGAGTTCTCGATCGAGGTCGTCCCCACCAGCACCGGCTGGCCGCGCTCGTGGCATTCGCGGATATCGGCGATCGCTGCCTCGTACTTCTCACGCGTGGTCTTGTAGACACGGTCGAGCTGGTCGTCGCGCTTGCTCGGGCGGTTAGGCGGAATGACCACCGTCTCCAGGCCGTAGATCTCCTGAAACTCGTAGGCCTCAGTATCGGCCGTACCGGTCATGCCCGCCAGCTTGTTGTAGAGGCGGAAGTAGTTCTGGAAGGTGATGGATGCCAGCGTCTGGTTCTCTGCCTGGATCGCCACGCCCTCTTTGGCCTCCACGGCCTGGTGCAGGCCATCGCTCCAGCGGCGACCGCTCATCAGGCGGCCGGTGAACTCGTCGACGATGACGATCTCGCCGTTCTGCACCACGTAGTGCTGGTCGCGGTGGTACAGATGGTGTGCGCGCAGGCCCGCGTACAGGTGATGCATCAGCGAGATATTGGCCGGATCGTACAAACTGGCGCCTTCGGGCAGCAGGCCTGCCTGGCTGAGGATGCGCTCGGCGTTTTCGTGCCCCTGCTCGGTGAGGAAGACCTGATGGCTCTTCTCGTCCAGCGTGAAGTCGCCCGGCTTGGTGACGCCCTCACCGGTGCGCGGATCGGCCTCGCCCTCCTGACGCGTCAGATACGGCACCACCTTGTTGATGGCGAGGTAGAGCGCCGTGTGGTCCTCGGCTTGGCCGCTGATGATCAGAGGCGTACGCGCCTCGTCGATCAGGATGGAGTCCACCTCGTCGACGATGGCATAGTTCAGGCCACGCTGCACCCGATCCGCCACCTCGTAGACCATGTTGTCGCGCAGGTAGTCGAAGCCGTACTCGTTGTTGGTGCCGTAGGTGATGTCGGCGCGGTACGCGGCCTGCTTCTCCTCGCGCGGCATCTGCGGCAGGTTCACTCCCACCGTCAGACCCAGGAAGTTGTACAGCTTGCCCATCCACTGGGCATCGCGGTTGGCCAGGTAGTCGTTCACCGTGACCACATGCACGCCTTGGCCACTCAGTGCGTTGAGGTAGACCGGCAAGGTAGCGGTCAGCGTCTTGCCTTCACCGGTGCGCATCTCCGCGATCTTGCCCTGGTGCAGCGCGATACCGCCAACCATCTGCACATCGAAATGGCGCATCTTCATGACGCGTTTCGACCCCTCACGCACCACCGCGAAGGCTTCCGGCAACAGGGCATCCAGCGTTTCCCCCTTGGCCACACGGTCACGGAACTCCTGGGTCATGCCACGCAGTTGCTCGTCGCTCAGTTTCTCGAACTGCGGCTCCAGCGCATTGATGCGGGCCACGACGCCACGGTACTGCTTGAGCAGCCGGTCGTTGCGGCTGCCGAAAATTTTGGTGAGGATGTTGGTGACCATGAATGCCCTACCGGCCTGCAAGCCCAAGCGGCCTGCAAGGCGGCGCAATCCTTTTCTATCTGGATGGAACGCGTCTGCCCCGCGCCGCGGCGACCGCCAGCGCGGCCTCCCTGACGCAGGGGGAAACTAACCCGCTGATTCTACCTTTGCACTGCGGCCGGCTGGGGGGCTGCAGCAGGGGGTGTCGGCGGCGGCACCGTGGCCGGCGCAGCGGCGGCAACCGGGGCTGGCATCGGACGCGCCGCTGCCGGTGGTGGCGGCACGGTCGCCACAGCCGGTACAGCCGGCTGACCGACCGGCGCGGCGACCGGAGCCGCCACGGCCACCTGTTGCGGTACTGGCAGATTGCGGCCGGCATTCAGGAATTTCTGCGGATCCTGCGGCACGCCACGCACCAGCACCTCGAAATGCAGATGCGGTCCGGTCGAACGCCCGGTGTTGCCCACATCGGCAATGCGCTGTCCGCGCTTGATCAGGTCGCCCTTCTTTACGTAGACGCGGGATGCGTGGGCGTAACGGGTGATCAGGTCCTTGCCGTGATCGACCTCGATCATGTTGCCGTACTCTGGATGGAACTCCTGCACCACCACCACACCGCCGGCGGCCGCCAAGATTGGCGTGCCGACAGTGGCTTGGAAATCGAGGCCAGTGTGTAAGGCCGACCGTCCATTGAAGGGGTCGATACGCCAACCGAAGGCCGACCCCAGTGCACCCGCCACCGGCTGCATGGTCGGCACCATCATGGTCCGCACCTTCTGCTCAAACAGGCGCGACTCCATAACCGCCATCAGATCGGCGCGCTGGTTGGTCAGGCGGTCCAGATCGGCCATGGTGGTTTCCAGCTCTTCCAGCGTCAGCGACCGGCCGGAGACCAAGGCGCCACCTTGGCCCGGTTTGACTTTGATGTCGTTCGGGTTGATGCCTGCCAGTCCCGAGACGCGCTCGCCCAGGGATTCCAACTGCAGCATCTTGGCCTGCATCTCCCCCAGGCGCTTGGCCATCACGTCGAGGTTTTCGCGCATGAAACGGTCACGCTGGGCGAATTCGTCCTTGATCACCAAGCGCACGAGCGTACCGATCACCGGCCAACCTTCGCGGGCACCCTTGAGAAACACCCAGTGGTACAGGCCGGCGGCCACCAACATCAAGGTCAGGGACAAAGCCAGCAGCACCAGAAGCATCTTGGTGCCGCTCAGGTAGATGGCCCGGCTCTTGGCCAACCAGGCATCCGTGATAATCAAATGCATCTATCTCTCCGCTCAACCCAACGCATGAACCGCCGCCACCATTCGGTGACCTTGCAGCAAGCCACACAGGATTCGCCCACCTTGGCCCGGCTGACCGAACTGGCGCGTGACTCGTCGGCGCGGCTCAAGGCCATTGAACCACTGATTCCAGCACCCCTGCGTCCGGCCATCCAGGCCGGTCCGATCGACGGCCCGGTCTGGTGTCTGATCGTCAGCAGCAATGCCGTGGCAGCCAAGCTGCGGCAGTTCCTGCCAGCGCTGGAAGCCCAGCTGCGCACCAAAGGTTGGGAGGTTACCTCAATTCGGCTCAAGGTCCAAATCGCCCGTCCGGGCTGAAAACGAACCACACGAGGTGAAGATGGTGCCGGTTGTCGGATTCGAACTGACGACCTACCGCTTACAAGGCGGGTGCTCTACCAACTGAGCTAAACCGGCGAGGTTGGAATTCTAACGCCCGGCCCGGGCGTCGCCACACTACTTAACGCGCTTGAGCGCAGGGCGGCCACCGCCGATAGGTCGCGGAGGGTCGGGCTCGTCCCCGGTGGGCTCACTCTCAATGCGCGCCAGCTGCAGCGGCCGGCTCTCCGCCTCTGTCGCCGGCTGCGAAGCCGCCTCCTCAGGCGACTCCTGGACCTCGGAAGCACCGGCCTCCTCCAGCGGGAACGCCATGCCCTGGCCGTTTTCACGCGCGTAGATGGCAATCACGCGACCCACCGGCACCATGATGTCGCGTGCCACACCGGCAAAGCGCGCCTTGAACTCGATCAGTTCGTTGCCAAGCTTGAGCGAGCTGGTGGCGTCCATACTGATGTTGAGAACGATTTCGCCGTTCTTCACGTACTCACGCGGCACCTGCACACTGTCGTCCACCCGCACCGCCACGTACGGCGTGAAGCCGTTATCGGTGCACCACTCGTAGAGGGCCCGGATCAGGTAGGGGCGGGTGGAGGTCACGCGCTGGGCATTCATCATGGCAGACCGGTCGGCTTACTTGCGCATCACTTTTTCAGATGGTGTCAGCGCCTCAATATAGGCCGGACGCGAGAAGATACGTTCGGCGTACTTGAGCAACGGCGCGGCGTTCTTGCTCAACTCGATGCCGTAGTAGTCCAAGCGCCACAACAGCGGAGCGATAGCCACATCGAGCATGGAGAAGTTTTCGCCCAGCATGAACTTGTTCTTCAGGAACACCGGGGCCAGCTGGGTCAGGCGGTCGCGGATGTGGGCACGGGCCTTCTCCAGCGCCTTCTCATTGCTCTTGGCCGCACGCGACTCCAATGTGGAGACGTGCACGAACAGCTCCTTCTCGAAGTTCAGCAGGAACAGGCGCACGCGCGCGCGGTCCACCGGGTCGCCCGGCATCAACTGCGGATGCGGGAAACGCTCATCAATGTACTCGTTGATGATGTTCGACTCGTACAGGATCAGGTCGCGCTCCACCAGAATGGGCACCTGCCCATAGGGGTTCATGACGTTGATGTCTTCCGGCTTGTTATACAGATCCACATCGCGAATCTCGAAATCCATGCCCTTTTCGAACAGGACAAAACGGCAGCGGTGGGAAAAGGGGCAGGTGGTTCCCGAATACAGCACCATCATGGTGGGAGGCTCCTAGAGATCAAAACGTCGTTTCAAAGGGGCTGACTTGAATCCAAGTCACTTCGAAACTAAAAGAGTGGGCTGCATTGTCGCAAACCCACTCTGCAAATAGCAAGTTTTGCACCGATTTGGTGCAAAACAGGTTGAAAACGACGCCTTACTTGACGTCTTTCCAGTACGCGGCGTTGAGGCGCCAGGCAATCACGGTGAAGAGCAACAGGAACAGCAGGACCCAGACGCCCACGCGGACACGGGTCTTCTGGGCCGGTTCGCCCATCCATTGCAGGAAGTTCACCAGATCACCGACCGCTTGATCGTACTGGAGCGGTGTCATGGCGCCCGGCGTGAGCTGCTCCCAGCCCTTGAAGACATGCACTTCATGGCCGTGTTCCATCTTGGTCTCATACACCGGGCGACGCTTGCCCTGCAATTCCCACAGCACGTGCGGCATACCCACGCTGGGGAAGGCCAGATTGTTCCAACCGGTGGCCTTGGTGTCGTCGGCGTAGAAGGTGCGCAGGAAGGTATAGAGGTAGTCGGCACCGGTACCACCATGACCAGCGCGCGAACGCGCGATCAGGGTCAGGTCGGGCGGATTGGCACCGAACCAGTCCTTGGCCTGCTTGGCGTCGATGGCCGCCTTCATGGTCTCACCGACCTTGTCGGTGGTGAACAGCAGGTTGTCCTTGATCTGCTCGTTGGTCAGGCCGATGTCCTGCAGGCGGTTGTAGCGCATGAAGGCCGCCGAATGGCAGTTCAGGCAGTAGTTCACGAACAGCTTGGCGCCGTTTTGCAGCGACGCGGTGTCGCTGGTATTCACGGGAGCCTTGTCCCAGGCGATGGTGTCGCCGCCCGCAGCATGGGCGCCGCCCATCAGGCCCAGCGCGGTGATCAGTCCAAGAATGAGTTTCTTCATTTTTCTTCTCTCCAGCTCAGTGGGCAGCAAAGGTGACACGGCTGGGCACCGGCTTGCACTGGCCCAGACGGCTCCACCACGGCATCAGCAGGAAGAAGCCGAAGTAGAACAGCGTGCCGACC
>JAULXO010000006.1:0-68526 GCA_032118555.1 Hylemonella sp. | reverse complement strand
GCTGGATCGCTGACCGCGACCGCTATTCCTACGAGGCCCTGGGCAGCGCCGAGCGTCTGACCCAGCCCATGCTCAAGCAGGGCGGGCAGTGGAAGGAAGTCGACTGGCAGACGGCGCTGGAGTACGTGGCCAACGGCCTGAAGAACATCAAGGCCGAGCGCGGTGCCGCCAGCATTGGCGCGCTGGTCAGCCCGCACAGCACCGTGGACGAGCTCTATCTGGCCGGCGCGCTGGTGCGAGGTCTGGGCAGTGACAACATTGATTACCGCCTGCGCAACGCCGAGTTCGCCAAGGCGGAGAGTGGTGTGCGCTGGCTGGGCCTGCCGATTGCCGCGCTGACGCAACTACAGCGCGTGCTGGTGGTGGGCTCCAACCTGCGCAAGGACCATCCGCTGTTCGCGCAGCGCATCCGCCAAGCTGTGCGCCATGGTGCGCAGCTCAGCGCCATCACCTCGAAGCAGTTGTTCAAGGGCACCGATGCCTGGGCGATGAAGGTGGCGCAAGCCGTCGTGACCGAAGCCGGGCAGTGGGCCCAAGCACTGGCCGACGTGGCGGCCGCGATCGCCGCCGAAAAGGGTGTTGCGGCGCCGGCCGCGGGCCAGGCAACGGCGCAGGCGCAAGCCATCGCCAAGTCGCTGCTGGGTGGCGAGCGCAAGGCTGTGCTGCTGGGCAATGCGGCTGCGCACGCAGCCAATGCCTCTAGCCTGCTGGCCTTGGCGAACTGGATAGCTGCACAGACCGGCGCCAGCGTGGGTTACCTGACCGAGGCCGCCAATACCGTCGGCGCCCAGTGGGTCAAGGCCCAGCCGCAGGGCGATGGCCTGAACGCCGCGCAAATGTTGGCAGGTGGCCTGAAGGCCGCCGTGCTGTTGAATGTTGAGCCTGAGGACACCGCCGCCGGCCAGGCTGCGGCCGCTGGCCTGAACCAGGCCGAGATGGTGGTCACACTGAGTCCGTTCAAGACCAACCTGGCGTTCAGCGACGTACTGCTGCCCATCTCGCCCTTCAGCGAAACGTCCGGCAGCTTCGTCAACGCCGAAGGCCGCCTGCAGAGCTTCCACGCGGTGGTCAAGCCGCTGGGTGAGACCCGCCCGGCTTGGAAGGTGCTGCGCGTGCTGGGCAACCTGCTGGGCCTGCCGGATTTCGAGTTCGAGACCTCGCAGGACGTGCTGGCAGCCGCAACCGCCACGCCGGCAAATCTGTCCAACGCGACGCAGGCCGGTATCAGCCTGGCCTCCCCGGCGATCGAGCCGGTGGTGGCGTCCATCTATCAACTCGACGGCCTGGTCCGTCGCGCGCCGTCGCTGCAGCTGACGGCCGATGCCCGTGAACAAGGGGTCACCGCATGATCGACGCGTTGTACAACGGCGGCCTGAACCTGCTGGCCGCGAGCTGGTGGACCACCATGGCGTGGCCGGTGCTCTGGATCCTGATCAAGATCGTGGCCGTGCTGGCGCCGCTGATGGGCGCCGTGGCCTATCTGACGCTATGGGAGCGTAAGCTGCTCGGTTTCATGCAGGTGCGCTATGGCCCCAACCGTGTCGGCCCGATGGGCCTGTTGCAGCCGATCGCCGACGCGCTCAAGCTGCTGACCAAGGAAATCATCCAGCCGAGCGCCGCGGCCAAGGGCCTTTTCGTGCTCGGCCCTATCATGGCCATCATGCCGGCGCTGGCCGCCTGGGTGGCAATTCCCTTCGGCCCCGATGTCGCGCTGACCAATGTCAACGCCGGCCTGCTGCTGATCATGGCCATCACCTCGATCGAGGTCTATGGCGTCATCATCGCCGGCTGGGCCTCCAACTCCAAGTACGCCTTCCTCGGCGCGCTGCGCGCCTCGGCGCAGATGGTGAGCTACGAGATTGCCATGGGCTTTTGCTTCCTGGTGGTGCTCATGGTCTCCGGCAGCATGAACCTGACTGACATCGTGATGGGGCAGGGCAAGGGCTACTTTGCCGACATGGGGCTGACCTTCCTGTCCTGGAACTGGCTGCCGCTGCTGCCGATCTTCATCGTTTACCTGATTTCCGGCGTGGCCGAGACCAACCGCCATCCCTTCGACGTGGTGGAAGGCGAGGCCGAGATCGTGGCCGGCCACATGGTCGAGTACTCAGGCATGGGTTTCGCCATCTTCTTCCTCGCTGAGTACGCCAGCATGTGGCTGGTGTCCATCCTGGCGGTGATCATGTTCATGGGCGGCTGGATGTCGCCGATCGACAGCGCGCTGTTCAACTGGATTCCCGGCTGGATCTGGCTGGGTCTGAAGACCTTCGTCGTGGTGTCGATGTTCATCTGGATCCGCGCCACCTTCCCGCGGTTCCGCTACGACCAGATCATGCGTCTGGGCTGGAAGATCTTCATTCCGGTCACCCTGGTGTGGCTGCTCATCGTCGGCATCTGGATGCAGACGCCGTGGAACATCTGGAATTAAGCGGGTCAAGACATGGCTGCCACTGCTACATCCAACACTGCTGCGACCTTCTCCTTCAAGGACTTCCTCAAGAGCTTCATGCTGGTGGAGCTCTTCAGGGGCATGGCCCTGACCGGCCGCTACGCGTTTGCCCGCAAGGTGACGGTGCAGTTCCCGGAAGAGAAGACCCCGTTGTCGCCGCGCTTCCGTGGCCTGCACGCGCTGCGCCGTTACGAGAACGGTGAAGAGCGCTGCATCGCCTGCAAGCTGTGCGAGGCCGTCTGCCCGGCCATGGCGATCACCATCGAGTCCGACGTGCGCGCCGACGGCAGCCGCCGCACCACGCGCTACGACATCGACCTGACCAAGTGCATCTTCTGCGGCTTCTGCGAGGAGAGCTGCCCGGTCGACTCCATCGTCGAAACCCAGATCTTCGAGTACCACGGCGAGAAACGCGGTGACCTGTACTTCACCAAGGAGATGCTGCTGGCCGTGGGCGACCGCTACGAGAACGAGATCGCCGCCGCCAAGGCGGCCGATGCCCCCTACCGCTGATACGCCGCTGAAAGCCCCGATCCATGGACGTCAAGACCGGTTTCTTCTATCTGTTCTCGGTGGTGCTGCTGTTCGCGGCCTTCCGGGTCATCACGGCGCGCAACCCGGTGCATGCCGTGCTGTTCCTCATGCTCTCGTTCTCGCAGGCATCCGCCATCTGGCTGCTGCTCAAGGCCGAGTTCCTGGCCATCACGCTGGTGCTGGTGTACCTGGGTGCGGTGATGGTGCTGTTCCTGTTCGTGGTCATGATGCTGGACGTCAAGATCGACGCGCTGCGCCAGGGCTTCTGGAAGCACTTCCCTTTGGCGGCGCTGCTGGGCGCCATCGTGGTGTTCGAGATGGCCGCGGTGCTGATGTCCGGCTTCCGGCTCAGTGAGCCCGCACGCGTGGTCCAGGCCGCTGGCCAAGCTGCGATGGAGGTGTCGAACTCCAAGGAGCTGGGCAAGCTGCTCTACACCCAGTATGTCTACCCGATTCAGGCGGCGGCCGTCATCCTGCTGGTGGCCATGATTGCCGCCATTGCGCTGACGCTGCGCTCACGCAAGGACACCAAGACCATCGATCCGTCCGAGCAGGTGCGTGTGCGCGCCAGCCAGCGACTGGAGATCGTGAAGCTCAACCCGACGCGTCCGGCGCCGGCCGCTGAAGCCGCGCCGGAGGAGAACAAGTGATGACTCTGACCCTGGGCCACTATCTGACGCTGGGCGCCATGCTGTTTGCGCTGGCGGTCGTCGGCATCTTCCTGAACCGCAAGAACCTGATCGTGCTGCTGATGGCCATCGAACTGATGCTGCTGGCCGTCAACATGAACTTCGTCGCGTTCTCGCACTACCTGGGCGACATGCACGGTCAGGTGTTCGTGTTCTTCATCCTGACCGTGGCAGCGGCGGAGTCGGCCATCGGCCTGGCCATCCTGGTGCTGCTGTTCCGCAACAAGTCCAGCATCAACGTGGACGAACTCAACGAGCTCAAGGGCTGAACCCGCCGGTCCATCAAGGTACTAGAAGATGAGTCAAACCCTGAATGCATCCACCCTGCTGGCCGTGCCGCTGGCGCCGCTGGTCGGCTCCGCGCTGGCCGGTATCCTGGGCACCAAGTTCGGTGGCAACTGGATCGGCCGCCGGCTGTCGCACTCGCTCACCATCCTCGGCGTGCTGGTGGCCTTCATCCTGTCGGCCATGACGCTCAAGAGCGTGGCCATGGACGGCGCGCGCTTCAACGAGACGCTTTACACCTGGATGGTGGTAGGCGGCCTGAAGATGGAAGTCGGCTTCATGGTCGATGGTCTCACCGCCATGATGATGTGCGTGGTGACTTTCGTCTCGCTGATGGTGCACATCTACACCATCGGCTACATGGAGGAAGACGAGGGCTACAACCGCTTCTTCGCCTACATCTCGCTGTTCACCTTCTCCATGCTCATGCTGGTCATGAGCAACAACCTGCTGCAGCTGTTCTTCGGCTGGGAAGCCGTGGGCCTGGTGTCCTACCTGCTGATCGGCTTCTGGTTCAACAAACCCACGGCCATCTTCGCCAACATGAAGGCCTTCCTGGTCAACCGCGTGGGCGACTTCGGCTTCATCCTCGGCATCGGCCTGATCGCGGCCTATGCCGGCACGCTGAACTACACCGAGGTGTTTGCCAAAGCCGGCGAACTGGGTGCCATCGAGTTCCCCTGGTACATCCTGGGCCAGGACGCGATGCTGATCACCGTGATCTGCATCTGCCTGTTCATCGGCGCCATGGGCAAGTCGGCCCAGTTCCCGCTGCACGTCTGGCTGCCGGACTCGATGGAAGGCCCGACGCCGATCTCCGCCCTGATCCACGCCGCGACCATGGTGACGGCCGGCATCTTCATGGTGGCGCGCATGTCGCCGCTGTTCGAACTGTCCGACACGGCGCTGAGCTTCATCCTCGTGATCGGTTCCATCACCGCGCTCTTCATGGGTTTCCTGGGCATCATCCAGAACGACATCAAGCGCGTCGTGGCCTACTCCACGCTCTCGCAGCTGGGCTACATGACGGTGGCTCTCGGGGCTTCCGCCTACTCGGTGGCCGTGTTCCACCTGATGACGCACGCTTTCTTCAAGGCACTGCTGTTCCTCGGCGCCGGTTCGGTCATCATGGGCATGCACCACAACCAGGACATCCGCTGGATGGGTGGCGTTCGCAAGTACATGCCGATCACCTGGATCACCTCGCTGCTGGGCTCATTGGCCCTGATCGGAACGCCGCTGTTCTCCGGCTTCTACTCCAAGGACAGCATCATCGAGGCCGTGCACGAGAGCCACCTGTGGGGCGCCGGCTTTGCCAACTTCGCCGTGCTGGCCGGTGTCTTCGTGACGGCCTTCTACTCCTTCCGGATGTATTTCCTGGTCTTCCACGGCAAGGAACGCTACGACCAGAACCCGGACGCGCACCACGACGACCATGGTCACGGCCATGATGAGCACCATGAGCCGCACGAATCGCCCTGGGTGGTCACTGTGCCGCTGGTGCTGCTGGCCATTCCCTCGGTGGTGATCGGCTACCTGACCATCCAGCCCATGCTGTTCGGTGACTTCTTCAAGGACGCCATCACGGTCAACAGCGCCGCCCACCCGGCGATGACCAAGCTGGCCGAGATTTTCCACGGCCCGCTGGCCATGGCGACCCATGCGTTCAGTACGCTGCCGTTCTGGCTGGCACTGGCCGGCGTGGCGACAGCCTACTACATGTACATGGTCAATCCGGCCGTGCCGGCAGCGATCAAGCGCGTCGCGCAACCCATCTACACGCTGCTGGAAAACAAGTACTACATGGACTGGATCAACGAGCACATCCTGGCCCGTGGCGCCCGGATGTTGGGTGTCGGCCTGTGGAAGGGCGGCGACCAGGCCGTGATCGACGGTGCCGTGGTGAACGGTTCCTGGAAGCTGGTGGGCTGGGTGGCGGGCGTGGCGCGCTGGATCCAGTCGGGCTACCTGTACCACTATGCGCTGGCGATGATCGTCGGTGTGCTGGTACTGATGTCGTACTTCGTGACCTGGCCGATGCTGGTCGAGTGGCTCAGCCGATAAGGAGAAGAAGAAATGGGTTTGTTGAGCCTGGCTATCTGGATGCCGATCGCGTTCGGCGTGGTGCTGCTGGCCCTGGGGCGCGATGAGCACGCGCGCGTGGTGCGTTGGGTGGCGCTGATCGGTGCGTTGGCAAGCTTCCTGGTGACGCTGCCGCTGTACGCCGGCTTCCAGCTCGGCACTGCCGAGATGCAGTTCGTCGAGAAGATGCCGTGGATGGAGCGCTTCAACGTCTTCTACCACCTCGGTGTGGACGGCATTTCCTTCTGGTTCGTGCTGCTGACCGCCTTCATCACCGTCGTGGTGGTGATTGCCGGCTGGGAAGTCATCACCAGCCGCGTCAACCAGTACATGGGCGCCTTCCTGATCCTCAGTGGTCTGATGATCGGCGTCTTTGCGGCACTGGATGGCGTGCTGTTCTATGTTTTCTTCGAGGCGACGCTGATCCCGATGTACCTGATCATCGGCATCTGGGGTGGCCCGAACAAGATCTACGCCGCCTTCAAGTTCTTCCTCTACACGTTGCTGGGCTCGCTGCTGACGTTGATCGCCCTGATCTTCCTCTACACCAAGTCGGGCGGCAGCTTCGATATCGCCACTTGGCACAAGCTGCCGCTGGACGGCACCACGCAAACGCTGCTGTTCTTCGCCTTCTTCGCCGCCTTTGCCGTCAAGGTGCCGATGTGGCCGGTACACACCTGGCTGCCCGATGTGCACGTGGAAGCGCCCACCGGCGGCTCCGCCGTGCTGGCGGCCATCATGCTCAAGCTGGGTGCCTACGGTTTCCTGCGTTTTTCCATGCCGATCGCGCCCGATGCCGCGCGCGAATGGGCCTGGCTGATGATCGCGCTGTCGTTGATCGCCGTCATCTACGTTGGCTTGGTGGCCATGGTGCAGCAGGACATGAAGAAGCTGGTGGCGTACTCGTCCGTGGCGCACATGGGCTTCGTGACGCTGGGCTTCTTCATCTTCAATGACCTCGGCGTCTCCGGTGGCCTCGTGCAGATGATTGCCCACGGCTTTGTCTCTGGCGCCATGTTCCTGTCCATCGGTGTGCTATACGACCGCGTGCATTCCCGCGAGATCGCGGCTTATGGCGGCGTCATCAACACCATGCCCAAATTCGCCGCCTTCGCGTTGCTGTTCGCCATGGCCAACTGCGGCCTGCCGGGCACCGCCGGCTTCGTGGGCGAATGGATGGTGATCCTGGGCGCCGTCAAGTACAACTTCTGGATCGGCCTGCTGGCAGCCACGGCGCTGATCTTCGGTGCCGCCTACACGTTGTGGATGTTCAAGCGCGTCTACCTGGGTCCGGTGGCCAATGACGAGGTGAAGGGGCTGTCCGACATCAACAGCCGGGAGTTCCTGATGCTCGCGCTGCTGGCCGTCGCCGTGCTGTGGATGGGTGTGCATCCCAAGCCCTTTACCGACGTGATGGACACCTCGGTCGCGGAGCTGCTCAAGCATGTGGCCCAGTCCAAGTTGAACTGACGAACCGAATTGAAAGACTGAAGATGACTGACAAACTCAGCTGGATTACGGTTTATCCGGAAATCGTTCTGCTCGTCATGGCCTGCCTGATCACGCTGATGGACCTGGGCGTGAGCAGCCGCACGCGCACCCGCACCTACGTCTGGACGCTGGTGTCCCTGGGCGCCGTGGCGCTGCTGCAACTGCTGTACGCACTCGGCGGTGCCACGCTCTACGGCCTGCACAACATGGTGGTCAGCGACCCCATGGGCAACTGGCTCAAGTTCTTCGCCACCATCGCCGTCATGGTGACGCTGGTCTATGCCCGGCCGTACGCCGCCGATCGCGACATGCTGCGGGGCGGCGAGCTGTTCTCGCTGAGCATGCTGGCCCTGCTGGGCATGTTCGTCATGATCTCGGGCAACAACTTCCTGTTGATCTATCTCGGCCTGGAGCTGCTGACCCTTTCCAGCTATGCCCTGGTGGCACTGCGGCGTGACCACGCCGTGTCTACCGAGGCGGCCATGAAGTACTTCGTGCTCGGCGCGCTGGCCTCGGGCTTCCTGCTGTACGGCCTCTCCATGATGTACGGCGCCACCGGCTCGCTCGACATCAACGCTGTGTTCCGTGCCATCAACTCCGGCAGCGTGAATGCGCAGGTGCTGGTGTTCGGCACCGTGTTCGTGGTTGCCGGCCTGGCCTTCAAGCTGGGTGTGGTCCCGTTCCACATGTGGATTCCGGACGTCTACCAAGGCGCCCCCACCGCCGTCACGCTCATGATCGGCGGCGCGCCGAAGCTGGCGGCCTTTGCCATCGTCATCCGCCTGCTCGTCGAAGGCATGCTGCCGCTGGCGATGGACTGGCAGCAGATGCTCATGCTGCTGGCCATTGCCTCGCTGCTGGTAGGCAACCTGGCGGCCATCATGCAGACCAACCTCAAACGCATGCTGGCCTTCTCGACCATCGCCCAGATGGGCTTCGTGCTGCTGGGCCTGATGTCGGGCGTGATCACAGGCAACCTGCTGTCGGCCGACAACGCCTACAGCTCGGCCATGTTCTACGTCGTCACCTACGTGCTGACCACGCTGGCCGCCTTCGGCGTCATCCTGCTGCTGGCGCGCGAAGGTTTCGAGAGCGAAGAGATCGCCGATTTCGCCGGTCTGAACCAGCGCAGCCCGCTTTACGCGGCCATCATGGCCATCTGCCTCTTCTCGCTGGCCGGCATTCCGCCCATGGTCGGCTTCTATGCCAAGCTGTCGGTCCTGCAGGCGCTGATTGCCTCCGGCCAGACGCTGCACATCGGCCTGGCTGTGTTCGCGGTGATCATGTCGCTGATTGGTGCCTTCTACTACCTGCGCGTCGTCAAGGTGATGTATTTCGACGAGCCGATCACGGCCAGCACGGTGTCCGCGCCGCTGGATGTGCGCGCCGTGCTGTCGGTCAACGGCCTGTTGGTGCTGCTGCTGGGCATCATGCCCGGCGGCCTGATGGCCCTGTGTGCCCAGGCCATCCAGCAGATGCTGAGGAACTGAGGCCATGTCACAAACGGCTGCCGTCTGGTTTGTGGTGCTGGCCGCCCTGGTCGGCGCCAACCTGCCTTTCTTCAACCAGCGTTTGCTGGCGGTGATGCCGCTGAAAGCCGGCAAGAACCTGGCGGTCCGGCTGCTCGAACTGGTGGTGTGCTACTTCGTGGTCGGCGGCATGGCCCTGCTGTTGGAGCAGCGCGCCGGCCAGATCGCGCCGCAGGGCTGGGAGTTCTACGCCATTACGGCAGCCTTGTTCCTGACGCTGGCCTTCCCGGGTTTCGTCTACCGCTACCTGATGAAACACCCCTGAGGTGCTGCGCACTATCCCCTCAAGGGGATGCGCTCAGTGACCCAGGCTCCACGGGCGCCCGCGGTAAAGTCCGACCATGACCCCTGACGACCGCCATCTGATCGAGACCCGGCAGGAGAGCCAGGAACTGTTCAAGGGCCGCTTCCTGCACGCTTTTCGCGACACCGTACGCCTGCCGGACGGCCAGCAGGCGGTGCGCGAGTATGTGGTGCATCCTGGGGCGGTGATGATCATTCCCTTGCTGCAGGACGGACAGGGTGGTCTGCGCGTGGTGTTGGAGCGCCAGTACCGCTACCCGGTGCAGCAGGTCATGCTGGAGTTTCCCGCCGGCAAGCTCGATCCCGGCGAAGACGTGCTGGCCTGTGCCCGGCGCGAGCTGCAGGAGGAGACCGGTTACGAGGCGGCTGAATGGGCGCGTGCCGGGGTGCTGCATCCCGTCATCTCCTACTCCACCGAGTTCATCGACATCTGGTTTGCGCGCGGCCTGCGCCTGGGCGAACGCCGGCTGGACGAGGGTGAGCACCTCGACGTCTTCACCGCCACGCCGACCGAGCTGCTGCAGTGGTGCCGCGACGGCCAGGTGACCGATGCCAAGACACTCACCGGCGCGCTCTGGTTGCAGAATGTCCTGGCCGGCGCCTGGACACTGGACTGGCAGTCGGTACCCGATGGCCCCAGCCGCCGATAATCCGGTCCAGACAGGGTTGGTCATCATGAAGGTACTGAATCTGCAGTGCGCTGCGCAGCATGTGTTTGAGGGCTGGTTTGCCTCCGAGGAGGACTACGCCAGCCAGACGGCGCGTGGGCTGCTCGAATGTCCACTGTGCGGCGACAAGGCCGTGCACAAGCTGCCCAGTGCGCCGCGGCTGAATCTCGGCGCGCCGCGTGCTGAAGCGGCGATGCCGGGAGCACCGCAACAAGAGGTGGTGTCAGGCGTGTCCGAGCCCTCGCTGCAGGCGGCCTGGATACAGGCGGCACGCCGCATCATGGCCGAGACCGAGGATGTCGGCACGCGCTTTGCCGAAGAGGCGCGCAAGATCCACTACGGCGAGGCCGAGGAGCGCGGCATCCGCGGCCAAGCGTCACGTGAGCAGACACGTGAGCTGATCGAGGAGGGCATCGCCGTGCTGCCGCTGCCCCTGCCGGACGCGCTGAAGGAGCCTCTGCAGTAGGCGGCTCCTTCAGCGTGAAGGACTACGCCTGGCGGCGCGCCAGCATCTCGCGCAGGGTCTGGGCCAGTTCGTCGGCGGCGAACTTGCCGATGTAGGCGTCTGCGCCCGAGTTCTTCACCAGGTTCTCGTTGGTGGTGCCGGTCAGCGACGAGTGAATCACCACCGGCAGCGAGGCGAACTGGCTGGTGCCCTTGATGTTGCGCGTGAGCATGAAACCGTCCATCTCGGGCATCTCCAGGTCGGTCAGCACCACGGCCACCTTGTCCTGCACCCGCTTGCCTTCGGCGTCGGCCTGCGCCGCCATGGCCTGCAGCGTCTCCCAGGCTTCCTTGCCGGTCTTGGTCATCACGAAGGGGATGCCCATGGCCGACAGGCCCTGCTCGATCATGGACCGCGCCACGGCCGAGTCGTCGGCCGCCAGCACCACGGTGCCGGGCGGCATGTCGACGCGCGCGCCCTTGAGGTCGAGCGGCGCCTTCTTGTCGGCTGGCGTGATGTCACGCAAGATCTGCTCGACGTCCAGCACCTGGGCCAGGCGGGTGTCTTCGGCATCACCGTCCACGCGTGCGATGCTGGTCACCAGGCCGCCGCCCTGGCCTTCGGCCGACAGCACATGCTTCCAGTCCAGCCGGACGATCTCGTTCACTTCCTCGACGGCGAAGGCCTGCGTGCTACGCGCGAACTCGGTCACCAGCAGGATGCCGGTGCCCTTCTTCGCCTTGCAGCCCACCACGGCCGGCAGATCGATCACCGGGATGATCTGGCCGCGGATGTTGGCCACGCCCAGCACATGCGGCGGCGCGTTGACCATGGCGGTGATCGGCGGCATGACCAGGATCTCGCGTACTTTGAAGATGTTGATGCCGAACAGCTCGCGCCGGTCGGAGCCGGCAGCCTCGCCCAGATGGAACAGCAGCAACTCGAACTTGTTGCTGGACGTCAGGTTGGCGCGTTCGTCGATGTCATGAAACGCCTGGCTCATGGCGTGCTCCTTGTGGTTGATGCCCACAGCTTACACCGAGCCACTGACGGCTGGCAAACAGGGGTTGTCACGGATGGAACTGCAATGCCGCCAGTCGCGCGTAGATGCCGCCAGCGGCCACCAGCGTTTCGTGGGTGCCCTCCTCGACCTTCTGCCCGTGGTCGATCACCACGATGCGGTCGGCCTGCTGTACCGTCGCCAGCCGGTGCGCGATCACCAGCGTGGTGCGGCCGCGCATCGCCGATTCCAGCGCAGCCTGAACCATGCGTTCGCTTTCGGCATCGAGCGCGCTGGTGGCCTCGTCGAGCAGCAGCAGCGGCGGGTTTTTCAGCATGGCCCGCGCGATGGCGATGCGCTGGCGCTGCCCGCCCGACAGGCGCACCCCGCGTTCGCCGAGGAAGGTGGCATAGCCCTCGGGCAGGGCGCGGATGAACTCGTCCGCAAAGGCGGCGCGGGCGGCGGCATAGACCTCCTCGTCGCTGGCATCGGGTCGACCGTAACGGATGTTTTCGAGTGCGCTGCTGGAGAAGATCACCGGCTCCTGCGGCACGATGCCGATGCGCTGGCGCAGGTCCTTCAGCGCCAGGTGACGGATCGGCATGCCGTCGAGCCTGATCTCGCCGACGCCCGGGTCGTAGAAACGCAGCAGCAGCTGGAACACCGTGCTTTTGCCCGCGCCGCTGGGGCCGACCAGCGCCACCGTCTCGCCTGCGCGCACCGAGAGCGTGAAGTCGCGCAGCGCCGGCTGCAGCGGACGCGACGGATAGTGAAAGGTGATTGCTTCAAAATTGATAGCGCTTCCCGCAGGTGGGGAGGTAGCCAGAGCCGGATTCGATGGTGAAGCGATGGGCGAGCGGCTGGCCAGCAGTTCCATCAGCCGTTCGGTGGCGCCGGCGGCGCGCAGCAGGTCGCCATAGACCTCGCCCAGCACGGCAAAGGCGCCGGCCAGGATGATGACGTAGACCACCGTCTGCCCCAGGTGGCCGGCCGTGATGTCGCCGCGCAGCACGGCCTGCGTGCCCTGATACAGGCCCCACAGCAGCGCCGCGGAGGTGGCGATGATGATGAAGGCCATCAGCACCGAGCGGGCACGCACACGCCGGCGCGCGGTGCGGAAGGCGTTCTCGCTGGCGGCGTTGAAACGCGCCGCCTCGCGTGCCTCGGCGGTGTAGCTCTGCACCACCGGAATGGCGTTGATCACCTCGGCCGCAATGGCGCTGGAGTCGGCCACCCGGTCCTGGCTGGCGCGCGACAGACGGCGCACCCGCCGGCCGAACCACAGTGCCGGCAGCACCACCAGCGCCAGCACGCCCAGGACCTGCACCATGACCCAGGGGTTGGTCCACACCAGCATGGCGAGTGCGCCCAGCCCGGTGACCGCATTGCGCAGGCCCATGGAGAAGGATGAGCCCACCACCGTCTGCACCAGCGTGGTGTCGGCCGTCAGGCGCGACAGCACCTCGCCGGTCTGCGTGGTCTCGAAGAACTCGGGGCTTTGTTGCAGCACGTGGCTGTAGACCGCGTTGCGCACATCGGCGGTGACACGCTCGCCCAGCCAGCTCATCAGGTAAAAGCGCAGGGCCGAGAACACGCCCAGCGCCACCGCCACGCCAAACAGCAGCGCGAAGTGCTCGCGCAGCGCCAGCACCTGCGCGCCGCGCTCCTGCGGCAGCAGCCCGCCATCGATCAGGCTGCGCAGCGCCGTGGGAAAGACCAGCGTGGCCGCGGCGGCCAGCAGCAGGAACAACACGGCCAGCGCGATGCGCAGTCGGTACGGGCGCAGGAAAGGTAGCAGGCCGGAGAGCGACTGAGGGCTGCGGGCGCGGGCAGGGGGGCGGTTGGTGGCGTCGGACATGGTCAGTTGGGAAGCGTCAGCGCAGCATACCCGCAAGTGCGCAAGAAGCGGGTGGCGTCGCCGCGTCCGCAGGGGCCAGAATAGACCCATGTCCACTGCCAACCTGTTCCAGCTCCTGCTGCTGGCCGCCATCTGGGGCGCCTCTTTTCTGTTCATGCGCATTGCCGTGCCGGTGCTGGGGCCGGCATGGCTGATCGAGGCGCGGGTGGTGCTGGCCGCGTTGCTGCTGTGGGCGGTGGCGCGCTGGCTGCGGGAGCCACCGCTCGGGCTGCGCACCCATGGCCGGGTTTACCTGGTGCTGGGTCTGCTCAACACCGCGCTGCCGTTTCTCTTCTTCGCCTATGCCGCGCGCACGCTGCCGGCGTCGCTGATGTCCATCCTCAACGCCACGGGGCCCATTTGGGGCGCACTGATCGCCGCCCTGTGGGAGCGCACGCCGCTGCGGCCGCGCGTGGTCCTCGGCCTGCTGCTGGGCGTGGCGGGTGTCGGGTTGCTGCTGGGCGTGGAACCGGCGGCGCTGCAGGCCGGCGCTGCGCCCGCCATCGCCGCCACGCTGGCGGCCACCTGCTGCTACGGCATTGCCAGCAACTACGCGCGCGTGGTCGCCACGCCGGGACCACTGGCCAACGCGCATGGCAGCATGTGGGCGGCCGTGCTGTGGGTGGTGCCGCTGCTGGCCTTCATGCCGCCACCCGTGCCTTCGGTGCCGTCGCCCGGCGTGCTGGCCACGGTGGCTGCGCTCGGGCTGCTGTGTACCGGCGTGGCCTACCTGCTGTATTTCCGGCTGGTCGCCGAGATCGGCGCCGCGCCGGCCCTGACCGTGGGCTTTCTGATTCCCTTGTTCGGCGTGCTGTGGGGCTGGTTGTTCCTGGGCGAGTCCGTGGGCTGGCATACCCTGGGGGGCGCGGCCGTGGTGGTGCTGGGCACGGCGCTGGTCACCGGTTTCTCGCCCCGTACGCTGTGGTTGGCCAAGGCGGCGCGTCATGGATGAGCCGCTAACCGACACTCCGGCGCGCCAGTACGCGGTGGTGGCACGCGCCATCGACTACCTGCGCCGGCATGCCCTGCAGCAGCCGTCGCTGGCCGAGGTGGCGCAGGCAGTGCACCTGAGCGAGTTCCATCTGCAGCGCGTGTTTGCTGCCTGGGCCGGCATCTCGCCCAAGCGTTTCCTGCAGTACCTGACCAAGGAGCATGCGCGGCAGGCGCTGCAGGACTCGCAGGACTTGCTCAGTGTCACTGCGGCCAGCGGCTTGTCCAGCGGGGGGCGGCTGCATGACCTGATGGTGAGTTGCGAGGCAATGACGCCGGGCGAGATCAAGCGCGGCGGCGCCGGCCTCAGCCTGGGTTGGGGCCATGCGCTGACGCCGTTCGGCGAGGCGCTGGTGGGCTGGACGCCGCGCGGCCTGTGCTACCTGGCTTTTCTGGAGGGCGACGCCCCGGCGCGCCAGGCGGAACTGCAGGCCCGCTGGCCGGCGGCGGAATACAAGCGTGACGACGCGCAGGCACAGCAGTGGATGGATCGCGTCTTCAACCACACGCCGCAGCCCGGCGCGCTGCACCTGGTGCTGCGCGGCACCAACTTCCAGCTCAAGGTGTGGGAGGCCCTGCTGCGGGTCGAGCCGTCGCGCGTGGTGTCCTACAGCCAGCTGGCACAGCTGGCCGGGGCACCGAGGGCGCAGCGCGCCGTCGGCAGCGCACTGGCCGCCAACACCATCGGCTACCTGATTCCCTGCCACCGCGTGATCCGCGAGTCGGGCGAGGTCGGTCACTACCGCTGGGGCCCTGAGCGCAAGGCGGCCATGCTGGCCTGGGAGGCCGGGCATTCTGCCCGGCCTTGAGCGCTCCGCCGGGGCGTCAGAGCTGTTCCAGCGTGCTGCGGACCACCTGCTTCCAGACCGAGGGTGGTTGACCGCTGCGCAGGCGCACCAGGTAGACCTCATCGTTGGCCTGCTTGATGCGCGCCACCGCTTCGGCCACCGGGATGTCGAGCAGGGTGGCAAGCACCAGCGGATTGACGCCGCCGTGGGCCACGATGGCAATGCTGCCGGCGGTGTGGCGGGCCGTGATCTGGCGCACGGCGGCCTTCACGCGATCCGCCTGACTCTGCAGCGACTCGCCGCCATCCAGACTGTCGTCCAGCACGTTGCCGCGCCGGCCGAACTCGGCAAAGAGGGCGGCGTCGCGCTGGTCCTCGTAGATGCCTTCGAACTTGCCGAAAGAGCGTTCGTTGAGGGCCGGCAGCGCGGTCACCGGTGTCGCGCCGGCGAAGGCGGCCGCCGTTTCCTGGGCACGGCGCAGGCCGCTGCTGTAGACGTGGGCGAACGGTACCCCCGCCAGCCGCTGCGCCAGCTCCGCCGCCTGCCGGCGGCCGGTCTCGTTGAGCACGTTGTCGGTGGCGCCTTGGAGGCGTTTCTCCAGGTTCCACTGCGTCTGGCCGTGGCGCACCAGGTAGATGTCCAGCACTTGCGTTTCTGCCGCCACCGGCAGCGCCAGGGCGCAGCCGGCGGCCAGCAAGGCCGAGGTGAGCAGGGTGCGGCGTTGCATGGTCATGACGATCCCCCTCTCAGCGCGCCGACAGCAGTTCGGGCACGTGCAGCAGGATGAACTCGTTGTCGTCGTTCTTGCCCAGCTGGCGGCCCGAAGAGTAGGGCAGGTTGTTGTCGTTCGCCACGATGATGTGTTCGGCATCGACCACGTCCACGTCTTCGATGGTCACGAAGGGGAAGGTGAACTTGCCGTTCTCGCCACCCACCTTGGCCACGCCCTTCGGGTCCTGGATGTTGAGCAGGTCGATGTAGCCGATCTTGCGTACGAAGCCGTTGGCGTCTGCGTCCTTCAGGCTGATCTTGTAGACGCGCTTGAACCTGGCCGGCACGTTCTGGCAGTCCGGTCGCGCCGGGCCGTTGCAGGCGGTGCTTTCCAGACCCTCGCCGTTGTCACGCTCGATGATCAGCCCGGTGTCGGCGTCGATCATGTTGAAGTCGCCGATGTTGTTGCCGTTGAGCTCCAGTGCGTACTTCCAGGAGCGGCCGGTCCACTCGCCCTTGGCCACGTTGAACTCCAGCACGCGCAGGTACTCGCGACCGTCCTGGGTCTCCCACTTCTTCTCGGCTTCGCTCCACAGCGGGCCCTCAAGCAGCGGGTAGAGGAACTGGCCGTCCTTCGACGCAGCCATGCCCTCGTAGCCGCGCGAGCGGCGCACCGGGGTGGAGAAGGCGCCGGCCGTGGCGGGCGTGGTCACGGAGAAGTGGTCGGGCGAGCGGGCCAGCTTGCCGTCGATCATCGTGCTGAACACGGCCAGCACCTTGCCCTTGCGGTCGGTCTTGATCAGGTAGGGGCCGAGTTCGTCACCGAACCAGACATGCTCGCCGATGAACTGCATCGACTCGATGTCGAAGTCCGCGCCCGTCAGGTAGCGCTGCTGGGTGCCTTCGTTGACGATCAGGAAGGGCACTTTCTTGTCCGGGTCGTGCAGGAACACGGTCTGCAGGCGCTTCACGGCACCGCTCTTCCAGTCCGGCTTGACGTGGTGGAACATCAGCATGGCGTCAGCCGAATTGGCTTTGCTGCCGAAGCCGTTGTCCGTCAGCACCCAGTAGCTGCCGTCCTTCATGGACTTGATGCCGGAAAAACCCTGCACCGGCTGGCCCTTGAACGGCAGGCTGATGCCGGTGGGCTTGGGGGCGTCCTTGGCCGACAGGTAGGAGCTGCCGGCGATGACGCCGAGGCGGTCTTCACGACGGCCGTCGGCGGTCGTGTACTTGCCCGATGTCTGCAGGCTGGCCGGGGCATCCTTCGGCGCCGCCACAAAGGTCTGCGCCGGCAGCGCGGCGTGGCCGACCAGCGTGGCGGGGAAGGCTTGCTGGGCTTGCGCGGTGGCGCAGCCCAGCACAGTCAGGAGAGACAGCGTCAGAGGTCTGATTCGCATGATGGTTTGGAGAGATGGTTGAACAGGGAATGCAATCGTCCCGCCGGAAGATGACAGTGTCGTGAAGTCCCGTTTCACAGGATTGTCAAAAGTCACTGCTAGCTTGCGGTGTCATGACCTCGAACCCCGCTTACACCTCGCTTCCTTTCATGTCTGTGTCAGCCCGGTCGGACGACCCGGCTCTGCCACATGACAGCGCTCGCATGCTCGATGCCCATTTGCATGCCAGCCTGGCCAAGGCCTGGTCCGGCATATCGCCGGTTTCGCTGGCGTTGGCAGGCATGGACTGGGGCCTTCATTGGTTGACATCGCCCGGGACCCAGGCACGTCTGGTCGGCAAGGCCTGGCAGGACAGCCAACGTTGGCTGTCCTCCACATGGCAGGCGGGGGGGCGCTTGCCGCAGGCGCAGGGTGAGGCGCAGTTGCAGCTGCCGGCGACGGATCCTCGTTTCGACCACCCGGCCTGGCAGTCCTGGCCCTGGCCTAGCCTGATTGGTGCCGGCAAGGTCTGGGAGGCGTGGTGGCAGGAGGCCAGCGACCTGCGCGGCATGAGAAAGCACAGCCGCGAACAGATGCGCTTCTATGGCCGGCAAGTGCTCGACGTGCTGTCGCCGAGCAACTGGCTGCCCACCAACCCGCAGGCCCAGCAGCTGGCGTGGGAAAGCGGTGGCATGAGTCTGTTCAAGGGGCTGTCCCAGGCGGTCCACGAGATCGGTCAGCGTCACGGCCTGCCGTCGTTGCACGACGATGCGCCGGGGCTCGCGCCGGGCCAGGGGCTGGCCATGACGCCGGGCCGGGTGGTGCTGCGCAACCACCTGATTGAGCTGATCCAGTACGCGCCTAGTACCGCGCGTGTGCACCAGACGCCGGTGCTGATCGTGCCCTCCTGCATCATGAAGTACTACATCCTGGACCTGTCGCCGCATAACTCCATGGCGCGCTGGCTCGTGGGCCAGGGGCATACGGTCTACATCGTCTCGTGGCGTAACCCCGATGCCCAGGACGCCTTGCTGGGCATGGACGACTATGTGCGCGATGGCGTGCTGGCGGCCTGGGAGCACGTGCATGAAACCACCGGCCAGCCGGTGCATCTGGTGGGGTATTGCCTGGGCGGCACCTTCGCCGCCGCGGCGGCTGCGGCGTTGGACGGCGGCAAGACGGAGACGGGCGCGGCTGGGGCGCCGGAGGAGCGTCCCTTGGCCAGCCTGACCTTGATGGCGGCGGAGACCGATTTCACCGAACCGGGCGAACTCGGCGTGCTGATCGACGAGGCGCAGATTCTGCTGCTTGAGGACATGATGGCGGAGAAGGGCTTTCTGACGGGACGGCAGATGGCCGGATCCTTCCAGTTCCTGCACTCGCGCGAACTGGTGTGGTCCAGCCGCACCCGGCGTTGGCTGCTCGGACAGGAGGAGGTTCCCAATGACCTCATGAGCTGGAATGCCGATGTCACGCGCCTGCCGGCCGTGATGCACAGCCAGTACCTGCGGCGCTGCTATCTGCACAACGAGCTGGCCAATGGCCACTTCACCCTCGACGAACAGCCGCTGTCCCTGCGCGACATCCACACGCCGTTGTTCGCAGTCGGCACCGTCAAGGACCATGTCTCACCCTGGCGCTCCGTCTTCAAGGTGCATCGCCTCGTCTCGGCGCCGGTGACGTTTGCCCTCACCAGTGGCGGACACAATGCCGGCATCGTTTCGGAGCCGGGACACCCGGGGCGGCACTACCAGTTGCTGACCATGACGCCGGAGCAGCCGCGCTGCCGATCCGACGAGTGGCAGGCCCGTGCTCCACGACGGGATGGCAGCTGGTGGGAAGCCTGGAGCGACTGGCTCATTCAGCAAGGCGCCGGCCGGCAAGTGCCTGCCCGTCATCCGCCCGATGATGCTGCCCTGGGTGCCGCCCCGGGCCGGTACGTGATGGTGCGTTACGGCGACTGAGACGGCGCGGCCTGCAGCAGGTTGGCGGCTGCTTGCGCGGCCATGCGGCCTTCGTCGGTAGGCACGATCCAGATCTCGACAGCACTCTGGGGTGCGTGCAGGGCGACTGCCTCGCTGCCGTCAGCTGCGCGATTGCGTTCGCGATCGATCTGCACCCCGAGGAACTGCAGGCGACTGCACACATCGGCGCGCAGCGCCGCGTCGTGTTCCCCGATGCCGCCGGTGAAGGCCAGCAGATCCAAGCCGCCCAGGCAGGCTGCCAGGGCCCCGGTTTCACGCACCACCCGGTGGGTGAACAGCTCGATTGCCCGTGCGGCGGCCGGCTCGGTGCTGGCCCGCAGTTGCCGCATGTCGGCCGCAATGCCCGAGACGCCGAGCAGGCCGCTTTGGCGGTACAGCAGCTGCTCCAACTGCTGGCGGCTCCAGCCCTGGTCCAGCAGATGCAGCAGCACGCCGGCATCGATGGCGCCGCTGCGCGTGCCCATCATCAGGCCGTCCAAGGCGGAGAACCCCATCGTGGTGGCGCGGCTGCGGCCGGCGAAGGTGGCGCACAGGCTGGCGCCGTTGCCCAGGTGGGCCATCACCACCCGCTGCTGCGCGCGTGAGGACAGACGACCCAACTGGGCCTGCAGGAACTGGTAGGACAAGCCGTGAAACCCGTAGCGACGGACGCCAGCCCGGAACATCGCGTCGGGCAACGCGAACTGCTGCTCCTGCAGCGGCAGATCGGCATGGAACGCCGTGTCAAAACAGGCGACCTGCGGCACATCGGGGTAGAGGTCGGCCAAGGCGCGGATGCCCTGCAGGTTGTGCGGCTGGTGCAGCGGTGCCAGGGGACACAGGCTATGCAGCTTGTTCAGGACCTCGGCGTCCACGCGCACAGCTGCCCGGAACCAGGTGCCGCCGTGTACCACGCGATGCGCCACCGCCTGCAGCGTCTGTCCTTCCTGCAGCGTGTTGGCCAGCAGTTGCTGCATGGCCTGCAGCGCTGCGGCGAAGGCGTCGCCGTCTCCGGGTGGCAACCGTTGTTGCTCGCGCCGCGAGCCCGTACGCCAAGACAGGCGGGGTTCACCCCCGGCTTCCAGGCCTTCGATGCTGCCGCTCAGCACCGCGACGGCCACGCCGCCGTCGTGGCGCAGCGGGTAGAGGGCGAATTTCAGGCTCGACGAGCCGGCGTTGACCGACAAGATGGCCATGGGCGTGCAGGCCTTGTGGCTCAGGGGCTGACCAGGCGGTTGTGATGCGCTACCACCTTGGCCAGCAAGGCGGAAGCCAGGCGGGTCGAGGCGCTGTCGGCGCGGCTGGTCAACGCAATCGGCACGCGTGCGCCCAGCACGATGCCGGACGCGGTGGCGCCGCCCAGGTACTCCAGCTGCTTGCCCAGCATGTTGCCGGACTCCAGGTCGGGCACCACCAGGATGTCGGCATCGCCGGCCACCTCGGAGTCGATGTGCTTGATGCGGGCGGCGGCGGCAGAGATGGCATTGTCAAAGGCCAGCGGGCCGTCGAGCACGCCGCCGGCAATCTGGCCGCGTTGCGCCATCTTGCACAAGGCCGCCGCATCGAGCGTAGAGCGCAGGTTCGGGTTGACGGTCTCCACCGCCGACAGGATGGCGACCTTGGGCAGCGCCACGCCCAGCAGGCGTGCGAACTCGATGGCGTTCTGCACAATGTCGACCTTGTCCGACAGCGTGGGCGCGATGTTGAGTGCCGCGTCGGTCAGCAGCAACGGCTTGGCGTAGGTCGGCACGTCGAAGCGGAACACGTGCGACATGCGCCGGCCCGAGCGCAGCGCCGGCGTGGCCAGCACGGCGTGGATCAGTTCGTCGGTGTGCAGGCTGCCTTTCATGAGAGCCTCCACCTGGCGCTCGGTGGCCATGCGCGCAGCGTGCTCGGCGGCGGCGTGGCTGTGCGCCACCGGTACGATCGTCAGACCATGCAGGTCGAGGCCGGCCTCTTCCGCCACGGCCCGCATGCGGTCTTCCGGCCCGATCAGCGTCGCATCGATCACGCCGCGCTCGGCTGCCTCGACGGCGCCGCGCAGCGATTCGGCATCGCAGGGGTGCACCACGGCGCAGCGCACCGCCGGCAGGTCGGCACCCAGGCTCATAAGGGCGTTGAGCCGCGCCTGCGGATCGAACAGCTGGATGGTGGGGCTGTGGGTACGGGCGCGGCGCACCTTCTGCGTTGGCGCCAGCACCCGCGCCAGCCCGTGCAGCACGCGTTCGCCGTTCTGGTTGAGAACCTGGCAGTCGAGTTCGATCCGCTTGCGCGCCTCGTCGCGCGCCGTCACGGTGACGTTCACATTCAGCGTGTCGCCCACTCGCACCGGGTGGCTGAAGTGTAGGTTCTGCTCCAGGTAGATGGTGCCGGGGCCGGGGAAGACTGTGCCCAGCAAGGCGGAGATGAGTGCGCCGCCCCACATGCCGTGGCCGATGATGCCGTGGAACAGCGTGGCATCGGCATAGTCCGGATCCAGGTGGGCCGGATTGGTGTCGCCGGAGACGGCGGCAAAGGCCTGAATGTCTTCCAGCGTCAGGGTGCGCACGATGCGCGCCGTCTGGCCGAGCTGGATTTCGTTGAAGGTGACGTTCTCAAGCACGTCCGGTTGGGCGAGGAGGGTGTTCATGAGGGGCTGCTGCTTTCAGGCCACCGCATGGCGGCCGGCGTCGACGTAAATGGTCTGTCCGGTCATGCCGGACGCGGCATCACTGCACAGGAAGGCGCTCAGGCGGGCGATTTCGTCGAGCGTGACGAGGCGACCCAGCGGGGCCTTGCGCTGCGCCTGGCTGAGCAGCTCGTCAAAGTCCGGCAGGCCGGATGCGGCGCGCGTCGGGATGGGGCCGGGCGAGACCGCGTGCACACGGATGTTGCGCGGTCCCAGTTCCTGCGCCATGTAGCGCACCAGCGATTCCAGCGCTGCCTTCACCGGCCCCATCAGGCCGTAGTGCGGGACGGCTTCGTCAGCACCGAGGTAGGTCATCGTCACGAAACTGCCACCGTCGGACATGTGGGGCAGGCACAGTTTGGCCAGGCGAGCGAAAGAGTGACAGGAGATCTCCATGGCGCGGGCAAAGCCCGGGCTGGAGCTGTCGATGACCGGGCCGTGCAGATCCGCCAGCGGTGCCCAGGCGATGGAGTGCAGCACGAAGTCCAGCTGGCCCAGCCGGAGCGCGGCCTGTTCCACGGCGGCCTCCAGCTCGCCCGGGACCTCGACATTGCAGGTCAGCAGCGGGATCGACAGCGCATCGGTCAGCGGCGTCACGGCACGGTGGGCCTTGTCATTGAGACAGGTGGCCACCAGCTCGGCGCCCTGGTGTCGTGCCTCGCGGGCAAAGCCGTAGGCGATGCTGTGCTCATCGGCCAGGCCGATCACCAGTCCCTTGCGGCCCTGCAGGGTCATGTAGGTGGGCGGCGCGTTCATGCGGCGGAGTGCTTCTTGTGCTTGTCGTGCGCAGCGCCCTGCAGCAGGGTACGCCAGCGCGCGATCAGCGCTTCGTCCAGGCGCTTCACTGTGGCGACCTGGCCCGGGTAGACGCGGCCCTGATTGCCGTCGAGCGTGATGACATCGCCTTCACGCAGGGTCAACTCGCCCAAGCGCACGCTGCGGCTCTCCAGGTCGATCTGCAGACCACTGCAGCCCACCAGGCAGACCTTGCCCAACTGGCGCGCCACCACGGCGGCGTGCGAGGTGCGCGCGCCGGTCTGCGTCAGCAGCCCCAGGGCCGATTCCAGCGCGGCGATGTCGGCGGTCTCTGCTTCCCTGCGCAGCAGGATGACAGTCGCGCCGGCCGCCGCGCGTGCGGCGGCACGTTCGCCGTTCAGGGCGATCTCGCCGCTGACCACCCCGGTGCAGGCCGACATGGCCTCGGCCAGCACGGTCGGTGGCGCCTGGGTGCCGGTGGCGGCCAGCTCGATAGTGCCGAGCGCCTGTTCGTCCAGCCCCCGGGTGCGCTCGATTGCGGTAGCCGCGTCGATGAGGCCGGCGTCCAGAAGGTCCAGCGCAATGCGGGCGGCGGCCAGCGGCGTGCGCTTGCCGGTGCGCGTCTGCAGCATGAAGAGCGTGCCGTCCTGCACCGTGAATTCGAAGTCCTGCATGTCGCCGAACTCGCGCTCCAGCATCTGGGTGGCGGCTTCCAGGTCGTGCCAGGCCTGGGGCGCCACGCTGGCCAGGGCATCGTGGCCGTGGGCATTGCGTCGCCCTGAGACCACGTCTTCGCCCTGCGCGTTGACCAGGAAGTCCACCCACAGCTGGGCGGTGCCGGTGCTGGGGTCACGCGTGAAACCGACGCCCGCGCCCGAATGGCTGCCGGTGTTGCCGAACACCATGCGCTGCACCGTGACGGCGGTGCCCATGTCGGCGTCGATCTTGTTGAGCCGGCGGTACTCCTGTGCCTTCGGCGCGTGCCAGGAGGCGAACACGGCGCGGATCGCCTGGCTGAGCTGCTCGTTCACGTCCTGCGGGAAGGGGCGACGGGCGTGGTCGGCATAGAGTGCGAGGTACTGTTGGGTGAGCTCGCGCAGTTCGCGGAAGTCGAGTTCACGTTCATTGCGGCCCTGGCAGACCTGGGTCAGCGCCTCCTCGAACAGGCTGCCCGGCAGGCCGGCCACGATCTCGCCGTAGCTGGCTACCAGGCGGCGGTAGGCATCCCACACCATGCGCGGGTTGCCGGTCTGGCGCAGCAGGCCCTGCACCGTCGCGTCGCACAGGCCGATGTTGAGCAGCGTCTCCATCATGCCCGGCATCGAAACCGGCGCGCCAGAGCGCACCGACACGATCAGCGGGTTGCGCGGGTTGCCCAGCCGCTGGCCAGTGGCCTTCTCCAGCTCCGGCAGGCCGACCGTCATCACCGGCAGCATGCAGTCTTCCGGGTGGCGGGTGTAATGGGTGCCGATGACCAGCGCCGGTGGCACCGGCAAGTCGAGCTGCGCCATGCGCAGCAGGTTGTAGGCCTTGGAGCCCATATGCTCGCGGCTGGCGTTCTTGGGCGCCAGCGTCTGGCCGTCGGCGATCAGGTAGAGCTGTTTGGGCCAGTGCAGTTGGGGCTTCATGCCGATACTCCGGTATTGGTGAACACCATGGCGCGCAGGGCGTAGCCGGTCTCCAGCAGGCTGTCGGAAGCTTCCTCCAGGCGGGCTGCGAGGTCGTTGGCCAGCATCAGTTCGGCGGGGCGGCTGTGCAGGTTCTGCAGGATGTTCAGGCGTGCCTGACGCAGCAGTTCATCGCACTGTCGCTCGGCCCGCAGCATGCGCCAGAGCGTCTGCAGGAAGACTTCGCTGTCGGAAGCGTCAAGATGCTCGTGCAGGTGGCGTGCAATCTCGATCGCCTTGACCTGGTCCTGGATGGCAGTCAGGGTGGTGCTGGCCAGGCGTTGCAGCACCTGGTCCACCGCCGGTGGCAAGCCGGGCAGGGGCGGCGTCACGGTCAGTGAGAGGATGAAGGTGGCTTCTTCCAGCGCGTCGGCGATGTTGTCGGCCTTCTCCAGCAGATCGACCACGCCGGCCCAATGGTGCTGACGCACGGCGCGCTGGCGGGCATCCATCAGCACGTGGTCGGCTCGCCGTTCCCACGCTTTGGAGCGTGCCACCAGCACGGCCGCTTCGGCGGGGGTTGGCACACCGGCCTCGATCGCATCGCACAGGGCCTGGGCCAGGGCATGCCCATAGGCGGCATGCTCGGCCAGCAGATCGAACTCGAACGTGCGTCGACGCAGCACTTGGCTGAGCAGCAGGCGCGCTTCATCGGCGATCATGGCCAAGGGTTGCTGTTGCAGCAGCATCTGGCTGGCAATACGCATCAGATCGAGCAGGTACTCCGCAGCCGCCGTCTCGCCGATCACGTCATCGAGCCGGTCGCCGATACGGAACGCCTCGCCATCGACGGCCTGCATGGCATTGAACACCAGCTGCTCCCCGCCGGCCAGCAGCCAGGCCATGTGGCCCCACTCCCGTTCGGCCGCGCGCGTCAGGATGTCGATGGCCTGGGCCTTGCCGACAAAGGGCTTGAGCGCCTTGCGCGCCCGGTTCCAGTCGATCACGAACACGATGCGGGACGCCACGCCCTGCAAACCGGCGAGCAGTGTTTCGTCATCCTCGGCCACCAGCGTGCCGCGGCCCAGATGGTAGGGTTTGCCGTCGTTGAGTCCGGCGGTGGTGATCGGGTCGAACTGCTTCCATGTGAAGCCGATGCGTTCCAGCGCACGGAGGAAGAAGGCGAAGCGGGCAGCATGCAGGTCGGAGTAGCTCAGCGTCAGCGTGCGCGCCTGTACTTCCATGACCAGCACGTGTGCGTCGTTGGTGCCGATGTCGTTCTGGATCAGCAGCTTGTCGCCGTCGCGCGTGACTGCGGTGTCCAGTCCGGGGTGCGAGAACTTCAGCGGTGCGGTGCGCTTGAGGCCGAGCATGAAGGCCCGGATCAGCGGCCGGTCGGTCTCGGCGATCTGCCAGACGTGGGCGCCGTCCAGGTTCTCGGTCGCCAGTTCGCTGGCCAGTGCATTCAGCGCCTTGTGCAGGTCCATCACCAGCAGGTGGAAGCTGTCGCCCTGCTTGCGGTCCCCGTGGGTCAGCTGCGCAATCAGATCGCGGCTCAGTCCTTCCTCGCCTTCGAGGCCGGAGAAGCGTTGCAGCCATTGGTCGCGGCGTCGCACCAGGTCTGCCGGCGCGGCCTGGCCGCCATCGCACAGCGGTCGGGCCATGATGCCGAGATCGCCGGCCAGCGCCGTCAGCAGCGCATCCAGTTGCGGCATGACGAGCAGATCGTCGTCGAAGTACGCCGTCTTGACCAGTTCGCGCAGCCAGAGTGCGTCGCGCAGGCCGCTCGAAGCAAGTTCCGCATCCCAGTCGGCCACCGGTGCGTCGGGGGTGCTCGCGTGCTGCACCGCCGCCTGCAGCAAGCTGAGATAGAGCTTGAGACGGTCATTGGCGGCCAAGGCCGACTTGACCCAGGCCGGCAGCAGCAGGCCGGATGACCCGAGGGAGGAGACCGCTTTTTCCTTCAACATGGTGTGGCCTTCAAACGCGAATTGGCGAAGTGGTCCAAAAATTCTGGAAGGCCCGTGTGGCAGGTCTGTGACAGGGGAGTGATTTGCTCGGGCTTGGCTTGCTGCGGGCTCGCACGCCCTCTACGCTGTCTGCATTCCTACGATGAACAAGGCCACTTTCTCCACACCGTCCCTTGCCGCCGCCAGCGGCCTGGAGATCGAGTTGAAGCTCGCGCTGCCCCCGTCGCTGGCAGCCAGCCTGGCACAACGACTTGCCCGCTTACCGTTGCTGGCCGGCTGTCGGCCCCGGCAGCAGGCGCTGCACAACGTTTACTACGACACGCCGCAGCAGCACCTGCACGCGCAGCGGCAGGTATTGCGCGTGCGGGCTGACGGAACACCCCGCAAGCCCCGCTGGGTGCAAACCTTCAAGCTCAGACCGTCCGCAGCCTCGGCCCTGAGCCGGCGCGACGAATGGGAGACGCCGGTCACGTCGGGTGCGCTGTCCTTACCGGCGCTGTTGGATACTCCTTGGGCCGAGTTCGATCCTGACGGGCGCCTGTTCCGTGCGCTGGCACCTCGTTTTGTCACCCGCTTCGAGCGCACCTCCTGGCTGATCACGATGCCACGCGGCAGCCTGATCGTCGTCGCGCTGGACATCGGCGAGATCGTGGCCGGCCACCTGCGCAGCCCCTTGTGCGAGCTGGAACTGGAGCTGCAGCAGGGTAATGTGGGCGAAGTCCTGGCGCTGGCGCAGCAGGTGGCCGATGTGGTGGCCGTTCTGCCCTTGCCCTTGAGCAAGGCCGAGCGCGGCTACGCGCTGGCTGCGGCGGCGCTGGACCATCCGGTTCCTAATCTGCCCGCTGAGTTGCCGAGCGGCGCTTCGCTGGCCGAAACGGCATCGCATGTGCTCGGGCGGGCTTACGCCCAGTTCCTGAGCAATCTGTATCTGCTGCGCGGTGCCGACGCGCCTGAGCTGGTGCACCAAGCCCGGGTGGGTTGGCGTCGCTTTCGAGCCGGCCTGCGTCTGTTCAAGCCGCTGCTGGTCGGGCAGGCGCCGCCGGCTTGGCCGTCGTTGAATTCACTGCTGCTGCCGTTGGGAGAACTGCGTGATCTGGAGGTGGCGCTCTACGACACGCTGCCTGCGCTGGAGGCGCGCTACATCCAAGGTCAGCCGCAGCGGCAGACCCGGTGGCTGGCGATGCGACAGACGTTGGCGCAGCAGGTCCGCCGGTGCCGGCAGCGTGTGCGAGGCGCATTGTCACGGCCAGCTGTGGGCGCCGACCTGCTGGCGATTGCCGTCTGGCTGGAGCAGTGGCAGCCCGCCGTGCCGCCGGCCAACGCTTCGGCCGAAGCCGTGCAGGACTGGGCGCGTCGGCGCGTGCGCCGGCTGCATGAGCAACTGGCCAGCGCCTGCCAGTCGGCACAGGACGAAGAGAGCTGGCACCGCACCCGGATTCAGGCCAAACGGCTGCGCTACAGCATCGAGTTCCTGCGGCCCTTGCTGCCGCCAACGCGGGCAGAGCGCTGGTATCGGCAGGCCACGGACTGGCAGAACCGTCTTGGTGCGGCGCGCGACATCCAAGAGGCTGTGCGGCTGGTACACAAGCTCGGGGCGGACGCCGACATCGAGGCCTACCTTCGGCGGGCCGCGCGGCGAGCCGCAAGACCGTGAGCTGCATGGAGGATCCGGCTGTCACGCGGCTGCAACATTCACGCGCATACTGGGTGGCGGCAGTCCGTCCTGCGTCGGGGTGCGTGTTTCATGTTGGGAGAGTTTGATGCGTGCTATCAAGGAAGCCAGAAAACTGATCGAGCAAGAACCCGACAGCGTGTCCGCGCGTACGCTGGCGCGTCTGGTGCTCGCGCTGGAGTCGGATTTCGACTTTCCCCTGAGCGAGATCTACGCGCTGGACTACGAGCGCTTCAACCTGGCCCTGCGCATCCTGCAGGAATGGCGGATTGATCGTTTCTACGCCGGCAAGGCCCGGCTGTTCGACATCGCGCTGCAGTTGACCGCGATGCGGGACGTCCAGTCCTGAACCTTCACAGACGCAAGGCGTTGGCGTAGCCCGTCATCTCCAGGTAGCCACGGCCGACGGGCCGGCCCTGGGTGTCATACAGCTCGCTCAGGCCTTCCCAGTAGATGGCCCCGGTGGAGCTGCGGCTGTCGAGCTCCTGGTTGTCGAGCAGGGCGCGCAGCGTGTAGTAGCCCGCCGGCGTCTGCACGCGCCACTCGACCGGGTAGCGCGCCTGGCTCAACGGGCTGGTCCAGTGGCGCAGCGCTTTGAAGTGCGTCTCGCCGCGGCGAAAGATACGTGCCGGCGCGTTGCCGGGCGCCGGGCGGAACGAGCCGCCATCCCAGAGCGCCTGGCCCTCGCGGTCGCGCAGGCGAAAGGCGGTGAGGGCGCTGCCGTCGAACAGGTTGATGCCGATCCAGTCCCAACCCACCGCGTCGGGGTGAAGCAGCGCCTCGCTCCATTCGTGATCGAGCCAGGCCACTGCACCGGGCGCGATCACGTGGCGCTGCCCTTGCAACTGAAGATGACCTTGCACCGCCAGTTGCGGCTCGCTGTAGTAGTAGCTGGCTTGCGCCGGCTGCGGCCCCTTGCGCGACAGGCCCTGCTCGCCTTGCAACAGCACCGGCTGCTGCGCGGTGAACTGCAGCGCCAATTCAAAGTCCTGCGCCCGCAGCCGGGCCTGGTAGCGGTGCGGCGTGCCGGGCTCGCGCCGCAGCGTCCAGTCGCGCAGGGCGATGTCGGTGTCGTGCTCGCGCGCATGGGCCTGGTCGATCTGCGGGTCGCCACTCACGCGGGCGATGCGCTGGTCGTGCCAGAGCCGCTTGCCCTGTACATCGGTCACGGCGGCATGGGCAAAGATCAGCTGCCGCGCGGCCAGGCGTGAGACCATGCTCTGTGTGGCGTCGACGCGTGAGCGGAAGAAGGTGAGCTGGAAGCCGAACAGGCGGCCACCGCTGTGCGCATGGCCGGTGATGTACCACCACTCGGTGCGCAACTCCGGGTGGGCGCCGAAGTCGCGCGGAAAGACCAGCGGGTGAGCCGGCAGCGCGGAAACTCCAGCGGCGCGGCTCAGGCCTGCCAGCAGCAGGCTGCGACGCAACAGCGAGAAGGGCAGGCCGGTCATGACGGAGCGGTGGGGCACGCCCGGATTCTGCATCGGCGCAGCCAGTCAGCTGCTCTTGACCGGCAAGCCGGTTGGCCAGCGCGACTGGCGCGTCAGGGGCGCGGTGCTGGGGGACGACGGCGCCACCAGCTCAGCCAGCGTCACGCCATCGAGCTCGGCGAAGAAACTGGCCATGGCCCGGCCCAGTGCCCCTTTGAGCGCGCATTGCGGGCTCAGGCGGCAGCTGTCCAAGCTGGGGTCGAAACACTCCACCAGCGTGAAATCGGTCTCGGTGTGCCGCACCACCTCGCCGAGCCGGATTTCGCTGGCGGGGCGGGCCAGCCGCATGCCGCCGCCGCGGCCGCGCGTGGTTTCCAGCAGGCCCAGCGCCGCCAGTTCGTTCACGATCTTTGTCAGGTGGCTGCGCGAGATGCCGTAGCCCTCGGCGATTTCGCTGATGGTGACAGGCTGCTCACGGTTCTGGCAGGCGGCGCAGTACATCAGCACGCGCAGGGTGTAGTCGGTCCATTGGGTCAGACGCATGGGTTTTGCTGCAGATCAATGAAAAGATGCATTCTGAATGAATTTTATTGCCTAGAATAAACATTCATTCAATGTGAATCTTTAAAGGAGTATCGCCATGAATGCACGTCTAGAAACCACCGCGCCGGCCGCCCTGAGTGCCGACCAGGCTATCGGCCAGATTGCCGTCGCGTTGCCGGGTGCCACCGCCGTGTTCCGGCGCCTCAAGCTCGACTTCTGCTGCGGCGGCCAGATCAGCCTGCGTCAAGCCGCTGCCGACAAGGGGCTGGATGCCGACACCATCCTGCGCGACCTGGCCGCACTGCAGCGCCCGACCGGGATGACCGGCCTGACGGAACCGGCGGCATTGATCGACCACATCCTGAGTCGTTACCACGAAGTGCACCGCGCCCAGTTGCCGGAGCTGATCCGCATGGCGCGCCGCGTGGAGGCGGTGCACCGCGAGCACCCGCAGGTGCCGGCCGGCCTGGCCGACCTGCTGGAGGGCATGCACGCCGAGCTGTTGTCGCACATGCAGAAGGAGGAAGCGGTGCTGTTCCCCATCCTCAAGGCCGGCGGCAATCCGTTTGTGCACCAGCCCATCCAGGTGATGCGTGCGGAGCATGTTGAGCACGGCGCCACGCTGGAGCGGCTCAATGCCCTGACGCAGGACATTACCCCGCCGGATGGCGCCTGCAACACCTGGCGCGCGCTCTACGCTGGCCTGGCCCAGTTGCAGGAGGACCTGATCAACCACATCCACCTGGAAAACAATGTGCTGTTTCCCTCGTTCGAGCCGCCGGCGGCCCAGAGCTGCAGCACCCCGGCCTGCGGCTGCCACTGAGTGCTGCGCCGGCGTCCCTGAGGCGCTGCAGGGGCCTGCAATCCGGCGCGGCCGGGCCGAGGGTGCTCGGTAGACTACGGGCATGGATCTCAAGCAACTGCTGGCCTCCTCGGACGCCCTTCCCAGCGTTCCGGAGGTGATCGGCCTGATCCTGTCCGAGCTGAATGCAGAGGAGCCCAACCTCATCCGCATCAGTGCGCTTTTCACGCAGGAGCCGGTGCTGGCGGCGCGTCTGCTGCAGATCGCCAATTCAGCCCGCTTCGAGCTGGCGCACCAGATCCGCAACATCGCCGAGGCGCTGGCCGTGGTGGGACTGCTGGATCTGCGCAGCCTGGTGTGCGCGGAGGCCATCAGCAGCGCCTTCCGCCAGGTGCCCAAGGTCGATCTCAACCGCTTCTGGCGCTACAGCCGCGAGACGGCACGCATCTCGCGCATGCTGATCAGCAACCGGCGGCTCAACGTCACGGCCTACACGGCCGGCCTGATTCACGCCACCGGCGAGCTGGTGATGCACCTGGGGATGCCGCAGGCCATGGAGCAGTTCAACCGCCGTACGCCCTTCTTCGCGCTGCAGCGCTCTCAGGCGCAGCGCGAGGCTTTTGGTTATTCCTATGCCCAGGTGGGGGCTGAGCTGGGGCGGATCTGGCGCTTCCCGGAAGTGCTGGTGGACGTGTTCGAGCACCATGACGCGCCCTTCAGCCGCGGCAACTACGAGCCGCTGTCGGGTGTGGTCCACCTGGCGGTGTGGCGGTCCCGGGCCCAGGAGCTAGGTTATGGCGATGCCGATCTGGCCGAGACCTTCCCGGACGAAGTGGCTACGGCGCTCAACCTTGACATGGATCAGGTACTTGAACGCGGCGGTGTTCAGTAGTATCATTAACATCAATATTTACATTTTTACCGTGTCGTTGGTGCTTGCATGGCGACCGCAATAAAAAGAACAACAGGGAGTTATCTGTTCGGGCAGGGCGTGTCTGCCCCGAGGAGGTTGACCCGCCATGGCACAGCTGGAATTGAGCCCGGAGAAGCTGTATCTGGGCATGTCCCTGAGCTTCACCCTGCGCGACGAAAAAGGCGTGATCATGCTGGCCAAGGGCCAGCGCATCGAGACCGCGCAGCAGCTGGAATCCATCCGCAGCCGCAAGAAGCTCTTCGTCGAAATCGAGGAGAGCGAGGAGCGCGTGCGCGCCATGATGGCCGGCATCAATGCCTTGACGCGAGCCGATGCCCCGATCAAGGACATGTCGCAGTACGTGGACCTCTACAAGCCGCGCAACGAGAGCGACAAGCTCACCGGTACCCTGGCCGAGCGCTGGGGCGATGTGGAATCCAAGCTCAACGCCCTGCTGAGCAATGTGGCCGGCAGCGAGGATTTCGAGCGCAAGGTACACGGGTTGGCGCAGCACATCCACGACCTGATGAGCGAGAACGCTGCGGCCTCGCAATTCCTCCTCTTCAACCGCGCCGTCACCGAATACGGCGGTTACAGCACCCTGCACGCGCTGTTGTGCGCCGCATTGGGTCACTCCCTGGGTGACAGCCTGACGCTGGCCGATGCCGAGCGGCGCAGCCTGGTATGCGCGGCGCTCACGATGAACGTGGCCATGATGCGCCTGCAGGATACCCTGGCCGTGCAGAAGTACCCGCCCATGCCGCACCAGCGCAAGGCGATTGAAAGCCACGCTGACGAAGGGCAGCAGATGCTGCTGCAAGCCGGCGTGAGTGACCAGGACTGGCTGTCCATCGTCGGACTGCACCATACGCCGCTGCAGGGCCCCGAGCAGCTGAGTGACTGGGCGCCGGCGCTGCGCCTGACCAAGGTACTGCAGACGCTGGACCGCTATACCGCCGCCATGAGCCCGCGCAAGTCGCGCGCCGGCCGCACGGCGCGTGACTCGGCCCGCAGCGTCATCATGCCCGCCGGTGAGCGGCGGCAGGACGAGATCGGTGCCGCGCTGTTCCACCACATCGGGCTGTGCCCGCCGGGCACCTACGTCCGGCTGGCCAACGGCGAGACCGCCGTGGTGGTGCGGCCCGGCATCAAGCCCACCGCGCCGCTGGTGGCGAGTGTGCTGAACCGCCATGGCGAGCCAATTGCCGTGCCCAGCCTGCGCGAGACGCTGCAGGACAACTTCTCGATCCAATCCACCCTGGCCGCCACGGCTGTGCGCCTGCGTCTCAACGTCGACTCCATGTGCCGGTTGATCCCGGCCTGAGTCCACGCGGCCGGGCGGCGTCGCTGGCGTCGGGTTGCACTGGCGATGCGGCGTCATCCTCACTCTTGCGGTGAATCAATTCGTCACAGATTCACTCCCTGGCGCGATTTGATTTTTCGCCGTGACAGGCCTACATTCATATCCTCCAGCTAGCCAGAAAAGGAGGGTGTATGAAGCACGTTTCTGCAGCATTGGCCTGTGTGGCCGCGCTCTCGTCTGCGCAGGTACTTGCGCAGGCCAGGAGTTTTGAAGGGTTCAGCATCGGCGCCACCGTGGACTCGGACCGTGCCACGATCAGCGCTACCGGCGGCACCTCCGACAGCGGCACCAGCACCGGCCTGGGCTTGCAGGCGCGGTACGACTGGGCGCTGGGCAGCAACTTCCTGCTGGGCGCCGGCGTCACCGCCAACACCGGCACGCGCAAGGCCGGCAACTATGCCAACGGCCGGGAAGCCAGCACCAAGGACCGCTACAGCTTCGACCTCGTGCCCTCGGTGGCGGTGAGCGACAAGGCGCAACTGTTCTTCAAGGTCTCCGCGGTGTCCGGCACGGCAGCGTCCAGCGATGGCAGCAGCACGGCGTCCGTCAACGGCACCGGCTACGGCTTGGGGTTTCGCGGCCTGATCAACGCCAACGCCTTCTGGCAGATCGGCTACGACTCGTACAAGTTCAACGACGTGACCTTCAGCAACGGCACCGTCTCCACCTACAAGGGCGACAACCTTTCCCTGGGCATCGGCTTCAAGTTCTGACTTCCAGTCCACCGACACACTTGGGCAAGCCACCTTTTGAGGTGGCTTTTTCATGCCACGTCGATGAGAGCCGTCAACCGGAAGCAAACGGCTAGCATGACCGTGCAACCCGGGTTCCACACCATGCACGACCTCACCCAACTTTCCACGCAGCAGCTGGCGCAGGCGGTGAATGCCTCGCAGTTCGACCGCCACTCGGCGCGCGGCTTCTACGATAGTTACTTTCTGCGGGCCAACCATCCAAGCCGGCCGCTGGCGTTTTGGATTCGTTACACGCTGTTCAGCCCCCGGGGCAACCCGGCAGGTACCGAGGGGCAGTTGTGGGCGATCTACTTTGACGGCGAGGCGTCGCACATCACGGCGATCAAACAGCCGGTGCCGTTGGCGCGCTGCGCGTTATCCGGCAGCGGGCTGCAGGTGCAGTTGGGTGATGCGGTGCTGGACGAGTCGACGTTGCGCGGCACGGCACGCCAGCCGCAGCGCGAGCTGTCGTGGGACTTGCGCTACGACGGCGCAAGGCGGCCGGCCTTTCTGTTGCCGCTGTCGCTCTACCATCGCCCCCTGCCCAAGGCCAAAGCGCTCAGCGGTGTACCGCTGGCCGACTTCAGGGGTACGTACGCTGCAGGTGAACGGCCAGCGGGTCGACATCGACGGTTGGCGCGGTAGCCAGAACCACAACTGGGGCCTGAAGCACACGGATCGTTATGCCTGGGGCTAGGTGGCCGGCTTCGACGGTGAGCCTGATGTTTTTCTGGAGTGCTCCACCGCACGCCTGAAGTTCGGCCCGCTGTGGACGCCGCCGCTGAGCAGCGTGGTGCTGCGCCTGGGCGAGCGGGAGTTGAGGCTCAACAGTATTCGGCAGGCGCTGCGAAACCGCGGCCGCTACGACTGGTTCCACTGGTCGATCGAAGGCGAGCAGGGGCCGGTGCATCTCTCGGTGCAGATGCAGGCCCCGGCTGAGCGCTTCGTGGCCCTGGGCTACGACGATCCGCCGGGCGGGCAGAAGACCTGCCTCAACACCAAGCTGGCCGCCTGCACGGTGTACTTGTCGGAGCGCGGCTGCCCGACGCGCACGCTGACCACGCAGCACCGCGCGGCGTTCGAGATCCTCACCGACCGGCAGGACCACGGCATCGCATTGTCGGCGTGAGCACGATGCGGCTGCGCCGTGCGGTACGGCTTGCAGTTCAGGGCGTTTCCTGCGCCAGCTCGTTCACCGGCACGCAGCTGCAGAACAGGTTGCGGTCGCCCCAGACGTTGTCGATACGACCCACCGGCGGCCAGTACTTGGCGTGCTGTTCCTCGCCGCGCGGGAAGGCCCCCACCTCGCGCGGGTAGGCGTGGGGCCACTCGGGCTTGAGCAGGCTGGCGGCGGTGTGCGGGGCGTTCTTCAGCGGGTTGTCGTCCTGCGGCCACTCGCCGCGCTCCACTTTGGCAATCTCACGGCGGATGGCGATCATGGCGTCGATGAAGCGGTCCAGCTCGTCCAGCGTTTCGCTCTCGGTGGGTTCCACCATCAGCGTGCCGGGCACCGGGAAGCTCAGCGTGGGGGCGTGGAAGCCGTAGTCCATCAGGCGCTTGGCCACGTCTTCGGCGCTGACGCCGCTGGTCTCTTTCAGCGGGCGCAGGTCCAGGATGCACTCGTGCGCCACATGGCCGTTTTCGCTCGCGTAGAGCGTGGGGTAGTGGTCCTGTAGGCGGGCGCTGATGTAGTTGGCGCTCAGGATGGCCAGTTCGGTGGCGGCCGTCAGACCGTCGGCACCCATCATGCGCACGTACATCCAGGAAATCGGCAGCACGGCAGCATTGCCCAGCGGGGCCGCCGACACGGCACCGACGCCTTGCGATGCCACGCCACCGGTGGCATGGCCGGGCAGGTAGGGCACGAGGTCTTCCACCACGCACACCGGGCCCACGCCGGGGCCGCCACCGCCGTGCGGGATGCAGAAGGTCTTGTGCAGGTTGAGGTGGCTCACGTCGCCGCCGAACTCGCCCGGGGCAGCCACGCCCACCAGCGCGTTCATGTTGGCGCCGTCCACATAGACGCGGCCGCCGTGCTGGTGCACCAGGGCGCACAGGTCTTTCACGCCGGTCTCGAACACGCCGTGCGTGCTGGGGTAGGTGATCATCACGCAGGCCAGGCGCTCGCTGTACTGTTCGCACTTGGCCTTCAGGTCGGCGAGGTCCACGTTGCCGCTGGCGTCGCAGGCGGTCACCACCACGGTCAGCCCCACCATCTGCGCGCTGGCCGGGTTGGTGCCGTGGGCGGACGAGGGGATGAGGCAGATGTCACGGTGGCCCTGGCCACGCGCCTTGTGCCAGGCGCGGATGGCCAGCAGGCCGGCGTATTCGCCCTGGCTGCCGGCATTGGGCTGCAGGCTGATGCCGGCGTAACCGGTGGCCTGGCACAGCCAGGCGCGCAGCTGGGCGTCGAGCTCGGCGTAGCCGGCGCGCTGCTCGGCCGGGGCAAAGGGGTGGATGTGCGCGAACTCGGGCCACGTGATAGGAATCATCTCGCTGGTGGCGTTGAGCTTCATGGTGCAGCTGCCCAGCGGGATCATGCTGCGGTCCAGCGCCAGGTCCTTGTCACTCAAGGCGCGGATGTAGCGCAGCATGCCGGTCTCGCTGTGGTGGGTGTTGAACACCGGGTGCGAGAGGAAGGCGCTGCTGCGGCGCAGGGCGGCCGGGATCAGCGTGGCGCCGTCGTCCAGCGATTCCACCGAGGGCAGGGTCTGGCCTTCGTTGGCAAAGCAGCGCCACAGCAGCGCCAGATCTTCGCGCGTGGTGGTCTCATCGAGCGAGATGCCGAGAGAAGTTTCTGAGCAAAAACGCAGGTTGGCCCCCGCGGATTGTGCGCGGGCAGCTATGGTTTTTGTAGCGTTGCCGGTCTGCACGGTGACGGTGTCGAACGCCGTGGCATGCGCCAGCGTGTGGCCCAGCGTCTGCAGGCCGCGTGCCAGGATGGCGGTGTAGCGCGCCACGCGCTCGGCAATGCGCGTCAGCCCCTGCGGGCCGTGGTAGACGGCGTACATGCTGGCAATGACGGCCGGCAGCACCTGCGCGGTACAGATGTTGGAGGTGGCTTTCTCGCGGCGGATGTGTTGCTCGCGCGTCTGCAGCGCCAGGCGGTAGGCCGGGCGGCCGTGCACGTCCACGCTCACGCCCACCAGGCGGCCGGGCAGGGAGCGTTTGTGCTCGTCGCGGCAGGCCAGGTAGGCGGCGTGCGGCCCACCGTTGCCCATGGGCATGCCAAAGCGCTGGGTGCTGCCAAGTACGATGTCGGCGCCGAACTCGCCCGGTGGCAGCAGCAGCGTGAGTGCCAGCAGGTCGGCTGCCACGCACAGCGCGGCCTGCTGCGCGTGCGCCTGCTCGGCCAGGCCGCGCAGGTCGGGCACGGCGCCGCTGCTGCCGGGGTACTGGGCCAGCACGGCAAAGTAGTCACCGGCGGCCATCAGCGCCGGCAGGGCGCCCACGCGCACCTCCAGGCCCAGCGGCTCGGCGCGGGTGCGGATGACCTCGATGGTCTGCGGGTGGCAGTCGGCGTCCACTAGGAAGGCATTGCTCTTGCTCTTCACGCTGCGCTTGGCCAGCGTCATGGCCTCGGCGGCGGCGGTGGCTTCGTCCAGCATGGAGGCGTTGGCAATCGCCATGCCGGTGAGGTCGCACACCATGGTCTGGAAGTTCACCAGCGCTTCCATGCGGCCCTGGCTGATCTCGGCCTGGTAGGGCGTGTAGGCGGTGTACCAGGCCGGGTTCTCCAGGATGTTGCGCAGGATCACGCCGGGCGTGTGGGTGCCGTAGTAGCCCTGGCCGATGAAGCTCTTGCGCACCTGATTTTTGGCCGCGATGGCCTTGAGCTCGGCCAGCGCGGCGGCTTCCGTCACCGGAGCCGGCAGTTGCATGCCCTGACCGCGTCCGATGGCCGGCGGCACGATGCCGTCGATCAGCTCGCGGCGCGAGGCCGAGCCGACGGCCTGCAGCATGCGCACCTCTTCCTCGGGCGTGACGCCGATGTGGCGGGCCAGGAACTCGTTCTGGTTTTCAAGCGTGCTCAGGGGCGTGGCGGCGGTGGACATGCGTAGGGCTTCCTCGTCAGGGACGATCGGGTTTGACAAAAAAGGTGGGGCGGCGCGATGCGTCGCAGCCGCAGGCGGCATCAGGCGTTCTTGGTCAGGGCGGTGTAGGCGGTCTCGTCGAGCAGGGCGTCGAGCTGCGCCGCGTCGGACAGCTTTACCTTGAAGAACCAGCCGGCGCCCAGCGGGTCGCTGTTGGCCAGCGAAGGGTCGGCGCGCAGGGCTTCGTTGACCTCGGTGATCTCGCCGGAGACCGGCATGTACACGTCGGCTGCGGCCTTGACGGACTCCACCACGCCGGCCACGTCCTTCTGGGCCAGCGTCTTGCCCACTTCGGGCAGGTCCACGAACACCACGTCGCCCAGCGCGTCCTGTGCGTGCACCGTGATGCCAACGACGGCGCTGTTGCCCTCGACCTTGACCCACTCGTGGTCTTCGGTGTACTTGATCATGTTGTTATCTCCTGAAAAACGGGTTCAAAAATCAGTTCAGCCACGGTAGTAGCGCGTCGGCACAAAGGGCATGGCCGTCACTTCCATGGGCACCGGCTTGCCGCGCACGATGGCGTTGAGCCGCGTGCCCACCGCTGCGCATTGTGACGCCACATAGGCCATGGCCACCGGCTGGTCGAGCGTGGGCGACAGCAGGCCGCTGCAGACTTCACCGACGCGCTGGCCGCTGGCATCCTGCAGCTCCACGTGCTCGCGCACCGGCACGCGCTCCAGCCCGACCAGGCCGACGCGCTTGCGTGTGAGTGCGGACGGGTTGTCCAGCTGCGCCAGTACCGTGTCGGCGCCGGGGAAGCCGCCGGCGCGGGCACCACCGGTGCGGCGCACTTTCTGGATGGCCCAGTTCAGGCCGGCTTCGATGGGGGTGGTGCTGGCGTCGATGTCGTTGCCGTACAGGCACAGGCCGGCTTCGAGCCGCAGCGAGTTGCGCGCGCCCAGGCCGGCGGGTTTGACCTCCGGCTGCGCCAGCAGCAGGCGGGCCAGGGCCTCGGCCTGCATCTCGTGCACCGAGATCTCGAAGCCGTCTTCGCCGGTGTAGCCGCTGCGGGTGATGAAGCAGTCGATGTCCTGCGCCGAGTGGTGGATGTGGAACTGGCCGCCGTTCATGAAGACCAGCTTTTCCACCCCCGGGCACAGGCGCTGCAACGCGGTGACGGCCTGCGGGCCCTGCAGCGCCAGCAGGGCGCGCTCCGGCATGGGAATGACCTGGCAGCGGCCGCCGATGCGGGACTTGATGTGGGCGATGTCGGCCGCCTTGCAGGCGCCGTTGACGATGACGAAGATGTCTGCGCCCCGGTTGACGAACATCAGGTCGTCGAGGATGCCGCCTGCCTCATTGAGCAGCATGCCGTAGCGCTGCTTGCCCACCGCCAGGTCCTGCACGTCCACCGGCATCAGGGTTTCGAAGGCGGCTGCGGCGTCCGTGCCCACCAGGCGCAGCTGGCCCATGTGCGAAACGTCGAACAGGCTGGCGGCCGTGCGGGTGTGCTGGTGTTCGGCCATCAGACCGGCCGGGTACTGCACCGGCATGGCGTAGCCGGCAAAGGGCACCATGCGGGCACCCAGGGACAGGTGCAGGTCGTACAGCGGGGTGTGAAGCAGGTTCTCGTCAGCGTGGGCCAAGGCAAAACTCCAGGGGCATAAAAAACCACGGATCGGACGATGTCCGAGCCATGGGCTGCCCCCGCTGTCCGCTTTACCTGAGAGATTCGCCGGGCCGTGCCACGGGGTGGCACGCGCTGCGGTTTGCTCCTTCGGTGGACGGCCCGCCAATGCGTGCCGCCTCTCTCCAGTGGGGTGGCGCCGGTCGGCATCGCTGCCGGCGGGCGTTGTCAGTCCTTTTGCCTGAGCGTTCAGACCGCTGCAATCAGCCGTCCTGCGCCTTCGGCGGTTCTCCATGTGAAAACTCTCTCCTGACGGGGCGCGATTCTACCTGAGCGTTGTTGCGTGCCCGTCTGGTTGTCGCCGTGTTGGCAGGCGATGGCCTGCGCGCCGGCATAAAAAAACCGGCCCCAGGGCCGGTTTTCTCAGTGTGCAAAGCAGACTTCAGTAGCGATTGCGGCCAGCGCCGTAACCACCGCCGCCGCCGTAGCCGCCTTCACGACGGCCACCGCCGAAGCCACCGCCACCACCGGTGCGCGGCTCCATCGGACGGGCGATGTTCACCACCATGTCACGACCATCGACGTTCTGGCCGTTCATGCCGCGGATGGCGGCCTCGGCTTCTGCCGGGCTGGACATTTCCACGAAGCCGAAGCCCTTGGAGCGGCCGCTGTCGCGGTCCATCATGACCTTGGCCGACTGGACGCCGCCAAATTCACCGAATTTTTGTTGAAGATCGTCGTCACGCACCGAGTAGGCGAGGTTACCGACATAAAGCTTGCTGCTCATGGGAGAGCCTTTCAAAAAAAGCGCCGTGGGTCTCAAAGAGCCTTGTGACGCAGGGGAATGAAGGTCCGGATGGACCGTTCAACGAAATGTGCGCCGGGCCGGTGCGGGTGCACCGCCGGTACGGGGAGGCAGGTGGCGGAAAGTGATCCGGCCCTTGCCCAGGTCATAAGGAGACAGCTCCAGCGACACCTTGTCGCCGGCCAGGATGCGGATGTGGTTCTTGCGCATCTTGCCGCCGGTGTAGGCGATCAAGGTGTGTCCGTTGTCCAGCGTGACGCGAAAGCGCGAATCGGGCAGCACTTCGTCTACCTTGCCTTGCATCTCGATCAGTTCTTCCTTGGCCATGGGGCGCTCCTTCTTCTAATGGGGTGACAGGGTGTGGGGTGCCGGCGTTCAGGCGAAACCGTGCCGCTGCTGCAGCCAGCTGTGGCCTTCGGCAATGGCATAGGCCAGCGCGCCTTCGCGGGTGGCGAATTCCGGGATGAAACGGAACACGCGGTCATGCGTGCCGCTGCCGCAGCCGCTGCGAATGGACACGGAGGCCGTGTACTGGCCCGACTCGGTGGTCCGGGTGAGAGGTGAGACAAGGTACTTGCCCACCGAGAATGCTTTTTCTTGGGTGGTGATCATGTTGGGGTGCACGCGAACCGTCGCGCGTCTTCTAGGCTTCAAAACCGTCGTGCCAACCGGCAGAACGTTGCGGCACATGCCGCTGGGTGTCCGGTCCAGGGAAAGGAAAAACAGACCGGGGATAGGGCTCGCCGCAGAGGAGGGGAGTTTGACGACCGGGAGCCGGTGAGATCGGCCAGTGGGTGCGGTGGACGGCGTGTGAGGTGCCGCGGACCGTGTCAGACAACAGCTGCAGCAAAGGTAAGCAATTTGCTGCAACAAGCGGATTGTACGCGGGTTTGGCAATTTGTGCTGGTCTTTTGACGTATCGCCGACGTACGTGGCTGCGCAGCGCGGTGAACGGTGGCGCTGACGTCACAATCGGACCACCTTCATGACTACACCTTCGCACACCTTTGAGCCGGCGGCAGTCCTGCGTTCAGGCCTGCTCGTTCTGCTGGCGCTGCTGGCCGCAGGCGCGCTGTATGCGGCGCTGCCGTTCGAGCCGGTGGTCAAGAAGGGGCTGTGCCTGCTGCTGTTCATCGGCGCGCTCTGGCTGACCGAGGCGCTGCATCTGGCGGTGACGGCGCTGCTGGTGCCGGTAGGTGCGCTGCTGCTTGGCTTTCCCGGGCTGGACACGACGCGGGCGCTGGCGCCGTTTGCCGACCCCATCGTCTTCCTGTTCTTCGGGGGTTTTGCCCTGGCGACGGCATTGCGGGTGCAGCAGCTCGACCGCAAGATGGCGGTGACGCTGCTGGCGCTGTCACGCGGGCACCTGGGCTGGGCCGTGGCCCTGCTGTTTGTCGTGACGGCCGTGCTGTCCATGGGCATCAGCAACACGGCTACCGCCGCCATGATGCTCCCGCTGACGCTGGGCATCCTGAGCCCGCTGGATGCGCGGCACGAGCGGCGTACCTATGCCTTTGTGCTGGTCGGGGTAGCGTATGCCGCCAGCATTGGCGGCATGGGCACGCTGGTGGGGTCGCCTCCGAATGCGATTGCGGCGCGCGCCGCCGGTATCGACTTCGCCGGCTGGCTGTGGATCGGGCTGCCGCTGGTGGCGGTGCTGCTGCCCTTGATGGCGCTCACGCTGTGGCTGGTGCTGCGCCCGCAGTTGGACCGCCGTGTGCAGATTGCCCTGGACGACGTGCCCTGGACCTGGCCCCGCGTGCTGACCCTGGCCGTGTTTGCCTTGACGGCGCTGGGCTGGATGTTCGGCGGCGCGCCGCTGCGTGCCATGGGCATCCAGAGCCCGGACACCTTCTTTGCCCTGACGGCGGCCGTGACGGTGCTCTTGCTCGGGCTGGCGAGCTGGCGGCAGGTCACCGACCACACCGACTGGGGTGTGCTGATCCTGTTTGGCGGCGGGCTGGCGTTGGGCGAGGTGCTGGGGCTGTCCGGCGCGTCGCTGGTGCTGGGCCAGCAGGTGGCCCAGGCCCTGCACGGCACCAGTCCGTGGCTGATGCTGGCGGTCATCGCCGCCTTCATGGTGCTGCTGAGCGAGTTCGCCAGCAACACGGCCGCCGCCGCGCTGCTGGTGCCGGTGTTTGCCGCCATTGCGGCGCCGCTGGGCCTGCCGAGTGAAACACTGGTGGTGCTGGTGGCGCTGGCGGCATCCTGTGGTTTTGCGCTGCCGGTGGCCACACCGCCCAATGCCTTGGTCTACGGCACCGGTCAGATGCGTCAGTGCGACATGCTGCGCGCCGGCGGCGGGCTGGACGTGGTATGCGTGCTGGTGCTGGCCGCCTGGGGGCTGCTGTCCTTGTGGCGTTGAGTGCCGCTGCAACGGGGGCGATTTTCCGAGTGCCGGCCGGGGCGAGCCAGGATGATTAACATACGGTCCCGCCCGCGCCAATGCGCCTGCGTCTGGCCGCGCGGTACATCACCAGAACCTTTTGTTTCAGGAAACCTCGATACGGGTAAGTAGCCATGTCAGCACGTGATCTGATGGAACTGGATGAGCCCATCGTTGTCACCATGCCAATCTTCAAGCCGGGTGACTGGGCCAATTACGAAGGCCGGAGTTACCGGATCAAATACACCGTCATCAGCAAACGCGAACTCTTCGTGAATCTGGAGGGTATCCAGGAGCCGGTGCCGGCGCACCGGCTTCAGGTGGCCTGGACCCAGATGTCGGTGCGGCCGCGGCGCTCGTTTGCCGCCAGCGGGCGATCCAGACAACTGGCCACCTCGCCTTCGGGCAGCCGGTCCTGAGCAGGGCCGGTGTACGGCAGCGCCGCTCAGGCCGGTGCGGCCTGCGCCACACGGTTGCGCCCGGTGTGCTTGACGCCGTAGAGCGCGTCGTCGGCGGCGATGATGAGTTTTTCCAGCGTCTGACCAGGCTGGAGCTGGGCCACGCCGAAACTGGCCGTGATCCGGATGGTCTGGCCGTCCGGTGCGGTCAGCGCCTGCGCCTGCAGCGCGCGGCGGACGCGTTCGGCGAAGTCGCTCGCTGTGGCCAGGTCGGTTTCCGGCAGCAGCATGATGAATTCCTCGCCGCCCCAGCGCGCTACGCTGTCGGTGCTGCGCGTCAGTTGCTGTAGCGTGCGGCCCACCTGCATCAGCACCGCGTCGCCCGCCGCGTGGCCGTGGCGGTCGTTGATGGTCTTGAAGAGATCGATGTCGAGGATGACGGTCGACAGCGGGCGCTGGTGCCGCAGCGCCAGCTGGTAGGCGCTTTCGGCCTGTTCCAGAAAGCCGCGCCGGTTGGTCAGCTGCGTCAGCGCATCGATGCGCGCATCGCGCTCGGCGTCAATCCGCTTGTGGATCTGCACCCGGATGAACTGCACCAGGGCGAGCTGAAGCAGCAAGGCCTCGGCCATGGTCCCCACCTCCACGCCGCGGTAGGTCCAGTCGTTCAGCGGCAGCAGGCCCCAGACGGAGAAGGTGGTCGCGGCCAGCCCGGCCGTGGCGACCACGCCCGAAGCCAGAAAGTAGCCGGCAGCCGTCTGACCGCGCCGCAGCGCGAGGGCGCCGATGGGCACCAGCGCCACCGAGAAAGCCGCACTGACCAGGAAGGACGTATGCACGGCGGCGTCATGCCAGTCGAAGAGCACAGTCGCCAGCATCCATCCCTTGAGGACGAAGCAGGCCCAGCGGATGCCGCGTCCGAGCCGGGGCAGGGCGCTGTCCAGTTCCAGGAATTCGCGTGCGAACTTCAGACCGGCGCAGGCGGAGAGGACCATCAGGACCAGAACCACATAGCGCTGCACATAGGGGGCGTCCGGCCACAGCCAGGCCAGACCGCGCCCGGTGTAGGCGAGGTTCATGGCCACGAAGCTCAGCAGGTAGAGCGCGTAGTACAGGCTGTTGCGGCGGCCGAGGCCGAAGTACATGATCAGGTTCAGGATCGACAGCGCGGCCAGGAAGCCGTACAGGAAACCGTAGCTCGCATGGTTGAAGTGGGCCTGCCAGGCTGCCGTCGCCGGCGTGAGCAGCTGAACTCTTACGATCAGCGGATCCGGGGTGGCCAGGCGCAGCAGCACCTCGCTGCGGCCGGGGGGGAAGAGGTGCTCAAACACATAACCCAAGCCGCTGTCCAGCTGCGCAGCGCCTGGCAGGGCATCACCGACCTGCCATAGGCGAGCTTCCCCGGTGGGTGACACCACCTGCAACTCCAGCGCATCCGTCCAGCTGGGTTCCACCGCCAGCGAGCGTGTCAGCGCCTCGGACGTAGGGTTGTCGACGGTGAAATAGACCCACACCGGCCGGTGGCCCAGACCGAGTCCCAGTACGTCGGTCGAGACCGTGTGCGTTCCCTGGGCGGAACGAAAGGCCGTCAGCGCCTCGTCCGCGCTCAGGCGCGCGGCGGATTCGACCAGCAGGCGCATGTGCTGGCCCAGCGGCTGCGCCGGCGGGTCTCGTGCGTCCACGGAGGTTTGGGGGGCGGCTGCCTGAGCCGTGGCGCAGAGTCCGAGCAGCAATACCAGGAGGAAATGCAGCACGAACGTTGCCAGGGCTGGCAGAGCTGGCTTTCCCCCTTTGTGGCGTGTCACGTGCGTAGCCGTTGTGCTCTGCTTCATCGCTCCCTCGTGCGCAGCTATTGCGCTTGCTTGCGTTCAGGCAGGCCGAAGCTGAGGCAGCAGGCCGCTGTGGGCTGCCATTCTAGGAGGTATCTGGCATCTGGCGCGGTCCGGGCACGCCGGGGCCCGGACCGTAAGAGGCAAAGGGTGCGCTGCCGACGTCCCGCGCTCAGAGCGCAAGCGCGACAGCCCGTGCAGAGGATGGCAGGCGCGCCATGCCGGTGTCGAACTTGAAGATGCTGACGGCGTGCATCAGGTCCTGTGTCTGCGCCCGCAGGCTGGCGGCGGCCGCAGAGATCTCCTCCACCAGGGCGGCGTTCTGCTGCGTCGCCTGATCCATCTGCGACACGGCCTGGTCCACCTGTGCCACGCCGGCACTCTGCTCGGCGTTGGCAGTGCTGATCTCGCCCATGATGTCAGACACACGACGGATGCTGCTCACCACTTCGCTCATGGTGTTGCCGGCCCGGTCGACCAGGGCGCTGCCCTGTTCCACGCGTTCGACGCTGGCGGTGATCAGCTGCTTGATCTCCTTGGCTGCCTCAGCGCTGCGGCTGGCCAGACTGCGCACCTCGCTGGCCACCACCGCAAAGCCGCGGCCCTGCTCGCCGGCGCGCGCGGCCTCCACTGCGGCGTTGAGCGCCAGGATGTTGGTCTGGAAAGCGATGCCGTCAATCACGGTGATGATGTCTGCGATCCGCTGGCTTGAGTCGTTGATGCCTTTCATGGTGTCTACGACCTGGGCCACCACTTCGCCGCCCTGCACCGCCACCGTGCTGGCCGTGCGTGCCAGCTGGTTCGCCTGCTGGGCGCTGTCGGCGTTGTGCTTCACGGTGGCGCTGAGCTGCTCCATGGACGCCGCTGTCTGCTGCAGGGCGCTGGCCTGGCTCTCGGTGCGCGCGCTCAGATCCTGGTTGCCCTGGGCGATCTCGGCGCTGGCGGTGGCCACCTGCTCCGAGCCCTGCCGCACCGCCGCGACGACCTGGACCAGACTCTGTTGCATGCCCTGCAGCGCTTCCATCAGTTGCGCGATCTCGTTGCGGCCGATCACCTGCACCCGCGTGCCCAGGTTGCCCTCGGCAACAGAGCGGGCCACGGTAATGGCTTCCTGGATGGGGCGGGTGATGCTGCGCACGAACGCCGTGGCCAGGGCGATGGCCGCCGCCATGATGAGCAGGAGCAGGCCGACGGTCAGCACCATGCCCCGGCGTTCGGCCGCCACGCGGGCATCGAGCTTGTCCACCAGCAGCTGCATGGCCACGGCATTGAATTCGAACAGGCTGTCGATGGTGCGGGTGAATTCGTCGAAATACGCCGGCGCCGGCAGGGTCAGCTGACTGGCGGAGAGGAGTTCCTTGTCGGCCAGCGTCATCGTCTTGCCGATGCGCGCCTTCAACTCGTCGATGCGTGCAGCCAGTGCCGTTTTCAGATTCGCATCAACACGCGTGGCCTTCTCCAGCTTGCGTGTGGTGTCGCCGTGGAGTTCATGGATGCGCTGCTGCAAGGCCACCAGCATGGCGCGCCCTTCCGGTGGCAGTTGCCCTTGCGTCAGGAAGCTGGCGCCTTGGGCGCGCATCACCCCCAGCTTCTCGGCCAGGTGCGGCACGTGCACCAGTGTGCCCATGATGAGGGCGCTGGTGTCTTCGCCCGGGTCCTGGGCCAGGTTGTAGTCGTCCAGCAGGGTTTCGCTCAGCAGCATCAGTGCGGCGATCAGGCGGGTGTGCTGCTGGGTGCTTTCTGCTGTCTTGAGCTGGCGGCTGACAACGGCCTGCTCAAGTTCGGTCCAACGTTTTTTCAGATCGCCCCAGTTCGATGCCGCAGCGGCCGTGGCGCCGCCATCTGCCAAGTGGCCGTCAACCACCAGCATGGCCTGGGTCAGTGCTGTGGCAACGCCCGGACGGCGTGCCGCCAAGGTGTCGTTGCCGCTGAGCATGCCGGCCGACAGGCCGCGATGCTGCTGCATGAGCTGCACCACCTTTTGCAGGGCGATGACCGGAGCCGTGCCCTCGGCCTCCTGCCGGCTCTTGGCCATCATCGTCAGCGCATTGTTGACGTACAGCGCAGTCGGGATGACGGCCATCAGCAGTGCGAGCAGGCCCAGGATCATGAACTTGTGTGACAGATGAAGACGTTGAATGGTTGACATGGTTGCTTCCCTTGTATTGGCGATCCGATCGCGGTCGTCCCAGCAGGGCAGCGCCGCTGCCGGACGTCGGCTCATCAGGGGCAAGCAAGCGTTGTGCCACCTTGGTGCAGGGGCGTGTCGATGCCAGCAAGGCTGGCGCACTGCGGTGGTGCTTTCCGGTGCCGGCGGCATCTGCGCACAGATTGGCTGCGCAAGAACGGTCTGCGCCAGGCGCAAGGTGTTCAGGTGTCAGGTGCGAACTATTTCTGCGCTGCGGTTACCCATGCGGTAACAGCCAATCAAGGAGTGCCTTATGAACCAGGACGCGCAGGGCCAGAAGATGGCTCAGATCATCGCCAAATGCTGGTCTGACGCCGCTTTCAAAGCCAAGTTGCTGGCCGATCCTGCGGCCGTGTTGCAGGCCGAGGGACTGTCGCTGCCGGCCGGCATGCGGGTCGAGGTGGTGGAAGACACGCCGCAGCGCGTGCATTGGGTGCTTCCCGTCAGGCCGACGGATCTGTCCGATGCGCAACTGGACGCTTTGGCAGGTGGGCGGAGCCTGACCCCCGAAATTGTGGACGCTATCGCCCGGGGCAATGTGAAGCGCGTTGGCGATCCGGCGGCGCAACTGCCGAACCTCATCTACGGCGTGTGGTTTCGGTAGGCGGCCATGTGCTCGGGCGTGCAGTACAGCAGATTGATGAACGAGAGGACATGATGGATCAGGAAACACAAGACCAAAAGATGAACCGGATTCTGGCCAAGTGCTGGTCCGATGCCGCGTTCAAAGCCCAGTTGCTGGCTGACCCGATGGCGGTGCTCCACGCTGAGGGGGTGGATGTGCCTGCGGGCATCCAGGTGCGGGCCGTGGCCGATAGCGATCGGCTGGTGCATCTGGTGGTCCCGCCGCGGCCGGTTGATCTGTCCGACGCCGAGCTGGAGCAAGTTGCTGGCGGCAAGAGCTACACCATCAACATCCAGCACGGCGGCGCACCCTCGCAAGGGATGATGGCGTTTCTGAAAGTCGTCAAGCAGCCTTCCTTGTCGACCATTGCCTGGACGACCTTCAAGCCACATGACCCGAGCAGCGTCAGCTGGACGGAGGACTATTCGGCTTACTCGTCCGGTCGTTGAGGGGCCCATTTCCAAAGAGCCGCTGATGTGCGGATGGCACAACAGGAGAAACATGGTGAATCAAGACACTGCCAGCCAGATCCTGAACCGGATCCTGTCCAGATGCTGGTCAGACGCGAGCTACAAGGCCAAGCTGCTGGCCGACCCGGCCGGGGTGTTCAAGGCCGAGGGCCTGCCGATGCCGGAGGGTGTGGAACTCTGCGTGCTGGAAGACACCGAGCAGACCGTGCACCTGGTCATTCCGGCGCGGCCGGCCGAGCTGTCGGACGAGATGCTGGACGGTCTGGCTGGCGGCAATTATGGACTTTATTGGGGCGATTTTGGTCGTGGGTACTTTACCTTCCCCGGTAAGGGCTGAGTCACTTTTGAAGCAAGGAGAGAAGCACGATGAGTGAAGCAACACCGCAGGCCGTTTGGGCCCAGATCCTGTCCAAGTGCTGGGCGGATGCCAACTACAAAGCCAAGCTGCTGGCCGATCCTGCGGCCGTCTTCCAGGCCGAGGGGCTGCCTGTGCCGCAGGGCCTTGAGCTGCGTGTCGTCGAAGACACGGCAGAAACTGCGCACCTGGTCATCCCGGCGCGTCCGGCCGAGCTGTCGGACGAGATGCTGGACGGGCTGGCTGGCGGCGGCATATTCGATGAGTTGCTCCGAGGGACTTTGCCGCCGCAGCAGCAACCGTTCCCTTTCCCTTTCCCTGTCCCTGGTTTCCCCTTTTTGCCCCGCTGAAGCAGCGGTGATCTGCCGATGTGCTGCGCTGTCTGACATCCGATAGGTGGCGTTCACCTGACGCAGGCAAGTAGGTGGAAGCAACGATGAAAGGCGCACGATGAACGAGGTGACATCGGAGTCTGTCTTGTCCCGGGTCATGGCCCGTTGCTGGACCGATCCTGTTTTCAAGGCCCAGTTGCTGGCCGACCCCGCCATGGTGCTGAAGGCCGAAGGGTTGAACGTGCCCACGGGGCTGCAGCTGGTGGCGCTGGAAGACAGCCCGTCAAAGGTGCATTGGGTGATTCCCGTGCGGCCCAGTCAGTTGTCCGATGACGAGCTGAATGACGTGGCGGCCGGCGCTGGCGATTTTTATGAGTTTCTCAAGAAGGCGCAGCCCATTGCCGCATCCATTGCACGCACAGCAGCTCCGGGGCTGTTCGCACTGTTATGAGCCGGTAGCAGCGCTGCGGTAGTCGCCTGCCGGTCGGGGCTGTTCAGCGAAGGTTGGCGCGGCGGTTTTTGCCTGCTGCGATGCGATGTGGAGCGATCACGCTGTCGCGCTTGCACATTGACAACGGGGCCATTCGGCCCCGTTGGTATGCCAGCTTACATGCTGGTGTAGTTCGGCCCGCCGCCGCCTTCGGGCGTGACCCAGACAATGTTTTGCGTCGGGTCCTTGATGTCGCAAGTCTTGCAGTGCACGCAATTCTGCGCGTTGATCTGCAGGCGGTCGGTGTTGTCGTCGTTTTTGACGAACTCGTAGACACCGGCCGGGCAGTAGCGGCTCTCGGGGCCAGCGTACTTGGCCAGATTCACGCTCACGGGCACGCTGGCGTCCTTGAGCGTCAGGTGGGCCGGCTGGTTTTCCTCGTGGTTGGTGTTGCTGATGAACACGCTGCTCAAGCGGTCGAAGGTCAGCTTGCCGTCCGGCTTCGGGTAGACGATCGGTTTGCACTCGGCGGCCGGCTTCAGGTAGGCATGGTCGGGCTTGTCGCGGCGCAGCGTCCAGGGGATGTGACCGCGCAGCACGAACTGCTCGAAGCCGTTCATCAGCGTGGCCACGGTCAGGCCCTTCTTGAACCAGCTCTTGAAGTTGCGCGACTTGTTGAGTTCGGTGTGCAGCCAGCTGGCCTCGAAGGCCTCGGGGTAGGAGCTCAGCTCGTCGTGCTGGCGGCCGGCCACCACGGCGTCATAGGCGGCCTCGGCGGCCAGCATGCCGGTCTTGATGGCGGCATGGCTGCCCTTGATGCGGCTGACGTTCAGGTAGCCGGCATCGCAGCCCACCAGTGCGCCGCCCGGGAACACGGTCTTGGGCAGACTCATCAGGCCGCCGGCGGTGATGGCGCGGGCACCGTAGGCCAGTCGCTTGCCAGTGACCTCACCTTGGTCATTCTCGAAGTACCAACGGATGTTGGGGTGGGTCTTCCAGCGTTGGAACTCTTCAAACGGACTCAGGTAGGGGTTGCTGTAGTCCAAGCCGACCACGTAGCCGATGGCGATTTTGTTGTCTTCCATGTGGTACATGAAGGCGCCACCGTAGGTGTTGTTGTCCATCGGCCAGCCGGCGGTGTGCATGACGAAACCGGGCGTGTGGCGCGAGGGGTCGATCTCCCACAGTTCCTTGATGCCGATGCCGTAGGTTTGCGGGTCGCGGCCTTCATCCAGCTTGAACTTGGCGATGAGCTGTTTGCCCAGGTGGCCGCGTGCGCCCTCGGCAAACACGGTGTACTTGGCGTGCAGTTCCATGCCGAGCTGGAAGTTCTCGGTCGGCTCGCCGTCCTTGCCGACGCCCATGTTGCCGGTGGCCACACCTTTCACCGAGCCGTCCTCGTTGTACAGCACCTCCGCGGCAGTGAAGCCGGGGAAGATCTCCACGCCCAGGCCTTCGGCCTGTGCGCTAAGCCAGCGCGTCAGGTTGCCCAGGCTGATGATGTAGTTGCCGTGGTTCTGCGCGCACTCGGGCAGGAACATGTTGGGGGTGCGGAAGGCGCCGGTCTCGCTCAGGAAGCTCCAGGCATCGTCGGTGACCGGCTGGTTCAGCGGGGCGCCGAGCTCCTTCCAGTTGGGGAACAGTTCGGTCAGGGCGCGCGGGTCCATGATGGCGCCCGACAGGATATGGGCGCCAGGCTCGCCGCCTTTTTCAAGTACCACCACCGAGACGTCCTGGCCCTTTTCGGCCGCCAGCTGCTTCAGGCGGATGGCCGTGGCCAGGCCACCGGGGCCGCCGCCGACCACCACCACGTCGTATTCCATCGATTCGCGGGGACCGTACTGGGCCAGGATTTCTTCGTTCGTCATGGTGGCTTCTTTCTGATGAAGTCGCTTGATAATGAGGCCGGAATCTTAGAGGGTCAGTGCATTCCGGCCTGTCGAATGCGGGACTGATTTTAATTCGGTTCTGGAACAAAATCGAACGATCGTTCTATTTTGTCCGTTGATCAACAACACGAGGGGATTGCCATGGCATACAGCATCGATCTTTCCGGCCGCGTGGCCTTCATCACCGGTGCGTCCGGCGGCCTGGGGGCGCAGTTTGCCCGCACGCTGGCCCAGGCCGGCGCCGCCGTCGTGCTGGCCAGCCGCCGGGTGGAAAAGCTCAAGGACCTGCGCGCCGAGATCGAGGGAGCGGGGGGTGACGCGCACGTGGTGGAACTGGACGTGACCGATGTGGACTCCATCAAGGCCGCAGTGGCGCGTGCCGAGACCGAGGTGGGCTCGATCGACATCCTGATCAACAACTCGGGTGTCAGCACCACCCAGCGCCTGGTGGACGTGCGCGAGGACGACTACGACTACGTGCTGGGCACCAACACCAAGGGCGCCTTCTTCGTGGCGCAGGAGGTGGGCAAGCGCATGCTGGCACGGGCCAAGGGCGCGGCACCCGGCACCTACACCGGCGGGCGCATCGTCAACATCGCTTCCATGGCGGGCCTGCGCGTGCTGCCGCAGATCGGCATCTACTGCATGAGCAAGGCGGCGGTGATCCATATGACCAAGGCCATGGCGCTGGAGTGGGGCAAGTTCGGCATCAACGTCAATGCGCTGTGCCCGGGCTACATCGACACCGAGATCAACCACCACCATTGGCAGACCGAGCAGGGCCAGAAGCTCATCAACATGCTGCCGCGCAAGCGCGTGGGCCAGCCGCAGGACCTGGACGCGGTGCTGGTGATGCTGTGCGCCAACGAGAGCCATTTCATCAACGGGGCGGTGATCTCCGCCGACGACGGGTTTGGCGCATGAAAATCGAGCTGCCGGAGCACAAGAAACTGGTTGCCGAACTGGCGATGCCCATTCGCTGGGGTGACATGGATGCCATGGGTCACGTCAACAACACGGTGTATTTCCGCTACCTGGAGTCGGCGCGCATCGAGTGGTTTCGCGCCATCCGCTGCGTGCCCGATCCGCAGGGCCAGGGGCCGGTGATCGTCAACGCCTTCTGCAACTTCTACAAGCAGCTGGAGTACCCGGGCGACATCGTGGTGAAGACCTATGTCAGCAACCCGACGCGTGCCACCTTCGACAGCTGGCACACCATCGAACGGGTGGACCAGCCGGGCGTGATCAGTGCGGCCGGCGGTGCCACCGTGATCTGGGTGGACTTCCCGCAGCAGAAGTCGGTGTCACTACCGGACTGGGTGCGTGAGCTGGTGAGCTGAGCGCGCCCAACACGGGGGCAAAATAGGTCTTCCAACAGGATTGCCGCCATGCCCCTTACCCCCGTTCCCGCCGCCGGCCTGCGTCTGGTCATTGACCCCGCGACGCTGGGCTTTGCTGACACGTCCGAGCTGCTGCCGCATCCGCTGCCCTGGATCGGGCAGGAGCGCGCCGAGCAGGCCGCCCGCTTCGGCCTGCAGATGGACCAGCCGGACTACAACCTGTTCGTACTGGGCGAGGTCGGCAGCGGCCGCACCACGCTGCTGTGCGAGATGATGCGCGCCGTGGCCGCTACGCGGCCGGTGCCACCTGACCTGTGCTACCTGCACAACTTCGAGGCGCCTGAGCATCCGCGCGCGCTGCGCATGCCGCCGGGGCAGGGCCGGCAGCTGCGCGCGCTGATGCAGCAGCTGGTCAAGACGCTGCAGGCCGAGATCCCGAAGCGCCTGAGCGGTGACGACTTCCGCGCCGAAGCCGAGCACATCCAGAAGACCTACAAGGCCGAGGAGGCGCGCGCCTACGCCGAACTCGACGCCTATGCCGAAGCACGCAACTTTGCGCTCATGCGTGAGCAGGGGCACATGGTCTTCACCCTGCGCGACGACAAGGGCGAGCCACTGACCGAAGGCAAGGCGCTGGCGCTGCCCAAGGAGCGGCGCATCGAGATCGACCAGCTGGAGGAAGAACTGCGCGGCGAGATTGCGCGCTTTCTGGAGAAGACGCGTGCCATGGAGCGGGTGATGAACGAGGGGCTGGCCGCGCTGCGCCGTCAGCTCATCAAACCCGTGCTGGAGCGCGAACTGCAGGAGATCCGCAACGAGCTGCGCAAGCAGATCAAGGACACCGTCAAGCTCGGCACCTACCTTGACCAGGTGGCGCACGACGTGCTGGAGAACCTGGAACTGTTCCAGGCCGGGGACGAGGCCGAGAGCGAGCAGATGCGGCTGGAGGCGCTGGCCGGCGTGCTGGCGCGCTACCACGTGAACCTGGTGGTGGACCACCAGGGCCGCGAGGGCGCGCCGGTGATCGTGGAGGACAACCCGCTGTACCGTACGCTCTTTGGCAGCGTGGAGTACCAGACCGAGAACGATGTGCTGGTGACCGACTTCTCGCGCATCCGCGCCGGCAGCCTGCTCAAGGCGCATGGGGGCTTCCTGATGCTGCACCTGCGTGACCTGCTGGGCGACGAGGCGGTGTGGGAGAAGCTGCGCCGTTTTCTGCGCAGCGGCCGGCTGCAGATCGAGGAGCCGGGCATGCTGTATGCGCCGATTGCGGCTGTCTCGATGCAACCCGAGCCGGTGGACGTGGATGTGAAGATCATTCTGATCGCCTCAGTGGAGGAGTACTACGCGGTGCAGGAAGGCGACCCGGAGGTGGCGCGGCGCTTCCGCTGCAAGGTCGACTTTGCCGAGAGCTTCACCGCCAATGCCGAGGCGCGCCAGGCCAGCGCCATCTTCGTGGCGCACACCTGCCGCCGCATGGGCTTGCCGCATTTCTGCGCCGATGCCGTGGCGGCCCTGCTGGAAGAGGCGCACCGCGAGGCCGAAGACCAGACGCGGCAGAGCGCCATCTTTGCCCATACCGAGGCATTGGTGATGGAGGCCGCCGCCATGGCGCGTGCGCGTGGCGCTGCGCTGGTGGAGGCGCAGGACGTGGAGGCCGCACGGCGCGCGCGCATTCACCGCCATGACTACCCGGAGCAACGGCTGCAGGAGACCATCGTCGACGGCGAACGTCTGCTCGACGTCAGTGGCGAGAAGGTGGCGCAGGTCAACGGGCTGACGGTGGTGGACCTGGGCGACTACCGCTTCGGCTTCCCGGTGCGCGTGACGGCGCGCACCCACGCCGGTGACGAAGGGCTGCTCAACATCGAGCGCGAGGTGGAACTGTCTGGCCCCATCCACGACAAGGGCGTGCTGATCCTGCACAGCTACCTGGCCTCGCTGTTTGCGCACATCGCGCCGCTGGCACTCAACGCGGCGGTGGTGTTCGAGCAGGAGTACAGCGGCGTGGAGGGCGATTCGGCTTCCTGCGCCGAGTTCTATGCGCTGCTGTCTTCACTCGCCAATACACCTCTGAAACAGGCGATTGCCATCACCGGCGCGGTCAACCAGCACGGCGAGATGCTGCCGGTGGGCGGCATCAACGAGAAGATCGAGGGCTATTTCCGCAGTTGCGAGTTGCTGGGGCTCAGCGGTGAGCAGGGCGTGCTGATCCCGAGCCGCAACCGTCGCCACCTGATGCTGAACCGCCGCGTGGTGGACGCGGTGGCGCAGGGGCGCTTCCACATCTGGACGGCTGAGCGTGTCAGCGAAGGCATGGAGCTGCTGACCGGGCTGCCGTTCGGCGAACTGGGCCCCGGCGGTTATCCGCCGGACAGCGTGCTGGGCCGCGCGCAGAAGACGCTGCAGGACTATCGCAAGGCCTGCCAGGCCTCGGGCGCCAAGCCGGAGCGCCGGCCGCGCACGCTGAAATAGCCTCAGCGCCCCGGGGTCTTGCTGGCGGCCTCGTAGGCCCGCTTCAGGTCGCGGTATTCCTCGCAGGGCAGGAAACAGAGCTTGTCCAGTGCATCCAGATGCTGCTTGGCCTTGTCAAGCTGGCCGAGTTGGATGTAGGCCTCGCCGATGTACTCATGGGCGCCGCGGTGCTTGGGGTCGATGGTCAGCACCTTGTTGTACGCGGCCAGCGACTCGTCGTAGCGCTTGAGATGGCGCAGGCTGTAGCCCAGCAGGTTGAAACCATCGGCATTGCCGGGGTTGGCGCGGGTGAAGCTGCCCAGCACGTCAACAGCGCCGGACCAGTTCTTCTGGCTGATCAACTGACGCGCCTGCGTCAGTTCGGAAGCGGGCGCCGGCGTGCTGGGCTCCGTGTCGGCGGCCCAACTGGCCTGACTGCACAGGACGATGAACAGGGCGGCAAGAATCCGGACGCGTCGCATGGGCAACTCCTGTGAGGGTGTGACGTCACGCGATGCGACGTCGGGTATCCCAGCATAGTGGGCGGGCGTCGGCTTTTCAAGCCGGGTAGCCGCGCCCGCAGGCTGCTTACTTCTTTTCCTTCGGCACCCGGCCCATGAGATAGAACTCGGGGTTCGGTGTCATGCCGCTGAACGAGGCCATACGGTTGGACAGCCCGAAGAAGGCCGTGATGGCGGCAATGTCCCAGATATCCTCGTCGGTGAAGCCGTGGGCGTGCAGGGCGGCGAAGTCGGTCTCGTCGATCTCGTGCGAGCGCAGGCAGACCTTCATGGCGAAGTCCAGCATGGCGCGCTGGCGCGAGGTGATGTCGGCCTTGCGGTAGTTCACGGCCACCTGGTCAGCCACCAGCGGCTTCTTCTCGTAGATGCGCAGGATGGCGCCGTGTGCCACCACGCAGTACAGGCAGTTGTTGGCCGCGCTGGTGGTGGTGACGATCATCTCGCGGTCGCCCTTGCTCAGGCCGGAGTCTTCCTTGAGCATCAGGGCATCGTGGTAGGCGAAGAAGGCGCGCCATTCGGCCGGCCGGCGCGCCAGGGCCAGGAAGACGTTGGGCACGAAGCCGGCTTTCTCCTGCGCCTCCAGAATCTTGGTGCGGATGTCGTCGGGCAGGTCCTTCAGCTCAGGGTGCGGGTAGCGGGTCATGGTGTCTCCTCGTTGTTGTGCCGCAGATTATGCTCGGCGCTTGACACACAGCTTTCAGCACACAGGAGAACTCCAGATGGACGAGCAATACGACAAGGGCCTGGCCACCCGCAAGCAGGTGATGGGCGAGGACTTCGTGGCGAACGCCTTCGGCAACGCCACCGATTTCACGCTGCCGATGCAGCACTACATCACGCGCAACGCCTGGGGCGATGTCTGGCAGCGCGAGGGGTTGGACCGCCGTACACGCAGCCTGATCACGGTGGCGATGCTGACCGCCCTGGGCAAGCAGCACGAACTCAAGGGCCATGTGCGCGGCGCGCTCACCAACGGTGCCACGGTGGCCGAGATCCAGGAAGTGCTGCTGCACGCCAGCATCTACTGCGGTGTGCCCACCGCCGTGGAGGCGTTCCGCTCGGCGGCGGAAGTGATCGATGCCAAAAAATAAGGGCCGGATTGGCATCCGGCCCTTATTTTTCAAGCGCGAACAGCTATCAAAATAATAGCTTCCTGAGCCGGCTTCAACGCAGCTGAAGCAGGGCGCCTTGGCTGGCGTCATTCAGCTTGAAGGCACTCACAGCCTCGGCCAGCAGGCGGGCCTGGTCGTTCAGGCTTTCGGCCGCGGCAGTGGATTCCTCCACCAGGGCCGCGTTCTGCTGCGTCATCTGGTCCAGCTGGTTGACGGCGGCGTTGATCTGGCCGATGCCCTGGCTTTGCTCGGTGGCGGCAGCACTGATCTCGCCGATGATGTCGGTCACGCGGCTCACGCTGGCCACGATCTCGTCCATGGTGCTGCCGGCTTCCTGCACCTGCTGCGAACCCGAGGCCACGCTGCTGACGCTGGCGTCGATCAGCGACTTGATCTCTTTCGCAGCCTCGGCGCTGCGGCCGGCCAGGCTGCGCACCTCGCTGGCCACCACGGCAAATCCGCGGCCCTGCTCACCGGCACGGGCGGCTTCCACCGCGGCGTTCAGGGCCAGGATGTTGGTCTGGAAGGCGATGCCGTCGATGACGCCGATGATGTCGGCAATCTTCCTGCTGCTGGCGTTGATCTCGTCCATCGTGGCAACCACCTGCGACACCACCTGGCCGCCGCGCTGTGCCACCTGGGCCGCCGAGCCGGCCAGGCGGTTGGCCTGGGCGGCCGACTCGGCGCTCTGGCGCACGGTGCTGGTGAGTTCCTCCATGGAACTGGCGGTTTCCTCCAGACTGCTGGCGGTCTGTTCGGTGCGGGCGCTCAGGTCCTTGTTGCCAGTGGCAATCTGCACGCTGGCGGTAGAGACATTGTCAACCACGCCGCGTACCTGCAGCAAGGCACGCTGCAGCGCGGCGCGCATGGCGTCGATTGCCCGCAGCAGGCGGCCGGTTTCGTCGTTGGCATAGCTGGTCTGCGGCGATCCGGTCAAGTCCATGTCGGCAATCGACTGGGCGATCGCTTCGGCCTGCTGCAACGGACCGGTGATGCTGCGTGCCAGCAGCACGGCCAGCACGGCGCCCAGAATCAGGGTGACGACGCTGCTGGTGACGAGCACGGCGCGGGTCTGGCCGCGCAGCTCTTCAGCGCGCTGCGCCGCGGCGTCGAGCTGCGCCCGCTGCGCTTCCACCATCTTCTGCACGCTGGCAAGGTAGTCGCGCGAAGTCGGCTCGAAACGCTCGTTGAAAACGCGGTTGGCGCCATCCATGTCGCCGGCCTGCTTGAGCTTGTTCACCTCTTCGCGTGCCGCCAGGTAAGCCTTGCGCAGTTCACCGGCCTTGTCGAAGAGCTGGCGTTCCTCGGGGGTGTCCATCTTCGACTCGATGAACTTCTGCAGTTCATTGGTCTGCTTGATGGATTCGGCCGTCGCCGGCGCGAAGTAGGGGATCAGCGCGGCATCGCTGCTCTTGGCAATGGCCGCCGCGCGCTGCACGCCGGCCGTGGTGTGGCGCAGCCAGTCAGCGCCGGCGCGTTCGGCCTTGACGTTGTCGCTGACCATGGTGTCGATTTCCGCGCCGAGCTGCTGCAGCTTGAGCAGGGTGAAGACGCTGCTGGCGAGAAACAGGGCCAGGATGGCGCCCAGCACGATGGCCAGTCGCTTGCTGATGGAGAGGTTGTTCAGAAACATGATGGTGCTCTTCAAGGGATAACCGAGGCGAGCCGCCGGCTGGCGGCGCAACGAGAATAGCGTACAACTGTGACAGATCGGGCACAAGTGCAGTGCGCGGATTCAGCCCGCTTTGGTGGTCCAGTTATCGCTTCTGAGGCCTCCCAGGCCAACAGCGATGAGCCTTTGAGGCGCTGGCGTGGCGTTCCCGGCGGTGGTGTCGATGCGATGGACTGTCCCGCAGGCGACGGCCCGCAGGCGCCTGCCGGCCTCAGGCCGTGCCGGCGTTTTCCACGAAATAGCTGATGTGCTTGCGCGGGCTGAGGTAGTCGAAGATCGGCTTGGGCAGCGTGGCCGGGCGCAGGGTACGGTCCACCTCGTCTTCCAGGTCGCGCTTGAGGTTGAGCACCGCGGCCTGCGACTTGGGGATGGTCGGGTCGTACAGCATCAGGTTGGGGTGCAGCAGGTCGGACGAGTCGATCGACATCACGATGCCGACCTTGCCGCTCTTGAGCATGACGATGGTGCCCGGCGGGTAGATGCCCATGGACTTGATGAAGGCCGACAGCAGTGTCTTGTCGTACTTGGCGCCTTCGGTCTTGTACATGTAGGACAGGGTTTCCGAGGGCGTCTTGCACTTGGCGGCGATGCGCTGGTTGCAGTGGTTGTCGTAGCTGTTGGCAATCGTCACGATGCGCACCGCCTGGTCGAGGGCGTCGCCCTGCAGGCCCTTGGGGAAGCCGCTGCCATCCAGTAGCTCGTGGTGGAACAGGATGATCTCCTTCACCCGGCGCGGCAGCGATTCGACCGGTTGCATCATCTTGATGCCGTAGCCGGGGTGCATCTCGATCAGCTTGAGTTCGGACGGCGTCAGGCCATCGTCCTTCAGCAGCACCTGGCTGGGCACCATGGCCTTGCCGACGTCGTGCAGCAGCGCGCCCTGAGCAATGTCGCGCATCAGTTCCGCGTCCTCGATGCCGATGGCATGGGCCAGGATCAGCGCCAACATGGTGACGTTCAGGGCGTGAAAGTGGGTGCTGTTGTCCGAGGTGTTGTCGCCCATCAGGTGGATGAAGGGGTTCTGGCGCGCCAGGAAGATCTCGCTCAGCTGCGCGGCCACCTCGCTGGCCTGTTCGGCCGCCTGCGCCGGGTTGCTGTTGGCCAGGCGCACCACGTTCTTCACCGCATTGGCCGTCTTGACGTACTTGCGCTCGGCGGCCTGGATCTGCTCCAGCTCCTTGCGCAGGCTCTCCATGCGCTCCTTCTTCTGCTGCATCAGCGCGTCCAGCACCGTGGGCTCTACCGGGGCGGGTGCGGCAGCGGGTGCTTCAGTCCGCGGCAGAGGCTTGGCATCGCTTTTTTGCGGCAGGTATTCGATCTCCTTCAGGCCCAGGGACTTCAGCGTTTCGAGCTGCTTCTGGTCCTTGATCTTGAAGCTGTTGAACAAGAAGGGGTGCCCGACCCAGCCCTCCAGCTTGACATGCATGCCGATGCAGAGCTGGTCGATGCCGACCATGGTGCGCGTACCTGTAGCCACGAAACCGGGTTCCCCAAAAGTCACGGATGAAGCGCCAAGCTTAACCTCAACCGCCCATCAGCTTGTGCACCAGATCGGCGGTGGTGCTGGCCTGGTACTTGCGCATCAGGCGGGCGCGGTAGATCTCCACCGTGCGGTGGCTGATGGCCAGCGCCTTGCCGATTTCCTTGGAGGTCAGGCCGTCGAGCAGGTGGGCCGCCACCTCGCGTTCGCGCGCCGTCAACTCGGCCTTGACCGGGCGGTGGGCGCTCAGGTCCTGGAAGGTCCAGATGCCGGCCGCGTGCGGGTCGGCCGGATCGAGCGCGCGGCCGGTGACGTGGCACCAGAAGGTCTCCCCCTTGAAGCGGCCGTCGACACGTTTCATGATGCGGTCGTCGGCATAGCTGCCCTGGCGGCTCATGATGGGCGTGATGCGAGCGCCGATGCGTTCGAACTCGTCCGCGCTGGGGTAGAGCACCTGGAAGGACTGGCCGATCAGCTCTTCGCGGGTGGTGCCGAACATCTCGCATACATGGCGATTGCAGTCCACAATCATGCGGTGGCGCGACAGCACCAGCCCGATGGGCGCGAGTTCGAAGGCGAGGCGGTAGTCGATGTCCATTGCGGGTTGTACTTTACGCGGAACTACGTAGCGTGATAAGTAGTATCGTACGACCACCGAATCCAGCGAGGAGAACCACGTGAACAAGATCTACCCGAGCGCCGCCAAGGCGATAGAGGGCGTCATCCGCGACGGCCAGCTGATTGCCGTCGGCGGTTTTGGCCTGTGCGGCATCCCCGAGGCCCTGATCGACGCCGTGCGCGACAGCGGCGTCAAGAACCTGACCGCCATTTCCAACAACGCCGGCGTCGACGATTTCGGCCTGGGCAAGCTGTTGCAGACACGGCAGATCAAGAAGATGATTTCCAGCTACGTGGGCGAGAACAAGGAGTTCGAGCGCCAGTACCTGGCCGGCGAGCTGGAGCTGGAGTTCACGCCTCAGGGCACGCTGGCCGAGAAGCTGCGCGCCGGCGGCGCCGGCATTCCCGCCTTCTTCACCAAGACCGGTGTCGGCACCATCGTGGCCGAGGGCAAGGAGCTGCGCGAGTTCGACGGCGAAACCTATGTGATGGAGCGTTCGCTGGTGCCCGACGTGGCGCTGGTGAAGGCCGACATTGCCGACCGTTCCGGCAATCTGCGCTTCAACCTGACGGCGCGCAACTTCAACCCGGCCGCCGCCATGGCCGGCAAGATCTGCATCGTGGAGGTGGAGCGCATCGTCGCCACCGGCGAACTGGCGCCCGACGACATCCACTTGCCCGGCATCTACGTGCACCGCATCGTGCACAACCCCACGCCCGAGAAGCGCATCGAAAAGCGCACCACCCGCGACCGTAAAGTCTGAAACCTTGCGGGACAGACCTTCAGCGCTGTCCCCAACTGATTAGGAGAGCATCATGCCCTGGACCCAAGACCAGATGGCCGCACGCGCGGCGCAGGAGCTGCAGGACGGCTTTTATGTGAATCTCGGCATCGGCATTCCCACGCTGGTGGCCAATTTCGTGCCCGACCACATCGAGGTCTGGCTGCAGAGCGAGAACGGCATGCTGGGTATCGGTCCGTTCCCGTACGAGGACGAGGTGGACGCCGACCTCATCAACGCCGGCAAGCAGACCGTCACCACCATCAAGGGCTCGTCGATCTTCGGCAGCCACGAGAGCTTTGCCATGATCCGCGGCGGCAAGATCAACCTGTCCATCCTGGGCGCCATGCAGGTCAGCGAGCACGGCGACCTGGCCAACTGGATGATTCCCGGCAAGATGGTCAAGGGCATGGGCGGCGCCATGGACCTGGTGGCCGGCGTGCCGCGCGTCATCGTGCTGATGGAGCACGTGGCCAAGAAGAAGGACGGCACCGAGGACCTGAAGATCCTGCCGCAATGCACGCTGCCGCTGACCGGCAAGGGCGTGGTGGACCGCATCATCACCGACCTCGGTGTGATGGACGTCACGCCGCAGGGTCTGAAGCTGGTGGAACTGGCGCCCGGCGTGACGCGCGAGCAGATTCAGGTCAAGACGGGCGTGACGCTGCTCTGAGTGCGTTGCCGCGCGCTGCAACAACGGCCCTGCGGGGCCGTTTTTCATGCGTGAGCCGGCGCCTTGGCGCGCGAGTGATCAGCAATCTGTTATTTCAGCTAGAGCAGATTTCATCGTTTGTTCATGGTCGGTGCGGCAGAATGACCGGTTTGCATCGTGTGGTGCGGCATCACGTTGGGAGAGACCATGAACATAGAACAAACCGGGCAGGACAGCCTGTCAGGCCGGGGCCATCTCGAATTCCTGGCCTTCAAGCTGGGCCAGGAGGAATACGGCATCGACATCCTCAAGGTGCAGGAAATCCGCGGCTATGAGGCCGCGACCCGCATGGTCAATGCGCCGACGTACGTGCTGGGCGTGCTGAACCTGCGGGGTGTCATCGTGCCTGTTCTGGATCTGCGCATGAAGTTCAACATGGCCCATGCGGCTTACGACAGCCAGACCGTGACCATCGTGCTGAACGTCGGCAACCGGGTGATCGGCATGGTGGTGGATGCCGTGTCGGACGTGGTCGCGCTGCAGCGCGAAGACATCAAGCCGGCGCCGGAATTCAGCGGCGCTCTGGATGCCCGGCACATCATCGGCATCGCCACGATCCAGCAGGGCGAGCAGGCACGCATGCTGATCCTGATGGATATCGAGCAGCTGATGTCCAGCGCCGACATGGGTTTGGTGGCCGCTGCGGCGGCCTGAGTAAGCAGATCAGGGAGGGAGAAAACCATGAACAACTTCAAGATTTCGACGCGTCTGGCGGCGCTCGCCGGCATGCTGTCGCTGTTGCTGATCGTCATCGGCGGCATTGGCCTGTTCGGCCTGCGAGCCAGCAACGAGGGGCTGCGCTCGGTCTACGAAGACCGCACAGTCCGGATTGGGCAGATTGCGGAGGTGCAGGAATTGCTGTTGGAGAATCGCCTCGGTGCCTTCGTCATCGTGACGACCCAGGACCCCGCGGTGGTAGAAGCGCGACTCAAGTTGATGGGTGACAATGCGACCCGACTGACTCAGACTTGGGATGCCTACGCAGCCTCAGACTTGCTGCCGGACGAGGCGGCGCTGGTGAAGGAGTTCGCGGCGGCGCGGGCCAAGTTCCTCAGCGAGGGATTGCTGCCGTTCCAGGAGGCCGTGCGGGGGTTCGATCTGGAAAAAGCCAAGGAGCTTAACGAGACCAAGATCCGTCCGCTCTATCCCGATCTGCGTAAAAGCATACGTGCCTTGATGGATCTGCAGCTCAAGGAGGCCCGGCAGGAGTACGAGCGCTCGGCCGCGCGTTACCGTGTCATTCTGACGGTGTCCATCGCCGCCATCGTGCTGGGTGTCGCCCTGGCCATCGTGATCGGTGTGACGATGGTGCGCGGCATCTCGCGCGCGCTGAAGAACGCCGTGGACGTCTCGGAGGCCGTGTCCCAGGGAGATCTGACGCGCCGTGTCGACACCAGCGGCAAGGATGAGGTGGCCAAGGTGCTGCAGGCGCTGGCAGCCATGCAGGGCAATCTGGCCCGTATCGTCAGCACCGTGCGCCAGGGATCGGAGTCAGTGGCCAGTGCCAGCACGCAGATTGCGCAGGGCAACCAGGACCTCAGTGCCCGCACCGAAAGCCAGGCCAGTGCGCTGGAGGAAACGGCGGCCTCGATGGAGGAGCTGTCCTCCACCGTCAAGCAGAACGCCGACAACGCCCGCCAGGCCAACCAGCTGGCGCAAAGTGCCAGCAGCGTGGCAGCGCAGGGCGGCCAGGTGGTGTCGCAGGTGGTCGACACCATGAAGGGCATCAGCGAGTCGAGCAAGAAGATCGCCGACATCATCAACGTCATCGACGGCATTGCCTTCCAGACCAACATCCTGGCCCTGAATGCCGCGGTGGAAGCCGCGCGCGCTGGTGAGCAGGGCCGCGGCTTTGCCGTGGTGGCGGGTGAAGTGCGCAGCCTGGCTGGCCGTTCGGCTGAGGCCGCCAAGGAGATCAAGGCACTGATCAACGACAGCGTCGGCCGCGTGGACCAGGGTACCGCGCTGGTCGATCAGGCCGGCAGCACCATGAACGAGGTAGTCACCAGCATCCGCCGGGTCACCGACATCATGGCCGAGATCAGCGCGGCCAGCGCCGAGCAGAGCGCCGGTGTGGGCCAGGTGGGCGAGGCCGTGACGCAGATGGACCAGGCCACGCAGCAGAATGCCGCGCTGGTGGAAGAAATGGCCGCCGCCGCAGGCAGTCTGAACAGTCAGGCGCAGGATCTGGTGCGGGCGGTGTCGGTGTTCAAGCTGGCGCAAGCCCAGGGCGCGAGCCAGCCCCCGGCACAGGCGACGCCTCGTCCGGCCATGGCCAAGCCGGCGTCTCAGGCCCCGAAGGCATCGGTCTCGCAAGCCGCTTTGGCGGCGCCCGCCGTTGCCACCAAATCGACAGCAGTGGCGAAGGTGACCAAGGCTGACCAGGACGACTGGGAGACCTTCTGACTTTGTTCGGGCCCTGACTCACGAGAACCCGCCGATGGCGGGTTTTTCTTTGGGGGGACCACTAGGGAATGTGAAATTGCTCGCAACGCTGCGCTGCTCACAATTTCATCGCTGCGCGACCGCGCTGCGCGCGTCCAAGACAGTCCACTGGACTGTCTTGACCGAACCAGAGGGTTCGATCCCTCTTCAGCCGCAGCATGAAAAAACGGCCCACGTGGGGCCGTTTTTCATTCTGGAGCGGGTGAAGGGAATCGAACCCTCGTATGAAGCTTGGGAAGCTGCCGTTCTACCATTGAACTACACCCGCAGTGTTTCTTGCTGCGGTGCGTAGTTTACTTGAGGATGTCACCCAGGCAGAGGTACTTGAGTTCCAGGTAGTCGTCCATGCCGTGGTGCGAGCCTTCGCGGCCCAGGCCCGACTGCTTGACGCCGCCGAAGGGCACGTGCTCGGTGGCCAGGATGCCGACGTTGATGCCCACCATGCCGTACTCCAGCGCCTCGCTGACGCGGAAGATGCGGCCGACGTCACGGCTGTAGAAGTAGCTGGCCAAGCCGAAGATGGTGGCGTTCGCCGCATCGATGGCTTCCTGTTCGGTCTTGAAGCGGAACACCGGCGCGAAGGGGCCGAAGGTCTCTTCCGTGGCGCACAGCATGTTCTGTTGGGCCTCGGCCAGCACGGTGGGCTGGAAGAACTGGGCGCCGAGATCGGTGGCGCGTTTGCCGCCGGTCAGCACCTTGCCGCCCTTGGCCACGGCATCGGCAATGTGCCGCTCCACCTTCTGCAGCGCCGCTTCTTCGATCAGCGGGCCTTGCGACACGCCGTCCTCGAAGCCATTGCCGACCTTGACGGCCGCCACCTTGGCGGCAAATTTCTGCACGAACTCGTCGTAGACGCCGTCTTGCACGTAGATGCGGTTGGCGCAGACGCAGGTCTGGCCGGCGTTGCGGTACTTGCTGGCCATGGCCCCTTCCACCGCCGAGTCGATGTCGGCGTCATCAAACACGATGAACGGCGCATTGCCACCCAGCTCCAGGCTGAGCTTCTTCACGGTGGGCGCGCTCTGAGCCATCAGGATGCGGCCAACTTCGGTGGAGCCGGTGAAGCTGATGTGGCGCACCACGTCGCTGGCGCAGAACACCTTGCCCACGGCGATGGAGTTGTCGGCATCGGCCGTGATGAGGTTCAGCACGCCGGCGGGGATGCCGGCACGCACCGCCAGCTCGGCTGCGGCCAGCGCCGTCAGCGGGGTCAGCTCGGCCGGCTTGATGATCACCGGGCAGCCGGCGGCCAGCGCCGGTGCCACCTTGCGCGTGATCATGGCCAGCGGGAAGTTCCAGGGCGTGATGGCGGCACAGACGCCGATCGGCTGCTTGATCACCATCAGGCGGCGGTTGTTGTCCCAGGGCGGCAGCGTTTCGCCGTTGACGCGCTTGGCCTCTTCGGCAAACCATTCCACAAAGCTGGCGCCGTAGGCCACTTCGCCCTTGGCTTCGGCAAACGGCTTGCCCTGTTCGGCGGTCATGATGCGGCCCAGGTCTTCCTGGTGGGCCATCAGCAGGTCGAACCACCTGCGCAGGATGATGCTGCGCTCCTTGCCGGTCTTGGCGCGCCAGGCCGGCCAGGCCGCGTTGGCAGCCTTGATGGCGAGCTCGGCGTCCTGGGGGCCGAGGTTGGCCACGTCGGCCAGCTTGTGGCCGGTGGCCGGATCGAGCACGTCAAAGCGCTTGGCCGCTGCGCCCTTGACCCACTGGCCGTTGATCAGCGCGTCGGTCTGGAGCAGGGTCGGATCCTTCAGCAGGGCCAGGGGGGAGGTTTTCATGTCCATGGGGTGTCTCGTCGGGTAGTTCAGGGCAGTTGCGATGATTCTGCCAGCCTGCGGCTCCATGCGGGCATCACCACGGTGACAGCCGTCCTATTCGCCCTCGAAACTTATAATCCTGAGTCCAATTAAATCAAGCCCTTACGTGCGTGCCGCGCTCTTTGCCGGGAGCGGTGCCACGGTCTTCCCGAACCATGAGCCAACCCGTCTTCTCCGTTGCCGACATCCGCAAGAGCTTCCTGGATTTCTTTGCCGCCAAGGGGCACACCGTGGTCGCCTCCAGCCCGCTGGTGCCGGGCAACGACCCGACGCTGATGTTCACCAACTCCGGCATGGTGCAGTTCAAAGACGTGTTCCTCGGCACCGATAAGCGCAGCTATGTGCGCGCGGCCTCGGTGCAGGCCTGCCTGCGTGCCGGCGGCAAGCACAACGACCTGGAGAACGTGGGCTACACCGCGCGCCACCACACCTTCTTCGAGATGCTGGGCAATTGGTCCTTCGGCGACTACTTCAAGCGCGAGTCGCTGAAGTGGGCCTGGGAGCTGCTGACTGAGGTCTACAAGCTGCCCAAGGAGCGCCTGCTGGCCACGGTCTATGCCGAGGACGACGAGGCCTATGACATCTGGACGAAAGAGATCGGCCTGCCGCCAGAGCGCGTGATCCGTATCGGTGACAACAAGGGTGGCCGCTACAAGAGTGACAACTTCTGGATGATGGCCGACACCGGCCCTTGCGGCCCCTGCTCGGAAATCTTCTACGACCACGGCGACCACATCGCTGGCGGCCCCCCGGGCAGTCCGGATGAGGACGGCGATCGCTACATCGAGATCTGGAACAACGTGTTCATGCAGTTCAACATGGATGAGAGCGGCGCCGTCACACCGCTGCCCGCGCCCTGCGTGGACACCGGCATGGGCCTGGAACGCCTGGCAGCCATCCTGCAGCACGTGCACAGCAACTACGAGATCGACCTGTTCGACGCGCTGATCAAGGCCGCCGCCCGTGAAGTGGGCACGCAGGATCTGAGCAACCCTTCGCTGAAGGTGATTGCCGACCACATCCGCGCCACGGCGTTCCTGGTCAGCGACGGCGTGATTCCGAGCAATGAGGGCCGCGGCTACGTCCAGCGGCGCATCGTGCGCCGCGCCATCCGCCACGGCTACAAGCTGGGCCAGAAGAAGCCCTTCTTCCACAAGCTGGTGGCCGAACTCGTGTGCCAGATGGGAGACGCCTACCCGCGCCTGAAGGAACAGCAGCAGCGCATCACCGAGGTGCTCAAGGCCGAGGAAGAGCGTTTCTACGAGACGCTGGAAAACGGCATGGAGATCCTGGACGCCGCGCTGGCGGGTGGTCAGAAGGTGCTGCCGGGTGAGGTGGCCTTCAAGCTGCACGATACCTATGGCTTCCCGCTTGACCTGACCAACGACGTCTGCCGCGAGCGTGGTATCTCGGTGGACGAGGCCGGTTTTGCCGCCGCCATGGAAAAGCAGAAGTCGCAGGCCCGCGCGGCGGGCAAGTTCAGGATGGACAAGGCACTGGAGTACAGCGGTGCCGGCAACCAGTTCGTGGGCTACGAGCAACTCGAAATCACTGCAAAAATCGTAGCGCTCTACGTAGACGGAACGTCGGTTGCAGCCCTGAAACAAGGTCAAAACGGGGTGGTGGTGCTGGACACCACGCCCTTCTACGCCGAAAGCGGCGGCCAGGTGGGCGACGAGGGGGTGCTCATCAGCGGCTCGGCCCGCTTCGAGGTGGGCGACACGCAGAAGATCAAGGCCGACGTCTTCGGCCACCACGGCACGCTCAGTGCCGGCACGCTCAATGTGGGCGACCACGTGACGGCGCAGGTCAACCTGCAAAAGCGTGCCGCCACCATGCGCAACCACTCGGTCACCCACCTGATGCACAAGGCGCTGCGCGAGGTGCTGGGCCCGCACGTGCAGCAGAAGGGCTCGCTGGTCAACGCCGAGCGCACGCGCTTCGACTTTGCCCACAACGCACCGCTGACGGACGCGCAGATCTGGGACATCGAGCGGCGCGTGAACGTCGAAATCCTGGCCAACACGGCCACCGAGGCGCGCCTGATGGACATCGAGTCGGCGCAGAAGACCGGCGCCATGATGCTGTTCGGCGAGAAGTACGGCGACACCGTGCGCGTGCTCGACATCGGCAGCAGCCGTGAGCTCTGCGGCGGCACCCACGTGCAGCGCACCGGCGACATCGGCCTGTTCACCATCGTCGCCGAGGGCGGCGTTGCCGCCGGCGTGCGCCGCGTCGAAGCCGTGACCGGTACCAACGCGCTGGCCTACGTGCAGGACATGGAAAACACGCTGGGCGGTGTGGCCGGCACCTTGCGGGTGCAGCCAGAGGAAGTGCCGGCGCGCGTCAGCGCGGTGCTGGAGCAGGTGCGCCAGCTGGAGCGTGAGCTGGCGGCGCTCAAGGGCCGGCTGGCCTCGGCCCAGGGCGACGAACTGCTGTCGCAGGCGGTGGACGTCAAGGGCCTCAAGGTGCTGGCCGCCAAGCTCGAAGGGGCGGATGCCAAGACCCTGCGCGAGACATTGGACAAGCTGAAGGACAAG
>JAULXO010000005.1:0-64353 GCA_032118555.1 Hylemonella sp. | reverse complement strand
CGGCCACACCGCCGGCCAGCTTGGCCACGCGCTCTTGCAGCTTCTCGCGGTCGTAGTCGCTGGTGGCTTCCTCGATCTGCACGCGGATCTGCTTCACGCGGGCTTCGATGTCAGCGGCAGCGCCGTTGCCGTCGATGATGATGGTGTTTTCCTTACCCACTTCAATGCGCTTGGCCTGGCCCAGATCGGCCAGGGTCACCTTCTCGAGCGACAGGCCCACTTCCTCGGCGATCACCTTGCCACCGGTCAGGATGGCGATGTCTTCCAGCATGGCCTTGCGACGGTCGCCGAAGCCCGGGGCCTTGACTGCCACGACCTTCAGGATGCCGCGGATGGTGTTGACCACCAGGGTCGCCAAGGCCTCGCCCTCGACGTCTTCGGCAATGATCAACAGCGGGCGGCCAGCCTTGGCCACGGCTTCCAGCGTGGGCAGCAGGTCACGGATGTTGGATACCTTTTTGTCGTACAGCAGCACGAAGGGGTTGTCCAGCAGGGCAGCCTGCTTCTCGGGGTTGTTGATGAAGTAGGGCGACAGGTAGCCACGGTCGAACTGCATGCCCTCGACGACGTCGAGTTCGTTCTGCAGGCTCTTGCCGTCTTCCACGGTGATCACGCCTTCCTTGCCGACCTTGTCCATGGCATTGGCGATGATTTCACCGATGCTGGAGTCGCTGTTGGCGGAGATGGAGCCGACCTGGGCGATTTCCTTGGAGGTGGTGGTGGGCTTGGATGCCTTCTTCAGCTGCTCGATCAGGGCGGCCACGGCCTTGTCGATGCCGCGCTTGAGGTCCATCGGGTTCATGCCGGCGGCCACGTACTTCATGCCTTCGCGCACGATGGCCTGGGCCAGCACGGTGGCGGTGGTGGTGCCGTCGCCAGCGTTGTCAGAGGTCTTGGAAGCGACTTCCTTGACCATCTGGGCGCCCATGTTCTGCAGCTTGTCCTTCAGCTCGATTTCCTTGGCCACGGACACGCCGTCCTTGGTCACAGTCGGGGCGCCGAAGGAGCGCTCGAGCACCACGTTGCGGCCTTTCGGGCCCAGGGTCACCTTGACGGCGTTGGCGAGGATGTTCACGCCTTCAACCATGCGATGGCGGGCTTCGCCGCCGAAAACTACATCTTTAGCTGCCATTTTTCTTTACTCCAGAAACAGTTCAAACGATTGAGTGAGGATGGACGAATCGCAACCCGATTACTTTTCCACCACGGCAAACAGGTCTTCCTCTTTCATCACGAGGAGTTCGTCGCCATTGACCTTGACGGTCTGGCCGCTGTACTTGCCGAACAGGACACGGTCGCCAACCTTGACGTTCATGGCCACGAGTTCGCCCTTGTCGTTCTTCTTGCCGGGACCGACTGCCAGAACCTCACCTTGGTCAGGCTTCTCGGCGGCGCTGTCGGGAATGACGATGCCGGAGGCGGTTTTGGTTTCGTTTTCCACGCGCTTGACAATCACGCGGTCGGCCAGAGGACGCAGTTTCATCAGGAATCTCCTTGAGTTTGAAACAATGGGTTGAAAACCTGAGCATCAAAGCAAAGTTTGCGCTCATTAACTTTTCTTGGACTGATGGTGTTAGCACTCAGATCCAGCGAGTGCTAATCATAAGGCTTTTTTGTTAGCTTTCAAGAGGGGGCAAGTTACACTCGCGCGGGTCGGGTGATTGGCCCCGGCACCTAACTGTCTTCTACATCCCGTGCCTGACGCCCCGCTCCGCAGCCCGGCCCGCTCCCTGGGCGTTCGTGTGATTTGTGTGCTCGGCCTCTGTGCGGCCCTGCTGGCACTGGATGCTTCGCAGCGTCCGTCGCGGCCGGGTGAGGCGCGCGGCAGTTGGCCGCAGCCGGTCCGCCTGGCGGGCGAGACCTTGCAATGGCGCGCCGGCGGTCATATCCCCATGCCGCCGGCCACGCCGGCTGCACATGCCAGCGCCTTGCTCCCCATGCCGGCGCCGCATCCGGACGCATTGCTGGCATTCTGGTTCGCGGGCAGCCGCGAGAGTGGTCCGGACGTACAGATTGCGGCGGCAGCTTTCAGCCGTGCCAGCCAGCAGTGGAGTGCCGCGCGCTTCGTGGTCAATCGGCAGGCCGTCGGTGACCAACTGGGCTTTGGTGTGCGCCGCCTGGGCAACCCGGTGGCCTGGCGCGATGCAACCGGGCGCATCCACCTCTTCGTCGTGGCTACCGGCCTGGGTGGTTGGGCGGCTGGCCGCATTCTGCAACTGCGGCAGACCGATGCCGGGTCATCGGTCGCCACCCTGGCGTTCGAACCGGTACGTGTGCTGCCGCTGTCCTGGCTGTGGAACACCAGTCATCTGGTGCGGGCCATGCCCCTGCCCTTGGCCGACGGGGGCATGGTGTTGCCCGTCTATTTCGAGCTCGGCACCAAGTACCCGGTGGCGTTGCGATTCGATGCCGCGGGTGAGTTCGTGGGCATGGTGCGCATGTCGCAGCGCGGTTACCTGCTGCAACCCGCTCTGCTGATGCGTACTGAAAATGAATGGGTGGCGTTGATGCGCGACAACAGCCCGCAGCGGACGCTGCGCGCGGCTCAGACGTCGGATGGCGGCAGGCACTGGCAGGATCTGCCGGACCTGGCCCTGCCCAACCCCGATGCGTCCATCGCCGGCCTGTCGCTGCAGCCGGGGCTGATGTTCCTGGCGCACAACCCGCGCCCGGACACCCGCGCCGTGCTCGACCTGAGCTTTTCGAGCGACGGTCTGCACTGGCAGCGGCTGCTGACGCTGGTGCAGGGCGAGGCGCCTGCTGAATATTCCTACCCTGCCATGGCCTGGGCCGACAACAGCCTGTGGGTCAGCTACACCGACCGGCGGCAGCGCATCGCTTGGCAGCGGCTGGACGTACGGGAAGATCGTTGAGAACGCCATGGACTGGACCACACTGATTCCCAGCTTGCTGGCCACGCAGACACCGGCCTTGCCCGAGCCGGCGCTGACGCGGATCTACCTGGCATTGGGCTGGGCGCTCGTGCTTACCAGCGGCGGGGCGTGGCTGGCCGGCCACCTGCGGTTTGGCGTTTCGCGGCAACGGCTCGTTGGCGCGCTGGTATTGCTCTGGTGCCTGTGGCCCGGACCGTGGTCGCCGACCTACTGGTTGGGGCTGGCATTTCGCGCGCCCAGTCTGGTCAGTGCCACGCTCTGTGGCTGGTTCCTGTTGCGCCAGCTTCTGCCGTCCGCGCGTATGGCGACGCGATCCGAGGCCGAATGGGTCTTTGGCGGCATTGTTCTGGGCTGGCTGTTGTTGCTCGATACCTTTGCGCGCTGGCCGGTGTCCCTGTACGTCGTCGGCTTCAGCCCCATGCTGACCGGCCTGATGGCACTGATTGCCTGCTTGCCCTGGTTGAAGCGGGCGGCGCCGACGAGTACGACTTGGGCCGGACTGGGCGTTCTGTTGGTTTACGGGTTGTTGCGGCTGCCCACAGGGAATCTCTGGGACGCCGTGCTGGACCCCTGGCTGTGGATCGGCTTGCACGGGGTCGGTTTACGCCTGCTGTGGCGCCGCTGGCGCGAGGGCGTTACCTAACGTGGCGCCGGGCGTGCCAGCAGCCACTCCCGCTTGAACAGCCATTGCTGCGGGTACCAGAGATTGCCCGTCGTGATCTCGCCCGGCAGATGCCGGCTCTTGAGCAGCCAGCGCTCGCCCAGCACGCTGCAGTGGGGCAGGCACAGGGGCTTGTCTTCTTCCATGCTGGATTGAATCCAGATGACAGCGTCGTGCGCAGCCAGCAGTTGTTCCAGTTGCTGTGCGGGGGGCTGCAGCGAGGCGCCAGGGGCCAGCCGGCCAATGGCTCGGCCTTCAGTCTCATACGGCACGAAGGTGTGCCGGCCCGGCAGCAGAAACTGAAAGCGTTCGAACTGGCTGTTGAAACCATTGGGCACCGCGATGCGCGCGCCGGGCAAGGCCGCTGCCGCTTGTGGCGCGTAGCGCCCGACCGGACCATCCAGCGGCGCCGCCGTCAGATTGAACGCCGCGTAGACCAGCAGCGGGGCCGTCACGGCTGCGGCGCGCGTCCAGACGGGCCGCCACAGACCGGCGGCAATGGTCAGCGCCCCGAGGCCGATGGTGAGCAGTACGGCACTGATTTCGCCCGTGCTGGTCAGCGCCAGTGCGTGGCTGACCCAGGCGATGCGCCCGATCATCAACAGGGCCAGTGCCGAGAACAATAGGCCGGGGATGAACCACGGGCGCCCGATGTCGCGCCAGTGCAGTGCCAGCAGCATCGCGACGGCCGGCGTGGCGGGGATGACGTAGCGGGCCGAGCGCTGGTCGGGCAGCAGGAAGACCAGCAGCCAGACCAGGCTCCAGGCCAGCAGAATGGCGGTGTGCGCTGGCAGCGGCGCTCGGCGCAGGGCCGGCAGTCGTCTCAGGCCCAGCCAGCCCAAGCCGAGCACCGCTGTCGCCAGCAGTCCGGCGTTGACGGCGTAGGCCAGCAACTGCGACCAGATGCTGGAGCCGTCGAAGGCAAACGCGGCCTGCCACCAGCTGCGCGGATCGCGGAACTTGGCGGCGTTCTCCGCCACGATGAACTCCTGCCAGACGCCCTGCGGATCCGGGTCCAGCACGAACCACAACGCAAACACGCCCAGCGCCAGCGCGGCACTGAAGGCCGTGCGCAAGCTGTGGCGCAGCAGCAGGCGCCAGCTGAGGCGAGGTTCGCTCAGTGCCAAGGCCGCCCACCAGGCGGCGGCGGCCGGCGCAATGAGCGCGAACGACTTGTAGGCCAGGCCCAGGCCCAGCGCCAGTCCCAGCAGGGTGTGTGCGCCCCAGCCCGGGCCCTGCCCGGGCGAGCGCAGGCGCTGCCACAGCAGTGCAAACAGCGGCAGGCTCAGCCAGAAGGTTTCGGGCGCGCTGGTGAGGTAGGGGCGCCCGTAGCGGAAGGTGCTGAGGAAGGCCAGGTAGACGCAGGCGGCGATCAGGCCATCGCGCCAGCGCCGCGTGACGAGGCGCACGCTCCAAGCAACGGCCGCTGCCAGCAACAGGGTGTAGATCAGGCTCGGTGTGCGCAGCGCAGCAAGCGTCCAGTGTTCACCCCAGCCGCCGGCCACCATCGCCTGCCAGAACAGCAGCGGCGGTTTGGTGTTGCGTGTATCGGCCAGTTCAGAAGCCAGTGGTAACCAGTGACCGGTCTCGGCCGTTTCGCGCGCGATGTGCGCATAGACCAGCTCGTCGCCGTTGGTGGGCACGTACTGGCCGCCGAGGCCAAAGGCATAGACCGTGATGGCCAGCGCCAGCAGCAGCAGCCAGAACCCGGCGGGGGGGGCATCAGCGTCAGAGGAGGTCAGGAAGGAGCCGGGGGCGCGCATGTATCTCTCGATGCCGGGCCACGCCGGCGCTGCCCGGCATTATGGCCGCGGCTCAGCGCTTGTGGCGGAAGGTCCAGCGGTCGTTGGCGATGAAGTTGCTGACGCTCGCAATGACGATAGCGCTCACGTTGGCCAGCAGGTAGTGCAAGCCCAGGTGGGCGAGCCACAGGGTAAGTGCGTACTGCAACAGGATGCCCAGCCACGAGGCGGTGGCGTACTGGCCGAGCTGCGCCAACAGGCCGCGTTTGCTCAGGCGTTCGCCTTCCTGCACCGCGGTGGCGTGCAGGCGGTCGGACCAGGTCCACAGCCGGTTCCAGGTGAAGTTGTTGACTGTGGCGACTGCAATCGCGAGTGCGAGAGAGAAGTAAGGCTTGCTGCCCGCCGGCTCGATGGCCCGGAACAGGAACTCGTGCGCCACGTAGAGCACGGCCAGGTTCACCACCGTGCCACTGGCGCCGACGATGCCGAAGCGGATGTAGCGGAAGCCGTGCAGCCAATCGATCAGCTGCCAGATACGATCCCGTAGCGAAGGGGAATTCATGCAGTAGCGGGTTGTTCGCGCAGGGCCTGCAGCGCATCGGCCAGCACCGGGTCCGGCGCGATGCGTTTCAAGCACTGGTTGTCGCCATCGCAGAAGGTCAGGCGGTGGTTGTAGGCCGACAGGCAAGGCGAGCAGGCTATGCCGGACTCGTACACCGTGGCTTTAGGGCCGACGCCGGGCAGCGGCCCGTAGAGCCGGCCGGTCTCCGGGCCGAAGAACATCAGCACGCGGATGGGCGTGAGGCTGGCGAAATGGCCGGGGCCGCCGTCGTTCGTGAGCAGCAGGTCGCTGGCATGAAACAGCATCAGCAGCTCGCGCAGGCTACGCGTGTAGCCGGTGAGCGCGATGCACCGCTCGCTGCCTACCTGGGCGCGAATCTCGTTGGCCAACGCGGTGTCGTCCTTCAAGCCGATGAAGCCCACGGCATGGCCGGCGTCGCACAGGCCCTTGGCCACCCGCGCGTAGTGCGCAGCCGGCCAGGCGCGCTCGGGCAGGATGCCGCCGCCCGGGTACATGAGGGCAAGCTTGCGGCCGGCCAGCACCGGGTGGTCGGCCAGTACTTGCGCGCGATAGGCGGCGAGCTCCTCCGCGGTGAACGGCACCGACAGGCCGGTCTCGGTGGGCAGTTCGCGGATCGGCGCGGCCTTGTGGCGCGGCATGCTGCCGCCCTCGAGCGCATCGACCAGCGAGAGGAACTGCTGGCTGATGTGCTGGTAGGGGTTGTAGGGAATCGCGCAGTTGATGTAACTGCCGCGGTACAGGCCCTCTTGCGTATGCGGCGTGAAGCCGGCGCGACGCGGCGCACCGGTGAGATAGCACAGCAGGCTGCTGACGCGCGAGAACAGCTCGCAGTCGATCACGGCATCCAGCGGCAGGCGCCGCATGGCGACACTGACGCGCCAGATGTCGCGTGCCAGCCTGACGGGCGAGCTGTCGTCCAAGCCGTGGAAGTTGGTGTCTTCCGTCAGACGCAGCATGCGCGCGACTTCCTGGTTTTTCTTCAGCTGCAGCACGTGCAGCGTGGCGCCGGGGTAGCGTTCGCGCAGGGCCTTGAACATTGGGCCGGCCAGCACGATGCTGCCCATCTCGGACAGCAGGATGACCAAGATATGGCGTGGTGCCCGGGCCGTGTCGACCCGCGGCGCACGCGTGCCGAGCAGGCGCGCCCACAGCGAGACCGCGGAACACAGGAGCTGGCCGACCCAGCGATCAATCCAGCGTTGTGTCTGCAGTTTCATGCGGGCGCCTTGCCGGACGGACCTTACTTCAGACCGGCGGCGGCGCGCAGTGCGGCCGCTTTATCCGTTTTCTCCCACGTGAATTCCGGCTCTTCGCGGCCGAAGTGGCCGTAGGCAGCGGTCTTCTCGTAGATCGGGCGCAGCAGGTCCAGCATCTGGATGATGCCCTTCGGGCGCAGGTCGAAGTGCTCGGCCACCAGGGCGGCAATCTTGTCATCGGGGATCACGCCGGTGCCGTGGGTGTTGACCGTGATGTTCATGGGCTTGGCGACACCGATCGCGTAGGCCACCTGCACCTGGCACTTCTTGGCCAGACCGGCGGCCACCACGTTCTTGGCCACGTAGCGCGTGGCGTAGGCGGCCGAGCGGTCGACCTTGGACGGGTCCTTGCCCGAGAAGGCGCCGCCGCCGTGCGGGCAGGCGCCGCCGTAGGTGTCGACAATGATCTTGCGGCCGGTCAGGCCGCAGTCACCCTGCGGACCGCCGATGACGAAGCGGCCGGTCGGGTTGACCAGGTAGCGCGTGTCCTTGATCCACTCCTTGGGCAGCACCGGCTTGATGATCTCTTCGATCACCGCTTCGTAGAAGCTGGCCTTGAGCTTGGTCTGGGTCTCGCTCTGGTCGGGGCTGTGCTGGGTGGAGAGCACCACGGTGTCAATGCTGTGCGGCTTGCCGTCGACGTAGCGCATGGTGACCTGGCTCTTGGCATCCGGACGCAGAAAAGGCAGGCGGCCGTCGCGGCGCAACTGGGCCTGGCGTTCCACCAGGCGGTGCGCGTAGTAGATCGGCGCCGGCATCAGCTCGGGCGTCTCGTCGCAGGCGTAGCCGAACATCAGGCCCTGGTCGCCGGCACCGGTGTTGAGGTGGTCGTCGGACGCGTGGTCCACGCCCTGGGCGATGTCGTTCGACTGTTTGTCGTACGCCACCAGCACGGCACAGCCCTTGTAGTCGATGCCGTACTCGGTGTTGTCGTAGCCGATGCGCTTGATGGTGTCGCGCGCAACCTGGATGTAGTCCACATGCGCGTTGGTGGTGATTTCACCCGCCAGCACCACCAGGCCGGTGTTGGTCAGCGTCTCGGCGGCCACGCGGCTGCGCGGGTCCTGCTGGAAGATCGCGTCGAGGATGGCATCCGAAATCTGGTCAGCCACCTTGTCGGGATGGCCTTCGGAGACTGACTCGGAGGTAAAGAGGTAATCGTTCGCCATTGAATAAACTCCACAGTTGTTTCAGGCGCGTTGCCTGGGCTGCGAGCTTCGGCGAACGCTTTAGCAGATACGTCAATATTGACGGCACAATCAGCACCTTTCCGGGTGGCCGCCTGCGCGTGTCGCCCTGCAAGTAGTTCTGTAACTCAGCGACACCCCATAGTTTATCCGAGTCATGACCTTCCTGTTCCGTTTTTTGGCCCGTCTGCCCTTGTGGTTGCTGCATGGCGTGGGCTGGGTGCTGGGCTGGGGGGTGTTCGGGTTGTCGGCGGTCTATCGCCAGCGCTTTCTTGCTAATGTGTGCCTGGCTGGCCGCAGTGCGGCGAACTGGCGCGCTGCGGTGGGCCAGGCCGGCTGCCTGGTGGCCGAGATTCCGCGCCTGTGGCTGGGACGCCCCGTGCCGCTGCACTGGGCCGGGGCCGAGCACATCGAGGCGGCGCTGGCGCAGGGGCGCGGCATTGTGTTTCTGACGCCGCACCTGGGCTGCTTCGAAATCACGGCACAGGCCTATGCGCAACGCTTCGGTGCCCGGCAGCCGATGACGGTGCTGTTTCGCACGCCGCGCAAGCCCTGGCTGCGCGAGCTGGTGGCACGCGCCCGCAACCGGCCCGGCCTGCACGCGGTGCCGACCACCCTGGCCGGTGTGAAGCAGATGATCAAGGCGCTGCGTCAGGGGCAGTCGGTCGGTTTGCTGCCAGACCAGGTGCCGCCGCAGGGGCAAGGCGTGTGGGCGCCCTTTTTCGGTCGGCCGGCTTACACCATGACGCTGTCGGCCCGGCTGGCGCAGCAGACGGGCGCGACGGTGCTGGTGGCCTGGGGCGAGCGCCTGCCCTGGGGCCAGGGTTATCGCATTCACGTGCAGCCGCTCGGGCAGGCCTTGCCGGCCGACTTGCAGGAGGCGGCGACGGTGATCAACCGCGCCATGGAGCAACTGATCGCCGGCTGTCCGCAGCAGTATCTGTGGGGCTATGCACGCTACAAACAGCCGCGGGAAGAATGAATTGATGTTGGGAACTGTCTTCAGCCACGCCGGGGTGCTGTTCATGCGCCTGCTGGCCTGGTTGCCACTGTCGTGGTTGCGGGCATCGGGCTGGGCGTTTGGCTGGCTACTGTATGCCCTGGTCCGGCCGCGTCGTCGCGTCGTGCAAACCAATCTGCGTCTGTGTTTCCCGCAGTTGAGCGAAAGCGAGCGTCTGCATTTGACGCAGCAGGTCTTTATCCACTTCGCCCAGGCCTGGTTCGACCGCAGCTGGCTCTGGCATGGCCGGCCCGAGGTGGTGCGCGGTCGGCTGCTGCTGACGGGCGCCGTGGCCGAGTTGCAGGGCAATGATCCGACGGTACTGTTCGCTCCGCACTTCATGGGGCTGGATGCCGGCTGGACAGCGCTGACGCAGCAGTTGCCGCGCCGCTTCACCACCATCTACACCAATCAAGCCAACCAGGTGGTGGATGCCTGGGTGCTGGCGGGCCGTCGGCGCTTCGGCCAGGGGCGGTTGTTCGGTCGCATCGACGGCGTGAAGGCCATCGTGGCGGCCCTGCGTGAGGGCGAACCGCTGTACCTGCTGCCCGACATGAACTTCGGGCCTGAAGAGTCGGTGTTCGTGCCCTTTTATGGCGTGTCGGCGGCCACCGTGCCGTCGCTGTCACGCTTTTCCAGGCTGGGGCGAGCCAAGGTGGTGCCGGTGCTGACCCGCATGACGACCGCCGGCTACACCGTCGAGGTGCTGCCGGCCTGGGCCGGTTTCCCGACCGACGATGCCGTGGCAGACACGGCCCTGATGAACCGGCGCCTGCAGGACTACATCGACACCATGCCGGCGCAGTACTACTGGGTGCACAAACGCTTCAAGGACCGGCCCCCGGGCGAGCCTGCTGTTTACTGAGATCAATTGGCCTTGCGGGCAATTCAGTCGAGCGCCAATAGCTATGTTATTGATAGCAAAAAGCGTTGTAACGCGTCCGTCACCAGCGCTGGCTGTTCGTGCACGATCCAGTGGGTGGCGTCGGGTACGCGTTGCAGCGTGAGGCGCGGAATGTAGGCATCCAGACCGTCGATCAACTCTGGCGGCAGGGCCGTGTCACCCAAACCCCAGAGTACCAGTGTGGGGACCGTGATGGTAAGCATCTCGTGCGGCAGATCGATGGCTGTGGCCGCCGGATCGTCCGCGCCCGGCGGGCGCAGCGGCGAGGCGCGGTAGTAGTTCAGGCTGCCGGTCAGGCCCCGGTCCCAGATGGCGCGGTACCGCGCCTTCACCTCGTCGGTCAGCCAGCCGTGGCCGCTGCCGTCCGCGCGTTTTCCTGCCCCCATGTTGAGGAAGAAGTCCCACAGCCGGCGGTAGTCGTCTTCGGCCAGCAGGGCTTCTGCATCCGGTCGGATGAGAAAGTTCATGTAGGCGCTGGCAGCCTGCTGCCTGGGGTTGCGCTTGAGCTCGCGCAGGAAGGTGCCGGGATGGGGTGAGTTGATGATGGCCAGTCGGTGCATCAGCTGCGGCTGCTGGTTGGCCAGATTCCAGGCCACTGCGCCACCCCAGTCGTGCGCGACGAGCGCGGCCAGCGGCGCGGTGGGCGATTCGATGGCGATCAGCGCCGCGATGTCCTGCACCAGGTGCTTGGCGCGGTAGGCCGACACGTCTGCCGGCGCGCTGGAGCGCTCGTAGCCGCGCAGGTTCGGTGCCACGCAGCGGTAGCCGCCATGTTCCGGCTGGGCAAAGTATTCCAGCAGACCATCCCAGACAAAGGCGGCTTCTGGGAAGCCGTGCAGGAACAGCAGCACCGGGCGGCCACGCGCGCCTGCCGCGCGGCAGCTCAGGGTGATGCCATGGGGAAGGGCTTGCTGCCAAGTTTCGATCATTGGGTCTCCGCAGGACGGTCCTGCGGAGATGCTAGATCGGCGCCTTCATGCGCCCAGTCCCACAGAAGACAGGCGATGTCCTCCAGGCCGGTACGCTTGGTGGCCGAGAACAGTCGGACTTCGCCGCCGCCGGCATTCAGCTTCATGATGGACAAGGCCTTGGCGGCTTCGCTTCGGGTGAGCTTGTCGGCCTTGGTCAGGATGACCAGGAATTTCAGGCCTTCCTCCACCCGCGGGCGTATCACTTCCAGCAGCACTTCGTCCAGTTCGGTCAAGCCGTGACGCGGGTCGCACAGCAGCACGATGGCCTTGAGGTTCTCACGCGTCACCAGGTAGTTGGCCATGACCTGCTGCCAGCGGATCTTGTCCTGCTTGGGCACGGCGGCGTAGCCGTAGCCCGGCAGGTCGGCCAGCACGGCGTCGGTCACGCCCTGTTTGCCCAGAGAGAACAGGTTGATGTGCTGGGTGCGCCCCGGTTTCTTGGAGGCAAAGGCCAGCTGTTTCTGCTGCGTCAGCGTGTTGATGCAGGTGGACTTGCCGGCGTTGGAGCGCCCGACGAAGGCAATCTCCGGCACGTCCAGTGCCGGCAGGAAGCGCAGCTCCGGCGCGGTGGTGAGGAAGCGGGCGGTGTGCAGCCAGCCCAGTGCCTGGGTGGCCGGCGCCTTGTCGGCGGCACGGACGGCAGGGCGCGACGCGGCGGGAGATTTGGTGGGGGAGGTCATGAAGCGTAGTAGAGGGCCCGGCACTGCATTGTAGAATCAGGCCGTTTTGCTCCAACTACACCAAGATCACCATGAAGTTGCTTGCTCCCCTGATGATCGCTGCCGCACTGGCAGCGCCTGCTATCTCCTTCGCGGCACAAGAAGCCAAGGCGCCGGCCAAGCCGGATCTGGTCCAGGGCGAGGCCAAGTACGCAGCGGTCTGTGCCTCGTGCCACGGCGCTGACGGCAACTCCGGTGTGCCAGCCAATCCCAAGCTGGCCCAGCAGCACCCCGAATACCTGGTCAAGCAGCTGCAGGAGTTCAAGTCGGGCAAGCGTGCCAGCGCCGTCATGGCCGGCTTCGCCGCCACCCTGAGCGACGCAGACATGAAGAACATCGCCGCCTGGCTGAGTTCGCAGAAGGCCAAGCCCGGTTTCGCCAAGGACAAGGATCTGGTGGCCCTGGGTGAGCGCATCTACCGTGGCGGCATCGCAGACCGTCAGGTCGCCGCCTGCGCGGGTTGCCACAGCCCGAATGGCGCTGGCATTCCGGCCCAGTACCCGCGCCTGAGCGGCCAGCATGCTGACTACTCCGACGTCCAGCTCAAGGCCTTCCGTGACGGCGTGCGCAAGAACAGCGTCCAGATGGAGCAGGTGGCGGCCAAGATGAACGACCGTGAAATCAAGGCGGTTGCCGACTACATTGCGGGCCTGCGCTGATCGAATACACCGGCAGGCCGGCGGGTTAAGCCCCGGCCTACATAAGTTGCTGGTAATGTTTGGGGGAGAATGCCGGATTCGAACCCGCTGACGGAACCCGGCAGCTTTTTCATACTCCATGCCTAGGCGGGTCTTTCACTGAAGACCTGCCTTTTTTATTGCGGCTCAGCACGACATGACAGTTTCCACCCAGGGTCTCGAACTCAAGTCTTCTTCCAGCGCCATGCGCGCGGCGGTGGAACTGCTGTCCTCCATGCGCTTCGCCATTTCGTTGCTGACGGTGATCTGCATCGCCTCGGTCATCGGCACGGTGCTCAAGCAGCATGAACCGCTGAATAACTACATCAACCAGTTCGGCCCCTTCTGGGCCGAGGTGTTCGGCAAGCTGGACCTGTACGCGGTCTACAGCGCCTGGTGGTTTCTGCTGATCCTGGCCTTCCTGGTGCTCAGTACCACACTGTGCATTGCGCGCAACACGCCCAAGATCCTTGCTGATCTCAAGGCCTACAAGGAGAACATTCGCGAGCAGAGTCTGCAGGCCTTTCACCACAAGGCCGAAGCGAGCCTGGCGGAAACCCCGCAGGGCGCGGCGCAACGCATCGGTCAGATGCTGGCCGGCAGCGGCTGGAAGGTGAAGCTGCAGCAGCGCGAGACGCCGACGGGCGCGGGCTGGATGGTGGCCGCCAAGGCGGGCGCGGCCAACAAGCTGGGCTACATCGCCGCGCACAGCGCCATCGTTCTCGTGTGTCTGGGTGGTCTGCTCGACGGCGACCTGATCGTGCGCGCCCAGATGTGGTTTGGCGGCAAGACACCCTACAGCGGCGGCGGCCTGATCGCCGATGTCGCGCCTGAGCACCGTCTGAGCGAGCGTAACCCGACTTTTCGCGGCAACCTGCTGGTGGCTGAGGGTACGCAGTCGAGTACGGCCATCCTGAACCAGTCCGACGGCATCCTGCTGCAGGAGCTGCCGTTTGCCATTGAGCTGAAGAAGTTCATCGTTGAGCATTATTCGACCGGCATGCCCAAGCTGTTTGCCAGCGAGATCGTGATCCACGACAGGGCCACCGGGGAAAAGCAGGAAGCGCGCGTCGAGGTCAACCATCCGGCCAGCTACAAGGGCATCGAGATCTACCAGTCGAGTTTCGACGACGGCGGCTCCACGGTGCGGCTGCAGGCGCAGCCGATGAATGCGGCCACCCGGCCGTTCCAGATCGAAGGCGTGATTGGCAGTTCGGCCCAGCTGACCAATGGCAGCGAGAAGTTGACGCTGGAGTACACCGGCCTGCGTGTCATCAACGTGGAGAACTTTGCCGGCAACGGCCCCTCGGGCGTTGATGTGCGCAAGGTCGACCTGCGTCAGGCGCTCGATGCGCGGCTGGGCGCCGCCAACAAGCCGGAGGCCAAGAAGACCCAACGCAACGTCGGCCCCAGCGTCACCTACAAGCTGCGCGACGCGGCGGGGCAGGCACGCGAGTTCCATAACTACATGCTGCCGATGGATCTGGGCGATGGGGTACCGGTGTTCCTGTTCGGCATGCGCGAGACCCCGAGCGAACCTTTCCGCTACCTGCGGGTGCCCGCCGATTCCCAGGGCAGCAGTGACGAATTCTTCCGCCTGCGTGCGGCCTTGGCGGATCCGGTCCTGCGTGAGCAGGCCGTGCAGCGCTATGCCAGAAAAGTCGTGGATGCTGCGCGTCCCGACCTGCTGCCGCAGCTCACGGCCTCTGCCGCACGTGCACTGGCCTTGTTTGCCGGGGCGGAGCCGGTCAAAGGCAGCGCGGCGCCAGGTGGGTTGCAGTCGGTGGCTGACTTCATGGAAAACAATGTGCCGGAGAGCGAGCGCAGCCGGGCGGGCGAGATGTTGATCCGCCTGCTCAATGGCGCGCTGTTCGAGCTGACCCAGCTGGCGCGGGAGCGTGCCGGCCTGAAGCCACTGGTGGCTGACGATGCCTCTCAGGCGTTCATGACGCAGGCAGTGCTGGCGCTCAGCGATGCGCATTACTACCCTGCGCCCATGACGCTGCAGCTGGCGGACTTCACGCAGGTGCAGGCCAGTGTCTTCCAGGTGGCCCGCGCGCCGGGCAAGACCATCGTCTACCTCGGCTGTGCGCTGCTGATCATCGGTGTCTTCGCCATGCTGTACGTGCGTGAGCGTCGCCTGTGGGTCTGGTTGGCGCCGCAGACCGGCGATGCGGGTGCGACCCATGCCACCATGGCCTTGTCCAGCAACCGCAAGACGCTCGACGGCGATCGAGAATTTACGCAGCTGCGCGAGAAACTCATTGCAGTCAAGGAGTAAGAGATGAATGGTGCAACTACCACCCTGACGTTGAACGAAGGCTATTTCGCCCGACGCAATCTGTTCGACTGGCTGTTTGCCGCTTTTGTGACGGCGGGCGGCCTGTACGCTTTTGTCAGCTACAACCATGCCATGGATGTCTATGAAAAGGGCATCCTGCTGCTGTCCATCCCGTCGGCCGTGGCGCTGGGCTGGTTCTGGCGCCCGCTGCGTGTTCTGATGCTGCTGGTCGCGGCCTTTTCCCTGCTCGGCATTGCGTCCTACCAGGGCGCGGAGGGGCCGACGCTGGCGCGCGCCGAGAGCGTGTTCTGGCTCAAGTACTTCCTCTCCAGCCAGTCCGCCATTCTCTGGATGAGCGTGATCTTTTTCATGAGCACGCTGTTCTACTGGCTCGGCATGTTCAGCAAGGCGCAGGGCGACACGATGGAGCTGATCGGCTCGCGCCTGGCCTGGGTGGCCGTGACGATGGCGCTGATCGGCACCATGGTGCGCTGGTACGAGAGCTATCTGCTCGGCCCTGACATTGGCCATATCCCGGTGAGCAACCTGTACGAGGTGTTCGTGCTGTTCTGCTGGATGACGGCACTGTTCTACCTCTACTTCGAGGAGCAGTACAACACACGCGCCATGGGCGCCTTTGTCATGCTGGTGGTCAGTGCGGCGGTGGGTTTCCTGCTCTGGTACACCGTAGTGCGTGAGGCGCATGAGATCCAGCCCTTGGTGCCGGCGCTCAAGAGTTGGTGGATGAAACTGCATGTGCCGGCCAACTTCATCGGCTACGGCACCTTCGCCCTGGCTGCCATGGTGGCCTTCGCCTACCTGATCAAGAGCCAGGCGACCGAGACGCGCTGGCACAAGCTGGCGCCGCTGTGGCTGTTCGGCATCGTGCTGTGCTTCGTGCCGGTGGCCTTCCGTCAGAGTTCGTCAGCCGCAGGCGGCAGCTACTGGCTGGTCTATTTCATCATCGCGGCGGCGATCGTCGGCGGCATCCTGCTCGGACGCAAGCGCATTGCCGCGCGTCTGCCGGCCACCGAGGTGCTGGACGATGTGATGTACAAGTCCATCGCCGTCGGTTTTGCCTTCTTCACCATCGCCACCGTGCTCGGTGCGCTGTGGGCGGCCGAGGCCTGGGGCGGCTACTGGAGTTGGGACCCCAAGGAAACCTGGGCGCTGATCGTCTGGCTCAACTACGCAGCCTGGCTGCACATGCGCCTGATGAAGGGACTGCGCGGCACCGTCGCCTCCTGGTGGGCACTGGCCGGCCTGGGGGTGACCACCTTTGCCTTCATCGGCGTCAACATGTTCCTCAGCGGCCTGCACAGTTACGGCGCCTTGTAGGAACTTTGTAAGGTTGATGGCCGTCCTACGACTCATGTTGCAACAAGGACGACATCATGCTGATCAAGACGCACGATAACGGTTTCATCCATCCGTCTGCCAGTGAGATCACCCCGCAGGGGGTGTACCTGCAGCGACGCGATCTGATACGGCGCATGGCCGGTGGTGTGGCGGGGGCTGCGCTGACCTCTTGGGCGATGCGCGATGCCTTTGCCCAGACCGGTGCAGGGCGACCGGGCAAGCTGGCTGTTTTGGCGGGGGCCAAATCCACGGTGAGTGGCGGCACGACGGTGGAGAAGATCACCGACTACAAGGACGCCACTGGCTACAACAACTTCTACGAGTTCGGCCTCGACAAGAGCGATCCGGCACGTAATGCCCACACGCTCAAGACGACCCCCTGGACGGTGACCGTTGAGGGGCTGGTGAAGAAACCTGCGAACTACGTCCTGGAAGACCTGCTTAAGCTGAGTCCCCAGGAGGAGCGCATCTACCGCCTGCGCTGTGTCGAAGGTTGGTCGATGGTGATTCCCTGGGTCGGCTACTCCTTGGCCGAACTGATTCGCCGCGTCGAACCGCTGGGCAGCGCCAAGTACGTCGAATTCGTCACCTTGGCCGACCGCAAGACCATGCCCTATGTCGGCAGCCGGGTGCTGGACTGGCCTTATGTCGAAGGCCTGCGCCTGGACGAGGCCATGCACCCGCTGACGCTGCTGGCCTTCGGCATGTACGGCGAAGTGTTGCCGAAACAGAACGGCGCGCCGGTGCGCCTGGTGGTGCCCTGGAAATACGGCTTCAAGAGCGGCAAGAGCCTGGTCCGGATCCGCTTCACGGACACCCAGCCTGCCACCGCCTGGAGCCGTGCCGCACCGCAGGAGTATGGCTTCTATTCGAACGTCAACCCCACGGTGGACCACCCACGCTGGAGCCAGGCGACCGAGCGCCGCATCGGCGAAGACGGGCTGTTCAGCAAGAAGCGCAAGACCTTGATGTTCAACGGCTACGAGCCCCAGGTGGGCCAGTTGTATGCCGGTATGGATCTGCGCAAGTTTTTCTGATCGCCGGTTGTGACATTCATGAGCCGCCTGCTGCTGCATCCCGCAGCCAAGCCGCTGCTGTTCGTGGCGTGCTTGCTGCCTTTCCTGTGGCTGGTCTATGGTGCGGCCGCCGATCAGCTCGGTGCCAATCCGGCCGAAGCGCTGCTGCGTGCGACGGGCGACTGGACCTTGCGCTTCCTGTGCCTGACCCTGGCGGTGACACCGTTGCGCATGCTCGCGGAGCTAACGGCGCTGGCGCGATTTCGCCGCATGCTGGGTCTGTACGTCTACTTCTATGCACTGCTGCACCTGCTGGGCTACAGCTGGTTCGATATGGGCTTCGAGTTGGCCGAAATCACGCACGACATCGCCAAACGGCCGTTCATCCTGGTCGGTTTCACGACCTTCCTGCTGCTCACGCCCTTGGCGCTGACCTCTTTCAACCGGGCCATCCGCTGGCTGGGGGCGCGGCGTTGGCAGCGCCTGCATCAGCTGGTCTACGCGGCGGCCGTGCTGGGGCTGCTGCATTTCTTCTGGATGCGCGTGTCCAAGAACCGGCTCGACGAGGTGCTGGTGTATGTCGCCATTCTGGGCGTGCTGCTGGGCTGGCGCGTCTGGCGTCGCTGGCTTGGCCACGCCCGCCCCGGCGCGGGGGCAATGCCGGTCAAACGCTGATCGCGTTGGTCGGCAGGCGGTAGGCCGAACTGTCGAACAGGTCGATGCCGCACTGCAGGCCTTCGATCCAGGTGAGGAAGTCCTGGATGGCGCGCTTGCCGGCAATCGGTGCGCCATGCTGCGGCACGATCAGCGCGATGTCGAGTTCACGTGCCATGCGCACCCACAGACGCAGGATCTTGTTGGACACCATGTAGCGGCGATGAAAGCCTTCCATGAAGGCCAGATGGGGTTGCAGGTCCGTCACGGGCGTGCGTGCCTGGCTGCCGCTGACCAGAGAGGCTCCCAGGTCCCCGGTGAAGAGGATGCGGCTGACCGGGTCGTAGAAATGGAAATTGCCCTCCGAGTGCATGAAGTGCGCGGGCAGCAGCCACAGTGCGTGCTGGCCCAAGGGCAGGCGCCCGCCCGCATCGGGTACCCCAATTACCCGGTCGGTCGTCTTGCCGACCTTGGTGAAGTGCGGTACGAAGCGCTCCCAGATGCGAGAGATGACGAGCTTGGCCCGGGTGCTGGTCATCCAGCGGTCGAGCGAGGCAATGATGTCCGGATCGGCGTGCGAGGCAATCAGGTAGGTCAGCTGGCTGGGCTGGATGTGCCGCGACATCGTGAGGAAGAGTTCGTTGAACGCGAGATTGCCGCCCGGGTCGATGATGGCGCCGCTATCACCGTCGCAGATCAGGAACTGGTTGGCCTGTACCGCCTGACCATCTTCCTCGATCAGGTCGGTGAACATCAGGACCTCATGGGTCTCGTCTTTGTAGAGTTCGACAGGTGACATGGCGGCGCGGCATGGGCGTTCCGCTCGGGCGGCAGCATGGATGCGGCAACCCGATGGAACTGGGGCAGGGGGCTCGCCCCCTTCGCTGCCTAGCGCGGCAACTGCTCGTGGGCGAACGTGTCGGCAGGATTCTCGCGCTTGCGGATCAGATGGACTTGATGCACATCAACCAGCACCTCCGCCGCACGACCGCGCGTGTTGTAGTTGCTCGCCATGCTCATGCAGTAGGCGCCGGCCGACAGCACACCCAGCAGGTCGCCGGGCTGTACGGCCAAGGCGCGGTCCCGGCCCAGCCAGTCGCCGCTTTCGCAGATCGGGCCGACCACGTCCCATACTGGCGTTTCGCCCGCACGGACGTTCAGCGGCACGATCTGGTGGTAGGCCTCGTACATGGCCGGGCGCGGCAGGTCGTTCATGGCGGCGTCGACGATGCAGAAGTTCTTTTGCTCGCCCGGCTTGAGGTAGAGCACCTCGGTCAGGCAGACGCCGGCATTGCCTACCAGTGAGCGCCCCGGCTCGATCATCAGTTGGCGCTGCCCGTAGCCGCGGGCATCGAGCTTAGCCAGCAGCTTGGCCCACAGCGCATCCGCCGCCGGCGGTGTGTCGCCGTTGTAGTCAATGCCTAGGCCTCCGCCAAAGTCGATGTGGTGCAGCGGAATGCCGGCCGCCTCAATCGCATCGACCAGGTCCAGCACGCGGTCCATGGCGTCGAGGTAGGGGTCTTCCTGTGTGATCTGCGAGCCGATATGACAGTCGATGCCCACCACCTGCAAGCCAGGCAGGGCGGCAGCGCGCTGGTAGGTGGCCAGCGTGCGCTCATGCGCGATACCGAACTTGTTGCCCATGAGGCCGGTGGAAATGTAGGGGTGGGTCTTGGCGTCGACGTTCGGGTTGACGCGGATGCTGACCGGTGCGCGTCGGCCCGTGGCCTGCGCCACCTCATTGAGCACGTCGAGCTCGGCCTCGCTTTCAACATTGAAACAGCCGATGCCAGCTTCCAGCGCGCGGCGCATTTCGGCACGCGTCTTGCCCACACCAGAGAAGATGACCTTCTTCGCGTCGCCGCCGGCTGCCAGCACGCGCTCCAGTTCGCCACCGGAGACGATGTCAAAGCCGCAGCCAGCCTGAGCGAAGACCTGCAGCACGCCCAGCGAGGAGTTGGCTTTCATGGCGTAGCAGATCTGCGCCTTGCGACCGGCAAAGCCACGTTGGTAGGCGGCCAGCGCTGACAGCATGGCCGCCTTGGAGTAGACGAACAGCGGCGTGCCGAACTGGCCAGCGAGGTCATCCAGGCGGACGTCCTCGATGTACAGCGCATTGCCGCGGTAGGCGATGTGGGGGTGGCCGGGAAGCTGGGAGACGGTCATTTGGAAACTGGGGCCGAGGCCGGGGCGGTGGGTTGGGGGGCGTTGCTGTCGCCGCGTGCGCCGGGCAGCAGGGTTTCAGGCAAGGTGGCACGGCGGGCTGCGGCGGGCTCGGTCGGCAGGTAGAGCGGGCCAGGTTGGCCGCAGCCGCTCAGCGCGCCTGTCAGGCTGCCCGCGCTGGCAGCAAGGACTAAGGCCCTGACTAGAATTTGTCTTGTTTGCAACATCACGAAATTGTAATGACCGACACCGAATTCCTCGACCGCGCTGAAGCGGTGCTGCGCGCCATCGAAACTAGCTGCGACCGCATCAACGACGAGAGCGACGCCGACATCGACAACCAGCGGGTCGGCGGCATGGTCACCCTGGTGTTTCGCAATCGCAGCCAGATCGTCGTGAACTTGCAAAAACCCTTGCACGAGATCTGGCTCGCTGCCCGGACCGGCGGCTTCCACTACAAGTTCGAGGATGGCCGCTGGATGGACACCAAGGGCCACGGCGAATTCTTCGCCAACCTGTCCGCGCATGCCTCCGAGCAGGCGGGTTGTCCCCTGGTTTTTGCTGCCTGATCAGTTCCTGAACAGGTCCAGGATCCGTTTTTTCTCATCGGCGGGGGGCAGGGCTTGCATGGTGGGGCCTGCTTCGCCCGCCGACTTGTCTTCCAGACCCAGGCTGGTGACGCCGCTGCCCTTGGCGTATTCCTCATAGGCCCAGTCACCGCCGGTGTTGACCACGCCCTCGGGCGGAGTAATCTCGGTGACCGGCACGCCTTTGAGGGCGTGCTCCATGAAGCTGATCCAGATCGGCAGGCTCAGGCCGCCGCCCGTTTCACGGTCGCCCAGCTTGCGTGGCGTGTCATAGCCGATCCAGGTGACGGCGGCCAGCGTCGGCTGGTAGCCGGCGAACCAGGCGTCCATGGAGTCATTGGTGGTACCGGTCTTGCCGTACAGGTCCGGGCGTTTGAGCGTGGCCTGCGCGCGCGCGGCCGTGCCCGAACGTGTGACTTCCTGTAACAGGCTGGACATGATGAAGGCGTTGCGGGCATCGATGGCGCGTACTGACTCGTCCAGTACCGGGGCTGGGGTCTCGACCAGCACCTTGCCGCCCTTTTGTTCGGTGACCTTGGTGATGAGCCAGGGGTTGACGCGGTAGCCGCCGTTGGCAAAGACCGCGTAGGCGGTCGCCATCTGCATCGGCGTCACCGAGCCGGCGCCGAGCGCCATGGTCAGGTAGGGCGGGTGCTTGTCGGCCTCGAAGCCGAAGCGGGTGATCCATTCCTGGGCATTTTGCGGTCCTACCGACTGCAGGACACGGATCGAGATCATGTTCTTCGACTTGGCCAGACCGCGGCGCAGCGTCATCGGCCCTTCGAAGGTACCGTCGTAGTTTTTCGGTTCCCAAGGCTGACCGCCAGTCACCGAGGCGTCGAAGAACAGGGGGGAGTCGTTCACCACAGTGGCCGGCGTGAAGCCTTTTTCAATCGCGGCCGAATAGATGAAGGGTTTGAAGCCGGAGCCGGGCTGGCGCCACGCCTGGGTGACGTGGTTGAACTTGTTCTTCAGGAAGTCGAAGCCGCCGACCAGCGCCTTGATGGAACCGTCGCGCGGGTCCAGTGCCACGAAGGCGCCTTCCACCTCGGGCAACTGTGTTATTTCCCAGGTATTTTTCGGTGTGCGGGCCACGCGGATGATGGCTCCGCGACGGATCTTGATATGCGGCGGTGCCTTGGCAGACAGGCCGGATTGGGCCGGGCGCAGGCCATCGCCCGTGATCTCGACGGGCTCGCCGTTTTGTCGCATCGCCACGATCTTCTTCGGGTCGGCTTCCAGAACGACGGCCGCCAACACGTCGCCGTTGTCCGGGTGGTCGTCCAGGGCGTCGTCGATCGCGTCTTCCAGTTCCTGGGGTTTGGTCGGCAGGTTGACGAACTTCTCCGGGCCGCGATAGATCTGACGTCGCTCATAGTCCATGATGCCGCGTCGCAGGGCCTTGTAGGCCACCTCCTGGTCGGCGGCGCGGATGGTGGTGTAGACGTTCAGACCGCGGGTGTAGGTCTCGTCGCCGTACTGGGCGTACATGAGTTGGCGCACCGTTTCGGCCACGAACTCGGCGTGGATGCGCCCATTCTGGTGGGCCGGCTTGACCTTGAGTTCCTGCTTTTTCGCGGCGGCGGCCTGCTCTTCGGTGATGAAACCGTTCTCCAGCATGCGCTCGATGATGTAGAGCTGCCTGGCCCGCGCACGCTTGGGGTTGTTGATCGGGTTGTAGGCGGAAGGCGCCTTCGGCAGGCCGGCCAGCATGGCGGCCTCCGCCACCGTGATGTCTTTCAGGGGTTTGCCGAAGTAGGCTTCAGAGGCCGCTGCAAAGCCATAGGCCCGGTTGCCCAGGAAGATCTGGTTCATGTAGATCTCAAGAATCTGATCCTTGGTGAGCATGTGTTCCAGCTTGAAGGTCAGAAGAATCTCGTAGAGCTTGCGTGTGAAGGTCTTCTCCGAGGACAGGTAAACATTGCGCGCCACCTGCATGGTGATGGTCGATGCGCCCTGGCTCTTGACGCGCCCTAGATTGGCCAAGCCGGCGCGGATGACGCCCAGGTAGTCCACGCCGCCGTGCTGGAAGAAGCGGGCATCTTCGATGGCCAGGACGGCATCGGTCATGACCTTGGGGATCTCCTTGATCGGCGTGAGGTTGCGGCGCTCCTCGCCAAATTCACCAATGAGCTGGCCCTCAGCCGAGTACACGCGCAAAGGCAACTTGGGCCGGTAATCCGACAGGTCCGAGATGTCCGGCAGATTGGGAAAGGCCACCGCGAGGGCAATGGCCACCGCAAGCAGCACAGACAGCAGCCCGGCCAAGAGCAGCCCGCCGACCCACAACCCGACGCGGGTGAGCCAATGGGGGGCGGTGGCGGTTGATTGCCTGCCGGCGTGATCAGAAGACGGCGTGGGGGATTTGGGTTTGGCAGGCATAAAGAATCGTTAAGTGCGCGTCGGCATTATAAAAATCAGGTTCAGCGCTGGCGCATCAGCGCCTGCCGACATTGTGAAGATGGGTTCGCTCGGCTCAGATGGGGGCGAGCAGGCATGTTGCAATTGCATACAAAGCGTCAACTTTTGACAACGAACGCGAGCGCTCCAACGGTGAAAAACCTTTGTTGGTCAAGGATCTTGCTGCTAGCATTCAAGTGAATTCTTAAGTTGCGCCGGTGTATTGCCGGTCTATTTCAGGGGATGCGCTTGATCTCTTTGGGGTCGCTTTTCAGTCGTCAGCCGGAACCCATGCTGGGTCTGGACGTCAGCTCGTCCAGTGTCAAACTGGTTGAGTTGGGCCGCAACAAGGCCGGCCAACTAGTGCTTGAGCGTTGTGCGATCGAGCCGCTGGAGCGTGGCTGGGTGACCGACGGCAATATCGAGAAGTTTGACGAAGTGGCCGAGGCCGTGCGCCGGCTGGTCAAGAAAAGCGGTGCCAAGACCCGCAACGTGGCCATGGCGCTGCCACCGTCGGCCGTCATCACCAAGAAAATCGTGCTGCCCGGTGGGCTGAGCGATGTCGAGCTGGAAATGCAGGTTGAGGCCGAGGCCAACCAGTACATTCCTTTTCCTTTGGATGAAGTGAGTCTCGACTTCTGCGTTATCGGCCCCAGCGTGACTTCGGTCGGTGATGTCGATGTACTGATTGCCGCGGCGCGGCGCGAGAAGGTCCAGGACATCCAGGGTCTGGCCGAGGCGGCGGGCCTCAAGCCCTTGGTGGTGGATGTGGAGTCGTATGCCTCCCGCCTGGCGGCCGGGCGCCTGATCGAGAACCTGCCGGACCGTGGGCAGGGCACCATCGTGGCGCTTTTCGAAGTGGGCGCACTCACCACCAGCATGCAGGTGATCCGCGACGAAGAGGTGCTCTACGAGCGCGACCAGGCTTTTGGCGGCGCGCAGCTGACGCAGCTGATCGTGCGTCAGTACGGCTTTTCCTTGGAGGAAGCCGAAAGCAAGAAACGCAGCGGCGAACTGCCAGACGACTATGAGTCCAGCGTGCTGCGCCCCTTTGTCGACAGCATGGTGCAGGAGGTCAGCCGGGCGCTGCAGTTCTTCTTCACCAGCACCCCGCACAACAAGGTGGACTACGTGATGCTCGCCGGTGGCTCGGCGGCGCTGCCGGGGCTGACCGAGGCCGTGACGCAGCAAGCTGGCGTGCCGTGCAGTCTGGTCAATCCCTTCGATGGCATGGAAATCGGCGATGGCGTTCGCCTGAAGAAGATGAAGCGCGAAGCACCGTCGTACCTGACGTCCTGCGGTTTGGCCTTGCGGAGGTTCCTGCAGTGATTCTGATCAATCTGCTGCCGCATCGCGAGGCGGCCCGCAAGAAACGCAAGGATGTCTTCAATCTCTCGCTCGGCCTGGCTGCGCTGGCCGGCGGTGTGGTTGCGGGCGCGATCTACCTCTGGATCCAGGGGCAGATCTCCATGCAGCAGGACCAGAACATGCTGCTGCAAAGCGAGATCCGCAAACTGGAAGGGCAGATCAAGGAAATTGCAGGCCTGGAAGAAGAAATTGCCGCTTTGCGCGCGCGGCAGCAGGCGGTGGAGGACCTGCAGTCGGACCGCAACCTGCCGGTGCACCTGTTGTCGGAGTTGGTGCAGCAGTTGCCTGATGGGGTCTATATCACCAGCATGAAGCAGGACAATCAGCTGGTCAATTTGCAAGGTGTGGCCCAGTCCAACGAGCGTGTATCGGAGTTGTTGCGCAACTTGGCGAACAACACGCCTTGGTTCAGCAAGCCGGAGCTGGTGGAGATCGTGGCGGGCAACGTGACCATGGGCGCGCGCGACCAGCGCCGGGTGGCGAATTTCACCATCCGGGTGCGGCTGGTTCGCGCCAGTGAAGCACAGAAAGCGGCGCCTGTGGCCGCGTCGACCTCGGCGCCGGCCAAGCAGTAACGGAATCCAGCATGGCAACCCGATTCACTTCAATCGATCTCGCTGCACTGAAGGAGCAGGTGCAGGCGCAATTTCGCAATCTGGATCCGCAGAACCCCGCGCTGTGGCCGGCAATTCCCCGTTATGCCCTGATGCTCGCGGTGGCCGCCATGGTGGTGGTGGTCCTGTGGTTCGCCTGGCTCAGCGGCTCCGACGACGAGCTGCAGGCCGTGCGTGCGCAGGAAGCGCAGTTGCGGGAGGACTACAAGATCAAGCTGATCAAAGCGGTCAATCTGGATGTGCTGAAGAAGCAGCGCGAGCAGGTACTGCAGTACGTGAACCAGCTGGAGAAGCAGCTGCCGAGCAAGGCCGAGATGGACGCGCTGCTGTCGGACATCAACCAGGCCGGTCTGGGGCGTAGCCTGCAGTTCGAGCTGTTCAGGCCGGGGCAGGTGCTGGTGAGGGATTACTACGCCGAGCTGCCGATTGCCGTGCGAGTCACCGGGCGTTATCACGACATCGGCTCCTTTGCCTCCGACATCGCGCACCTGTCACGTATCGTGACGCTGAACAACCTGACGATTGTGCCCGGACGCGATGGCGGCCTGACCATGGATGCCACAGCCAAGACCTTCCGCTACCTCGATGCCGATGAAATTGCCTCCCAGCGCAAGGCTGCGGGTGGCGCGAAAGGGGGCAAGAAATGAGGGCCGCGGCCTATCCGTTTCTGGTCTTAAGCTTGGCGACGGTGTTGCTGGCCGGTTGCAGCGGGTCCAACGAGGACGAGTTGCGTCAATGGATGGCCGAGCAGAAAAGCCAGACGCGTCCGCGCGTGACGCCCATTGCCGAACCCAAGCAGTTCAAGCCCGAGCCGTATGCACAGTCGAGCGCCGTCGAGCCTTTCAGCAAGGAGAAGCTGGCGCGGGCGCTGAAGCGCGAGACAACCCAGTCTGCCACCAGTGGCGCCCTGATCGCACCGGAACTGGCGCGTCGCAAGGAGGCGTTGGAGGCGTTTCCGCTGGATACGATGACCATGGTGGGCAGCGTCGTCAAGGAAGGGCGGCCCGTCGCGCTTGTCCGGGTGGACAACCTGCTCTACCAGGTACGGCCCGGCAGCTACCTGGGGCAGAACTACGGTCGCGTTACAAAAATTACCGAAACAGAAGTCACGCTGCGTGAAATAGTGCAAGACGCCGTCGGGGAGTGGGTTGAACGTCCCGCCACGCTGCTGTTGCAGGAGAGGTCGAAATGAGCATTCATACAAGTTGGGTTATGCGGCGTGGGGGCGCGCGGGTCCTACTGGCGCTGGCGCTGGCCGCATCCGCCGTGTCGTCGCTGGCGCAGACGGCGATCGAGTCCGTCTCGGGGTCGGTGCAAGGCGGCGCCGAGGTGGTCCGGATCGACCTGTCCCAGGCCCTGACGGCGACACCCACCAGCTTCGCCGTGCAGACGCCGGCCCGGGTGGCCTTGGATTTCCCTGGGGTAACCAATGCGGTCGGTCGTTCCGCCATCGAGATCAACCAGGGCAATCTGCGTTCTGTCAGTGTCATGCAGGCGGGTGACCGCAGCCGCGTAGTGATCAACCTCAAGCAGGCCGCCGGGTACAAGATCCAGGTGCAGGGCAAGTCTCTGCTGGTCGTTTTTGACCCCGTGGCGGCACCGGCCGCGGACGCGGCCGTCGTGCCCGCCTTCGCCGAAAGCCGCAACCGTGATGTGCTGCCGCTGAAGGATGTCGACTTCCGCCGTGGCATCAACGGCGCTGGCCGTGTGGTGGTGTCTCTGTCCAGTAGTCAGGTTGGTGTGGACATCCGCCAGCGCGGGCAGACGCTAGTGGTGGAGTTCATGAAGTCCAGCTTGCCGGAAGGGCTCAAACGACGCCTCGATGTGGCCGACTTTGGTACACCGGTGCAGACCGTCACGACCTTCCAGACGGGCGATCGCGTGCGGATGGTGATCGAGCCGCAGGGTGCCTGGGAGCACAGTGCCTACCAGAGCGATGAGCAATTCGTGGTGGAGATCAAGCCGCAGCGCGTTGATCCCTCGAAGCTGACCCAGGGGCCGGGCTACAACGGCCAGAAGCTGTCGCTCAACTTCCAGAATATCGAAGTGCGCTCGTTGTTGCAGGTGATTGCCGACTTCACCAATTTCAACATCGTCACCTCCGACTCGGTGAGCGGCTCGGTGACGCTGCGGCTGCAGGACGTGCCCTGGGACCAGGCGCTCGACATCATCCTGCAGGCCAAGGGCCTGGGCATGCGCAAGTCCGGCAACGTGCTGTGGATTGCGCCCAAAGACGAAATCGTGGCCAAGGAAAAACTGGAGCGCGAGGCCAATGTGGCACTGGAAGGGCTGGAGCCGGTCCGCACCGAATCGTTCCAGCTGAACTATGCCAAGGCCGCAGACGTGGCGCGGCAGCTCATGGGCGGGGCGCCGGTTGGCGGTGCGGGTGCCGCGGCAGTGGCCAGTTCGCGGCTGCTGAGCCCGCGTGGGAGTGCGATTGCGGAGCCGCGCACCAACCAGCTGTTCGTGACCGACGTCTCCAGCCGGCTGGAACAGGTACGCAGCCTGATCACCAAGCTGGACATTGCGGTGCGCCAGGTGCTGATCGAGGCGCGTATTGTGGAAGCGGATGACACCTTCGGTCGGGCGCTGGGCGTTCGTCTGGGCGGTGGGTCGGCGATTCCGGTTGACGCCGCGGCAACGCGTGGCGGAGCCCAGTTTGGAGGCACCTACAGCGCGACGACGGTGGGTGCCGCGCCTGGGAGCTTTGTCAATCTTCCTTCCGCGTTCCCCTCTGGGGTGGCTGCACTGGGCTCACCGGGCGCTTTTGCTGTCTCCATCTTCAGCGAGGGCGCAGCCCGATTCCTGAACCTGGAGATCTCCGCCCTGGAAGCCGACAACAAGGGCAAGGTGGTGTCCAGTCCGCGCGTGGTCACGGCCGACAAGACCAAGGCCTTGATCGAGCAGGGCACGGAACTGCCCTACCAGGTCGCGACGGCGAGCGGCGCGACTTCCATCGCGTTTCGCAAAGCCAATCTGAAGCTCGAAGTGACGCCCCAGATCACGCCGGAAGGCAACATCATTCTGGAACTGGACATCGCCAAGGACACGGTTGGCCAATCCACGCCGGCTGGCTTTGCGATCGACACCAAGCACATCCAGACCCAGGTGCTGGTCGAAAACGGTGGCACGGTCGTCATCGGCGGCATTTTTACGATGGAAGAGGCGGACCAGGAGTCGAAGATTCCGGGGCTGGGTGACATCCCGGGCCTGGGTAACCTGTTCAAGTCCCGCGCCAAGAAGTCCATCAAGAAGGAAATGCTGGTGTTCATCACGCCCAAGATGATCAGCGACAAGGCAGCGGTGCGCTGAGCCAGCTCAACTCGAACGCCGTGTAAAAGGTGATTGTCAGTCTGATCGGCCTGCCCGGCTCCGGAAAGTCCACTGTCGGGCGGCAACTCGCCCGACGTCTACATTGCCCTTTTGTCGACTCGGACCAGGTGCTTGAAGAGCGTCTCGGCTGCAGCATCCGTGCGTATTTCGAGCGTGAAGGCGAGGAGCGCTTTCGCGACATGGAGCAGGCCATCCTCGATGAGCTGACCCAGCGTCCGGACTGCGTGCTGTCGACGGGCGGCGGTGCCGTGTTGCGGTCGGCGAATCGCGAGGCCTTGAAGTCGCGCTCAAAGGTGGTCTACCTGAAGTCGTCTCCGGACGAACTGTTCCGCCGCTTGCGGCACGATACCAACCGCCCCTTGCTGCAGGTGGCCGACCCGCTGGGGCGCCTGCGCGAGCTTTACTCGGTGCGCGATCCGCTCTACCGCGAGGCAGCGCATTTTGTGATCGAGACCGGTCGCCCCTCGGTAGGTACCCTGGTCAACATGATCGTGATGCAGCTCGAGCTGGCCGGGCTGCTGCCCGGCACCTGAAGACGCCGCAGCCGCAGCGCTGTACCGGGTGGCCTAAACTCGGGGGTATGCAGCTGTCGCCCAACCTCTCGTTTCCTCCCTCGTCCGAAGTTCAGATTGATCTCGGTGAGCGTAGCTACCCCATCGTGATTGGCAGCCAGTTGCTGGGCCGTGCGGACACCTATGCGGGACTGCCGCGCGCGGCCCAGGCCCTGATTGTCAGCAACACCACTGTGGCGCCGCTGTATGCGGGCGCCTTGAAGGCGGCGCTGCAGGTGCACTACCAGACGGTCCACATCGTTGAGCTGCCCGATGGCGAAGCCTACAAGACCTGGGAGACGCTGAACCTCATCTTTGATGCGCTGCTGGCCCACGGCTGCGACCGCAAGACCGTCCTGTTTGCCCTGGGTGGCGGTGTGGTCGGCGACATGACCGGATTTGCCGCGGCCAGCTACATGCGCGGCGTGCCGTTTGTGCAGGTGCCGACGACGCTGCTGGCGCAGGTCGATTCGTCGGTCGGCGGCAAGACGGCGATCAACCACCCGCTGGGCAAGAACATGATTGGCGCGTTTTATCAGCCGCTGCGCGTGGTGTGCGATCTGGACGTGCTCAAGAGTTTGCCTGCCCGCGAGCTCAGCGCGGGCTTGGCCGAAGTCATCAAGTACGGGCCAATTGCCGACATGGCGTTCCTCGCCTGGCTGGAAGCGAACATCGATGCACTGATGGCGCGCGATGCGACCGCCCTGAGCCATGCCATTCAGCGCAGCTGCGAGATCAAGGCTGATGTGGTGGGGCAGGACGAGCGCGAATCCGGCTTGCGTGCCATCCTCAACTTCGGCCATACCTTTGGTCATGCGATCGAGGCAGGTCTGGGTTATGGTGCTTGGCTGCATGGTGAGGCGGTCGGTTGCGGCATGATCATGGCGGCCGAGTTGTCGCGCCGCTTGGGTCTGGTTGAGGCAGCCTTTGTCGCCAGGCTGAAGCAGTTGATCAGCCGCGCTGGCCTGCCGGTGACCGGCCCCGAGTTGTCGACGCAGGACAACGCGGGGCGCTACCTTGAGCTCATGCGGGTGGACAAGAAGGCGGAGGCTGGTGAGATTCGCTTTGTTGTCATCGACGCGCCCGGACGAGCGGCGGTGCGCGGTGCGCCGGATGCGCTGGTGCGTGAGGTGATTGATGCCTGCTGTGTTTGAGTTGCTACGTTTTTGATAGCTGATCGCGACCATTCCATGGGGTTGAAGTGCCAATTTGACTTCCAATATGACGCTCGCCGCCTTTGCCTGTGATCCCGCTGCCACGCGCGGGCGGCGCTACGCAGAGCTTGCCGCGCCGACGCGCACCGAATACCAGCGTGACCGTGACCGCATCGTCCATTCCACCGCCTTTCGCCGGCTGGTCTACAAGACGCAGGTCTTCCTCAACCATGAGGGCGACCTGTTCCGCACGCGCCTGACGCACTCGCTGGAGGTGGCGCAGCTGGGGCGCTCGATCGCGCGTGCCCTGGGCCTCAACGAGGATCTGGTGGAGGCCATCGCTCTGGCGCACGACCTCGGTCATACGCCCTTCGGCCATGCCGGTCAGGACGCGCTGAACGACTGCATGGCAGGCCACGGTGGCTTTGAGCACAATCTGCAAAGCTTGCGCGTGGTCGATCGGCTGGAAGAGCGTTACCCGGCCTTCGACGGTTTGAACCTGACGTTCGAGACGCGCGAAGGCATCCTCAAACACTGCTCTCGGGCCAACGCCGAACAGCTGGAGGCCGCGGAGCCGAACGGCGTCGGGCGCCGGTTTCTGGAGCGGACCCAGCCCAGCCTGGAAGCGCAGCTGTGCAATCTGGCCGACGAGATTGCCTACAACGCCCACGACATCGACGACGGCGTGCGCTCCGGCCTGATCAGTCTGGAGCAACTGGCGGCCGTGCCGTTGTTCGAGGGCCATCGTCGCCAGACGCTCGAAGCGCACCCGCACCTTGCCGAACCAGCGCAAGGCCGGCGCCTGCTGTACGAGGTGATCCGACGCATGCTCAGCGCCCAGGTCTACGACGTCATCGATGCCACCCGGCTGGCACTGCAGGAGACTCAACCGGCAAGCGTGGCGGACGTGCGCCGCTTGCCGCCGCTGCTGCGCTTCAGTAGCGACATGCGTGAGCGTTCGCAGGCACTCAAGAAGTTCCTGTTTCAGAACCTCTACCGCCATCCCCAGGTGGTGCATACCACCGGGCAGGCGCGGCAGGCCATCCGCGAGCTGTTCGAGGCTTACAGCGCAGCCCCTCAGGAGATGCAGGCGGGCTATGCCGCGAAAGTGCAAGCCAACCAAGGTAGCGCGGATGAGGAGGGGGCGCGCCTGCGTGTGGTAGCCGACTACATTGCAGGCATGACCGACCGCTTTGCCTGGCGGGAGCACGAGCGCCTGACAGGCCGGAGGCTGCTGGCATGAGCGCGGTGTTGATGCGTTCCACCCGGGACGTGGATCCGGCCCTGGTGGTGATTCTGGCCGGGGTCAGCGCGGCGCTGCATGTCGGCAAGCTGTCGCCGGCCTTGCCCGTGCTACGCGATGCGCTGGGTGTCACTTTGCTGCAGGCGGGCTTCCTGCTGTCGCTGGTGCAACTGGCCGGCATGACGCTGGGGCTGGCGGTTGGGTTGGCGGCAGATGGCCTGGGGCTCAAGCGCAGCATGTTGGCGGGCCTGCTTGTCCTGGCACTGGCTTCCCTGCTGGGGGGCTGGGCCCGTGATCCGCAGACTTTGCTGCTGCTGCGTGCAGTTGAAGGCTTCGGCTTTCTGCTGGTGTCCATGCCGGCGCCCAGCCTGATCCGCCATCTGGTATCTGCGCGGCGCATGAGCGCCATGCTGGGGTGGTGGGGCGCCTACATGCCGTTGGGGACAGCCAGCGCCTTGTTGTGTGGACCACTGGTGATCACCTGGGCCGGCTGGCAGGCCTGGTGGTGGGGTTTGGCAGTGCTGACACTGATCATGGGCCTGTGGCTCTGGCGGGTGGTGCCGCCTGACCAGGTGCGCGCCGCCAGTCAGGTCGCGTCTGCGGCAGCCACGCAGGCGGAGAGAGCGTCATCCTGGTTGCATCGCCTGCAGCAAACCTTGCGCAGCCGCGGCCCCTGGCTGGTGGCGTTGAGCTTTGCCATGTATTCCAGCCAGTGGCTGGCCGTCATTGGCTTTCTGCCGACCATCTATGCCCAGGCCGGTGTGACTGCCGGCACCACAGCGGTACTGACGGCGCTGGTGGCGGCGGTCAACATGGTCGGCAACATTGCGTCGGGCCGGCTGCTGACACGTGGGGTGCGGCCGCAGACGCTGCTGTATGTGGGCTTCGGGGTCATGGGGCTGGGCACGCTGGCTGCGTTCATGACCTGGCCCTTGCTGCCCGGTGGCGTTGGCGCACCGGCTCCGCTGCGCTTCGTTGCGGTGTTGCTGTTTTCCATGCTGGGCGGAATGATCCCCGGCACCTTGTTCTCCATGGCGGTGCACCTGGCACCGAGCGAGCGCACGGTGTCCACCACGGTTGGCTGGATGCAGCAGCTGTCGTCACTGGGGCAATTTGCCGGTCCACCGCTGGTGGCCTGGGTGGCTGCCGGTGTCGGCGGTTGGCAATGGACTTGGGTGGTGACGGGGTTGTGCTCGCTAGTCGGCATCGCCCTCGCGACCCGGCTCGGGCGGGAGGCTTATCGATGACAACGATGGATGAATCCACCTTGGTGGCCACGGTGGTGCAGGACACGCAGCGCTGGCTGGAGCGCGCAGTGATCGGCTTGAATCTGTGCCCGTTTGCCAAGAGTGTGCATGTAAAGGGGCAGGTGCACTACGTGGTCAGTCTGGCCAACGATGCTGCATCCTTGCGTGAGGAATTGGCGCAAGAACTGGCCGCTCTGCACGCCGCCGACCCGCAGGTGCGCGACACCACCTTGCTCATGGCGCCGTGCTGCCTGCAGGACTTTCTGGATTTCAACGACTTCCTGGACGAAGCCGACGCGGTGCTGAGCGAACTGGGTCTTGAAGGGGCGCTGCAGATCGCCAGCTTTCACCCCCTGTTCCAGTTCGCCGGCACGCGGGTGGACGAAATCAGCAACTACACCAACCGCGCGCCCTACCCCACGCTGCACCTGCTGCGGGAAGCCAGCATCGACCGCGCGGTGGAGGCTTTCCCAGAGGCGGAGACGATCTACGAGAAGAACATGCAGACACTGGAACAGCTTGGCGCTGAAGGCTGGGCCGCGCTGCAGCTGGAAGCCCGCGCGCCAGCACCGCTCACGCCGAAGAAGGGGACGTCCTGATGAACGCACCCACCAAACGAAAGCCCGTCGCGCCGGCCACGCCGGTCGCCGATCTGGCGGTCGAACTGCGGCCCGGCCAGTCGATCGAGCTGCTCAAGGAACTCCATATCCTGACGCGCGACGGCAGGCTCAACCAGGACACGCGCCGCAAACTCAAGCAGGTTTATCACCTGTACCAGTTCATCGAGAAGCTGCTGCTCGAACTGGAGGCCGAGTCGGTCGGGCGTGACATCGTGCTGGCCGACCATGGTGCGGGCAAGTCCTATCTGGGCTTCATCATTTACGACCTCTTTTTCAAGCAGCGCCCCCAAGGCCACATCTACGGTATCGAGACCCGGCCGGAACTGGTGCAAAGGTCGCGCGACCTGGCACTGCGGCTAGGATTCGCACGCATGTCTTTTTTGAACCTTACCGTGGCCGATTCGGCCCATGCGGTGGAGTTGCCGGCGCAGATCGATATCGTCACCGCGCTGCACGCCTGTGACACGGCCACCGACGATGCCATTGCCTTCGGCCTGCAGAAGCGGGCGCGCTACATGGTGCTGGTGCCCTGCTGCCAGGCCGAGGTGGCGCGGGTGCTGAACTCCGGCAAGGCGCTGTCCTTGTCACGCACGCCGCTGGCGGAGCTCTGGCGGCATCCGCTGCATACGCGCGAACTGGGCAGCCAGATCACCAACGTGCTGCGCTGTCTTTACCTGGAAGCCTGTGGCTACCAGGTGACGGTGACGGAACTGGTGGGCTGGGAGCACAGTCTGAAGAACGAGCTCATCATTGCCCGCTACACCGGGCAACGCAAGAAGGCGGCGGCACTGCGTTTGCAGGCCATCTTGGAGGAGTTTGGGCTGACTTCGCTGCTGCAGACGCGCTTTCGCCTGCCGGAGCGTCAACCGGCGCCCGAAGCCGGCGTTGGAGGTTGAGAGACCGGCGTTGCTGGTCGTTTTTTGTGTTGCTTGAAAGACTTCTCAGGAAAACGAACGATGAAACAGCTCTATGCCTTGGCGCTGGTATTGGCCCTGTCGGCCTGTGCCAGCAGCAGTCCCGATGTGATTCAGCGTGCCGATGCGCAGCGCATGTCCGTGGTCGAAGACGGCGTTGTAGTGTCGGTGCGTGCGGTGACCGTGGAAGGCAGTCAATCCGGTGGCGGTGCGGTGACCGGCGGCGTGGTTGGCGGTCTGGCCGGCTATGGGGCGGGTGGCAATCAGCGCGACAGCCAGGTCATCGGGGTGCTTGGTGCAGTGGCTGGGGCCGTGGCGGGTAACGCGATTGAGCGCATGAGCACACGCGAAGATGCTTACGAGATTCTGGTGCAGCTCAAGAACGGCGACCGGCGCGCGGTGGTGCAGGCCAAAGGCACGGAAACTTTCGCAGCGGGTGATGCGGTGATGCTGATCACGTCCGGCGGCAAGGTCCGCGTGGCCAAGGCGCCCGCCAAGTGAAGAAACCAATCGGCAATTCGGGGTCGGATTCCAATATGATGAAGCTCATTCCGATTGGGCTTCATCATGGCGCGCCTTCCTCGACTGACTGTTCCCGGTTACCCGCATCACGTCATTCAGCGCGGTAACAACCGCCAGCCGATCTTCAGTTCGGCGGCTGACCGCGACTTCTTCCTCGACCTGCTGGACGAAAACGCCCGCAAGTTTGGTGTCGCCATTCACGCCTACGTCCTGATGGACAACCATTTTCATCTGCTGGCGACGCCACAGACCGACACAGCCTTGCCGCAAATGATGCAGGCTGTCGGGCGGCGTTATGTGCGCTATTTCAATGATCTGCAGCAGCGCACCGGCACGCTGTGGGAGGGGCGTTACAAATCGACCCTGGTTCAGGCCGAGCGCTATCTGCTGGCCTGCATGGTCTACATCGATCTCAATCCCGTGCGCGCAGGCATGGTGACGCAGGCTCGCGACTTCCCCTGGTCCAGTCATGCGCATTACATTGGCCTGCGTAATGACCGTCTGGTAACACCGCATCCGCTGTACTGGACCCTGGGCAACACGCCCTTTGCACGTGAGGCTGCATACGTAGACTTGGTTCAAGCCGGTGTCAGTGCCCACCAACAGGAAGCTTTGACGCAATCCACCCTGCATGGCTGGGCTTTGGGGGAACCGGCCTTTGTCGGGGCGCTGCAGAAAACCACGCCACGTCGGCTCAGCAAGAAGTCGGCAGGGCGCCCTGCAGCGCCCAAGTCCGAGACGAACCCTTAGCCTTGACGCAGTGTGCAATGCCGATGGCGTTTTGAGTCTATTAATATGTCCCCAATTATTTCTTGATCTATTGAATCGGGAAATAATTAGAATCCGACCCCAATTATTCTGCTTGGCATTGTTGTTGCGGTGCACTATGCTTGCAACCCCTGTGAAATATTGAGGAGTGCGCCATGACCACGGCTGCCGAGATCCAGCATCTGCAACAAAACGGTTTGTATTCCGGTGCCAATGAGCATGACGCTTGTGGCGTCGGCTTCGTCGCCCATATCAAGGGTGTCAAGTCGCATGACATCGTCCAAGGCGCACTCAAGATCCTGGAGAACCTCGACCACCGGGGTGCCGTGGGTGCCGACAAACTGATGGGCGACGGCGCGGGCATCCTGATCCAGCTTCCTGACACGCTGTACCGTGAGGAAATGGCCAAGCAGGGCGTGGAACTGCCGCCCCTGGGTGAATACGGCGTTGGCATGATCTTCCTGCCGAAGGAGCACGCATCGCGTCTGGCCTGCGAGCAGGAGATGGAGCGCGCCATCAAGGCCGAAGGTCAGGTGTTGCTGGGCTGGCGCGACGTGCCGGTCAACCGCGACATGCCCATGTCGCCCACCGTGCGTGAAAAGGAGCCGGTGCTGCGCCAAGTCTTCATCGGCCGTGGCAGCGATGTGATCGTTCAGGACGCGCTGGAGCGCAAGCTCTACGTGATCCGCAAGACGGCCAGCGCTGCGATCCAGAACCTGCAGCTCAAGCACAGCAAGGAATACTACGTGCCGAGCATGTCCAGCCGCACGGTGGTCTACAAAGGCCTGCTGCTGGCCGATCAGGTGGGTACTTACTATCTTGACTTGCAAGACCAGCGATGTGTCTCTGCGCTGGGTCTGGTGCACCAGCGCTTCTCGACCAACACCTTCCCCGAGTGGCCGCTCGCCCACCCGTACCGCTATGTGGCCCACAACGGTGAGATCAACACCGTCAAGGGCAACTACAACTGGATGAAGGCGCGTGAGGGCGTGATGTCCTCGCCGGTGCTGGGTGAAGACCTGCAGAAGCTGTACCCGATCAGCTTCGCCGGCCAGTCCGATACCGCCACCTTTGATAACTGCCTCGAACTGCTGACCATGGCTGGCTACCCGATCAGCCAGGCCGTGATGATGATGATCCCCGAGCCGTGGGAGCAGCACACCACCATGGACGAGCGCCGCAAGGCCTTCTACGAGTACCACGCCGCCATGCTCGAGCCGTGGGACGGCCCGGCTTCCATCGTGTTTACCGACGGCCGCCAGATCGGCGCCACCCTGGACCGTAACGGCCTGCGTCCTTCACGCTACTGCATCACCGATGACGACCTGGTGATCATGGGCTCCGAGTCCGGCGTGTTGCCGGTGCCGGAGAACAAGATCGTGCGCAAATGGCGTCTGCAGCCGGGCAAGATGTTCCTGATCGATCTGGAGCAGGGCCGCATGATCGACGACGAGGAGCTCAAGGCCAACCTCGCCAACAGCAAGCCCTACAAGCAGTGGATCGAGAACCTGCGCATAAAGCTCGACGACGTGGAAACCGGTGCCGCTGAACATGTGGCCGAAGGCGACGTCAGCCTGCTGGACCGTCAACAGGCGTTCGGCTTCACGCAGGAAGACCTCAAGTTCCTGATTGCGCCGATGGCCTCCGCCGGTGAAGAGGCGATCGGCTCCATGGGCAACGACAGCCCGCTGGCTGTGTTGTCGGACAAGAACAAGCCGCTGTACAGCTACTTCAAGCAGCTGTTTGCCCAGGTGACCAACCCGCCGATCGACCCGATCCGCGAAGCGATCGTGATGTCGCTGGTGTCCTTCATCGGCCCCAAGCCGAATCTGCTGGACATCAACCAGGTCAACCCGCCCATGCGCCTCGAGGTGAGCCAGCCCATCCTGGACTTCTCCGATATGGCCAAGCTGCGCAACATCGAAGCCACCACCAAGGGCAAGTTCCGCAGCCAGACGCTGGACATCACCTACCCGCTGGCCTGGGGCCACGAAGGCGTGGAAGCCAAGCTGGCGTCGCTGTGCGCCGAAGCGGTGGACGCCATCAAGGGTGGCAAGAACATCCTGATCATCAGCGACCGTGCCGTCAGCCCGAAGCAGGTGGCCATCCCGGCCCTGCTGGCGCTGTCGGCCATCCACCAGCATCTGGTGCGTGAGGGTCTGCGCACCTCGGCCGGTCTGGTGGTCGAGACCGGCACCGCGCGCGAGGTGCACCACTTCGCCGTGCTGGCCGGCTACGGTGCCGAGGCGGTCCATCCCTACCTCGCCATGGAAACCCTGGTGGCCATCCACAAGGACCTGCCGGGCGACCTGAGCGCGGACAAGGCCATCTACAACTACATCAAGGCGATCGGCAAGGGCCTGTCCAAGATCATGTCGAAGATGGGCGTGTCGACCTACATGTCCTACTGCGGTGCCCAGCTGTTCGAAGCCATCGGCCTGAACAGCGAGACCATCGACAAGTACTTCACCGGTACGCCCAGCCGCGTCGAGGGCATCGGCGTGTTCGAGATCGCCGAGGAAGGTATTCGCATGCACCGTGCCGCATTCGGCAGCGACCCGCTGCTTGCCACCATGCTGGACGCGGGCGGTGAGTACGCCTGGCGTACCCGCGGCGAAGAGCACATGTGGACGCCGGACGCCATTGCCAAGCTGCAGCACAGCACGCGCGCCAACAACTTCAACACCTACAAGGAATACGCGCAGATCATCAACGACCAGAACAAGCGTCACATGACGTTGCGTGGCCTGTTCGAGTTCAAGGTCGACCCGGCCAAAGCCATTCCGCTGGAAGAGGTCGAGCCGGCCAGCGAGATCGTCAAGCGCTTCGCCACCGGCGCCATGTCGCTCGGCTCCATCTCCACCGAGGCACACGCCACCCTGGCGATTGCCATGAACCGCATTGGCGGCAAGAGCAATACCGGCGAGGGCGGCGAGGATCCGGCGCGCTATCGCAACGAGCTCAAGGGCATCCCGATCAAGAAGGGCGAAACGCTCAAGAGCGTGATCGGCGAGGCGCAGGTGGAAGTCGACCTGCCGCTGCAAGATGGCGATTCGCTGCGTTCCAAGATCAAGCAGGTCGCCTCCGGCCGCTTCGGCGTCACCGCCGAGTACCTGGCCAGCTCGGACCAGATCCAGATCAAGATGGCCCAGGGTGCCAAACCGGGCGAAGGCGGTCAGCTGCCGGGCGGCAAGGTGTCCGATTACATTGGCAAGCTGCGTTACTCGGTGCCGGGCGTGGGCCTGATTTCGCCGCCGCCGCACCACGACATCTACTCGATCGAGGACCTGGCGCAGCTGATCCACGACCTGAAGAACGTGGCGCCGCACTCCAGCATCAGCGTCAAGCTGGTGTCCGAGATCGGTGTGGGCACCATTGCCGCCGGCGTGGCCAAGTGCAAGAGCGACCACGTGGTGATCGCGGGCCATGACGGCGGTACCGGTGCTTCGCCCTGGTCCTCCATCAAGCATGCCGGCAGCCCGTGGGAGATCGGCTTGGCAGAAACCCAGCAGACCCTGGTGCTCAACCGCCTGCGCGGCCGCATCCGCGTGCAGGCCGACGGCCAGATGAAAACCGGCCGCGACGTCGCCATCGGCGCGCTGCTCGGCGCCGACGAGTTCGGCTTCGCCACCGCACCGCTTGTGGTCGAGGGTTGCATCATGATGCGCAAGTGCCATTTGAACACCTGCCCGGTGGGCGTGGCCACGCAAGACCCGGTGCTGCGCAAGAAGTTCTCCGGCAAGCCCGAGCATGTGGTGAACTACTTCTTCTTCGTTGCCGAGGAAGTGCGCCAGATCATGGCCCAGCTGGGCATCCGCAAGTTCGACGACATGGTCGGCCGCGCCGACCTGCTCGACATGAAGAAGGGCATCGAGCACTGGAAGGCCCGCGGCCTGGACTTCTCGCGCCTGTTCGCCATGCCGCAGGTTGCCGCCGATGTGCCGCGCTACCACGTGGCCGAGCAGGAACACGGCTTGGAGAAATCGCTCGACCGCGTGCTGATTGAGAAATCACGCGCCGCCATCGAGAAGGGGGAGAAGGTGCAGTTCATGGAGGTGGCGCGCAACGTCAACCGCTCGGTCGGCGCCATGCTGTCCGGTGCGCTGACCAAGGTGCACCCGGAGGGCCTGCCGGACGACACCATCCGCATCCAGCTTGAAGGTACGGGTGGACAGTCCTTCGGCGCCTTTGTCGCCAAAGGCATCACGCTGTACCTGATCGGCGAAGCCAACGACTACACCGGCAAGGGCCTGTCGGGCGGCCGCATCGTCGTGCGTCCGAGCCTGGATTTCCGCGGCGAGGCCATCCGCAACATCATCGTCGGCAACACCGTGATGTACGGTGCCACCAGCGGTGAGGCGTTCTTCAGCGGTGTGGCTGGCGAGCGTTTCGCCGTGCGCCTGTCGGGTGCCACCGCCGTGGTGGAGGGCACCGGTGACCACGGTTGCGAGTACATGACCGGCGGCACCGTGGCCGTGCTGGGCAAGACGGGTCGCAACTTCGCGGCCGGCATGAGCGGCGGCGTGGCCTACGTCTACGACGAAGACGGCCAGTTTGCCACCCGCTGCAACACCGCCATGGTGTCCATGGAGAAGGTGCTGCCGGCGGCCGAGCAGGAGGCCGCGGTGAGCCGTGCCATCTGGCACCGCGACCAGACCGACGAAGCCCAGCTCAAGAAGCTGCTGGAAGACCATCACCGCTGGACCGGCAGCAAGCGTGCGCGCGAGCTGCTGGACAACTGGGCTGAGGCTCGCGCCAGATTTGTGAAGGTGTTCCCGAACGAGTACAAGCGCGCTCTGGGTGAGATCAACGCCAAGAAGGCGGCGGCCGCCCCGGCCAAGGCCACCAGCAAGAAGGAAGCCGCTGCGGCTAAGTAATGACTTTGCGGGACCGATCAGGACTTGCGCCGCAAACCTGATCTGTCTCCAACTGAATCAATAGGAAACATCATGGGTAAAGTCACCGGCTTCATGGAGTACGAGCGCATCGAGGAGGGCTACCAGCCCGTTGCCGAGCGCGTCAAGAACTACAAGGAATTCGTGATCGGCCTGAGCGACGAGCAGGCCAAGGTCCAGGGCGCACGCTGCATGGACTGCGGCACGCCGTTCTGCAACAACGGGTGCCCGGTCAACAACATCATTCCGGACTTCAACGATCTGGTCTATCAGGGCGACTGGAAGAACGCGATCGAGGTGCTGCACAGCACCAACAACTTCCCGGACTTCACCGGCCGTGTCTGCCCCGCACCGTGCGAGGCGGCCTGCACGCTGAACATCAACAACGATGCCGTGGGCATCAAGTCGATCGAGCACGCCATCATCGACCGCGCCTGGGAAAACGGCTGGGTCAAGCCGCAGCCGGCCGCCGTGAAGACCGGCAAGAAGGTCGCTGTGGTCGGCTCCGGCCCGGCCGGCTTGGCCGCAGCCCAGCAGTTGGCGCGTGCCGGCCATGCCGTGACGGTGTTCGAGAAGAACGACACCGTGGGTGGCCTGTTGCGTTTCGGCATTCCGGATTTCAAGTTCGACAAGTCGCATATCGACCGCCGCGTCAAGCAGATGGAAGCCGAGGGCGTGGTGTTCAAGACCAACACCTTGGTCGGCGAGATGCCCAAGGGCTCCAAGGTGACCAACTGGGCCAAGGACACCGTCAGTCCCGAGCAGCTGAAGAAGGACTTCGACGCCGTGCTGCTGGCCGGTGGCGCTGAACAGTCGCGTGACCTGCCGGTGCCAGGCCGCGAGCTCGATGGCATCCATTTCGCCATGGAGTTCCTGCCGCAGCAGAACCGCATTAATGCCGGCGGCAAGGTCAAGGAGCAGATCCGTGCCGATGGCAAGCACGTCATCGTCATTGGTGGCGGTGACACCGGCTCCGACTGTGTCGGTACCAGCAACCGCCACGGCGCTGCCAGCGTGACCCAGTTCGAAGTCATGCCCATGCCGCCCGAGCAGGAGAACAAGCCCCTGGTCTGGCCCTACTGGCCGCTGAAGCTGCGTACCAGTTCCAGCCATGAAGAAGGCTGCCAGCGCGAGTTCGCCATCTCGACCAAGGAATTCATCGGCAAGAACGGCAAGGTCACGGGTCTGAAGACCGTACACGTCGAGTTCAAGGACGGCAAGTTCGTCGAGATCCCGGGCACCGAAAAGGAGTACCAGGCTGATCTGGTGCTGTTGGCCATGGGTTTCGTGAGCCCGGTCGCCACGATCCTAGACGCCCTCGGCATCGAGAAGGATGCTCGTGGCAACGCCAAAGCGAGCACTGACTTTACGGGAGGCTATGCCACCAACGTGCCCAAGGTGTTCGCGGCGGGCGACATGCGGCGCGGCCAGAGCCTGGTGGTCTGGGCCATCCGCGAAGGCCGGCAGGCGGCGCGGGCGGTAGACGAGTTCCTCATGGGCTGCAGCGATCTGCCGCGCTGATCGGTGTAATCCCTTATCATTCAAAAGCCGGATCACCCCGGCTTTTGTTTTTTTATGCCCGCCGCGCAAGAAGCCCCTCTCGTCGAACTGCGTCACCTGTCCTTCGGGTACGGGGAGCGCGTCATTCTGGACGACGTGAGCCTGCAGGTGCCGCGCGGCAAGGTCACGGCCTTGATGGGGGCTTCCGGCGGCGGCAAGACCACCGTCTTGCGGCTGATTGGCGGCCAGTACCGGGCGCAACAGGGGGCACTGCTGTTCGACGGGCAGGATGTCACCACCATGAACCAGGAGCAGCTCTACGCGGCGCGCCGGCGCATGGGCATGCTGTTCCAGTTCGGCGCGCTGTTTGCCGACCTCGACGTCTTTGAGAACGTGGCGTTTCCCCTGCGCGAACATACGGATCTGTCGGAGGCACTGATTCGCGATGTGGTGCTGATGAAGCTCAATGCCGTGGGTCTGCGCGGCGCCCGCGACCTGATGCCCAGCGAGGTGTCGGGTGGCATGGCGCGCCGGGTCGCGCTGGCGCGTGCCATCGTGCTCGACCCGGAACTGGTCATGTACGACGAGCCCTTTGCCGGCCTGGATCCGATCTCGCTCGGCACCGCCGCCCAGTTGATCCGCCGTCTCAACGATGCCATGGGGCTGACCAGCATCGTGGTGTCCCATGATCTGGAGGAAACCTTCGGTATTGCCGACCAAGTAATCATCCTGGCCAACGGGCGCATTGCGGCCCAGGGCACGCCGGATGAGGTCAGGCGCTCCACCGATCCGCTGGTACAGCAGTTTGTCCAGGCCCAGGCCGAGGGGCCGGTGCATTTCCACTACCCGGGTCCCAGTGTGGAGCAGGACTTCGGCATGGAGCAGGTATGAGCTGGTGGCGCCCCTCGGATGTGGGTTATACGTTGCGCAGTAAGCTGGGCGACATGGGCTATGGCGCGCGCCTGTTCCTTCGGCTGGTCCAGCTGGCCGGCCCGAGTTTCAAACGCTTCGGGCTGATCCGCGACCAGATCCATCTGCTGGGCAACCATTCGCTGGCCATCATCGTGGTGTCCGGCCTGTTCGTCGGTTTTGTGCTCGGGCTGCAGGGCTACTACATTCTGGTGGACTATGGCTCTACGGAAGCCTTGGGGCAGATGGTGACCCTCAGCCTGGTGCGCGAGCTTGGGCCGGTGGTGGCGGCGCTGCTGTTTGCCGGCCGGGCCGGCACCTCGCTCACGGCCGAAATCGGCCTGATGAAGGCTGGTGAGCAGCTCAGCGCGATGGAGATGATGGCCGTGGACCCGGTGCGCCGCATCCTGGCGCCGCGTTTCTGGGGCGGCGTGATCACCATGCCCCTGTTGGCTGCCGTCTTCAGCGCGGTGGGCGTCATGGGCGGTTGGCTGGTGGGCGTGGTCATGATCGGTGTCGATCCCGGCGCCTTCTGGAGCCGCATGCAGGGTGGGGTCGATGTCTGGCAGGACGTGGGCAACGGCGTGATCAAGAGCATCGTGTTCGGTTTCACGGTCAGCTTTGTGGCGCTGCTGCAGGGCTATGAAGCGCAGGCGACGCCCGAGGGTGTGTCGCGCGCCACAACGCGTACGGTGGTGATGGCTTCGCTGGCGGTGCTGGGGCTGGACTTCATCCTGACCGCGATGATGTTTTCGATTTGAATTTGACAGGAGCTTTGTGGGTCAGACCGCGCGCGGCGCAAGGTACGCTGACCCCGATGAATCAAGATGCAACGCTCAAAAAATGATGTCTGGGTAGGCCTGTTCGTCCTGATCGGGGGCGCGGCCATTCTGTTCCTCGCGCTGCAGTCGGCCAACCTGCTGAACCTGAGTTTCCAATCGACCTACCGGGTGGAGGCGCGCTTTGACAACATCGGTGGCCTGAAGCCGAAGTCGCCGGTCAAGAGCGGCGGTGTGGTGGTGGGGCGCGTCGAGTCGATCAGCTTCGACGACAAGACCTTCCAGGCCAAGGTGCAGCTGGCGCTGGAGAGCCGCTACCAGTTCCCGAAGGACAGTTCACTCAAGATCCTGACCAGTGGTCTGCTGGGGGATCAGTACGTCGGCATCGAGGCCGGCGCTGAAGAGAAATCGTTGGCCGTCGGCGACGTGATCAGCAGCACGCAATCGGCGGTGGTGCTGGAGAATCTCATCGGCCAGTTCCTCTACAGCAAGTCGGCCGAAGGCAAGACGGATAGCGCGGGCAAGAAATGAGTGACGTCAGCAAGACAGGCCAGCCGGTGGCCGGTGGTTGCAGGCGTCTGATCGGCGGCGCGGTGCTGCTGTGCGGTGCGCTGCTGGCCGGGTGTGCGACCGGCCCGAACGCCAACCCGAAAGATCCGCTGGAGCCCTTCAACCGCAGCATGTTCCAGTTCAACGAAGCGCTGGACGAGGCCGTACTCAAGCCGGTCGCGACGGGCTACCAGACCGTGACGCCCGAACTGGTGCGCCGCGGCGTGGGCAATTTCTTCCGCAACATCGAGGACCTCTGGTCCTTCGTCAACAGCGTATTGCAACTCAAGGGCGAGGCGGCGGCCAGCAACCTGATGCGTTTCACCTTCAACAGCACGTTCGGCCTGGCCGGCATTCTGGACGTCGCCACCGAGATGCAGATTGAGCGCCAGCCAGAAGACTTCGGCCAGACTTTGGGGCGCTGGGGTGTGGGCGCCGGGCCTTACGTGGTGCTGCCTTTCTTCGGTCCTTCGACCTTGCGCGATACCGTGGCGCTGCCGGTGGACAAGACGGTGGGCGACCCGGTGACCAAGGTAGAAGACATTCCGGTGCGCAACACGCTGTGGACGGTGCGCCTCATCGACAACCGCGCCCAATTGCTCAAGGCTGGCGAGGTGCTGGAGGAGGTGGCGCTTGACAAGTACACTTTCCTGCGGGATGCGCATCTGGCGCGGCGCCGCAATGCGGTGTACGACGGCAATCCTCCCGAGGAAGCGCCGGAGCCAGAGCCACCGGCCGACTAGTTTTCACCGGTGTGGTGCCCGTGCCGGCCGGTTCGTACCTGCAGGTGCCGGGGCTCACAGTGACAATGGAAGAACCAACATGCAACGTCGATTTCTGAACCGTTTCCTCGCTGCCTGGGTGTGCAGCGCCGCGGCGCTGGCCGTCTGGCCGGCGCATGCCGCCGCCGACGAGGCGCCCGATGCCATGGTCAAGCGCCTGTCCACCGAGGTGCTGGACACCATCCGTACCGACAAGGCGATCCAGGCCGGCGATATGAACCGCATCATGACGCTGGTCGATGCCAAGATCATGCCGAACGTCAACTTCCAGCGCATGACGGCCTCGGCGGTCGGCCCTGGCTGGCGCCAGGCCACGCCAGAGCAGAAGAAGCGCCTGCAGGAGGAGTTCAAGACCCTGCTGGTACGCACCTACGCCGGTGCCTTGCAGCAGGTGACCGACCAGACCATCGTGCTCAAGCCGATGCGTGCCGCGCCTGAGGACAAGGAGGTCGTGGTGCGTACCGAAGTGCGCGGCCGTGGTGACCCGATCCAGCTCGACTACCGGCTGGAGAAGACGCCGGGCGAGGGCCTGGGGTGGAAGATCTACAACCTCAACGTGCTGGGTGTCTGGCTGGTGGAGACCTACCGCAGCCAGTTTGCCCAGGAGATCAATACCAAGGGCATCGATGGCCTGATCGCCACCCTGAGCGAACGCAACAAGGCCAACGCCAAGAAGGGCTGACCGTGCTGCTGCTGCCCACCGAACTCACCCACGTCCAGGCCCGCGCCTGCCTGCAGATGCTGCTGCAGGGCCTGCGCGGCCATGGCGGCGCCTCGGTGACGGTGGATGCCAGTGCCTTGCAGCGCTTTGATTCGGCCGCGCTGGCTGTGCTGCTGGAGTTTCGGCGCGAATGCCTGGCGACCGGCAAGCAGTTTGCGGTGCGCGGCCTGACGCCGCGACTGGCCGATCTGGCAGCTTTGTACGGCATCGCCAGCTTGCTGCCGGCCGCCTGACCCCACGGGCGCGGGCTGGCGACCCGTCCGCTTAAAATAGCGGACTTCCATGCCAGCCATCTCCTTTCAGTCCGTCTCCAAGGCCTATGCGGCCCCGCGGGGGCCCCAGGGCGCCACTTTCCTTGCCCTAGACGACGTCAGCCTCGATATCGAAGAGGGCGAATTCTTTGGCCTGCTCGGACCCAACGGGGCCGGCAAGACCACCCTGATCAGCATCCTCGCCGGCCTGACGCGCGCCAACCAGGGGCGGGTTCGGGTGCTGGGGCATGACGTCCAGGCAGATTACGCCCAGGCGCGGCGGCAGCTGGGCGTGGTGCCGCAGGAACTGGTGTTCGACCCCTTCTTCAACGTGCGCGAAACGCTGCGCATCCAGTCCGGCTACTTCGGCGTCAAGAACAACGAGGCCTGGATCGACGAGCTGCTCGAAAGCCTGGGCCTGGCCGACAAGGCCAATGCCAACATGCGTCAGCTCTCCGGCGGCATGAAGCGCCGCGTGCTGGTGGCGCAGGCGCTGGTGCACAAGCCGCCGGTGATCGTGCTCGACGAGCCCACGGCCGGCGTCGACGTGGAGCTGCGCCAGACCCTGTGGGCCTTCATCTCGCGCTTGAACAAGCAAGGCCACACGGTGCTGCTGACCACCCATTACCTGGAAGAGGCGGAAGCCTTGTGCGGCCGCATCGCCATGCTCAAGTCCGGCCGGGTGGTGGCGCTGGAGCGCACCAGTGAATTGCTCAAGGCCGCGTCCAGCCACGTGCTGCGCCTGAAGATCGACGGTGAGTTGCCGGCCGACCTGGCCGCGCAGGCGCGTGTGACCGGGCGCATCGTGCAGTTCCCGGCCCACGATGCACGGGAGATCGAGGGCTACCTCGGCGCGGTGCGCGAGGCCGGCGTCATCGTCGACGATGTCGAGATCACCAAGGCCGACCTGGAAGACGTGTTCCTCGCCGTGATGGGGAGCCGAACATGACGGGCTGGCAGACCCTGCTCTACAAAGAGGTGCTGCGCTTCTGGAAGGTCAGCTTCCAGACCATCGCCGCGCCGGTGTTGACGGCCGTGCTCTACCTGCTGATCTTCGGCCACGTGCTGGAAGACCACGTCAAGGTCTACGACCGCATCAGCTACACCGCCTTCCTGATCCCGGGGCTGGTGATGATGAGCGTGCTGCAGAACGCTTTTGCCAACAGCTCGTCCTCGCTGATCCAGAGCAAGATCATGGGCAACCTGGTCTTTCTGTTGCTCACCCCGCTGTCGCACTGGGCCTGGTACCTAGCCTATGTCGGCTCCTCGGTGCTGCGCGGGCTGGTGGTCGGCTCGGGTGTGCTGCTGGTGACGGTCTGGTTCACCGATCTGAGCCTGACGGCTCCGCTGTGGATCGTGGTGTTTGCCGTCGCCGGGGCGGCGTTGCTGGGCTCGCTGGGTCTGATTGCCGGCCTGTGGGCGGAAAAATTCGACCAGCTGGCGGCCTTCCAGAACTTCATCATCATGCCCATGACCTTCCTCAGCGGCGTGTTCTATTCCATCCATTCGCTGCCGGCGTTCTGGCAGGGCGTGAGCCACCTGAATCCTTTCTTCTACATGATCGACGGCTTCCGCTACGGCTTTTTCGGTGTCAGCGACGTCTCGCCCTGGCTCAGCCTGGGCATCGTCGGCACGGCGCTGCTGGCCGTCGGCGGCCTGGCGGTGCACCTGCTGCGCATCGGCTACAAGATCCGTGGCTGATACCACTTTCTCATCATGACCGCAGACCAACTCCAATCCCTCATCGCGGCCGGCCTGGCCTGCGAGCACATCGAGCTCACCGGCGACGGCCGCCACTGGTATGCCACCATCGTCTCCCGCGAGTTCGAGGGCAGGCGCGCCATCCAGCGCCACCAGCGCGTCTACGCCACGCTGGGCCAGAAGATGCACACCGACGAGGTGCATGCCCTGTCGATGAAGACCTACACGCCGGCCGAATGGGCGGCGCAACCGAAGTGATCCCTCATGGATAAATTGCTCATCCGCGGTGGCCGTACGCTGCACGGCGAGGTGCTGATTTCCGGCGCCAAGAACGCCGCCTTGCCTGAGCTGTGTGCCGCGCTGCTGACGGCGCAGCCGGTGACGCTGCGCAACGTGCCGCAGCTGCAGGACGTGGCCACCATGCTCAAGCTGATCCGCAACATGGGGGTGGTCGCCGAGCGCGATGCCGACGGCACGGTGCGACTTGACGCATCCCGGTTGGACAAACCCGAGGCGCCCTACGAGCTGGTCAAGACCATGCGCGCTTCGGTGCTGGCGCTGGGGCCGCTGCTGGCGCGCTTCGGCCAGGCACGTGTGTCGCTGCCCGGTGGCTGCGCCATCGGCTCGCGCCCGGTCGATCAGCACATCAAGGGCATGCAGGCCATGGGGGCCGAGATCTCGGTCGAGCATGGCTACATCATGGCGCGCCTGCCGCAAGGGCAGGCACGCCTCAAGGGCGCGCGCATCACCACCGACATGGTGACCGTGACCGGGACCGAGAACTTCCTCATGGCGGCCTGCCTGGCCGAGGGCGAGACCGTGCTGGAAAACGCGGCGCAGGAGCCGGAGATTCCGGACCTGGCGGAGATGCTGATCAAGATGGGCGCCAAGATCGAAGGCCACGGCACCAGCCGCATCCGCATCCAGGGGGTCGAGGCGCTGCACGGCTGCGAGCACCAGGTGGTGGCCGACCGCATCGAGACCGGCACCTTTTTGTGCGCCGTTGCGGCTGCCGGTGGCGACGTGGTGCTCAAGCACGGCTTGGCCGACCACCTGGACGCGGTGATCGAGAAGCTGCAGGCGGCGGGTGCCACCGTGACTGCTCTGTCGGACGGTATCCGCATCCAGTCGCAGGGTCGGCTGAAGGCACAGAGTTTCCGCACCACCGAATACCCGGGCTTTCCGACCGACATGCAGGCCCAGTTCATGGCGCTCAACTGCGTGGCGCAGGGCACGGCCAAGGTGACCGAGACCATCTTCGAGAACCGCTACATGCACGTCAACGAGCTGGTGCGCCTGGGTGCGAACATCCAGATCGACGGCAATGTGGCGGTGGTGGAAGGCGTACCGCGCCTGTCGGGCGCCACCGTCATGGCCACCGACCTGCGCGCGTCCGCCAGCCTGGTGATCGCTGGCTTGGTGGCCGACGGTGAGACGCTGGTAGATCGCATCTATCACCTTGATAGAGGTTACGACCGCATGGAAGCCAAGTTGGCCGCCATCGGTGCCGATATCGAGCGTGTCAAATGAGACAATGAAACCATGATCACGCTCGCACTTTCCAAGGGACGCATCTTCGACGAAACCGTGCCGCTGCTGAAGGCGGCTGGTATCGAGGTGCTGGACGATCCCGAGAAGACCCGCAAGCTCATCCTGGCCACCAACCAGCCGGATGTACGTGTGGTGCTGGTGCGCGCCACCGACGTGCCCACCTATGTGCAGTACGGCGGCGCCGATCTCGGCATCACCGGCCTGGACACGCTGCTGGAGCATGGCAGCGACGGTCTGTACCAGCCGCTGGACCTGCAGATCGCCAAGTGCCGCATCAGTGTGGCGGTGCGTGAGGGTTACGACTACGCTGCCGCCGTGCGCCAAGGCTCGCGCCTGACGGTGGCCACCAAGTACGTGGCGATTGCGCGCGAATTCTTCGCGGCCAAGGGTGTGCACGTGGACCTGATCAAGCTCTACGGCAGCATGGAGCTGGCCCCGCTGACCGGGCTGGCCGATGCCATCGTCGACCTGGTGTCCACCGGCAACACGCTCAAGGCCAACCATCTGGTCGAGGTCGAGCACATCATGGATATCAGTTCACGCCTGGTGGTGAACCAGGCCGCGCTCAAGCTCAATCGCGAACCGATCCGCCGCATCATCGACGCCTTCGCCGGTGCCGTGGGTCCGAAGTGAATACTATGAATTTGATAGCTGCTCCCGCCCGACTGTCAACGGCTGAGGCCGATTTTGATGCTCAATTTAAAGCGCGGTTGCACTGGTCCAGCGAGACCGATGCCGCCATCGAGCAGCGCGTGGCCGAGATCTTGGCCGATGTGCAGCAGCGCGGCGATGCGGCCGTGCTGGAGTACACCGCGCGCTTCGATGGCGTGCAGGCCAGCTCGCTCAAGGTGCTGGAGCTGACGCAAGCTGAACTGAAGACGGCGTTCGAGGCCTTGCCGGCCGCGCAGCGCGAGGCCTTGCAGGCCGCGGCCCAGCGGGTGCGCAGCTACCACGAGGCACAGAAGAAGGCCTCCGGCGAGAGCTGGAGCTACCGCGATGCCGACGGTACGTTGCTGGGGCAGAAGGTCACGCCGCTGGACCGCGTCGGCATCTACGTGCCCGGCGGCAAAGCCGCCTACCCGTCGTCGGTGCTGATGAACGCCATTCCGGCCCATGTGGCCGGTGTCGGTGAAATCATCATGGTGGTGCCTACCCCGCGGGGTGAGAAGAACCCGCTGGTGCTGGCTGCCGCCTATGTGGCGGGCGTCACGCGCGCCTTCGCCATCGGTGGCGCCCAGGCCGTGGCGGCGCTGGCCTACGGCACGGCCACCGTGCCCGGCGTGGACAAGATCACCGGCCCGGGCAATGCCTATGTGGCCAGCGCCAAGCGGCGTGTTTTCGGTCAGGTCGGCATCGACATGATCGCCGGCCCGAGCGAAATCCTGGTGCTGGCCGATGGCACGACGCCGGCCGACTGGGTGGCCATGGATCTGTTCAGCCAGGCCGAACACGACGAGCTGGCGCAGAGCATCCTGCTGTGCCCGGATGCGGCCTACCTTGACGCGGTGCAGCGCGAGATCGACCGCCTGCTGCCGCAGATGCCACGCGCCGAGATCATCGCCAAGTCGCTCACCGGGCGCGGTGCGCTGATCCACACGCGCAGCATGGAAGAGGCCTGTGCCATCTCCAACCGCATCGCGCCCGAACACCTGGAGGTGTCGAGCCGCGAGCCCCACCAGTGGGAGCCGCTGCTCAAGCACGCCGGCGCCATCTTCCTCGGTGCCTACACCAGCGAGTCGCTTGGCGACTACTGCGCCGGCCCCAATCACGTGTTGCCCACCAGCGGCACGGCGCGCTTTTCCTCGCCGCTCGGTGTGTACGACTTTCAGAAGCGTTCCAGCCTGATCGAGGTCAGTGAGGCCGGCGCGCAGACGCTGGGGCAGATCGCCTCCGTGCTGGCGCACGGCGAGGGTCTGCAAGCCCATGCCCGCGCAGCCGAAATGCGGCTGAAGGAAGGCAAGCGATGAGCGCCCTCGACCCGAAGTTGCAGCAGCTGATCCGCCAGGACGTGCAGGGCATGCATGCCTATGCCGTCCAGGACTCGGTGGGCATGGTCAAGCTCGACGCGATGGAGAATCCCTACGGCCTGCCGCCCGCGCTGCAGGCCGAGTTGGGCCAACGCCTGGCCACACTGGCGCTGAACCGCTACCCAGATGGCCGCGTCAACGACCTGCGCGCCGCGCTGGCACGTTACGCCAACATGCCCGCGGGCTGTGACCTGATGCTGGGCAACGGCTCGGACGAACTGATCTCGCTCTTGGCCATGGCCTGCGACGTGCCGGGCGCGTCCATCCTGGCGCCGCTGCCCGGTTTCGTCATGTACGCCATGAGCGCCCAGCTGCAGGGGCTGGCCTTCCACGGCGTGCCGCTCACCTCCGACTTCGAGCTCGACGAGGCCGCCATGCTGGCCGCCATCCGCCAGCACAAGCCGACCATCACCTACATCGCCTACCCGAACAACCCGACCGGCAACCTGTGGGACGCGGCAGTGATAGAGAGGATCATCGCCGTCGTCGGCGAGCAGGGCGGCCTGGTGGTGCTGGACGAGGCCTACCAGCCTTTCGCCGCCCGCACCTGGCTCGACCGCATGCGCGCCGATCCGGCCGCGCACGGCCATGTGCTGCTGATGCGCACGCTGTCCAAGTTCGGCCTGGCCGGCGTGCGGCTGGGCTACATGATCGGTCCGGCCGCGCTGATCGCCGAGATCGACAAGGTGCGTCCGCCCTACAACGTCAGCGTGCTGAACTACGAATGCGCCCTGTTTGCGCTCGAGCACGCGGATGTTTTTGCGGCCCAGGCCCTTGAGATCAAAGCGCAGCGTGCTATTATTTTGGAAGCGTTGTCGGCCCTGCCCGGGGTGCGGGCCTGGAACAGCGAGGCCAACATGATCCTGGTGCGCGTGCCCGATGCGGCTCGGGCCTTCGAGGGCATGAAGGCGCGCAAGGTGCTGGTGAAGAACGTCTCCAAGCTGCACCCCTTGCTGGCCAACTGCCTGCGCCTGACCGTCGGTACGCCGGATGAAAACCGGTTGATGCTGGCCGCGCTGAAAGAATCACTATGAGCACACCACGCATTGCAGATGTCTCGCGCAATACCGCCGAGACCCAGATCACTGTCAAGGTCAATCTCGATGGCACGGGCGTCTCGCGCCTGTCCACCGGCATCGGCTTCTTCGACCACATGCTGGACCAGATCGCACGCCACGGCCTGATCGATCTGGATATTCAGGCTCAGGGCGACCTGCACATCGACGGCCACCACACGGTGGAAGACGTCGGCATCACCCTGGGCCAGGCGGTGGCCAAGGCGGTGGGTGACAAGAAGGGCATCCGCCGCTACGGCCACGCTTACGTGCCGTTGGATGAGGCGCTGTCGCGCGTGGTGGTCGACTTCTCCGGTCGCCCGGGCCTGGTCATGCACGTGCCGTTCAAGAGCGGCATGATCGGCACCTTCGACAGCCAGCTGGCCTACGAGTTCTTCCAGGGCTTCGTCAACCACGCCTTCATCACGTTGCACATCGACAACCTCAAGGGCGAGAACGCCCACCACCAGGCCGAGACCGTGTTCAAGGCCTTCGGCCGTGCGTTGCGCGCCGCGCTGGAGATCGATCCGCGCGCGGTGGGTACCATTCCTTCGACCAAAGGCTCGCTCTGACGTCATGACTTCCGGACTTCCGGTCAAGACCGTCGCCGTGGTCGACTACGGCATGGGTAACCTGCGCTCGGTGTCGCAGGCGGTGCAGGCTGCGGCGGCCGGCACCGGCTGGCATGTGCTCATCACCTCGCGCCCCGACGAAGTGCGCGCCGCCGAACGCGTGGTGCTGCCAGGGCAGGGCGCCATGCCCGACTGCATGCGCGAACTGCGCGACTCCGGCCTGCGCGATGCGGTGCTGGAAGCCGCGGCGAACAAGCCCTTGTTTGGCGTCTGCGTCGGCATGCAGATGATGCTGGATCACAGCGCCGAGGGCGACACGCCGGGCCTGGGTCTGATCCATGGCGAGGTCATCAAGTTCGAGCTGGCCGGCCGCACGCAGCCCGATGGCAGCCGCTACAAGGTGCCGCAGATGGGCTGGAACCAGGTCTGGCAGCCGGACCACGGCCAGGGCCGCCACCCGGTATGGGGCGAGGTGCCGGACGGCAGCTACTTCTATTTCGTGCACAGCTTCTACGCCCGACCGTCGGCTGCGCGCCACAGCGCGGGCGAGACCGATTACGGTGGCCGCTTCACCTCGGCGATTGCGCGCGATAATATTTTCGCGACCCAATTCCACCCCGAGAAAAGTGCAGCCCACGGCTTGGCCCTTTATCGCAACTTCCTGCACTGGAATCCCTGATTCCAGCCTACCCCGTTCCGGCGGAACACCTGAAAGCCACTTCATTTCCAAAGCATCATGCTTTTAATCCCTGCCATTGATTTGAAAGACGGTCATTGCGTGCGCCTGAAGCAGGGCGACATGGACCAGTCCACCACCTTCGGCGAAGACCCGGCGCAGATGGCGCGCAACTGGGTTGACAAGGGCGCGCGTCGCCTGCACCTGGTGGATCTCAATGGCGCCTTTGCCGGCCAGCCGAAGAACGAGCAGGCCATCCGCAGCATCCTCAAGGAAGTCGGCAGCGAGGTGGACGTGCAGCTCGGCGGCGGCATCCGCGACCTCGACACCATCGAGCGTTACCTCGACGCCGGCCTGCGCTACGTCATCATCGGCACCGCGGCCGTCAAGAACCCCGGCTTCCTGCAGGACGCCTGCACCGCCTTCGGCGGCCACATCATCGTCGGCCTCGATGCAAAGGACGGCAAGGTCGCCACCGACGGCTGGAGCAAGCTGACCAAACACGAGGTCGTCGATCTCGGCAAGAAGTTCGAGGACTACGGCGTCGAGTCCATCATCTACACCGACATCGGCCGCGACGGCATGCTCTCCGGCATCAACATCGAGGCCACGGTGCGGCTGGCGCAGGCGCTGACCATCCCGGTCATCGCTTCCGGCGGCCTGAGCAATATGGCCGATATCGAGGCGCTGTGCGCCGTCGAGGACGAAGGCATCGAAGGCGTGATCTGCGGCCGGGCCATCTACACCGGCGACCTGGACTTCGAAGCCGCGCAAGTGCGCGCCGACGAACTGTCCGGCTGACATGGCCCCCACGGTCGCCCACTGCGTGTGGCTCCCTGCCCCCCGAGGGGGCCGCATTTTGCCTGGGGCGGCCCGGCGGCAAAACCAGCCGTTGACTCTTTCTGAAAGCAATCATGCTGGCTAAACGCATCATTCCCTGCCTGGACGTCACCGGCGGTCGGGTTGTTAAGGGCGTCAATTTCGTTGAACTGCGTGACGCCGGCGATCCGGTGGAGATCGCTGCGCGCTACAACGAGCAGGGCGCCGACGAACTCACCTTCCTCGACATCACCGCCACCAGCGACGGCCGCGACCTGATCCTGCACATCATCGAGGCGGTGGCGTCCAAGGTCTTCATTCCGCTCACCGTCGGCGGTGGCGTGCGCACCGTGGAAGACGTGCGCCGCCTGCTCAACGCCGGGGCCGACAAGACCAGCTTCAACTCGGCCGCCATTGCCAACCCGCAGGTCATCCGTGACGCCTCGGCCAAGTACGGCGCGCAGTGCATCGTGGTGGCCATCGACGCCAAGCGCCGTTTTGGTGACGACCTGCTGGCGCGCGGCGATGGCTGGGACGTCTACAGCCACGGCGGGCGCAAGAACACCGGCCTGGACGCCGTGGCCTGGGCGCGCCAGATGGCCGGGTACGGCGCCGGCGAGATCCTGCTCACCAGCATGGACCGCGACGGCACCAAGTCCGGCTTTGATCTGGAACTCACCCGCGCGGTGAGCGACGCAGTGAGCGTGCCGGTGATCGCCTCCGGCGGCGTCGGCAACCTCGACCACCTGGTCGACGGCATCCAGATCGGCGGTGCTGACGCCGTGCTGGCCGCCAGCATCTTCCATTACGGCGAATACACCATTGCCCAGGCCAAGGCGCGCATGGCCCAGGCCGGCATCCCGGTGCGCATCGAAACCCAGGCCTGAGCGTCGCGTTGACGGCGTCGATTCGGGCGACAATAGCGCGATGAATTGGCTCGACGAGATCAAATGGGACGCGCAGGGCCTCGTGCCCGTGATCGCGCAGGAGCGCGGCAGCAAGGACGTGCTGATGTTCGCCTGGATGAACCGGGAAGCGCTGCAGAAGACGGCCGAGCTCGGCCGTGCGGTCTACTTCAGCCGCTCGCGCGGCAAGCTCTGGTTCAAGGGTGAGGAATCAGGCCATGTGCAGACGGTGCATGAAATCCGGCTGGACTGCGACAACGACGTGGTCTTGCTCCAGGTCACCCAGCTTGGCCACGAGCCTGGCATTGCCTGCCACACTGGCCGCCACAGCTGCTTCTTCAGCGTGCTGAAGGATGGCGCCTGGCAGGCGGTCGATCCGGTCTTGAAAGACCCCGAATCCATCTACAAGTAACGACCATGTCCGACACCCGCAACAATTCCGCCGATGCCCTGGCCCGCTTGGCGGCCGTGGTCGAAAGCCGCCTGCCGGCCAATGGCGGTGACCCGGAAAAGAGCTACGTGGCGCGCCTGCTGCACAAGGGGCCGGATGCCTTCCTCAAGAAAATCGGCGAGGAAGCCACCGAGGTGGTGATGGCGGCCAAGGATGCCGACCATGGCGGCGACCGCAGCAAGATCCTCTACGAGGTGGCCGACCTCTGGTTCCACAGCATGATCGCGCTGGCGCATTACGGCTTGACGCCGGCCGACGTGATTGCCGAGCTGGAGCGCCGCGAGGGCACCAGCGGCATCGAGGAAAAGGCGCTGCGCAAGGCGCTGGCGCGCGAGGGCGGGCAGTCGTGAGCCGCAGTGAGGCGGAGCGCCTGCAGTCGCTCACCACGCTGGGCACGGTCAGCTATGTGCTGCACCTGATCGTGGCCGTGGGCGCCCTGGTGCCCGGCGCGCAGATCAGCCCGGTGCTGCTGGTGGTGGCGCTGGTGCTGGACCTGGTCAAGCGTGAAGACGCCGAAAACACCTGGCATGCCTCGCATTTCCGCTGGCGCATCCGTACCGTGCTGATCGCGGCGGCGCTGTATGTGCTGACGCTGCCCTTGTGGTTTTTCCTGCTGCTGCCAGGCTGGCTGGCCTGGCTGGTCATTTCGGTCTGGTTCCTCTACCGCATCATCCGCGGCATGGTGAACATGAACAAGGGTCTACCCATGGAGTTTTCGGCATGAGCCACGTAAAGCATAGCGATCCGGACTGCATCTTCTGCAAGATCATTGCCGGTCAGATCCCCTCGAAGAAGGTCTATGAAGACGAGGAGATTTACGCCTTTCATGACATCCAGCCCTGGGCGCCGGTTCATTTCCTGATGGTGCCCAAGTTGCATGTCCCGTCCCTGGCCCAGGTCGGACCGGAGCATGCTGCCCTGCTGGGGCGCATGATGGTGTTGGCGCCCCGACTGGCGCTGCAGGAGGGCTGCCAGCCCTACCCGGAAGGTGGGTTTCGCATCGTCTGCAATACCGGCGAGCACGGCGGGCAGGAGGTGCATCATCTGCATGTCCACGTTATCGGCGGGCCGCGTCCGTGGCGCAAAGGTTAATTCGGTGCCGGCTGTGCGACCGGCCACGGCGAAGATTAGAATTGATTAATTCCTGAGGAGTGATATATGGGTTCGTTTTCTATCTGGCACTGGCTGATCGTCTTGCTGATTGTTGTCATGGTGTTTGGCACCAAGAAGCTCAAGAACCTCGGCAGTGACCTCGGCGGCGCCGTCAAGGGTTTCAAGGATGGTATGAAGGACGGTTCTTCCACTGAAGAGAAGCCGGCCGCGCCGGCCGCCCAGGTGGGCAATGCCGCCCCGGCCGCCGACAAGACCACCATCGACGTCGAAGCCAAGACCAAGTCCTGATTGCCGCTTAGGCAGACATGATTGATCTTGGCATTTCCAAGCTGGCGCTGATCGGCGCGGTGGCATTGATTGTCATCGGGCCGGAGAAGCTGCCGCGCGTTGCCCGTACGGTGGGTACCTTGCTGGGCAAGGCGCAGCGCTATGTGGCTGACGTCAAGGCCGAGGTCAATCGGTCCATGGAGCTCGACGAGCTCAAGAAGATGAAGGACTCGGTCGAAGGTGCGGCGCGCGAGGTCGAGAACTCGATCCAGACCACCACCAGCGACTTCGAGCAGAGTTGGGCTGAGGCGACGTCGGGGTTGGAGTCCACCAGCCTGGAGTCGCCGCCCTTGTCGGGTCACCCCGAATACAAGCATCCACGCAAGAACTGGCGCCTCAAGCGCGGCGCCACGCCGCTGTGGTACAAGGCGCGCCACGGGGTGCGCACGCGGGCCCTGTCGGGAGCCGCCCGGGTGGCCCGCTACCGGCCGCAGCGGCTGAGCTGACGGAGCCGCGCGCATCGAATTTCCAGCGGGACTGATACCGGTTCGAACCGGCGCCTGTCTCGCGCACCGCACCAACTAGCCATGGCAGACCCACAATCCAAAGAAGACGAACTGGCCGGTACGGAGCAGCCCTTCGTGCAGCACCTGATGGAGCTGCGCGACCGTCTGCTCAAGTCCATCGTGGCCATGGCGGTGGTGACGGCGGTGCTGGCCCTCTATCCGGGGCCGGGTGCGCTGTACGACATCCTGGCCGCACCCTTGGTGGCGCACCTGCCCAAAGGGGCGACGCTGATCGCCACCTCGGTGATCTCGCCCTTCATGGTGCCGCTCAAGATCATGCTGATGTCGGCCTTCCTGTTGGCGCTGCCGGTCATCCTCTATCAGGCCTGGGCCTTCGTGGCGCCGGGGCTGTACATGCACGAGAAGAAGCTGGTTCTTCCGCTGGTGATCTCCAGTACCGTGCTGTTCTTCATCGGCGTGGCGTTCTGCTATTTCTTCGTCTTCGGTCAGGTGTTCGCCTTCATCCAGAGCTTTGCGCCCAAGAGCATCACGGCGGCGCCTGACATCGAGGCCTACCTGAGCTTCGTGCTGACCATGTTCCTTGCCTTCGGCCTGGCGTTCGAGGTCCCGGTGGTAGTGGTCGTGCTGGCGCGCATGGGGGTGGTGAGCGTGCAGAAGCTCAAGGACTTCCGCGGCTACTTCGTCGTGCTGGCCTTCATCATCGCCGCCATCGTGACCCCGCCGGATGTGGTGTCGCAACTGGCGCTGGCGATCCCGATGTGCCTGTTGTATGAGCTGGGCCTGTGGGCGGCCCAGATCTTCATCAAGCACACCAAGGCACCCGAGCCCGAGGACGCCGAGGCGCCGCAGGCCTGATGCCGCGGTCTGGCAGCCCCTTGCCTCAGCGCGGCTGGACGCGCCGCGGCTTGGGACGCATGCCGGGCACGACGTCGATTTCCGTCTGGCTGTTCTGACGCAGCACGCCGAAGCGGGCCGTCACGCCAGGCTTGAGGGCGGCGACCTGGGCCAGCAACCCTGAGACATCCTGCACCGGCTTGCCGGCCACGCTGGTGATGACGTCACCGGGCCGGATGCCGGCCTGCGCCGCCGGTCCGTTCTGCAGCACACCAGTGATGATGACGCCACGGCTGGCCTTGATCCCGAAGGTTTCTGCCAACTCCGCCGAGAGCTCGCTCGGTTCTACCCCGATCCAGCCGCGCGTCACCTGGCCGTCCTTGACGATGCTCTCCAGCACCTGCTTCGCGGTGGAGACGGGGATGGCAAAGCCGATGCCCATGTTGCCGCCCGAGCGTGAGTAGATGGCGGTGTTGATGCCCAGCAGGTTGCCACTGGTATCAACCAGGGCGCCGCCGGAGTTGCCCGGGTTGATGGCTGCATCGGTCTGAATGAAGTTCTCGAAGGTGTTGATGCCGAGCTGGTTGCGGCCCAGCGCGCTGACGATGCCGCTGGTCACCGTCTGGCCGACGCCAAAAGGGTTGCCGATGGCCAGCACCTGATCGCCCACCTGCAGCGCATCCGAGTTGCCCAGCACGATCACCGGCAGCTTGTCGAGTTCGATTTTCAGTACGGCGAGATCGCTGTCCGGGTCGGTGCCGATCACCTTGGCGCGCGCCTGCCGGTTGTCGTTCAGGACGACCTCGATTTCGTCGGCGCCATCGACCACATGATTGTTGGTCAGGATGTAGCCGCTTGGGCTGACGATGACGCCGCTGCCCAGGCCGACCTGCGGTTCATTGTCCTGGTCGCCGAAGAAGAAGCGGAACCAGGGGTCGTTGCTGTTGGGGTGGTTCTTGGGCGCTTTGCTGGTGCTGATGCTGACCACGGCGGCAGACGCCTTCTGCGCCGCCGCGCGGAAGCTGCCGGCCGGCACACTGTCGGGCGGGCTCGCAGGCGCTTCCAGCAGCGCTACGCTGCCCAGGTACGAGGCTTGGCCGAGCCAGTCCGGCTTGAGCGTGAGCACCACGAAGTAGGCAGCCAGCAGGACAGTGACTACCTGGGAAAACAGCAACCAGTGACGTTTCATGGGGAAATTGTAGAGTGGCGCCTGTGAAGCCGCAGATCGTCATCCATATTGAGCCGCAGGCCGCGCCCAAACCGGTGCTGGGGGCGCCCTGCAATGGCTGCGGCATCTGCTGCCTGAGCGAGCCCTGTCCGCTCGGTATTCTGCTGTCGCGTCGGCGGCGCGGCGCCTGCGTCGCCCTGCGTTGGGATGACGCGACGTGCCAGTACCGTTGCGGCAGTCTGTCCGATGCCACGGGGGTGTTGCAGCAGGCGCTGCCGAGCGCCCTGCAGTGGCTGACGCCCTTCGGGCGCGTGCTGCTGGCACGGTTGGGGCGACGCTGGATCGCGGCCGGGATCGGCTGCGACAGCACCCTGGAAGTGCAGGGGCCGCCGGCCGGATCTGACCGACAATCGCCACCATGACCGATCGCACCCAGCTCCTCCAGGCCTTCGATACACTGTTGCAGCCCGAACGTTTCCGCGACTATGGCCCGAACGGGCTGCAGGTCGAAGGCCGCGCCGAAATTCGCAAGATCGTCTCCGGCGTTACCGCCAGTCGCGCGCTGATCGAGGCAGCCATCGCGGCTGAGGCCGATGCCATCTTTGTGCATCATGGCTTGTTCTGGCGGGGGCAGGATGGGCGCATTACGGGCTGGATGAAGCAGCGGCTGGCGCTGTTGCTGGCGCATGACATCAACCTGTACGCTTACCACCTGCCGCTGGATGCGCACCCGGAGCTCGGTAACAACGCCCAGCTTGGACTGCGGCTGGGTCTGCGCGCCGAGCAGCGGTTTGGCGACCAGGAGCTGGGTTTTATCGGTGCCCCTGTCCAGGGCGATGGTTTCACCTCGGCTGCTGACCTGGCGGCCCATGTGGAGCGGGCATTGAATCGGTCGGTGACGCTTGTCCATGGAACGCAGTCAGCTATCAAAAAGATAGCGTGGTGCACCGGCGGGGCGCAAGGCTACTTCGAGGCGGCGATTGCGGCTGGTGCCGATGCTTTTCTTACCGGAGAGATTTCGGAGCCGCAGGCGCACTATGCGCGCGAGAGCGGCGTGGCCTACCTGGCCTGCGGCCACCATGCGACCGAGCGCTATGGCGCACCGGCGGTGGCCGGACACATTGCCTCGCAATTGGGGCTGACCCATCAATTCGTCGAGATCGACAACCCCGCTTGACATGGCAAACGCCAAGCCTGTTGCCATCACCATGGGCGATGCCGCCGGCATCGGCCCCGAGATCATTGCCAAGGCCTTTCGCGATGCGCCGGAGCTGACGCGTGGCTGTTTCGTGGTGGGCGACGTTGCCACGCTGCGGCGTGCCACCCGGCTGATCTGTCGGGACGGCGAGCTGCCGCTGCCGGTGGCGGTGTTGGAGGCGGCGGACGAAGCGTGGGCGGCGGCGCCGCATTGCCTGCCGGTGCTGCCGGTGGAGACGCTGGCCGCGCCGGTGCCGTTCGGTCGTATCAGTGCTGAGTCGGGGCGGCTGGCCGGGCGCTGTGTTGTGTGGGCGGCGCAGGCGGCGTTGCGTGGCGAAATTGCGGGCCTGGTGACAGCGCCGCTGCACAAGGAGGCTCTGTCCGCGGCGGGTGCGCCGTTCGACGCCTTTCCCGGCCACACCGAACTCCTGCAGGCTGAGGCGGCGGCCCATGTTGGCAAGAGTGTGGCGGAGCTGCCAGTGCGCATGATGCTGGCCAACGACGAACTGCGCACCGTGCTGGTCAGCATCCACGTCTCGCTGCGCCAGGCGATTGAGGCCGTGACCTTCGACAACGTGCTGCAGACCTTGCGCATCACGCACCTAGCGTTGCGTCCATTGCTGGGGCGAACGCCGCGCATCGCGGTGGCGGGGCTGAACCCGCATGCCGGCGAAGGTGGCCTGTTCGGGCTCGAGGAAGTTGAGGAGATTGCACCCGCCATCGCAAAGGCGCGCGCCGAGGGGCTGGATGTGCAGGGGCCGTTGGCGCCGGATACCGTCTTCATGCGGGCGCGGGCCGCGAGCGGGCAACCGGGTGAGTTCGACGTTGTGGTGGCGATGTACCACGACCAGGGCCTGATCCCGGTGAAGTACCTCGGGGTGGATACAGGCGTCAACGTCACGCTGGGCCTGCCGTTGGTGCGCACCAGCCCGGACCACGGCACAGCGTTCGACATCGCCGGCACGGGCCGCGCCGATGCGGCCAGCCTGATCGAGGCGATCCGTATGGCGCGCCGTTTGCTTGCCGCCAACGGCAAGCGCGCGTAAATTGGCGCCAGAGGCTCGGCTACAATTATCAGTTGACCTCAGACGTCTCATAAGTCGGGTCGATCCCGTTGTTTAGATTGAGGATTCCCATGAGCGACACGCTTGCCGATAAAAGTCAGATGGACCCCAGCAAACGGACGTGGCTGATCGCCACCGGATGCGCAGGTGCCGTGGGTGGTGTTGCCACCGCCATTCCCTTCGTCAGCACCTTCCAGCCGTCCGAGAAGGCCAAGGCCGCCGGTGCCGCAGTGGAAGTGGACATCTCCACGCTCAAGCCGGGTGAAAAGGTGACGGTCGAGTGGCGCGGCAAGCCGGTGTGGATCATGCGCCGCACCGAGGAGCAACTGGCAACGCTGGAGAAGGTGGAAGGCCAGCTGGCCGATCCGAACTCCGACCGCAAGGCCTACCCGACGCCCGAGTACGCCAAGAACCGGCATCGCTCGATCAAGCCGGAAGTGTTCGTGGGCGTGGGCATCTGCTCGCACCTGGGGTGCTCGCCGTCCGACAAGCTGACCCCCGGCCCCCAGCCCTCGCTGCCGGACGACTGGCAAGGCGGCTTCCTCTGCCCTTGCCATGGTTCCACCTTCGACGTGGCTGGCCGCGTGTTCAAGAACAAACCGGCGCCTGACAACCTCGAGGTGCCGCCGCACATGTACCTGTCGGACAGCAAGCTGCTGATCGGCGAAGACAAGAAGGCTTGAGGAAGACGAACATGGCTGAATTCAAGGAAATCTCCCCCAACGCGTCGGCCGGCGCCAAGCTGACCAACTGGTTCGAGAACCGTTTCCCGACGGCTTTCGATGCCTACCGCGTCCACATGTCGGAGTACTACGCGCCGAAGAACTTCAACTTCTGGTACTTCTTCGGTTCGCTGGCCATGCTGGTGCTGGTGATCCAGATCGTGACTGGCATCTTCCTGGTCATGCACTACAAGCCGGATGCGGCGCTGGCCTTCGGCTCGGTCGAGTACATCATGCGCGACGTGCCCTGGGGCTGGCTGGTGCGCTACATGCACTCCACCGGCGCGTCCGCCTTCTTTGTGGTGGTCTACCTGCACATGTTCCGTGGTCTGATCTACGGCAGCTACCGCAAGCCGCGCGAACTGGTCTGGATCTTCGGCTGCGCCATCTTCCTGGTGCTGATGGCCGAGGCCTTTATGGGTTACCTGCTGCCCTGGGGCCAGATGTCCTACTGGGGCGCCCAGGTGATTGTGAACCTGTTCTCCGCCATTCCCTTCGTGGGCCCGGACCTGGCGCTGCTGATCCGTGGCGACTACGTGGTGGGCGATGCCACGCTGAACCGCTTCTTCAGCTTCCACGTGATCGCCGTGCCGCTGGTCCTGCTGGGCCTGGTGGTGGCGCACCTGCTGGCCCTGCATGATGTCGGCTCCAACAACCCCGATGGCGTCGAGATCAAGGGCCCCGATGCGCCCAAGGACGCCAACGGCAAGCCGCTGGACGGCATTCCGTTCCACCCCTACTACACGGTGCATGACATCCTGGGCGTGAGCGTGTTCCTGATGGTGTTCACCGCCATCGTGTTCTTCGCGCCTGAGTTCGGCGGCTACTTCCTGGAGTACAACAACTTCATCCCGGCCGACCCGCTCAAGACGCCGGCGCACATCGCCCCGGTCTGGTACTTCACGCCGTTCTATTCCATGCTGCGTGCCATCACCAGCGAGATGATGTATGCCCTCATCGCCTGCGTGGTGCTGGGTGCCGTGCTGGGTGTGACCAAGCTCAAGCTGCCGTCGCTGTTCAAGATGGTGGTGGTGGGTGGCGCCGTCGTGCTGTCGGCCCTGATGCTGGCCATCGACGCCAAGTTCTGGGGTGTGGTGGTGATGGGTGGTGCGGTCATCATCCTGTTCTTCCTGCCCTGGCTGGACAACTGCCCGGTCAAGTCGATCCGCTACCGCCCGGATTGGCACAAGTACCTGTATGGCATCTTCGTGATCAATTTCGTGATCCTGGCCTACCTTGGTGTGCAGCCGCCGTCGCCGATCGGTGAGCGCGTCTCGCAGGTCGGCACGCTGTTCTACTTCGGCTTCTTCCTGTTGATGCCTTGGTGGAGCCGCATCGGCGAGTTCAAGCCCGTGCCCGAGCGCATCACCTTTGCAGCGCACTGAGCCCCGGGGAAACTGCAGCATGAAAAAAATCATCTCCTCCCTGTTTGTCTCGCTGGCCCTCGCCCTCGGTGCGGCAGCTCCGGCCCAGGCCGCGGGCGGCGGTATCGCGTGGGACAAGGCGCCCAACAAGACCAACGACCTACCGGCCCTGCAAGAAGGCGCCAAGCTGTTCGTCAACTACTGCCTGAACTGCCATTCGGCTGCCTTCATGCGTTACAACCGCCTGCAAGACATTGGCTTGACCGAGCAGCAGATCAAGGACAACCTGCTGTTCACCACCGACAAGGTCGGTGAGACCATGAAGGCCAACATCGATCCCAAGCAGGCCAAGGAGTGGTTCGGTGGTTTGCCGCCCGACCTGACCCTGATCGCGCGCTCGCGCGCCAGCCAGAGCATGGGCACCGGTGCCGATTACCTCTACACCTACCTGCGCACCTACTACCGCGACCCGACCAAGGCCACCGGCTGGAACAACCTGGCCTTCCCCAACGTCGGCATGCCGCACGTGCTGTGGGAGCTGCAGGGTGAGCGCGAGCCGGTGTTCG